>PLYN01000039.1 GCA_003151815.1 Bacteroidota bacterium | reverse complement strand
TTATTAATCGAACTCAGGTTATTACTATCATTGCCAAGCGGGATGTAAAGAACGAATAGATACAAAGACGATACATAATTCTTTTAACAAATGGCTCACCGAAATTTCTATGAAGCCCGAAATAAGGCAGTTATACTTAATCGTAATGGAAGATATATTTAAAGCAAATGAGGTGGATAGGGTAACAGAGATAATAAAATTAGAAAACGAAATCAGAAAGAATTCTGAAATGCTTGACAAAGCAACCAAAAAACTTGTTAATGATGAAATAGAGAAAGACGACTATAAAAGGCTCAAAGAAAGTTTGACGAACGAAACAGCAGGGTTGAAAATGAGAGTAGTAGGGTTAAAGGAAGCCGAAAGCGGTTTCATGGAATATCTACGTTTTGGCACTACATTACTCGGAAACCTACAATACTATTATAGTACAGCAACATTGGAAGGAAAGCAAAAAATAGTTGGTTCGATATTCCCTGAAAAACTCATTTTTTCAGAAAATACTTATCGAACCGCAAAACCTAATGAGATAATAACGCTATTATGTAATGTAAATAAGGATTTCGGAGAAAGTAAAAAAGAAAAAGCTACCAAAAATGATAGCTTATCCCGTTTAGTAGCGAAAGGGGGAGTCGAACCCCCGACCTCNNAACCATCTGAGCTACCTCGCCATTTAATTTTTTAAGGCTGCAAATATAGCATTTATCCAATTAGATGTATTATACCCTTTAAATATTTTAATTTAAAAGCATTTATCAACTAATTAATATTTTTTATATATTGCGTAAATTTTGTTTGTTAAATGCAATTAAAATAAATAAAAACAGAATTAATATAAAAAAGGTGAAAAAAGCTGTCAAACCAATAAAATCAAAGCTTATATCCAAAAAAGCAAAGCCGGATAAAAGTTCAAAAAAATCGATAAAAGTACCTGCAAGTAAAGCTGGCGGGAAATCCATTAAAAAAACAGTGGTTACAAAAATTGCGAAAAAAGCAATTGTAAAAAAAACTGTTAAGTCTGTAAAGAAAGTTTCAGCTAAAAAAGTTATCCCAAAAAAGATCGCTAAACCGGTTAAACCCGTTAAAAAGGTGGTTGCAAAAAAAGCAATAAGCAAACCTGTTAAAGTTTCTAAAAAGAATCCTATAAATAAAGTATCGAATAAAGTATCGAATAAAAATACTGTTTTAATTATTCCTGAAATTAAGTCTAAGAGTACCGAAAAGACTGATAAAAAAGATAAAACATTAAAATTAAAGGAACCGCCAAAAGTTGAGAAGGCCGCAATAAATAAGGTTGCAGGAGGAAAACCTCCAAGGAAATCAAAAGGAGGCAGAAAACCTAAAAATAAAGACGACGAGGACGAGCCTATCATTGAACATGATATATTAATCGAACAACTTATCAATAGTACAAAGCGTTTAAAAAAACCAACGAAGATCCCTAAACAATTAAGGACCTTCACCAATCCTATGGCATCATTAACAGTGGCCGGTTCAGGGGTTGGTAATAAATCAACAAAAGCACTTCCTAAAAAGGAGCCTAAAGGTAAATTTGAATTAGAATACGTAATTCGCACTTCTGCAGGCATATTGTATGAATTTTTAACTTCACCAAGCGGTTTGTCTGAGTGGTTCGCCGACGATGTAAATATTCACGACGGCGTATTTACTTTCTTTTGGGAAGGAAGCGAACAAAAGGCCAAGTTACTTGGTTTTAAAGAAGATAAATTTGTAAGACTTCAATGGCTTGATAAACCTGAAGGAACCTATTTCGAGTTTCGTATTGAACGCGACGAACTTACCGGTGACATTTCTTTAATGGTCGTTGACTTTGCCGACGAAGCTGCTGATATGCAAACATCTAAGCGGCTTTGGGACAGCCAGATCAATACATTGTTGAATGTAATTGGTTCTTACTAAATTATTTTTTGTGTCAAACCAGGTAATACTGCTATTTTTGCGGATGTAAACTTTTTGATGTGAGAACTATTTTTAAAACCAATTTTTCTTTTTTATTCCCCTACCTTATTTTTATTGTATTCGGTGGTTTTTTGCTTTTCGCAGATTCAAAAGTAAATATTCATTTAGCTTTTAATTCATTCCATAATCCTTTTTTTGACACTTTCTTTTTCTACATGACCTACTTGGGTGATGGCACAATGGCTTTATTAATTGTCATTATGTTGTTAGCGGTTAAATACAGGTATGCACTTATTGTTGGAGCATCCAATATAATCGCCTCTTTGATCACTCAGATACTCAAACAAACATTGTTTTCGGATGTAGTCCGCCCCAAAAAATATTTTGAAGGGATCCACGATCTGTATTTGGTACCAGGAGTAGACAACCTTTTGTATTACAGCTTTCCTTCCGGACACGCCACTTGTGCGTTTGCGCTCTATTTTTCATTATCCCTGATCGTTAAAAGCAACACACTTAAACTATTGTTCTTTATTATTGCTTTATTAGTAGGGTATTCCCGGATATATTTATCACAACATTTTTTTGGAGATATTTACGCCGGGTCTTTAATCGGGGTGGGAACAACCATCTTGGTATATCTGGCTATTCAAAAAAATCAATCTGACCGCTTGGAGCTCTCCCTAATTACATCATTTTAAAACGAATGAATTCATCTTTTTTACGATATCAGATCTTAATTGTAGTAATTGCATTGTTACTGTTCGTTCCATTTTTAGGAGCGGTTCATTTGTTTGATTGGGATGAAATAAATTTTGCCGAATGTGCCCGCGAAATGCTTGTTACCCATAATTATTTTTCCATTAAAATTAACTTTCAACCTTTTTGGGAAAAGCCTCCACTATTTATTTGGATGCAGGCTTTGGCGATGAACATTTTTGGCGTCAATGAGTTTGCTGCACGCTTGCCAAACGCCATTTGTGGAGTACTTACATTGCTTGTAATTTTTAATATCGGTCGAAAATTGTATGACGAAAAATTCGGATTGATATGGGCATTGGCTTATGCAGGCTCGTTTTTACCACATTTTTATTTCAAATCAGGGATCATAGATCCTTGGTTTAACCTTTTTATTTTTAGCGGAATTTATTTTTTCATAGCATTCAGCAACTTTAAAAATAACAAATTACTCCTGTTTTCAGCACTTTTAATCGGGCTGGGAGTATTAACAAAAGGTCCTGTTGCAGTTTTGATCTTTGGTTTATGTGTTGGAGTATATTGGATAATCAAGCGATTTGAGCCGATAATGAATATCAAACAAATACTTATTTATTCAATAGCAGTTGCTTGTGTTGGTGGATCATGGTTTTTAATGCTGGTATTAATAGGTAACTCAGCTATCATTAAAGAGTTTTTTGAATATCAGGTTCGATTATTCAGCACTCAGGATTCTGGTCACGGTGGCCCGTTCTTTTATCATTGGATAATTTTATTGATTGGTTGCTTCCCCACTTCAATACTAGCATTGCGAGCATTTAAAGCAAACTCATCCGACACACCTTATCAAAAACTTTTTAAATTATGGATGATGATCTTGTTTTGGGTCGTGTTGATATTATTCAGTATTGTAAAAACTAAAATCGTTCACTATTCATCTTTGTGTTATTTTCCTTTAAGCTTCCTTGGTGCCTATTCGGTATATAAAATATTGAATGGAGAATTGGAATGGAAAAAAATAACGAGTGTTCTCATAATTACTGTTGCAAGCCTTATTGGAATCGCCATTTCAATATTGCCATTTATTGATAAATATAAATATCAGATCATTGATGCGGATATTATCAAAGATAAATTTGCAGTCGAAAATTTAAAAGCGAATGTACATTGGACGGGTTTCGAGTGGTTGATAGGTATTGCGTTTATTGTAGGAGTGGAGGTGATGATACAATTCATCAAAAGAAAAAAAATCCATAAAGGACTTATTGGTTTATTTATTATTAGTTTGTTAACCATCAACATAGCATCTTTGGTAATAGTTCCGCGTATCGAACAATATTCGCAAGGTGCGGCAATTGAATTTTATGAATATTTACAGGATAAAGATTGTTATGTGGAAACAATAGGATTTAAAAGTTATGCTAATTTATTTTATTCGCATAAAAAAGAACAGGCCAATAAAAACAGCTATAACATAGATTGGCTGCTGAAAGGGTCAATTGATAAACCAACTTATTTTGTGAGTAAAATAACTTCTGTTGAAGAAGTAAATAAAGATTATCCTGATCTAAAAGAAATTTATCGTAAAAATGGTTTTGTGTTTTGGGTGAGGAATCCCGGGTAAATTACCACGGAGGCACAGAGAACACTGAGAAACACAGAGAGCAATTGTTTTCAAAGTTCTACAATCAATAGTTTAACATAAAGTTTTTAAGAAATTTATTTTATCTTTTTTAAATAATAATCTCCGTGTTTCTTAGTGTTCTCTGTGCCTCCGTGGTTCAAATTAAAAAACCTATTTCTTTCTTCTATAGATCTTGTTTTTATTCAATCCCATTTTATAGAAAAAATGTGCGAAAGAAACCCGAAGTACTCCTAATCCATAGGTTATACTTCTGCTAAGATTAATGGATGAAGCGTCATCAAAATATTTGGTAGGACAAGTAATTTCTGCAATTTCAAAGTCGGCCATAAAAATCTGTGAGATCATTTCATTATCAAAAACAAAATCATCGTCGTTGGCTTCATAGTCAACCGTTTCAAGAACTTCCCGTGAAAAAGCACGAAAGCCCGTATGGTATTCAGAAAGTTTTTGATTGAGTAAAATATTTTGTGTTAAGGTCAAACATCGGTTAAAAAAGTATTTATATAAAGGCATTCCGCCTTTTAAAGCACCTTTCCCCAAGATACGGGAACCAAAAACTACAGGGTACAGATCATTGGCGATGATATGCGCCATTGATTGGATTAACAGTGGTGTATATTGATAATCCGGATGAAGCATTATTACAATATCCCCGTTTAGTTCAAGCGCTTTATCATAACATGATTTTTGATTGCCACCGTAACCCCTGTTTTTTGTGTGACGAACAACATGTCTGATACCGATGCGTTTTGCTACTTCTACAGTATCATCTTTGCTCATGTCATCAACCAAAACAACTTCGTCAACAATGTCGAAGGGGATCTCATTGTATGTTTTTTCAAGTGTTAATGCCGCATTGTAAGCGGGCAATACAACTACTACTTTTTTGTTTTTTATCATTGCTTTGGTTGCTGATTGACAAAAATAATAAAATTAAATTAAGAAAATTGTTCATTTGGATCACGCTAACTAAAATTTCTTTTCAATACTTACTTATTGCTATCTTTGTGACTATATGAAAACACTGCATAAATTCATATTAAAATCTTATATAGGACCCTTTGTGATGACATTTTTCATTGCGATGTTTGTGTTTTTTATGATGTTTATTTTTAAATACATTGATGATTTTGTGGGGAAAGGATTGGGTTTTGGTGTTTTATCAGAATTGTTTTTCTATTTTTCCCTTACTACCATTCCTATGGCTTTGCCACTATCTATACTACTTTCGTCCTTAATGACGTTTGGTAATTTGGGTGAAAATTTTGAACTTACCGCATTGAAAAGTTCAGGATTATCGCTTCAAAAAATAATGACCCCTCTCATCTTTACCACTATATTTTTATCGATCGCTGCATTTTATTTCTCGAATAATATTTTGCCATATACTAATTTAAAAGCCGGATCATTGTTGTATGATGTTCGGGAATCTAAACCCTCACTATTGTTCAAAGAGGGCGTATTTAACAATAGCATAGAAGGGTTCAGCATTCGGGTAGGAAAAAAAGATAAGGACGGAAAAACGTTGAGAGAAATTCTGATTTATGATCATAGGGAAATGCAAGGAAATAATATTGTATTATCTGCAAAGAGCGGTAAAATGGAGGAAACAGCGGATAAAATGTTTTTGGTACTTACTTTAAAAGACGGAGTGAGCTACAAAGAGATGGTGGATAAGCCTAACCAGGTTCCAACTCATCCATTGATCCGTGATAAGTTTGAAGAAAGAATTATTCGTTTTGATCTGTCAGAATTTAAAATGTCTCGTACCAATGAAGATTTATTTAAAACGAATTACCAGATGCTTAATATTTCCCAGTTGAATCAAGCTGTTGATTCATTAAATATTAAAAATGAAAAACGAAAGATCAATTTTGAAAAACAGTTAAAACAAAGTTATTATCCCAGATCAACAGCTTTCTTTTTAAAGTCCGTTCCAAATAAAAAATCGGTTTCCGATTCAAATAATTTTTCTAAACTTCCAAAACTTCAGCAATTAAATATTATTGAATCCGCTACAAATACTATACGCAGCGCCAAAGCATATACCGAGTCAGTACAAAGTGATTACGAAGCAGAAACTTACTCAAAGTTGAAATACTTGGCTGAATGGCACCGAAAGTTTACACTTTCCATCGCTTGTTTAGTTTTGTTTTTTATCGGCGCACCTCTTGGAGCGATTATCCGTAAAGGTGGTTTAGGAATGCCTGTCGTTATTTCTGTAGTGTTCTTTATTATTTTTCATATTCTTTCCATTATGGGTGAAAAACTTTCCAGAGAAGGTGAAATTCCTCCGTATGCAGGTATGTGGATGGCAACAGTTATTTTATTTCCGATAGGGGTTTTTCTGACATTCAAAGCTACTTCCGACAGTAGCTTGTTTGATGCAAATGCGTATATCGATCCAATAAAAAACTTTTTTATCCGTAAAAAAGAAAAGCAAAGCCCTCCCAACCTTCCCTAAGGGGAGGAGACGTTAGGTGATAAATAACAAACAACTCATCTATCGCCCCCTCTCCTTTGGAGAGGGGATTAAGGGGTGAGGCTAACATTTATTTTGATGAAAATTTTACAACTCTGTAATAAAGTCCCGTTTCCTCCTAAAGATGGTGGTTGTATTGCAATGAACAACCTTACACAGGGATTAATAGATCAGGGTTGCGAGTTAAAAGTATTGGCCATCAATACAAAAAAACATTTTGTAGAAATTGACAAATTACCAATCGAATATTGTTCAAAGACAAATATTGAAGCTGTTTTTATTGACACAGATATAAAAACGATTTCAGCGATCAGGAATTTGTTTTCCAACAGGTCCTATAATATTGAACGTTTTTATTCAAGGGCTTTTGCCGACAAATTAAGCAATGTTTTAAGATCTGAAAAATTTGATATTATTCAGTTAGAAAGCTTATACGTGAGCATGTATGTGGATGTAATTTGCAAATATTCCAAAGCTAAAATAGTTTTAAGGGCACACAATATAGAACATAAACTCTGGGAACACAATGCACTATTAGCTAAGAACCCTTTGAAAAAGGCATATCTTAATTTGCTTGCAAAGCGTTTAAAAAAATATGAGTTATATAGTTTACAAACGTTTGATTCAATAATTACGATCACAAAAGAAGACGAGATATATTTTAAAAAAGCAGGTTTCTCAAAGGCTATAGAAACTGTTCCTTTTGGTATAGATCTTAAAAATAATCCTGAAAATAATTTACCGACCAAAGATTTTTCATCTGTATTTCATATAGGTGCAATGGATTGGCAACCTAATATAGATGGTGTTAATTGGTTTGTGAATGAAGTATGGGACAAAATTTTGACAAAGTATCCTCATCTGCAATTATACCTTGCCGGACGGAATATGAATTGGGAATTGACACAACTAAAAAGGTCAAATGTGAATGTTGTTGGTGAAGTAGAAAGTGCTTCTGAATTTATGCAATCTAAAGGACTGATGATCGTGCCTTTGCTTTCAGGTAGCGGAATGAGAGTTAAGGTCATTGAAGGAATGGCTTTAGGGAAAACAATTATTTCTACGAAGATCGGTGCTGAAGGAATAAATCATGAAAACAATAAAAACATTCTCATCGCCGATACTGCTGACGAATTTGTTGAAGCCATCAGCAGATGTTTAAATGATAGATCATTTGCAGATAATGTAGGAGCTAACGCAAGATTGTTGGTTGAAATGAAATACGACAATCAAAAAATTTGTAAAAAACTTATTGATTTTTATCGATCAATTATTAAGTAATGAAAATATTTGTCATATTATCCCGCGTACCATACCAACTCGATAAGGGTGATAAACTACGTGCGTTCAATCAGATAAAACAGCTTTCCAAAAACAATGAAATTATTTTATTTGCGCTCGACGATAAGAACATAGATGAAAAAAAACTTGATGAATTAAAAAAATATTGTGTTTCGATCATTGTTATCAAACTTTCCAAGTTTACTATTCTTGTTAACCTCATTCGTTCATTTTTTAATGGGAATCCTTTTCAGGTGGGCTATTTTTATTCACGAAAAGCATTGAGAAAATTGGATGACTTGATCCTTAAACATCATCCTGATCATATTTATTGTCAGTTGATCCGTACAGCCGAATATGCAAAAAACTACTCTAACATCCCAAAAACATTGGATTACATGGATGTATTCTCTAAAGGTATGGAGCGCAGAAAATCAACCGAATCATTTTTTTTGAAGCCCATATTTGCAATGGAATATCGACGCTTATTAAAATATGAGCACGATGTTTTTCAATATTTTAATAATAAAACAATTATATCTGAACAGGACAAAAATTTAATTCAACACCCTCAAAAGCAAGAAATAAAGGTTATTCCAAACGGTGTGGATACAGATTATTTTAAACCTGTTTCGCGCGAAAAAGAGTTTGAGTTATTGTTCAATGGAAATATGAATTACCCTCCTAACATTGAAAGTGTGGAGTTTCTCGTAAATAAAATAATGCCGCTTGTTTGGAAAAAAAAGCCTCAGGTACGTTTGCTTATTTCCGGTTCATCGCCCAATAATAAAGTGTTGGCATTACGATCAGATAGGGTAGTGGTTAGTGGTTGGAAGGAAGATATTAGAGAAAATTTTGCAATATCTAAAATATTGGTGGCACCGATGCAAATAAGTATCGGCTTGCAAAATAAATTGCTTGAAGCAATGGCAATGCAACTCCCTTGTGTTACTTCAACACTTGCAAATAATGCATTGGGAGCCAAACACAATGAACAAATTATGGTGGCTGATACACTTGATCAGTATGCACAATATATTATTACATTATTGGAGAACGAAGAAAAAGCAAAGCAAATTGGGCTGAACGGATACCATTTTGTAATAGATAACTTCAATTGGCAAAGTACGACCAATGTCTTGGAAAAGTTGTTTTATGCTACATAATTAACTTATTAACTCTGCACGTCAATTATTGGGCTAAAGCCCAATCGTTTGACTGATCCACTTAATCCACGCCTTAAAAGGCGTGGTTATTAATTCAAAATAAATACTTTTATAGCCACGGTCTTTAGACCGTTGTAGTTAGTAATTAATTCAATTGGGCTTTAGCCGAAATAGTTTCGGATTTAGTTTTCAACCCTTTAAAATCAATTCTTTTAAAGAAAATGAAAAAAATCCTTGCTTTTTAATTTAAAAGCATGTTATCTTTGTCAAATAATTTCGTAGAAAATGAAAACACAATTATTAAATAACGCTTGGTGGTGGTCGTACTCAATGAGAACGGCTTAAGTATTTATTTAATAATCTAATATAAACACAATGCCCGTTCTTCTCTGAAGAGCGGGCTTTTTTTTTAACAGACACCAAACATTATGAAATATAAATTAAACACAACATACAAAAAACTTTTAGCAGATACCTTCACCCCTGTGAGTGTGTATTTAAAGCTGAGAGATAAATTTCCGAATTCCATATTATTAGAGAGTTCGGATTATCATGGCAATGAAAATAGCTTTTCATATATCTGCTGTAAATCTATTGCTTCCATTATTATTGATAATGAAATTATTACAACTACTTTTCCGGATGGTAGTATTGTTACAAAAGCAATTAACAGTAATATATCAATACCGAATGAAATCAAAGCTTTTGCGGATTCTTTTGAAGTAAAAAATAATGAATTCAAGTTTATAAATAATGGTTTGTTCGGTTACATTAATTATGACGCAGTGCGGTATTTTGAAGACATTGAAATTACCTCCGCAAAAAAAGAATCAAAAAAAATACCGGATATTATTTATAATGTTTATCAATATGTGATCGCGATCGATCATTTTAAAGACGAAGTCTATATTTTTGAACATAGCGTTGATACGGTTGGAACCGAAGGCGTTGAACATATTGAAGAATTGATCAACAATAAAAATTTTTCCTCCTATAAATTTCAAACAACAGGTAAGGAAGAATCTAATTTGACGGATGCAGAATATTTAAAAAATATCTCTTTGGGTATATCGCATTGCAAAAGAGGCGACGTGTTTCAAATCGTTTTATCACGTGAGTTTTCGCAGGATTTTACCGGTGATGATTTTAATTTGTATCGCGCCTTACGATCTGTAAATCCTTCACCGTATTTATTTTATTTTGATTTCGGAAATTTTAAAATTTTCGGTTCATCGCCCGAAGCGCAACTGGTTGTGAAAGATGGTATAGCCGCCATTCACCCAATTGCAGGTACATTCAGACGCACTGGTAATGATGAGGCAGATGCAGAACTTGCTGAAAAATTAAAATTAGATGCGAAGGAAAATGCGGAACATGTGATGTTGGTTGATCTTGCCAGAAATGATCTTAGCCGCAATTGTTCGGATGTGAAAGTGAAGACCTTTCGTGAGGTGCAATTTTATTCTCATGTCATTCATTTGGTCTCTAATGTTGTCGGGAAATTAAAGCCTGAAATTTCAACAATGAAAATTGTTGCAGACACATTCCCTGCCGGAACATTAAGCGGTGCTCCCAAACATAAGGCAATGCAACTAATCGATAAGTACGAAAAAAACAGTAGAAGTTTTTATGGCGGATGTATCGGCTTTATGGGATTTAATGGTACTTTTAATCATGCAATTATGATACGTTCATTCCTGAGTAAAAACAATAAACTTTTTTATCAGGCTGGAGCCGGAGTTGTTGAATCATCGGTTGAAGAAAGTGAATTGAACGAGGTGCATAACAAATTGGCGGCCTTGAAAAGGGCATTAGTATTAGCGGAGGAGATATAATTTTTCAATCTTTCAATTTTTAATTTTTTCAATTATAAAAAAATGAAAATATTAGTATTAGATAATTACGATAGTTTTACTTACAATTTGGTTCATTATCTGGAACAGCTTACGGATGCGACCATTGAAGTGCATCGTAATGATAAAATTAGTTTGAAAGAGATCGAGCGTTTTGATAAGATCTTGCTTTCTCCCGGACCGGGCATTCCATCAGAAGCAGGCATATTGTTGGATATAATAAAAACATACGCGCCAACAAAAAGTATATTGGGTGTTTGTCTTGGTCAACAAGCTATTGCGGAAGCATTCGGTGGCTCGTTGAGTAATCTGAAAGATGTATTTCACGGTGTTTCTACACCGGTTGAAATTATTAAAGATGATATTTTATTTAAAAATATACCGAAGAAATTAAATGTGGGTCGTTACCACTCCTGGGCAGTTAACAGGGAAGATCTGCCTGCTGAATTAGAAATTACTTGCGTTGATGAATCAGGTAGTATCATGGCATTGCGACATAAAAAATACGATGTGCGTGCGGTGCAGTTTCATCCTGAAAGTGTGCTTACAGAACATGGATTGGAAATGATCAAGAATTGGGTGAATACTTAGTTTAAAGTGCAAAGTTAAAAAGTTTAAAGTCGAATTGATAAACAATACAAATTTCTCCCCCTCTCAAGGAGCTATTTCCGCTTCCCTTCTCCAAATGGAGAAGGTGCCAAAGGCGGATGAGGAAGGAGAGGGGATTAAGGGCGTGAGGCTATGAAAGAAATACTTAACCTATTATTTGAACATAAAACACTTTCTCGAGAACAAGCGAAGGAAGTGCTTGTAAATATTGCATCCGAAAAATACAACACTTCGCAGGTGGCCGCTTTTATGTCGGTTTTTTTAATGCGGTCAATTACCGTTCAGGAACTATCCGGTTTTCGTGAAGCCATGTTGGACTTATGTTTAAGAACCGAATTTGATACCAACGAAACAATTGATATTGTTGGTACAGGCGGTGATGGAAAAGATACTTTTAATATTTCTACACTTGCCTGTTTTGTTACAGCAGGCGCAGGCGTTAAAGTTACCAAGCATGGCAATTACGGAGTTTCGTCAATTAGCGGCTCCTCCAATGTTTTGGAAGCAATCGGTTATAAATTCACCAACGATAAAAGTATTTTACAAAAGCAATTGGATGAGGCCGGTATTTGTTTTTTACATGCACCCTTGTTTCATCCGGCTATGAAAAGTGTTGGTCCGATAAGGAAGGAATTAGGAATAAAAACATTTTTCAATATGTTGGGACCTATTGTTAATCCATGCTTTCCAAAGTATCAATTGTTGGGAGTGTATAATTTGGAGATGGCTCGTTTGTATAATTATTTATTACAAACTTCATCAACCGATTATACCATTCTTCATTCATTTGATGGCTATGATGAAATTTCATTGACATCCGATTTTAAAATTATTTCGAAAACCAAAGAACAGGTTTTTCAGCCTTCAGATATTGGGTATGAAAAATTGAAACAAGAAGATCTTTATGGAGGAGCTACGGTAGAAGCCTCAGCAAAATTGTTTATGAACGTTTTGAATGGTGAAGGAACTAAAGCACAAAATGATGCTGTTTGCGCAAATGCTGCAATGGCGATACATTGTGTGAATTCTAAGGTGTCTTTGAAGGATTGTATTGCCAAAGCAAAAGAATCATTGCAATCAAAAAAAGCGTTGAACGTATATAAGAAATTAATAATAAATTAAGAAATGTCTCGCAGATTCCGCAGATTGACGCAGAAAAAAAGATCTGCGAAAATTCGCGAAATCTGCGAGAGATAAAAGTACGAAGTATGAATATATTAGATAAAATAATAGCTCAAAAACAGATCGAGGTTGCCATTGCAAAAGAAAGAACGTCGATCAAAAATTTGGAAAGTTCTGAATTTTTTAATCGAACTACCTTTTCATTTAAGAAACATTTAAATGATAAAAGTAAAGTTGGAATTATAGCTGAATTCAAACGCAAGTCACCATCTAAAGGAATTATCAATGCAACTGCTGATGTTCAGAAAACAACAAATGGTTATGTAAATGCAGGAGCAAGTGCGTTGAGCATACTTACTGATCCTGAATTTTTTGGTGGAAAATGTGAAGACGTAACTGCTGCCCGTAAAATGAATGATTGTCCGATTTTGCGTAAAGAGTTTATCATTGACGAATACCAAATTATTGAAGCAAAATCGATTGGTGCGGATGTAATATTATTATTAGCAAATGTATTGAATGCTTCTCACATTAAGCAATATGCAAAATTTGCAAAGTCTTTAGGTTTAGAGATCTTATTAGAAGTAAGAGACAAAGACGAATTAAAAACTGTTAATGAATATGTGGATGCTGTTGGAGTGAACAACCGTAACTTAAAAGATTTTAATGTTAATCTTTCTCAATCGTTCGACTTAGTTGATCTGATCCCGAATGATTTTGTGAAAGTTTCAGAAAGCGGAATTAGTTCAGCCAAAACGATTCACGAATTGAAGAGTGTAGGATTTAATGGTTTTTTGATGGGAGAAACATTTATGAAACAAGCTAATCCGGAATTGGCGTGCAAGAATTTTATAAATGAAGTAAATGCATATAACAAATAAAATGCACACCCTTCTCCAAGTGGAGAGGGGCAGGGGATGAGGTAAACATGAAACTAAAAGTTTGCGGATTAAAATATAAAGAAAACATTGTAGAGGTTGCAAATCTGCAACCCGACTACATGGGCTTTATTTTTTATCCTAGATCAAAACGCTTTGTTGGTGAGGATTTTGAAATGCCTTTTATTTCTGCAAATATTAAGAAAGTAGGTGTTTTTGTGAATGCTAATTTCGATTACATTTTCCATTCCGTAATTAAATACAAATTAGATTTAATTCAGTTACACGGAGATGAGGATTCATTTTATTGTGAAGATATTGCTATTAACTTCTCTCAAAATGAAAGCACTAAAAATGTGAAGATCATAAAGGCTTTTGGGATAGATGAGAACTTTGATTTTAATATTCTCGAATCGTATAAAGATCATTGCGATTATTTTTTGTTTGATACCAAAACAAAGGATTATGGTGGAAGCGGAAAACAATTTGATTGGAACATCTTAAAAAAATACAACAATTCAAAACCTTATTTTTTAAGTGGAGGCATTGGATTAGAGGAATTAAAAAAACTTTCAGATCTTCATTTGCCAATTCATGCAATCGATGTGAATAGCAGATTTGAAATTAAACCGGGATTGAAAAATATTGAAATGATTAGAAGATTAGTTGATATGCTGATGTGCTGATTGAAAAAGCACAATCAACTTTAAACTTTGAACTTTAAAACTTTGAACTATATGAGTTATCAAGTAAACGAAAAAGGATATTACGGAAACTATGGCGGAGCCTTTATTCCGGAAATGTTATATCCCAATGTAGAAGAGTTGCGCCAAAAGTATTTGACGATCATGAATGAAGAATCATTCAAGGAAGAGTTGAATGGTTTGCTGAAGGATTATGTGGGAAGACCATCACCGTTGTACTTTGCAAAGCGACTTTCGGAGCATTATAAAACAAAAATTTATTTAAAACGTGAAGATTTAAACCATACTGGAGCGCATAAAATAAATAATAGCCTTGGACAAATATTACTGGCAAAACGATTGGGTAAAACCCGTATCATTGCTGAAACAGGTGCCGGGCAACATGGTGTAGCAACCGCAACAGTTTGTGCCTTGATGGGCTTGGAATGTATTGTATTTATGGGTGAGATCGATATTGAACGTCAGGCACCCAATGTAGCCCGTATGAAATTATTGGGAGCTAAAGTAGTTCCTGCATTAAGCGGAAGTAAAACCCTGAAAGATGCTACCAACGAAGCCATTCGCGATTGGATCAATAATCCTGAGGATACATATTACATCATTGGTTCTGCTGTCGGTCCTCATCCTTATCCCGATATGGTAGCTCGTTTTCAAAGTGTGATAAGTGAAGAAATGAAAATACAATTGCTTGAAAAAACAGGCAATGAAAACCCTGACTACATTATTGCTTGTTTAGGCGGTGGCAGCAATGCCGCAGGTTCATTTTATCATTACTTGGATAATGAAAATGTAAAACTCATAGCAGTTGAAGCAGCCGGAAAAGGAATACATTCAGGTCATTCTGCAGCGACAAGCGTATTAGGAAAGATAGGTGTGATTCACGGAAGCAAAACATTATTGATGCAAACAGAAGACGGACAAATCATTGAACCATATAGCTTATCGGCAGGATTGGACTACCCTGGTGTTGGACCCATGCACTCTAATTTGTTTGAAACGGGCAGAGCAACATTCGCGTCCGTTACAGATGACGAAGCATTAAAAGCGGTATACATGCTTTGCGAACTGGAAGGTATTATTCCTGCACTAGAAAGTGCACACGCCTTAGCTCATTTAGAATATTTAAAAGCAAAACCAAATGATATTGTTGTTGTGAATTTATCCGGAAGAGGAGATAAAGATCTAGCGACTTATATGAAGTTTATGAAGTAAAAAATGTTTGCATCAATGTTAGACAAGAAACAAAGACAAAATAATTTGACATGACAAAAATATTGACAACTAAAGGTTCCGTCGCGGCTTTAGAAGATTTAATTAGAAGAGCTGATAAAGAATTGCACTTGATAAGTTTTTCTTTTATCATTAGCGAATCATTTATAACTCGCCTAAAACAAGCTTCTGAAAAAGGTGTAATTATTAATATAGTTTATGGAAAAAGTATTAGAAAGGACACATTAATACAATGAAGTTGTTTAAAGTCCCATTT
>PLYN01000003.1 GCA_003151815.1 Bacteroidota bacterium | reverse complement strand
TGAATGGGTGATATAAACAAGTTATAACCAACCTTAAAGACCGCACAGCCCATTGCATTCTTCTATCAATTCAGGAAAAAGGCTTGGGTGTTGCGTAAAGTCGATTTCTCTAAGTGGTTTTAAGTGTTTAGATAAAAATGTTTGCCGTTTCAAATTTGGATAATTGCGAATTGCATCATCAAACTTGCAAGCCTTTTCAAACTCATTCGGGTATTGCTTTTTAAAAACTTTCCAGTAATTATCAGAATGAAAAGGGCATATAAGGCAAGCACTTTTGCCAGGTTCTCTCATTTCATTTTCACGGAACCAGTTTATAATTTGGTCAATCCGTTTTCTATTTTCAATAAGCGGGTAGTAATTTTCAATATATTTTACCGCACTATCCTTTATTCGCTCTATTTCGTCAAGGCTTATGCCTATCCATAATCGTACTTTGTTACCATTTCTTATAGTTTGTAGGTGTTTTT
Source organism: Bacteroidota bacterium (assembly GCA_003151815.1). Classification (GTDB taxonomy): domain Bacteria; phylum Bacteroidota; class Bacteroidia; order 2-12-FULL-35-15; family 2-12-FULL-35-15; genus 2-12-FULL-35-15. The sequence goes on along the minus strand of PLYN01000003.1, from coordinate 2,372 downwards.
TTAAAGGAGCAATTTTATAATCATTGGTGCATTGGCGCATAATCAAACCACCATTACCCGAAAGCCTTAAAGGCAATGCAGCTACACGGCTTTTTTTACCATCCAAATAATTCAAAGTATCATCAACTATGTTACCAGCCGAAACAGTTACTATATCAAAGTTGTATTTAGTTTTAACATAGTCTTTAAGCCACTCAATATAAGAGTAAACATAATCAGGTTCGCAGCCTGTATCGCTAAATATTGCAAAGTCAGGTTTGTATTTATAAGCACCTTCCAAAGCTGTTAAAAGCATATAACTACTCTGTTTACCAGCTCCCAAAGAAATGACATTAATAAAAGGCTGGTTATAACACGTGCTATATGCCAGTTGGGTTTTATCGGTATTTGAATCGTTCTGCATCTAATTTAGTTTAAGTATAATTTGATATGGCGGTGCGCTGTAATCCCAACCGGACACATAGCACCACCGTTATAGGGCATTTAAAAAGTGTCCAGCTCTATATCTATGTGACTAAATTTAGCATCTAATCCGAAACAATGGTCAATACTAACCACAGATGCAAAATGAATATCACCATTGAATGGAAATGTAATTCCACTCCCTATGTTTGGTATTACATTTATTTCAGTTTCAAATATATTTTCTCTTCGTTCGTCATCTGTTTGATAATTATAAAATATTGCTTTCATTTTGATAATAATAAACGCCCTATAACAATGTATATAGCAAATTGGGGGCGTGTGCCATTTTGCAATATTTGTGCTGTTAATTTACTTTCGTGTGGTTTGATAGGGTAGCACATTTTAATCCCCCAACTTGCCATATACTTAACGTTAAGTGCAAGCGTAAGAAACCCTACGCTCACACATTTCACTTTATGGCAGTGTATAATGGTCATAAGCCGAATCAAAAAAATTGATGTCAGGGTCTTTTGAACCATTTTTAGTTTGCCACTCAATCATTTTCATAGCATGGACTTCTACCATCCTTGCCATTGAATCAGCCATTACTTTGTCTTTTGCTTGCAATCTCATTTTTGAAGCCCAACGAAGGATGTTGTAATTTCCGGCATTCGGTTTGAAGCCTCGTTTCCGCCAGTCTTTTTTGACTTTCGAAATAAAGCGATTTTGAGACGAATACCAGGCGTTCATCGCCACTCTTCAGATTTCGAATAGTCGGTAATATCGACAAACTCATTAAGTTCATTCCTTTCCCAATTGCCGCGTTTTGGTTGTCGGTTATCCGTTGCTTGAGAAGTAGTGCCAGATTCGCGTTTAAGGCGGTTCTTTTCTCTTTGCCGTCCTGCGTCAAGGAAACACACACTAATTAAAAGAAGGGTAAAAATGATAGTTAAAATAGCGTCAGTGTTCATGGCATTAGTTTTTTATACTGTTTAAAAAATATTCATCTCGGAAGGGCATTTCTTCATCCTCTTTAATAGTTTCAGTGACTAAAAGCAATTCTTTTGCCTGCTCGTCGGTTTCTTCATCTTCTTTCGTTTCGGACAAAATCGAAAGAACGGAATCTAAATCAACGCCGGCCAACGATTCAACTTTATTGAGGTTGTATATAAATCTTCTTTCCGGTGTAAAAAAGGCTCTGATTCGTTGTGATGGTGTCATAATTTCAAGCGTTAAGTGATTCAGGATGTTCTTTGAAATACTTCTGAGCTATGTAAACCATGTCTACAACTGTTTGAATTTCATTTTTGCCTGAAAAGGTATGAAACCTTAATTGAAAACCGAGCTTATTAAATAACCCGTCCAATTCGTCAGGAATGTTTATAGTTCCATTTTTATCTGCCTTTGTCCAATCTGGTTTTATTGATTCGCTCATTGTATTTTTTTGTTAGGTGCAATTGTAAAAAGACCGTCACGTCCAGTTGACCAGAGGTAACCGCAGCTTTGACACGAATTTTCAAGTGTCGTAAATTGAGTGATCATATCAGACCCGCAATCAGGACAAACAATTTCAGGTTGTTTGCGCTCTACCAGATACCGATTATAAGCTGACAATATCTTCGCTTCTTCAATTCCAGAATACCACTTGACAAATTCAATGTCTGTTAAGCGTTCCTCACCCTTATTTGAAATAAGGTTCTGAATTGTTTTTTCGGTATATTCATTAATCGTTTCAATTTTAACCTCGTGCATGAAGTTTTTAAAACAAGTATCAAGCTGTTCAGCCATCCACTTTAATTCCTTCTTGTTTCCTTTGTAACTAAGGCTAAAAGTCTGTACGCCTTGCGTAAACTTTACCTGCTTATTTTCAATAAATATTTCCATTTTTATTCAGAGTAATTGCTTATAGTTGCATCAAAAATGTTTTGTTTGTCGCTAATAGTTTTTATCCAACTATTTATTTCGTC
>PLYN01000035.1 GCA_003151815.1 Bacteroidota bacterium | reverse complement strand
TAAATGGGACTTTAAACAACTTCAAGTTTAAAGTTTAATAGTTCAAAGTTTTTTCTAATGAGTTTTTGCTTCTTATTTATACATTTATACTTATTCAATACCATGCATTTTTTAAACTTTCAAACCTTAGACTATTAAACTTTAAACTATTTTTTTGACAACAGAACAAAATATACCGCCAGCAGAATCGAAGAAAAAAAAACCTAAACCAAAGTTTTTTAATCCTATAGCCATGCTATTCAATCATATAGCAGCAACCGCTTTACTTATATCTTATCTGGCTCCATACATAAGTCCTGAAAATTTTTGGTTCATAGCATTCTTTGGTTTGGCATATCCTGTTTTAGTTCTCGTTAATTTATTTTTTGTTATTTATTGGTGGGTTCAATTAAAAAAGAATGCTTTTTATTCACTCATCATTATACTTAGCGGATGGTCTCACATACAAAGCTATGCACAAATAAATCCTATAAGTGTCCCCGATAATTCTAAAAAAGGGTTTAAAGTAATGTCTTACAATGTGAAGTTGTTTGATCTATACAACTGGACGCACAATATAGAAACCAGAGGTAAAATGTTTGAACTGATAAAAAATGAAAGTCCGGATATAATGTGTATTCAAGAGTTTTTCACGAGTGACAGTCATGACGAATTTAACAATTTGGACACACTTTTAAAATTTCAGAAAGCAAAATATACGCATCTCGAATACACTACAACATTGCGCAAAATAGATCATTGGGGTGTTGCTATATTCAGCTCCTACCCAATTGTTAAAAATGGAAAAATAAATTTTGATACGAAGAGTAATAACATTTGCATTTACTCCGATATCCTGATCAATAAGGATACTGTGAGAGTTTATAATGTTCATTTACAATCGATACGATTCGATTATGAAGATTACAAATTTGTAGAAGACCTGATGAATAATAAAGAAACGGAAGAACTCGAAAAATCAAAAAACATTTTAAAACGTTTAAAACTTGCCTATATAAAACGATCAAAACAAACAGAACTTGTTGCAGCTCATGTTGCCACTTCTCCTTATCCTGTGATCATTTGCGGCGACTTTAACGACACTCCCGCCGCCTATTCCTATCACACTATTTCAAAGAATTTAAAGGATGCTTTTATTGAAAGTGGCAAAGGTTTTGGAAGAACGTATGTTGGAAAATTTCCTTCATTCAGGATCGATTATATCCTCCACAGCAACCATTATAAAGCATACGATTTCCGTACCATCCGAAAGGAATTATCTGACCATTTTCCAATAGTGACCTATTTAGAAAAACAATAGTCAGTTTAAAGTTGAAAAAACTTTGAACTTTCTAACTTTGAACTTTAAACTATTTTTACAACTTTAAACTAATTTTTCTTAACCTTTTTCAACGAAAGTATATTCATGGAATTAGAAGTTAATCCATTGATATTTTTTTGAACCAATCGAACTACCTGATCATAATATATTGGGGTTACGGGAACATCCTCCATCAATAGTTGATCCATTTGACGATAATAATCATAGCGGATAGAATCATTCAATTCCTCTTGTGACCTTTCATACAATTGATCAAACTGTGAGTTATAGTAATGTGTATAGTTAAAACCTTTTGGACTCCAATTTTTGCTGTAAAATAATGATAAGAAATTTTCTTCATCAGGATAATCTGCTACCCATGATTTACGAAAAAACTTAACCTTTGAATTGGCAATAGCCTCAGTTAAAACAGACGCTTTTTGAACATCAATTTTTATTTTAATACCAAATTCACTGAGTTGAGATTGGATATATTCGGCTAATTCCAAATACTGTTCGGTAGTTGCAAGTGAAATTTCAGGTAAACCTTTTCCATCCGGGAAACCTGCTAAAAATAATAGTTCCTTCACCTTATCAGGATTATAATCATAACCCTTCACCTTTTTTGAATCAAAAGATGGAAGACCAGGAGGAATAAAACCGGCAGTTGCAGGAACACCCAAATTTTTACGTAAATACCTAACCATTTTTTTACGATCAAATCCATAACTTATAGCCTGCCGAAGTGCTTTATTTTTTGAAGGGGAATTTTTTAATGTAACCTGATTTTCATCAATCAAAAAACCTAAATAATCAGTTTTAAGATAGGGCTGCGTTTGCAACGTATATTTAGTTTTATAAATATCTTTCAAAGTTCCGTTGGGTGTAAGCACTTTATCTGTATTGATGGCGTCAATACCGGAAACCATATCAATATCACCTTGTAAAAAATTAAAAAAAGATGTTTCTTTATCTTTGATAAAAGATATCGAAACTGCGTCAAGGTAGGGTAGACGATTGCTGCCTTCAAATTCAAAATAATTTTCATTTTTTATTAATACCATTTTTGAACCTTCTTCCCACATTTTGAATTTAAATGGTCCGGTACCAATAGGATTTCTACGAAAATCAACACCGTAAACTTCTATAGCTTCTTTCGGAATTACCGAAAAATACTTCATGGTTAAAATACCTAAAAAAGGGGTAAAAGGTTTTGTTAAATGAATTATAAATATACTGTCATTAAGTGCTTCGAAACCTTTTTGATCATTCGTATTAACATGAGAAAGCAATGATATAGCGCTAGAAACAGTTGCATCTAATAGCCTGTTGAAACTAAAAACAAAATCACTCGCCAAAACTTTACGGCCTTTACCTTCTGCAAAACATTTGTTATCATGAAAAAATACGTTGGTATTTAAATTGAAAGTATACGTTAAACCATCCTTTGAGATGTTCCATGATTTGGCAATAGATGGTTCGACATGTAATGAATCGTTCATTTGTACCAATCCGTTATAGATTTGATTGACTACCCAGATATTTTCGAAAGAGCGAGCAGCGGCAGGATCTAGCGAAGTAATCCCTGCCATTTCATTGTATTTAAAAACGGTTGATGAATCGTCTTTTTTTTTATCTGCATGAGAGCAGGATAAAATAGTTATAGCGATTAAAAGGTAAGTTAATTGCTTTTTCATAAATATATTTTAAATGTTTTTTTATTTTTTTAACAATTGGACATGCAACATGATGATACTTTTTGCATCATCAAGTTTAAGAAATCATTTTGCATAAAAACAATTTAAGCAATACCAATTATCAACATAATTTAAACAACATATATTTCTATATATCAAAAATCAACATCGTTTTGTTAAAGATGTTTTGCCGGCTCAAGGTCTTCGACAAGCTCAGACTGACTGCACGCAGGTCATATTGAGCTTGTCGAAATATCTGTGATGATTTTTATTTAAACATCATTGAATTACGAACACAAAAGCCAATCTAATAATTCGCAGGAATTTAGTAACTTCGCAGTCCAATGAAAAAAGTAGCGTTCCATACACTTGGCTGTAAACTAAATTTCTCAGAAACATCAACCATTGCAAGGTTGTTCGAAGAGCAAGGTTATTTGAAAGTTGATTTCAAAGAACCTTCGGATGTGTATGTTATTAATACTTGTTCCGTTACAGCCAATGCCGACAAAGAATGTAAGCTGATCGTAAAATCTGCATTGAGCATTTCTCCCGACGCATACATAGTGGTAGTGGGCTGTTACGCACAATTAAAACCTGAAGAGATCGCAAATATTGAGGGCGTTGACCTGGTGCTTGGCGCTTCAGAAAAATTCAAATTATTAAATTACCTGAACGATCTGACTAAAAAAACAAAAGCTGAAATTTACAGTTGTGAAATTGAAGAAGCCATTTTTTTTGTTGATTCCTACTCTTTCGGTGACCGTACACGCGTTTTTTTAAAAGTGCAAGATGGCTGCGATTACAATTGTTCCTTTTGCACTATACCTTTAGCACGAGGAAGCAGTCGCAGCGATACCATTAAAAATGCAGTGAACAATGTAAATATTGTTGCGAAAAAAGGAATTAAAGAAATTGTGCTGACAGGAGTTAATCTTGGAGATTTTGGTAATAGTAAGAAGTTAGAAGACAGAAGTAAGAAGACAGAAGCTTCGACCGCAAAAAAAGAGACATTCTTCGATCTGTTAAAAGAACTTGACAAAGTAGAAGGAATTGAGCGTTTTCGCATCTCTTCGATAGAACCCAATTTATTGAAAGATGAAATTATTGATTTTGTATCACAATCAAAACGTTTTGTTCCTCATTTCCATATTCCGCTGCAATCGGGTAGTAACAAGATGTTAAAAGCTATGCGCAGAAGGTATTTACGTGAATTGTATTCCGAACGTGTCGCAAAAATAAAATCAGTAATGCCGCATTGTTGCATTGGAGTAGATGTAATTGTGGGCTTTCCGGGAGAAACGGAAGATGATTTTTTAGATACTTATAATTTCCTCAATGAATTAAATATTTCTTACTTACATGTGTTCACATATTCCGAAAGGGACAATACGGATGCGATACATATGAAAGAAGTTGTACCGATCAATATTCGTAAAAAACGCAATAAAATGTTGCGCATACTTTCTGCAAAAAAATTACGTCATTTTTACGAACAACATTTAGGTCAAACACGACCCGTTTTGTTTGAAGCAGATAAAACACAAACCTTTATGCATGGTTTTACCGATAACTATATAAAAGTTAAAACACCTTTCAATGCTTCATTAATAAACCAATTGAGAGAAGTTACCTTAGAAAAAATAGTTGAAGATGGAACTGTGATGGCCGAGCTGTTGGTTGCAGAATTGGTGAGTTAATAAAAATGAGTTCTAAAATTTTCGCCTAAATGTATCCTTCAATATATTACGCTGTAAAAGATCTATTCGGATTGGATCTCCATTTTCTGAAAATGATCCAAAGTTTTGGTTTTTTTGTCGCCCTTGCATTTTTGGCAGCTTCGTACTTCTGGACAAAAGAACTGCAACGAAAAGAGCAGTCCGGATTATTAGTTCCACAAACCATTAAAATATTAAAAGGTGCAAAAGCCACTACAGCAGAGCTTATCACTTCAGGCATCATCGGCTTTTTAATTGGATATAAACTATTATTTATTGCACTTAACTTTTCGGAATTTACAGAAAACACACAGGGCTTTTTACTTTCATTAGAAGGCAATTTATTGGGCGGTATTATTGGAACAGCTCTTTCGGCTTATCTGAAATATTCTGAAAACGAAAAAACAAAATTAGAGAAACCTATTTTGTTGGAGGAGCAAATGTATCCGCATCAACATGTAGGTAACATGACGCTCATTGCCGCTTTTTTTGGAATTTTAGGGGCCAAAATTTTTCATAATCTGGAAAATTGGGATGATTTTATTGCCGATCCGGTGGGAGCTTTGCTTTCATTTAGTGGATTAACAATGTATGGTGGGCTTATTGTTGCGGCTACGGCATTAATTTATTATGGTCGTAAAAACAAAATTCCTGTTACACATTTGGTTGATTCTTCCGCTCCATCCTTAATGATCGGATATGCTATCGGCCGTATAGGTTGCCATGTTTCGGGCGATGGAGATTGGGGAATAGATAACATTTCACCTAAACCGGGCTGGTTAAGTTGGGCGCCGGATTGGGTATGGAGTTATGATTACCCACATAATGTGAACAGTGTTGGTGAGCCTATCGCTAATTGTATAGGGGAAAGATATTGCAATCACCTTGTACCGGCTGTATTTCCTACTCCTTTTTACGAAACAATAATGTGTATCGGGTTGTTTTTTGTGCTGTGGTATTTGCGCAAACGCATCACCACACCGGGAGTATTATTTTGTGTTTACCTCATTTTTAATGGGGTAGAACGATTCTTCATTGAAAAAATTCGCGTAAACACACTTTATCATGTTAATGGTTTTGCGTTTACACAAGCGGAACTTATCTCCACACTGCTATTTTTTATTGGTCTTACAGGGATCTGGTATTTTAAAAATAAGTTTAAAGTTGGAAAGTTTAAAGTTTGAAAGTTCTATACCTCAATCTTAAGTTTCAACTTTTGACTTTACAAACTTATTGCTTCAACTTTAAACTTTCCAACTTTGAACTTTAAACTAAATATTTAGAAATCCGTTTCTCTATCAAAAGTCAAGTCGGTGATTCTTTTATCGGATTTATAATAATAACAGCCGCCCCAAGAGTATTCTTCTTTTTTGTAAATATGATCAACGCCATCAACATTAACAATTACAATCGTAATTTTTCGCCGGTCTTCCTGAATAATTTTTACCGTCTTTTTTTTTACAATTGGCTTTTGTGGAATAGCAGGCATTCTAACAACAGGTTTCTTTTTAGGTGGTTCGGGTTTATATTCAGGCTCTTTAATAACAACCGGAATCGGCTTGCTTGGAGCTATTGTTTGATCAGGAATTACCGGAGGTATCGGACGTGGATTTGGAGTTGGAGGTTTAGGCACTTTTACTGCCCTTTCTACCGCCTGCTTTTGCATTTCCTGTACTGTAAGTGAATAATCTTTATCGAAATCAAAATCATTAATTTCTAAACTATATTTAATTATTCCGACAGGCTGCGTATAGGTAACTATTTGGTCTTCGGGTTGTGGTAAAATTCTCACTTCCATACTAAATTTTGCAAATGGCTCTTTCTCCCTGTCAACAGGGATTTTGGTATCTACCACAACACTTTTGGTAATATAGCCCATTTTGATAAAAGTAAATAAATACTCAGCCCCAAAAGGCAACTCTACATTGTGTTTCTCTTTATTAGGATTTATTACGCGGAAAGGTGAGCCGTTTTTGGTAATGGTAATGGTAGAATTTTTAAAATCACCATCTGAAATATTAAATTTTACTAAAATATTAAATTTAGTAACTTCTTGTGCATAGGCAGACGACACATAAAGACAGAACAACATCAAAAAAATGGTAATGATGAAATTCTGAATTTGAAACCGAGAGCTCACTGTTTTTTTCATAAGGTGTAACCAAAAATACAAAAATGTTTGATTATTTAGAAGCAATCCGTTGCTATTAAAAATTGTAACTTTGCGAATAAATTATTTTAATATGGTTATCGACCTTCAAAAGCTTTGCCAAGAAGTATGCACACTTGCTAAACAAGTAGGCGCTTTTATAAAAAGTGAAAGAGCACAATTTTCAACTCAAAGTATCGAAGTAAAAGGTAAAAACGACTTTGTTTCTTATGTTGATAAAACATCCGAGATCAAGCTAATAGAAGGTCTTTCTGCCTTACTGCCCGATTCAGGATTTATTGCCGAAGAAGGAACTTCAACAAAAAAAGGGGAGATCTATAATTGGATCATTGATCCACTTGATGGAACTACCAATTTCATTCATGGAGTGCCTTGTTATTCCATCAGCATTGCATTGATGTGCAATAATGAATTGGTACTTGGAGTGATCTATGAGATCAATTTAGATGAATGTTTTTATGCCTGGGAAGGCAGCAAAGCTTTTATGAATCAAAAAGAAATTAACGTTTCAAAAGCTCCGACATTGGCTGATTCATTAATTGCTACAGGTTTTCCTTATTATGATTACAATCGAATGAATGAATACCTGGAGCTTTTTAAATACTTTATGAAAAATACTCATGGGCTGCGCAGGCTTGGATCTGCAGCTACCGATCTTGCTTATGTGGCATGCGGCCGCTTCGATGGTTTTTATGAATACAGCCTGCAACCGTGGGATGTAGCGGCAGGAGCGTTTATAGTAAAGCAGGCTGGTGGAAAAATAACCGATTTTAATGGTAACGATAATTATATTTTCGGAAAAGAAATTGTAGCAGGAAACAGTATTTTATTTGCTGAATTTTTAAGCGCAATAAAAATCCATTTCAAAAATTAGTACTATGAAACAATTAAAAAATGTATGGGAAACAATGAAGATCTATTTCCCGGATGTATGGCAATACCTGATTGTTATTATTATTATGATCATTGCCGGTCTGTTTATATTATAAAGAAATGGGAGATACGAATTTCAAAATTAAATAAAAAAAATCGTGAAATTTTGCAAGAAACAATGAGCAACAAATCAAAAGCAATTCATTCCTTAGGTAAAGGGACAAAGTTATACAGCATCCTTAAGCTTAAATGTCCGCGGTGTCAGGAAGGAAATTTATTTCTCACACGGAATCCATATAATCTAAAAATGTTCGACAAAATGCCAAATAGATGTGAAGTTTGTGGGGAAGATTTTGTACGTGAATCTGGTTTTTTTTGGGGAGCCATGATGGTTAGTCATGCGTTAACTACAGTTATTGCTATTGTAGTTCATCTTATTGTTTTTCACTTTTATGGTTGGGACCTGACACCAAATATTATTTCCATCGTAACAATTATTTTACTTCTTTTTCCAATTGTTTTTAGAACCTCCAGAGCTATCTGGATAAATATTTTTGTGAATTACGACCCTGCTTTTTCTAAAAAAAAGAAACAATAAATTATTTATTTTCTAGCAGATTACGCAGATCTTCGCAGAAAAAAAAATCAATATCCATGTTTATCTGCGAGACATAATTTTATTTTTTATCCTTCAATTTTCCTATTCACTATATAGCTTGCGATCTGATCCAACTTTTCATCATTGGCTTCTGCACTAATAATTCCGGCTTCTCTTAATGCTTCTATATTTTGAGATGAAGCATTATCCATTTCAGGTTTAGCATCCTTTAATTCCGGATTTATTCGGATATAATTATGAGCACAATCAACCGATTCGAAAATTTGTTGCAATTGAAAATCAACAGTGTCAACAGCACCAGACATAACAATATCTAACACCGGAAAAATCCATCCCAATGCTCCCCAACCTTTTGCAACATCATAATTTAAACTGCGTTTTTCTGCACCCGTACCTATGGAAACAATAAACATTTCACTTGCTGTTAGGTTTTTTGAAGCATCATTTTTTTTGAATAGTTGTCGGGCTTCCGCAAAAGCGCATAAGGATGGGTTATTTGCAAATACACCGCCATCCACTAATGGATAAGACACATCTGATAAGGAAGACACGCATGCCGGCTCAAAATAGGTGGGAGCAGCTGATGTAGCTCTTGCTACATCCCGAATATAAAAATCATGATCTACATTTTTTACTGCATCATGCTGGGTAAAAAAATGAGTGCTGCGCTTGGTAATATTATAAGAGGGGATAATACATGGACGGAGCAATTGACTCAATTTTATATCCTTGAAATATTTCTTTAATAAACTCTCAAAATGATCAACAGGATATTTTTCATTTGTTAAACCTCCCAATGAAATTAATTTCTGACGAATTTCATCTTTAAAAATTTCCTGTCCGTGTTGCAAATATAAATTTACAGCATCTTCCGCAGAAAAAAGAGGTCGTGGAGGAATGTTTTTATCGGGAAATAAATAAAGACAAGCTAAAATGCCTCCGGTACTATTACCGGCGATCATATCAAAATAATCAGCAATACGAGCGGAGGGATTTCCTGATCTTTGCTGAATCTTTTTTTCCAAGGCAACTAATAATTGCCCCGACAAAATACCACGAATACCACCGCCATCAATTGATAATATGCGAAAGAGATTAGCCATGTAGTAAATTTACAACTTTCTAATCAAAAAAACAATGGGCTTTTGAAGTAGTAAATTTATAAGCATTATTGGCCTTTTATTATATGTCTACCAATTAAGAAGTGGTCTTTTTAGAAATGGTCAACAGCCCTATAAAAGTAAAGGCTCCATTCAGAATTAGCATCTCGAAACCAAATTTATAACCGTTGAATAATTGGTTTGAATTCTCATTCAACAAAATGCAAATAATTGGAGACAGAATGCAAATTAAAGGTACGAACTTATCGTGCACTTCTTTTTTAGTAAATAAACCAAAAGCGTACAGGCCTAACAGCGGTCCATATGTATAGCCGGCCCAGGTAAAAAGATTATTGATCACTGCATCATTATTTATTAATTTAAAAATTACAATAACCAATAATAAAATGGCAGCAAAAGTTAAATGAACGGTATGACGAATTTTAGTTTTTCCCTCTTCCGTTTTTGATCGATCATCTTTCAAACCTAAAAAATCAATGCAAAAAACACTTGTCAATGCTGTTAAAGCGCCATCTGCACTGGGATAAGCGGCAGATATCAAACCGATAATAAAAAAAACCGCTGAAAATGTTCCCAGATGATTGAGGGCGATCGTAGGAAATACATTGTCCGAAATTATTTTTCCATGCACATCGACCATTAAATTAATATGCGATTCATTTACATAGATGTAAAGTAAAGCGCCTAATATTAAAAATAAAATATTCACCAACAACAATACAAATGTAAATGAAAGCACATTTTTTTGTGCATCTCCCAATGTTTTACAACTGATATTTTTTTGCATCATCTCCTGGTCCAAACCGGTCATGGCAACGGCAATGAACATACCACCAAAGAATTGTTTCGGGAAAAACGATTTTAATTTCCAATCTTTAAAAATTATTTGAGAATAGTCGCTATCAGTTACTTTATTGTATAGATCGTCCATATTAAGATTTAGCTGATCCATTATAAAAATGACTGACAACACCATAGAAAGCAGCATAAAGGTAGTTTGCAGCGTATCGGTATAAACGATCGTTTTAACTCCGCCTTGGTAAGTATACAATAAGATCAGTGCAATAAATATGGAGACGGTAACAAAAAACGGAATCCCTAAACCGTCGAAAACAAATATCTGCAATACATTTACTACAATATACAATCGAAAAGCCGCACCAATTGTTCGTGATAAAATAAAAAAGAAAGCTCCTGTTTTGTATGAATAATTTCCAAAACGCTGTAGCAGATAAGAATAAATGGAAGTTAAATTTAAGCGGTAATACAAGGGTAACAGAACAAATGCTATTACCAGATAACCTAATAAATATCCTAAAATGACCTGCAAATAGCTAAACTGCGCTATACCCACAGCACCCGGAACAGAAATAAATGTGACCCCGGAAAGTGAAGCGCCAATCATTCCATAGGCCACCAAATACCATTTCGATGAACGGTTTCCAACAAAAAAACTTTCATTATCGGCTCCTCGTGAAGTAAACCATGTTACGCCAAACAACAAAACAGAATAAACAATTACACAAATAAGGATCAGGTTGGATGTCATAAATTAGTTTAAAGTTTGTTAGTGCAAAGTTTAAAGTTTTTATTCTAAACAAAATAAATCATTTTATTAAGGCCTGCCACCACAAACATTTTAGTATATTAACAAAGTTTTTCACACTTTTGCAGGAAATAGCGAATAGGAAATAGTTAATGGAAAACGAGAACCAAACTTTTAACTAACAAACTTTTAACTTTAAACTAAATTATGTGTGGGATCGCAGGCGTATTAGCATTTAATGACGAGGGAAAACGACACTTAAATAAAATAAGTGCCGCAACTCATTCATTAATTAAACGCGGACCTGACGGAGAAGGGATATACCTTCATAATAACGTTGCGCTGGGACATAGAAGGCTCGCAATCATAGACACTACCGAGGCGGCTTCGCAGCCATTTACTGATGCAACCGGACGCTATACCATCGTTTTTAACGGCGAGATTTTTAATTATCAGGAATTAAAAAATCAATTATCAAACAAAGGAATTCATTTCAGATCGCAAAGTGATACTGAGGTTTTGCTTTATCTGTATATCAACGAAAAAGAAAAGTGTTTAGAGCAATTAGATGGGGAATTTGCATTCGCGATCTATGATAATTTAAAGGAAGAAATTTTTATTGCCCGTGATAGATTTGGAATTAAACCGCTGTATTACTTTAAAGATAATGAGAAGTTTGTTTTTGCATCGGAAATAAAAGCAATTCTAAACTTTGATATTCCAAAGGAAATAGATGAGGCTTCTTTACAGATCTATCTTCACCTAAATTACATACCGGCCCCCTACTCCATTTTTAAAAATGTTTTTAAGTTAGATGCTGGTAATTATTTGATCATCAACAAAACCGGAGCATTAAAAAAGAAAGCCTATTATATTTTACCCGATATAACAAGATCCACGCAAGCTATCTCTTCAACAAATTACGAATTGGCTCAACAGCAATTAAAAAACCTGCTTGAACAATCAGTTCTAAAACGCATGATCTCGGATGTCCCCTTAGGTGCTTTTTTAAGCGGAGGGATCGATTCTTCCATCATCACTGCTATTGCAGCACAACACACCAAACATTTAAATACATTTTCAATTGGTTATAAGAACCAACCACAATTTGATGAAAAACGTTATGCACAATTAGTTGCAAATAAATACAAAACAAATCACACAGTATTTGAACTCGGCAATACCGATTTGTTTGCCAATCTCCATCAAATGCTTGAATCTATTGATGAACCTTTTGCTGATTCTTCCGCTTTAGCAGTGAACATTTTAAGCATGCATACAAAAAAACACGTAACTGTGGCCCTTTCGGGCGATGGTGCGGACGAAATCTTTGCAGGTTACAACAAACATTCAGCAGAATTGGAAGCGAGAAAAGGTGGCTTAAAAACAAGTTTAATTAAGTCTGTTCATCCACTTTTAAAACAATTGCCTAAATCAAGAAATACGAAAGCCGGTAACAAGATCCGTCAACTGGAAAAATTCGCTGAAGGAATAAAACTGAATGAAAAGGAGCGATATTGGCGATGGGCAGGGTATACAAGTGATGACGAACAAGAAAATCTGCTTTTAAAAACATCAAAAGAATTTGCATCAAGAAAAAAAGATATTCTTAAAAACATCAACAGCGATTATAACTCGGTGCTGTTAACTGATGTGCAATTAGTTTTAGAAAATGATATGCTTGTAAAAGTTGATCGCATGAGTATGAGTCAAAGTTTGGAAGTGAGAGTACCATTCCTTGATCATAAAATTGTAGCTTTTGCATTCGCATTGCCAACAAATTATAAGATCGACGGTAAACAGCGAAAAAAAATATTGAGAGATGCTTTTAAACCCTTTTTACCTGAAGAACTTTATCACAGAGAAAAACAAGGTTTTGAAGTACCACTTTTAAATTGGTTTCATACCGATCTAAAAACCATGATAACCGATGATCTGTTAAACGATACATTCATTAAAGAACAAGGAATTTTTGATCCGCGAAGAATCTCAAATTTAAAAGAACAATTATTTTCTAACAACCCAAATGATGCTGTGGCACAGGTATGGGGCTTGATCGTATTTCAATACTGGTGGAAAAAAACAATTGGTAAATGAATGGAACTATGAAAATGACCAACCTTCATTCTATAATTAAATATAAATATGCCTAAAATACTACGTATCATCAATCGTTTCAATTTGGGTGGGCCAACATACAATGTTGCCTACCTAAGCAAATACATGTCGGATGATTATGAAACATTATTAGTTGGAGGGGCAAAGGATGAATCAGAAGAAAGTTCCGATTTTATTGTTGAGAACCTGAGCTTGAAACCGATCATCATTCCGGAAATGAAACGGGAAATAAATTTCAAAAATGATTACGCAGCATACAAAAAAATAAAAAAAATAATTCAGGAATATCAACCTGACATTGTTCATACACATGCTTCAAAAGCCGGAACACTTGGACGTTTAGCCGCATATTCCTGCGGAGTACCGGTAATTGTCCATACCTTTCACGGACATGTATTTCATTCTTATTTCGGAAAACTCAAAACACTTTTTTACAAAAATATTGAACGTTATTTAGCTCGAAGATCTACCGCAATTATTGCCATTAGTGAAAAACAAAAACAGGAATTAGTTGAAATTCATCACATATGCAATTCTGATAAAGTACATGTTATCCCTTTGGGTTTTGATCTGTTAAAATTTCAAGAAAACACAATTGAAAAACGGAAATCATTTCGATCCAAATATAATGTTGATGAAGATGAGATCGTGATCGCAATAATCGGACGCATAGTACCGGTAAAAAACCATACCCTGTTTTTAGAAGCACTAAAAATTGTTTCAGAAAAATCGTCAAAAAAAATACGTGCCTTCATTGTAGGTGATGGCGAAGACAGGATTGTGATTGAATCCAAAGCTAAAGAATTGAATATACCATTTATAGATAGTACAAAAACGAATAACAAAGCACTTTTAACCTTTACATCCTGGGTTAAAGAAATTGATGTTGTATTGACCGGAAGCGATATTATAACGCTGACATCCTTCAATGAAGGAACACCTGTTAGTCTTATTGAGGCTCAGGCGGCCAATAAACCAATTGTTACAACCAATGTTGGAGGCATTGAGGATGTGATAAAATCTGGCGATACAGCACTTTTATGTAAAAATAATAATATAACCGAATTTGCCGAGCAAATTTTAAAACTCACTGAAAACGAACAATTACGAGCAGAAATGGCAAAAAACGGATGGCTTCATGTAAAAGAAAAGTTCCACTATGCACGACTGGTAGCTGACATGGAAAATCTTTATCGTAAATTACTAAAAAACAATCCCTTGTAAAAACATAAAGAACGATTCATATTTTTTTCGTAGCTTTACTACTTCAATTATAGGACAAAAAGTATGCGTAAACTTCTATACTTATTCGGATTTCTCTTGTTTTTTTCAAGTTGTGGTTTGCTAAATCAAAACAATATGTTTAAAACAGGTTTTGATTACCAATACGCCAAAACCCCGGATTCAAGTAAAACCTCGGAATATAAAATATCAACGAATGATCTTCTTTCATTCACCATGTATACCAATGATGGGTTTAAATTAATCGATTTAACCGCATTTACAACCAGTTCAGGAAGTGGTGGTATTGGTAATTCGACCGCAGTTGCGAATCTGTACCTTGTAGAAACTGATGGATATGTAAAACTTCCCGTTTTAGGAAGGCGAAAATTAATAGGTCTCACCATTCGTGAAGTAGAACAAATGCTTGAGGAAAGTTATTCGGCGTTTTATGTTAAACCATTTATTATAGTAAAAATCAGCAATAGAAAAGTTATTCTATTTCCTGGTAATACCGGTGATGCAAGGATAATACCACTAACAAATAATAACACCACGCTCATTGATGTAATTGCAATTGCTGGCGGAATATCGTTAAATGGTAAAGCAAAACAAGTTAAACTGATTAGAGATGTAAATAAAAAACACGAAGTTTATTTAATTGACTTGTCCACAATAAAAGGAATTAAAGATGCCTACCTTGTCCTTCAAGCCAATGACATTATTTATATTGAACCTCGAAAAAGAGTTAGCAGCAAGGTATTACAAGAATTGACACCCATTTTAAGTCTTCTTTCTACGACAATTTTAACTTTCACGCTCATTTATAGTATAAAAAAATAAAATTAGCGAAAGCCAATATGCTTCAAGAAGATATATCGAAAACCAACGACAGTTTTGAGCGTTATAAAGAGCGTATTACAAATTTCAGTGGAGAATTTGAATTAGGACTTTTTTTATATATAGCGCGCAAAAGCATCGTTTGGATAATACCGATCTTGAGCATGGCAGCATTATCTGCATTTCTTTATCTTCGATATACTCCTCCAGTTTTCGAATCGCATAGCACCCTGCAAATCCAAACAAGTAACCAAGCAACTACACTTTTAAATGTTTCAGATTTTGGAGAAAATGATAATATTTTGTCTGAGGGTGTTGAACTTTTGCGTTCCAAAGTTTTATTTAAAAGAGTGCTGTCGAATTTACCATTAGAGTATAGCTATTTTGCTGAAGGAACTGTATTAGCAAATGAAAAATACACAAGTTCTCCATACACTGTTGAAGTCAAAATTAAATCTCCGAAAATTAAGGGGATGAAAATTTATGTTGATTTTATAAATACGCACCAAATAACCACCTCCTATGAAATAGATGGTAATCAAATTTCAAAAGACCATGAGGTCAACCAATGGATTCCTTTTCCTGATTTTGATATAAAAATAAAAATAAAAAATTTCAATGAGATCGAAGCCCAACAAAATCTGGTAAAAAAACAATCGTATTATTTTACTATTAACGATATAGATGCATTGGTAGAAGAATATTACCCCAGATTAGATGTAAGAATACTTAATCCGAGTGCCAACACCATTCTTATCACATTCAAAGATTTGAATCCACAAAAAGCAGCCGACATTGTTTCAATGATCACTCATGAGTATAATGGATTTGAAATTGAGCGAAAGAGTCAAAGTTCAGGAAGTATAATTGATTTTATTAATGAACAATTAGATATTGTTTATGAAAAATTAAAAATTTCAGAAACTTCTATACAGAATTTTAAAAAAAATTATAGCATCGGCGAAAACACTACTCTGCTTGCCGCAAACACGTCCCGTCAAAATAGTTTGGAAGATAAAATCATTGCTCTCGAATTGGAAGAAAACATTTTAACTAAAATTGAAACTAATATAAACAATTCTAAAAATATTGACACCTATAGTTTGTTAGCGATGCTAGCCGGTAGTACCAGTGAAAGTGCAATTTCAGGATCAATTAATGCTTTACAGAAATTACTCCTTCAAAAAGAAGAAATGCTTTATAATGTAACCCCTAATAGTGAAGCAACTAAGGCAATTGACTATCAAATAAACATACAAACTAAACTTTTAAAAGAAAGCATTAAATCTATTAAAAACAATATTCAAACCCGTAGAGAAGACTTAGTTACAAAAACAAATGAGATAAATAATAAATTTCATGAATTGCCAGAAAATGCAATAGAATTCAATCGCTTACAACGTATATTTACTTTAAATGAAAAATATTACTATTTATTGGTAGAAAGAAAAACCGAATATTCAATTTCAAAAGCCGGTTTTGTTTCCCAAAATGTGATACTTGAAAAAGCATCGGTATCTGATATTCCAATATCTCCCAACAGAAATTTTATTTATCTAGCATATTTACTTAGTGCAACGCTATTAAGCATTGCTCTTATTTTAATCAGATATTTATCTCACAACCAAATAAATTCACTAAATGATATCAGCAAAAAGCTAAACTCTTCAATAAGCATTTTAGGCATTGTTCCAAAGAGCAAACAAGACATTCCCAGTTCTCAACTTCTAGTTGATAAAAATCCGAAATCAATTATTGCTGAATCCTTCCGATCTATTCGCACCAACTTACAATTTATTTCAAACGAATCCGGTTCAAAAATAATTGCCATAACCTCAACAATTTCCGGAGAAGGGAAAACTTTTGTAGCAATCAATCTGGCTGGAATTATTGCTTTTTCAGGAAAAAAAGTTGTACTTATAGATTTAGATATGCGTAGACCAAAAATTCACATTGGATTTAAAGCAGATAATATAAAAGGAATGAGTACTTTGTTAATTAATAAAGATTCTCTGGATAGTTGCATACAGCATAGCGGTCTAGAAAATTTACATTTCATAACTGCGGGTCCTATTCCCCCGAATCCATCTGAATTAGTTATTAGTAAAAGAATGGATGATTTATTAATTGAATTAAAAACGATATACGACATTATCATTATCGATAACCCGCCTGTGGGTTTAGTGAGCGATGGTATTACTATGATTCAAAAAGCCGATTTCCCAATTTATATTTTCAGATCGGATTATTCAAAACGAGACTTTATACATAATGCCGACCGCTTGTATAATGAAGCTAACATTAAAAAATTATCCATAATTCTGAATGGAGTTGATATTGAACGCAAACAATACGGATATAGTTATGGATACGGTTATGGATATGGTTATGGATCCGGCTATGGTTACGGATCGGGGTATGGTTATTATGATGAGGGTACTAAACCAAAACGTAAAATTTCATTTTTCAAAAAATAATGAAATAAAAAAAATACAATTTCAATATGCAAATCAAAGCCACTCCAATATCCGATCTATTAATAATTCAACCCACCGTTTTTGAAGATAATCGAGGGTATTTTTATGAATCGTATAATAAAACATTGTTTGATCAACATGGAATTGATGTTGATTTTGTTCAGGATAATCAGTCACTTTCACAAGCAGGAGTATTGCGTGGATTACATTTTCAAAACCCTCCTTTTGCGCAAGGTAAATTGGTGCGCGTAATTAAGGGTGCGATTTTGGATGTTGCGGTTGATTTAAGAAAAAACTCTCCAACCTATGGAAAGCATTATGATTTAGAACTAAATGAAAAGAACAAAACAATGTTATGGATTCCTCCCGGATTTGCTCACGGATTTTTAACCTTAGAAAACGATACTATCTTTTCCTATAAATGCAGTAATTATTATAATAAAGCTTCCGAAGATACTCTTTTGTGGAATGATAAAGACATAGGAATTAATTGGGATATCGATGAACCCAATTTGTCAGAAAAAGACAAATTCGGTAAAGATTTCAAAAATTTTATAAGTCTTTTTTAAAACCGAAACAAAAAACAACTTTAACCGTAAACCAAATTAAATAACCAAAAAACATTTTAAAGATATAAATTGAATTATGGTTAATGCATTGAGTTAATTTTGTAGACAGATTATATGGAAGGAAAACTCGTACTAATATTAGTTTATGGATCTTATTTTATTGCCACTGTTTTATTGTCATTTTTAATTAACGGGTTGTTTTTAAAATTTGCTTTCACTTTAGGCACCAGAAATACCCCTGAAAACATTATCAGATGGAGTCCTCAGGCAAAACCGTCTTTAGGAGGCATTTCATTTTTCATACTTTTTCTCTTATCGATTGCAAGTTACCCGATCTTGTTTGAGCAACATGCTGTATTATTTAATAAGCAATTATTCGGTATTCTTTCTGCAAGTACACTCGCATTTTTGATGGGCTTATCTGACGATGCTTATAACACAAAACCACTTTTAAAATTAGCCATTCAGATATGTTGTGCATTTATTTTAATTTTTTCAGGTACACATATTTCCATGTTTTCTTTCGGCTACTTAAATTACGCAATTACAATATTTTGGGTAGTAAGTATCATGAACTCTATAAATATGCTTGATAATATGGATGCTATAACTTCCATTATTTCTATCACCATTATTATGAATGCTTTATTTATATTATTCCTAAATAAGGATGGATATAATATACATATCCTTCTTCTTATTGGTGTCATGTCGGCATTAATTGGTTTTTTATTTTTCAATTGGCATCCTGCAAAAATGTTTATGGGCGATACCGGTAGTCAGTTTTTGGGTTTATTTTTAGCTGCAATGGGTATTATTTATTTTTGGAATACACCCGATATGCATGGTCAGCTAATTCCATCCAAACAATTTTTTGTAACAATTCTTGCTTTTGCAATACCTATTATTGATACTACAACAGTAGTAATTAACCGAATTAAGAGTGGTAAATCTCCCTTTGTTGGAGGTAAAGATCACACAACACATAGTTTATATTTTATGGGAATGAGCGAAAAAAATATAGCTATATTATATTCAGGAATTTGTTTTATCTCCATGTTCTTTAATTTTTTAATCATTAATTATATCAAAGATTGGGGATACCTGCATATTATTTTATTTTCAATTTATTTCCTTTCGCTATTTTGGTTTTTATATGCTCCAACTCTTAAATACGGACAATCGAAATAGGCAATGTATAATTTCGAAAGTACCGGATGCCGCCTATTCTGTAAAACTTTTTATTTCTTTACACTACTTTAATGTTAAAAAAATATCTGAATAAGCCTTTCCTGAACACACTATTATCCAGAAAATATGTGATTGCATTTGGGTGTGTTCTGGCTTTTTTGAGTATTCTTAAATTGTTCAGCTATTCATTATCCGATACCTTTTCTGACACATCTTTCGAGGATTATTTTAATACTAATTACAAAATATTTAGTGTACGGATTCCGAAAAATTTAAATTTTGCTGGAGAAAAGGTTCCCGTTTCCGATTTTAGAATACACGATGCCATGGAATACGAACTGGAAAAAAACACCTATTGGCAATCACAATCATTAGTATTACATAAACGTTCCATTCAATGGTTTCCGATTATCGAGCCTATTCTTAGTAAAAATAACATTCCTGAAGATTTCAAATACATTGCTCTAATAGAAAGTCAGCTAACCAATGTTGTGTCTCCTCAAGGAGCAACAGGGTTCTGGCAAATTATTGAATCTACAGGAAAAGGTTATGGAATGGAAATTACAGATGAGGTTGATGAACGATATAACGTAATTAAATCAACTGAAACAGCATGCAAATATTTTAAAGATGCATACAAACAATTTAATAATTGGACACTTGTTGCAGCATCCTACAACCTGGGAATGAACGGAATTCAAGCTCAACTCAACAAACAAAAAGTAAATAATTATTATGATCTGCATTTAACAGAAGAAACATCACAATACATATTTAGAATATTGGCAATGAAAGAAATTATTTCACGACCAAAAGTTTATGGCTTCATGCTTCGTAAAAAAGATAACTATTCAACAATTCCAACAAAATTAATTATAATTGACTCGAGTATAAATGACCTTTCCGAATTTGCAAACTCACAAGGAATTAATTATACCATTTTAAAACTCTTTAACCCTTGGTTAAGGGCAAATACATTAACAAATAGTTCCAATCACGAAGGACTTCTTCTGAAAGGAGAGACTTTTTCTGAAAGAAAAAAATACATGATTGAGATTCCAAAGAACAAGATAACAATATACGATCTATATGTGATAGACGGCAGTGATGAAATTTTGATTGCGAAAGATTCTATAAGTTTAAAAAAAACTTCTGCAATTATTAATGACAGTATAAAAAGTGATTATCATTAATCAAAAAATTCCTTTGTCATCCTGAATGAAATGAAGCACTCTGCTTTGCCAACTTTGTTTAAGAGGAACTTCCCATTCAGTATCAAAAGCAGATTTTGTGTTCACCATGTTATTAAAAACGATGGTGGATCTGTTCACTGTATTTTCTGAGGCTAATTTTTCAAATTCAGATAAGCTACATGATTCAATCTGGCTTCCTTTGCGATAAGCAACCTGCATACGATCAAATAAATTTAAACTGAATTTATTCTCAAGTTCTTTTACAAAATGAACTGACTTATCGATACTGCAACCACTTGCCATTGCTTGCTTCTCATCAACGGCAATTACAATAAAACGATCATATAGTATATCAAAACTTGCTTTCAGGCTGGCACCGTGAGCGGTCCAGTCAGCGACAAAGGAAAGCCCTGAATTTTCAATAGCCTTCACCTCAGCATCAGATAAATTTCTGTTGCTTTGAAATACCCATACACGGGCATCTGCCGGCATATTTTTTATTGAATTCATTTTTAAAAAGTATGAGGCTTACAAATCTTTCGCTTGAGCGATCAACTCGGCAACATCCATTACTTTAACAGATTGTTCTTTATTGAAATGCTTTACACCGTCTGTCATCATGGTATTGCAAAACGGACAACCAACAGCAATAATATCAGGATTCAATGCCAACGCTTCTTCCGAACGTTCCACATTTACTTCTCTATCACCTTTTTCAGCTTCTTTGAACATTTGTGCGCCACCTGCACCACAGCAAAAACCATTGGCTTTACTGCGTTTCATTTCAGCAAGTTCAGCATCTAAATTAAGCATTACTTCACGGGGTGCTTCATAAACATCGTTCGCGCGGCCTAGATAACATGGGTCGTGGAACGTTATTTTTTTACCTTTAAAACTACCGCCTTCAATTTTTATTCTACCGCTGCTAAGCAATTCCTGCAACAGTTGGGTATGATGTATTACTTCATAATTGCCACCAAGGGAAGGGTATTCATTCTTCAAAGTATTAAAACAATGAGGACAACCTGTAACGATCTTTTTAATTTTGTATTCATTCATTACGCTTATGTTGGTCATTGCCTGCATCTGAAACAAAAATTCGTTTCCTGCACGTTTTGCCGGATCTCCAGTGCAACTTTCTTCTGTACCTAGCACAGCGAATTTCACATTAGCAAAATTTAAAATTTTCACCAAAGCTTTTGTCACTTTCTTTGCCCTATCATCAAAACTTCCGGCACAACCCACCCAAAATAAAATTTCAGGCATCTCACCGGTTGCCATATAATCAGCCATAGTTGGCACTTTTAACGCTTCGCTCATATTTAGAGTGTTTGTTTTCTTAATTCTTATATCTAATATCTCAAATCTATTCTACTATTTTTTAAAAACTTCGATTGTCACTTCTTTCGTAACCAGATCAGTAAAGTTACCTTCGTAACGGGTTGCACGCACAATATGATTATCGATCCAATGATAATTACCTCCACGCGGTTTACCAACCAATAGACCATGGTATTTAAAGCCATTGGCCTTCAGCCATTTTTCAGTAACTTCTCTATGTGCTTCCGTACGGGAAGTAAAAAAGGTGATGATATGCCCTTCGTCATACCATTTATTACAGATGGTCAATGCATCGGGATATAAGGCAGCAGTTGCCATACGTTCAGGCTCTTCATTCGGAATATCATCGCAAATGGTCCCATCAATATCAATTAAATAATTTTTTACGTCGGCAGGCAATATAGGACTTATGTGTTTTCCGTTCTCCTCTGCTGATATTAATTTTGGTTCAGTCATTTAAATAGTTATTAGTTGTTAGTTATTAGTTGTTAGTTGTTATTGGTTAGGTTAGTTTGTTGTTGGTTATCAGAATGTCACTAACAACTAATAACTAATAACTAATAACTAATAACTAACAACTAGCAACTATTATTATTATTCATTTTTCCAATTCAACCTGTCAGAAGGAGGGAATTGCCAAGGTGCACCGTTATTTTCTATATTGGTAAACATTCCTGTTAACTCTGTTGGAGCAGAACTTTCTTCCATCACTAAATATCTGCGCATCTCTATAATGATACTTAAAGGATCGATATTTATCGGACATGCTTCAACGCAAGCATTGCAAGATGTGCAGGCCCATAACTCTTCTTTAGATATATAAGAACCCAATGATTTACTATCGTCCACAAAAGAACCATTTTTATCAATATTCTCCCCTACTTCAACCAAACGGTCGCGGGTACTCATCATGATCTTACGTGGTGATAATAATTTACCGGTTATGTTTGCGGGGCATACCGAAGTACAGCGTCCACACTCCGTACAGCTATATGCATCCAACAATTTTTTCCAGCTCAGATCCGTAACATCTTTTGCTCCAAAACGCATTGGCTTATCAGGATTAGCAGGAGGAGGAGTAAACGAAGGATCCATCATCGCTTTTACTTCGTTGGTTACTGATTCTAAATTGGTGAACTTACCTTTAGGATTCAGATTTGAAAAATACACATTCGGGAAAGCCAATAAAATATGAAAGTGTTTAGAGTATGGCAAATAGTTAAGGAAGGCAAAAATACCGATGATGTGGAACCACCATGCTGATCGTTCAATGAAAATTAATGAACCTTCACTCATACCTGAAAATAATGGCATTACAAATTGAGAGATCGGATTTGCAAATGCTATATTATAATGGTGGCTTCCCATATTAAATAATAAAGTATCGCAGGCATTCATCGTGAAGAATGCACTCATCAATAATATTTCAGTAATTAAAATTGCATTTGCATCAGTACGTGGCCATCCGTCAAGATCTTTACTTACAAAGCGTTTTAACTTGATGATGTTTCTACGAATTAAAAAAATAGCACATCCAAAAGCTACTAAAAACGCTAATATTTCGAATGATCCGATAAGGAAATTATACAAAGGACCTAAAAACGACAAGAAGCGATGAGTACCAAAGATCCCATCAACAATTATCTCGACAACCTCTATGTTGATGATAACAAAACCAACATATACAAAAATGTGAAGGATCGCGGGTATCGGGCGACTTAACATTTTTGACTGCCCCAAAGCAACGAGGGTCATTATTTTCCAACGTTTTTCCGGCTGATCGCTAAGATCAACATCTTTTCCCAAACGGATATTACGGATCACTTTACGTGAATTAACTGTAAACAAAGCCGCTCCGGCAGCGAATAATAAAATAAAAATAATACTTGCAATCATAGTTTAAAATTGTTTTTTTGTTTTATCTGATATTATTTCAAAGGTTTATTTTTGTCCTTGCGTCCGAAAACAGAAACACGTACATATCTTTCCGGATTCATTCGCAAATCTATTAATAATTTATCTAAATCTTCGGATGATTTATCCAACTTGCGATACAAACTATCGCTATTAATTAACATCCCCAATGTTCCTTCACCCTTATTCACCTTAGTCATAATAACGGATACCTGCGTTAAAGCTATATCGGCATTATTAATTACAGAGGTAAGTCTTGATTTGGCTATTGAATCACTGATCGCAGAAAAGTTATTGATGGCATTGGCAAGTTTATCACTATTATTTGCCAGGGTGGTAGTAAGTATATTTACTTTATTTAAAATACTTGAAACTTTCGCCTTTTCATACAACACCATTGTATCTATACGGTAGGATGTGGTTTGCAATGAAGTTATTGCCAGGGTAATACTTTCGAAACTTTTAGAAAGATTTTTACGTGCATTTTCATTAAAAACCTGTTGTACCACTGTCATCACTGAATCAATGGAAGAAATTAAACCTTCCGCTTTTTTTTGCAAAGGAGCAATTGTTTTATTTACAGCTTGTTTGAGATTATCCTCTTGTTCAGACTGTAGTGTATCTCCATCATTTGCGTAGGTAATACCGTTTCCTAAAATTAACCGAACAGCTTTTGAACCTAAAATATCCGAACTCACCACTTTGGCAATGGAGTTTTTCGGAACCTTCACGGCATCATCTAAAAGTAGCGTTACAATTACCTTCCTCGTAGTGTCCAACGACAACTTAATGTCACCAACAATGCCCACTTTAAAACCATTTATCAATAAGGGATTAGCTTCAACCAAACCATCAATATCACTATAAACAGCATAAAATTTACGTTGGTTGTTAAAATAATTTTTGCCTTTAAGAAAATTAAAACCAAAAATAAAACAGCCAAGAGCAATTGTAACAACTACTCCTATAATAACCTCTCTTGATATCTTCACGTTATTGTACTTTGGTCAAAATTTTAACAAATTTAATGAATTATTCGGAAATCCGAATTTCTGCTGCAAATCCTAAATTCTAATCTCTAAATTACTAAACTATAAACCATAAATCCTAATGGCTATAGGAAGTAAACCTAGACTCTGCAAATTAAACTTTCAAACTTTAAACTTTTCAAGTTTATTTATTAAGGGGAATTCTTTTTCCATCCTGCATTGCGATAACGAAAGCATCTTTAAAACCGATTTTACGTAACTGATTTTTAAGTTGATTTGCATCGTTAATATTCACATATTGTCCGGAAGTATATTTATAAACTCCATTTTCCATATACTCGCCTGGAGTTTCAACACTTTTTAGCTGGTCTGAATTGAATGGTATTTTTTTATCGGAAGACAATAATTGAACCTTATAAATCACAGTCTGTTTTTTCGGTTCAATTATTTTGATATGTTCATTTTTCAATCCCCCTTCTACCTTTTCAATATGCGGATTTGCTGAAATGGTATATGTTTGGGTATCACTAATATTTTTTTTTGTATCTACCAGATTGGCTTCTTGCACCTCAGTTTTTTTATTATTCAATGCCTCAACTTTTGTGGTATCGGATTTAATCGGATTTTGTGCTTTTTGATTATTTTCAATCTCAATAGAATCTGCTTTGCACATTTTATAACGATCTTGCCTTTCGAATGTATCATCATATTTTTTTGTTGTTCCTTCCAATTCATCCTTGTATTCACGAAACGCTCTAAAAAGTCCGGATGCAATATATTCCTGCCCTTTTACCGAACCTAAAAAATGTTCTTCCTCCTGATTGGTTAAATAGCCTATTTCCGTTAACAAGCTTGGCATATATGTCCGCCACAGCACCCATAAACTGGCACGTTTAACACCTTTATCTTCTCTTCCTATTTTTTCACAATACTGCTTTTGAACTTTTGCGGCAAAGTTTAAACTTTGGTCGAGATAAGTATCGGCAAACATACTCATGATAATATAGGATTCATCTGAATTAGGATCAAAGCCTTCGTATTTTGTAACATAATTATCTTCCAATAATATGGCTGAATTCTCGCGTTTAGCTATATTCAATTTCCCGTTCTCATTTTTAATACCCATAACATATGTTTCTGCTCCATGAACCTGATCTCTGCAAACATCACGTCTCAATTTTTTATCTCTTACGCAAGCGGAATTACAATGAATGGAAACAAATAAATCGGCCTTGGCCCGGTTGGCAATTTCGGCACGTTCCTGCAATTCAACAAAAACATCGGTTGTCCGGGTATAAATTACCTTCACATCCTTAATATTTTCCTCAATATATTTACCAAATTTCAGGGCAACAGCAAGGGCTACGTCCTTCTCTTTATGCTTATTTCCATGGCATCCCGGATCTTTACCTCCATGACCGGCATCAATCACAATGGTTTTAACACCAAATACTGGCTTGACTTTTGAAGAGAACGAGGTCGCTAAAAAACAAAAAATCAAAAATGGGATGATGGAAATATATTTTTTCAATTATATCAAGTTTAAAGGTTCTCTATATCCGAAGCAGAGTTCGTACAAATTTTCAAATTGTATATTGCCAAAGTTTTTTTAATTAGTTTTGAAGCCTTAAAGCCAAATAATACACAAAAATAGCAGTTAAATTTGCAAGCCATTCCTATAAAAACATATTTTTTCCTTTTTTGTTTGTTAATAACTACAACAAGCTATGCTACTTCATTTCAATCAAGGATGCTTGTTGATTCAATACCCCTGCTCCATTTTCAAGGAGACACTACTGCTAATGAATCGAAAAAAAAATCGCTAACTAAAGTTGACACTATTGTTACCCCGCCACAAGAGAACTCTTTTTTAAAGGAAAAAGTAAGTTATAGCGCAACCGACTCTTTAGTGCTGGACATGACCAATCATAAAGCATACCTATACAATAATGCAATCGTGGTCTATGGAGATATGAAGCTTCAGGCCGGTTATATTGAACTTGATTTCGGAAAAAATTTAATTTACTCCAAAGGAATGAAAGACAGTTCCGGAAAAATTGTTCAAAAACCTGTTTCGGAACAAAACGGAGAAAAATTTAACGCAGGAGAAATTACCTATAACTTTAAAACAAAAAAAGGGAAGATCAAAGATGTTATCACTCAGCAAGGTGAAGGCTATATTCATGGAAGTGATATAAAGAAAGACAGCAACAACGTTTACTATGTTGCTCATGGAAAATATACCACATGTGATCTGGAACATCCGCATTTTTACATCGGAGCAAAAAAAATAAAAGTAATTCCCAACGACAAAATTATTACAGGTCCGGCCCAATTGCATGTTTTAGATGTACCCACTCCATTAGCTCTTCCCTTTGGTTATTTTCCCAATAAAAAAGGACGTGCATCTGGTATACTTATACCTACCTATGGTGAATCCGCAACTTGGGGATTTTTTTTAAAAGATGGAGGTTTTTATTTTGGCAAGGGCGAAAAAGTTGATCTGGCATTGCGCGGCGATATTTATGCAAATGGGGGGTTTGCGATCAGACCCAGTAGTAATTACAAAAACCGTTATAAGTATAATGGTGCTGTAAACCTTGGCTATTCGAAAATGATAAATCCAATCCCCGGATCATTAAACACAACGAAGCAAAATAATTTTTTAATAAACTGGACTCACACGCAAGACAATAAAGCAAACCCCAGTAGTAATTTTTCTGCCAATGTAAATGCAGCAAGCAGTGCGTATAATAAATTCAATGGAAACGTAACGGGTGCCTATTTAACAAATACTATGCAATCGAATATCTCCTATTCAAAACGCTTCCTTGGAACACCTTTTAACTTTTCTGCCAATGCCCGACATAGTCAAAATACGATCACTAAAACTGTAAATCTCACTTTGCCAGAATTGGCTTTGACGATGAATCGTATTTTCCCTTTTAAAAATAAAAACCATATCGGAAATGAATGGTACGATAAAATAGGGCTTAGTGCTACAGCCAATGCGCGCAATCAAATCAATTCGGGAGATTCAACACTTTTTAAATCACAAACCTTAAAAAAAATGCAAAATGGTATGCAATTTACAGTACCTATCAGCACATCTTTAAATGTTCTAAAATTTTTCACGTTGAGCCCTAGCATTTCAACTTCCAGTAAAGTTTATTATCAAACAATACAAATGCATTACGATAAAGATCAAAACAAAGATATAACCGACACAATTCAAGGTATTAAAATGGCACATGATTATAGTTTATCAGCAAACTTAACTACACGTGTGTATGGAAATTATTTTTTTAAATCCAAGCATTTAAAACAAATACGCCATGTAATTATACCTACCATTGGTGCAAGCTATCGCCCTGATTTCAGCGAAAGCAAATATGGGTATTATAAACATGTTCAAGCAAATGCTTCGGGAAAGGACACCGTTTATTCTATCTTTCAAAATGGTATTTACGGCGGTCCGGCCACCGGAAAATCAGGACTTGTTACTATAGGTATACTTAATTCATTAGAAGCTAAAGTCAAACAACAAAGTGATTCTGGAACAACCACAAAAAAAATAATTCTCATTGATAATCTTGGTATATCAACTTCATATAATATCGCTGCAACAAGTTTCAAATGGGCACCTATAAGCTTAGTTGGTCGTACTACGTTATTTAATAAACTGCTGAATGTAAATACAAGTGCAACAGTTGATCCCTACCAGGTTACGCCACAAGGTGACCGAATTGACTATCTGGCCTGGAGCAAAGGAAGTGTTGGTCGGTTAACACAAGCAGGAATTGCATTGGGAACCACCCTTCATAGCAAAACAAATACTTCGAAACCAAAAACAAGTAGTTTAGCTACTCCTGATGAGATTGATTACATTAATGCACATCCGAATGTATATGTAGATTTTAATATCCCATGGAACCTCAATGTTTCCTATAATCTTTCATATGTTAAAGCTCAAAACGCTGATCATACCGGTTTGGTAGGCACAATAAGAAATTCAGCAAATTTTAGTGGAGATTTAAGAGTGACAAAAAAATGGAAAATAAGTGCGAGTTCCGGATACGATTTTGTAGCAAAAAAATTAACTGTAACCTCAATTGACATCTATCGCGATCTACATTGTTGGGAAATGAGTTTCAATTGGGTTCCTTTTGGACTTCGTCAAAGTTTTTCACTTAATTTAAATGTAAAATCATCGGTATTAAAAGATCTGAAATTGACCAGAAAAAGGCAGTGGCAGGATTATCAGTAAATTAGTTTAAAGTTAGAAAGTTTAAAGTTCTGCTTTAAGAACAAGAGGATGGTTAAAGTAAAAATAATGTACTAATTAATGACTTGTTGTTGTATTGATTTAATAATAATTTTGTTATTGAAATTTCCATCTCTATTGAGATTCCAACTTTGTACTTTCTAAATTAAACTTTTAACTATTTTTATCATGAAAAAAATAATCGTATCCAAAAATGCTCCTAATCCAATTGGACCATATAGTCAGGCTGTAATAAAAGGAAATATGCTTTTTGTAAGCGGCCAAATTGCTATCAATCCCGCCAATGGTGATCTAATGACCGGCGATATTAAAACCGAGGCAAAGCAAGTAATGGAAAACCTGAAAGGTATTTTGACAGATGCCGGTTTCGATTTTAGTCATGTTTGTAAATCAACCATTTTCATGAAAGATCTGAACGACTTTGCTACAGTTAACGAAATGTATGGTTCTTATTTTTCCGGCGATTATCCGGCGCGTGAAACAGTTCAGGTTTCAAAATTACCCTTAAATGTGAATGTTGAAATAAGTGTGATTGCTGTTAAGTAGCGAATAGTTAACAGGGAATAGTTAACAGTTATCTAATATAAATTGCAGCAAAAAACATCAGGCCACCTTGCCTTTATTTCATTTCTTTTAAATGAATGGCATACATAGCGATGAAACTTGAGGTAAATAATATACTACCCCAACTGGTTGGCATGCCTAACATTAACATTGGGACAAATAATAATCCCAAATTAGATAAGGCATAAAAGTGAAACCCTAACTTTTTCAGGTTCCACATTAAAATAGCACCAGCCAAGGAACCCAGAGATAAAGCGAAGGTCATTAAATAATAACTCCAGCCTGCCTGAAGAACCCTGATCAATTCAACTTTCATTGGCTCATCAAAACTTGGATTGATCTTTACAAACTCTACCATTATATCGGAAAATGGTACTGTAAATAAAGCGGACATACTTCCCATACCTGCGGAAATAAAAGTTAAAATACATAATACAGTCAAAAACGTTGGACGTTTAGGTGTTGCGGTTTCATTGTTGTTTTCGATATTTTCCATAGTTTTTATTTTTGAATAGAACGCTGATTTTTATGATTGTTAAGATTTAAAATGATTTTTTTATTTTTTTTATTTTAAAATTATCATCAACAATCTAATTTTTTAAAACTTATTTTTATCAGATTTTATCTTAATAATCATAAAAATCAGCGTTCCATTTTTTTATTTTTCCAGGTTTCAAAATTATTTTTTTGTTCTTTATTTGCTGATACTGATTTTTTCATAACAACTATTTTGTAATAGGTATTCTGTTGAGGATTCAGCTCAAGTTCCCTTATGATTGCTTGTGATGCAATTGTTAAATTTAACGCTTCCTTTCCGGAAATATCAGCAGCAAAATAATTACACCACTCAGAGAAATTTGTTCCCGAGCTATCTGTTTTTATTTGCATTTTATTTATTGCAAGTATCTCATCATTAATTGAAATACCGGCAGCATCAGCAACCGAATCCGGGTATACCGAAATTATTTTACAAGCACCATTAACAGCCGACACCTTAATACCTAAGGCTTGTTCATGAACTTTACCGGAGGAGCTTTTCGATAATTCACAACCGATATATTCCATGGCATCAATAAGTATTGGTTCATAATCAACAGCCTTGTTAATATAATTATAGAATATTTCATCGTAAGAAGTATTTGAAAAATGTTCAACAACACCTTTATAATCTTCGGCAGAATAACCCTTGTTCTTTAATGCAAATTCAGTATACAAATAACGCATTACATCATCCAGTGAATTTTTATTGTTACTGTTTTTTCGGATAAATATATCTGTAACAAAGGCTAATAAACAACCTTCATCATAGATGGATGTCTTGCGATTGGGCACTCCGGGAGTATAACCATCCAGCCATGTATCGAACGAAGAATCTGCAACCGACAAATTAAAACGTCCGAAATTATCAAAATGTTTTTGTAAACGATCTGCAAAAGTTTTTAAATATTGTTCTTCATTAAATACACCTGAACGGAATAATAAGTGATCGCCATAATAAGTTGTTACTCCTTCGCAAACATATCCCAATTTTGAATAGTTTTCGGTAGAATAATCGTAAGGCTGCATCTCAATCGGACGAATGGTCTTCACATTCCATGCATGAAATAATTCGTGAGAACTCACTCCTAGCAGATCTTCATACAGATCATTTTTCATTAAATTGTATCCGGGCCCTAAAGCAATGACAGTGGATGTAACATGTTCAACACCGTGATATGTTTTGTAAGGAAGTATCTGAAATAAAAAATGATAGTGTTCAGCCGGAAATGCTTTCATCATTGCCATTTGTTCATTCACAAATTTCAAGAAATCAGTCTTAAGCTTTGTCCAGTCAGGTTTACATTCGCCTTGAAACCAAATATTAAATGTTACACCGGCAGATAAAAATGAATCGTGCTGAAGAGCATTACTTGCAATAAAAGGAGAATCCGCAAGTTCATGAAAATTATTTGCGAAAAAGCCTCTCTCCAAAAAATTGTTTCCAATTCCCTTCTCCTTTGGAGAAGGTGCCGAAGGCGGATGAGGCTGAGAGGTGTTGGGCTGAGGTGTTAAACCAATTGCCACTTGATAATCATTAGGTAATCTTAAGAAAAGTTCACAAGCTTCATTGATGCGTTCAGGAATATAAACACAGCAATTTACAGGGTTCATATAGATCTGTGAGACATCTAAAAATGTTGAACCTGCATTTATTTCAGCAGCATAATAATTGTATTTGATATGCACCTCAGTAATACCTTTTGTTTGAATTTTCCAACAATCCTTTTTTGTTTTTTCGGATACTAAAACATTACCGTTTGAATCGTATGCTTTCCATTTTTGAACATTTTTAGCAAAATTACCCATCTCATAACGCCCCGGACGCCATGCAGGCAAATTAACCAACAGTTCATCCTGATCTATTTTATCTGCAATAAATTCAATATCGATAAAATGATCGTGAGGATTTTTATAAGAGATTATATACTTCATTGATAATACTTTTGAAAATTAAATAGAACGCTGATATTTATGATTTTTTAAGATTTTTATTTGTAGAAGTTAAGGTATCAATAAATGAATAAAGAAAATACAAATTAAATTTTTTATCTGTTTTAATCATAATGATCTGCATCATCTGCGTTCCATTTATTTATATCAAACAAAAATACAGTTTTTAGTTGGACGAAATATTCCGAAATTATTTGCTATTTTCGCATTGATATATAATATATTTACAAATACTATTCTCATTAAAAATATTCACAAATGACTTACGATTTAATAGTAATAGGAAGCGGTCCGGGTGGATATGTTGCTGCCATCAGAGCATCGCAATTAGGTTTAAAAACAGCCATTGTTGAGCGCGACAGTCTTGGTGGCATTTGTTTGAACTGGGGATGTATCCCAACTAAAGCTTTATTAAAAAGCGCGCAGGTATTTGAATATCTCAACCACGCTGCGGACTATGGTATAAAGGTGAATGGTGGCGAAGCTGATTTTGGCGCGGTAGTAAAACGCAGCAGGGATATAGCAGAAGGGATGAATAAAGGCGTTGGTTTTTTGATGAAGAAAAACAAAATTGATGTCATCACAGGATCAGGAAAAATAAAAACAGGTAAAAAAGTAGAAGTTACGGCAGCCGGTGGTAAGGTTACTTTGTACGAAGCAAAACATATCTTATTAGCCGTGGGCGCCCGTTCACGCGTATTACCGAATCTGGTACAGGATGGCAAAAAAATAATCGGTTACCGTGAAGCGATGTCCTTACCGAAACAACCAAAGTCAATGGTTGTAGTAGGTTCAGGAGCTATCGGAAGTGAGTTCGCTTATTTTTATGCTACCATGGGAACCAAAGTAACCCTTGTAGAATTTTTGCCAAGCATTGTACCTGTTGAAGATGCGGAAGTATCCAAGCAATTGGAACGCTCATTTAAAAAGATCGGCATCAATGTGTTGGTGGAATCAAATGTTGAAAGCATTGACACTTCGACTCCGCTCAGTACAGGCGGTGAAGGATGCAAGGTGAAGATCAAAACGAAAAAAGGTGAAGAAATTATTGAATGTGATATCGTTCTTTCTGCGGTGGGCATTCAGGCTAACCTGGAAAACATAGGACTGGAAGAGGTTGGTATCGCATCTGACAAAGGAAAAATATTAACCAATCCATTTTATCAAACCAATATGCCGGGTTATTACGCTATTGGCGATTGTATTGGTGGACAAGCATTGGCGCATGTTGCATCTGCAGAAGGACTTATTTGTGTAGAAAAAATTGCGCTGCTGGGCGGTTATGCAAAAGGCATAAACCCGGAACCATTGGATTACAACAACATTCCGGGCTGTACCTATTGTCAGCCTGAAGTTGCTTCTGTTGGCTTTACAGAAGCGAAAGCAAAAGAAGCCGGCTATGAGATCAAGGTTGGTAAATTCCCTTTTTCAGCAAGCGGTAAAGCAACTGCTGTTGGCTTGAAAGATGGTTTCGTTAAATTAATTTTTGACGCTAAATATGGAGAGCTATTGGGTGCTCATATGATCGGAGCGAACGTTACAGAAATGATAGCAGAAATAGTTATTGCCCGTAAATTAGAAGTTACAGGACGTGAACTCATTGATGCTGTTCATCCACATCCTACAATGAGCGAAGTTATCATGGCAGCGGCAGCAGCGGCTTACGATGAAACAATACACATGTAAAAAGGATTGAGATTTTTTTTAAAATTACTTATTTAAAGAATCGAATTGCTCTTTTTGTTCTTTTAACCATTGTATCGCAGCATCTTCATCTGCAAATAACCTTGTTGGAGAAACGGGTTTATTAAATTGAATAAAAAAGTTACCGACTAATCTATTTGCGATTGATTTGGTAACTATT
Organism: Bacteroidota bacterium; assembly: GCA_003151815.1. Taxonomy (GTDB): domain Bacteria; phylum Bacteroidota; class Bacteroidia; order 2-12-FULL-35-15; family 2-12-FULL-35-15; genus 2-12-FULL-35-15. Next base: position 7,055 of record PLYN01000035.1, on the reverse strand, counting down.
GCAAATGCTATTCGTCCCGAAACTTTTTTGGCTACAAATGCCCTTGATTCAGGAGTAGTGGTAAACTGATGTTGAGCATCTAACAAAATACAATATTTATTCCCTTGAGCAAGACTAGTCAATGTTTCGTGGATTAATTCGGCATCAGTTAAGTCAATACCCGCACCATTAAAAAATTCAATCCGAAAAATCAAATTTCCTATGGATTTTATTTCAAATTTATTATTGGTCATGTTAGAAGCATAAAAACTAATTCGAAATTACTAATTATTTTTAGATTCTCTTTTTAGAATTTAAAATAAAATACGAAATCAAAAAATTGAAATAAAAAAATCATTTTACTTTTCTTCAGTATTTTTATATCGTCGGATAGTGTAGGTGAAGTTGAACATGAAGTAGCGCTGAAGTAAGGTGTTTTGTGTATCTTCTATATAAGCAGCCGTTATATTTCGACTAACATTCGTGTTTTGTTTTAGCAAGTCGAATACGGTAAGACGGAATTCCGCATTTTTTTCTTTCAAAAATTTATAACCGATTCCCGCATTCCACAATAAATAATTTTGATTTAAAGATGCAGCAAGTCCTTTATAATATTGATGCGTGAGGTCGGTATTAATTACTAAACTTTTCCAGATTATCCAGTTAAATTTAAAACGTGTTTGCTGGTTAAAATATTCTGTGTTGGATTGTTTGTTAAGCGTATTCTGAACTGTTGTGTAACTGGAATTAGTTGACAAAGTAAAATCAATGCTTTTACTAAAATTACTGCTTAAAACAATACCGGTACCAGCTACCGGTGAATTTGCAAAATTTGCCTGATTATTCACCAAACCCGGACTACGCGTATAACCGGCATTTACATTGAAATTCAAATTTGTTTTGATAAATTTTATTGGAATACCATACGTAATATATGTATTCGCTTTATAATAACCATTCATATTTACCGGCTTCGTTAACTGAGAACCTTTTAATAAAGTTATGCCATCAATTACGCTATTCTCTTTAGCAATAAAAACACTGTTAACCACATTATTCTGTGTAGCAGAACCACTCAGCAGGACAAAAAAAGAAGTTGCTTTATTACTATTCGTTGCCGAATAACGGATAAATACAGAATGCTGAAAACTCTGTTTTAAGTCGGTATTCCCAACACTTAACTGAATAGGATTTGAATTGTTAACCACATTCTGGAGTTGGTTAATGCTTGGTTGATTGGTTGATGTCCGGTAATTGATCCTTAAATTATTTTTTTTGTTTAAATTATACCTGAACATTGCCGAAGGCAATACATTCTGAAAGGTCCGGTTTAAATTATAATTTTCAGGATACAGTTCTGTACTGGTAAGTGTTGCCACTTGGTAATTTGCATTTACCATCCATTGAATGGTTTTATAATTATACCGATAACCTAAACCGCCGCTTTGTGTATGATACAAACTCTGATATTGATTGCTCAATGGCGTGTTCAAGTTACTGTAACTATCCGACATATTCGAATAATCGTACGTTTTTTTATTGTTATCATTAAAATTATAATTGTTCACATACGTGAATTGCACAATGCTTTTATTATTAATTATTGGCTCTGTATAATTAACAGTTGCTCCAACGGTTTTCCCTTGATTAGCATAGTTCGAAATTTGATTTAATGTTTCAGAAGAAATTGAATCCGTATAATAATTGTTCGCAGAATTTAAACTTCCTGTCCCATTGGAAGGACTGTAAACAGTGTTGATGTCGGCAGAAATAGTGCGACCTTTTTTATCAAACTTATGACGAAGGAGTAAGTCGTTTGTGAAATTTATTCCTTGTAATTTAGATCCATTATCACTGTTTGTTTTGTTGAGCAATTCATCGTTCAATTGTGTCAGACCATTCAGGGAAGTGCCGCTTGTATTTTGCTGCAGCGAAAATTTTGGTGTAATAATAATTGAATTACTTGAATCAATGTTCCATGTTAATTTTGCGTTAAACCGATGATTAACATTATTGTTTATTGTGGTGCTTGTTTGATTGTACTTTTGCCCCAATTCAGATTGCAACACATAGTTGCGGAATAGTGTTTGAGCAATCGTATTGTCTGTTCCGTTCAAAAAATAACTTCCGGCAACCTCTATTTTCTTTCCCCATTTATCACTATAATTTAATCCTACAGCATTGGTTTTTGTAATACCATTTTGCTGACTCACTAAAAAGTTGTTTGAACTATTGGAAGAGCCGCCACCACCGCCTTGTCCGCCGCCTCCAAAATTTCCACCACCACCGCTACCCTGACCTCCACCTCCTCCGCTGCTGCCACCCATTACTCCTAATAAATCTTCGCTTGAAAAATTTTGCTCGTTAATATTGTTCGTTTGTGTGATAATAGAGAAACGCCTGTTGCCGTTAAAAAAATTGATATTGCCACCTGCCCTGTATTTACCATCATCTCCATAACCACCGTAAACCTTACCAAATGTACCATTACGCATATTTGGTTTTGTAATAATGTTCATCGTTTTAGTTGTGTTTCCATCATTAAATCCGGTAAACTGCGATTGATTGCTTAACTGATCGAACACCTGAATTTTATCAATTACTTCGGCAGGAAAATTTTTTAAAACAGTATTGGGATCACCGCCAAAAAAAGGTTTTCCATCTACCAGTATTTGCGATACATTTTCGCCTTGAGCCTGCACCGTGCCATTCTGCGAAGTAATCGTAGGCATTTTATTAACTAAATCTTCAGCAGTTGCGTCAGGATGTGATTTGAAAGCTTTGGCATTGAATTCGGTAGTATCATCTTTTTGAATAGCTGTAGGTAATTTTTCAATTATCTGAACACTTTTTAATTCATTACTTTTTTGTTCTAAAAAAATGGTACCGGCACTGTAAGGTGCATCTGTAACCTCTATGTTTTTATAGTATTCGGCATAACCGATGTAAAATATTTTAAGTATGAATTTTCCGGTTGCAACATTTTCAATAGCAAATTTTCCATTTACATCAGCCACACTTCCTTTGTATATGGATGAATCGGAAGGATGAAGTAAAACTACATCAGCCCCAATAAGCGTTGATTGATCCTTTTTATCTAAAAGTATTCCTGAAACAGATTGATGTTGGGCATCAACGCGGATAGTAAAGAAAGAAAGAAAAATAAAGAAAAGTAATAATTGTTTCCACCCGACAATAATAGATAGTAGATTATTATGAAGGATGGATTTCAAAGGATATATAATTTTAACCGGGTATATTATTCTCAACCTTAAGAAAGCTCAATGTTAATGCTAAAGCTTCTTTTGCAGCCTTGGCGTTAAAACTTACTCTTTCATCACAATTAAAACCGTGGTCTGCATTCGAAAACTTAACACATGTATACGGTTTGCCTTCTTTATCCAATTCCGAATTAATCGCATCTATTTGTTCATTCGGAATGTGTTTGTCTAAACCACCCCAAAAAAACAACATGGGCGCATGCAGTTTAGATGCATGTTTTATTAAGTCGGGAACAATTCTTCCTCCGTAATATGAAATGGCTGCTTTAAAAGGGAAAAGCGTATTCGCTAAAAATGACATTCGTCCTCCCATACAATAACCCAAACATGAAACAGTATCGTGCCGGACATTCGGATTGTTTTGCAACCACTCCCATGTGGCGCGTATATCAGCTACTGAGCCACTTTCGGATAAGGCTTGAAAGTGTGGAGCTATAGCGGTGAAATCGGTGTAGCTTCCTTCAAACCCTTTAGGAGCCGTACGATGGAATAATTCAGGGGCAATGACAATATAACCTTGTGCTGCAAAACTATCCGCCAGCTTCCGGATATGTTTATTAACACCAAATGCTTCCTGAAAAATAATTAAACCCGGTAAAGGAGCGTCAATCGTAGTTGGCATTGCTGTGTATGCGTTCATTTGGTCAGCGCCTGAAACCGTGAGTGTCACGTAATCTTGCTTAATAGGAATAGTATTCATTTTTTTATTTCTAAATTATCAGAAAGTATTACATCAAAATTATTTCAAGATTACGTTGATATTTTTGAATGTATAAAAAAATGTAGTTAATTTATGTTAAAGAAAATTTTAAACCATTATATATTTATTTACTGAAATGCCACAGATTACAAAAATTTACACAGATTTTTTTCGCACCTGCCCAACTGAAAGACATCAGTCGTTCGGGTGGGGATTATTATTTTATAAATCTCAACAAACGAATCTGTGTTGTCTAATCTGCGGGAATCTTTGTAATCTGTGGCAAACAAAATTGTATTTGGTTTAAGAAAATGTAGATTTAGAAATGGTATAATTGTAATTGAATTCTATTTTACTTTATCCATAAACGCAATGCTTAGCATAATGCTTACACATACTATTCCTGCAAAGAAAATGAGAAGTGCGGGTTTATTTTTTGAATTTATTTTACCGGCTCTGAAAAGCAGGTAACCGATAAGCAAATTAAATAATGCCCAAAGTACATTTGTAAGGGGAGATGAAAGTCCTTTGCCCGGAGGATTTGCAAAGGGTGTTGGAAAAGGATTTCCGGAAATCCCATTTACAAAATGAGGAACAAAATTGGTTAGAAAAAATCCTGCAAAAAAAACCGTAATGTAATGATACCATTTCATTGGTTGGTCGTATGATTGATCTGTATTTTCCATAATCATAAATTTTTAATTATTTTTTTTCGTTATAAAAAAGTTTGGGTTACTTGTACTTCCTGAACTTGACCGGTTAAACATTACAAATGTATTTGTATTTATTTTAAAACGTTCACATAAAAAAATAAAAGAAAATGATTTTTTGCATTCTTCTTAAGCCATCGGCTCTACCAATTTGTTTTCCGGAACCATCATAAATATTATCTCCGTTTATTCGTCCGATTTGCTTGCCTGAACCATCGTATAAATATTCATCCGTTATTCTACCCATTTGTTTTCCGGAACCATCATAAAGATATTCACCTTCAATCCGGCCTATTTGATGACCCGAACCATCATAAATATAATTTCCATCAACACGACCAATCCGTTTTCCGAAACCATTGTAATAATATTTCCCATCCACTCTGCCTAATTGATGACCACTACCGTCATACATATTTTGAGCATGAATAATTGTAAATGGAAATAATAATATTGCAAGTAGAATAAATGGTTTCAATTGCTTGAGCTTTTTTATTAAATGTACTGAACTATAAGTTGCATTCATAGAGCTTTAATTTGTCTTAATAACTCAAAAAGTGGTTTGAAGTTTTCAAAATCACTTTTCTGAAAGCTTATGCAACTATTAGCTAAAATATTTTTGGATTCATCTCTAATATTATCATTTATAGTATTAATAGATTTGTTACTTAAAAAATTTATTTTTGAAACGGCTTCCTTATATGCCTGTTGGTATTTGTCTGAAGTATAAAAATTCTCAATTGTGAAATCTTCCATAAAATCAATTGGCTCTGGAAGTAATATGCCGTAAAAAATTGCAGAAGGTTTTCCTTTTTTAACAGTGAGCCGAAAAATAGGTTCATTGGTTTTATTGAAGTTCTGACTAATTTCTGAAAGTCCCATTTTGTCATTGTCGTAAATTGCAATTATTTTATGTTTGGTAATATGACCAAAACTCTCCAAAAGAATCATCATTCTTTTAATGTTAGCTGCCCCATTCATATCGAAAACATCAAATTCTAAATCTGGATATTCTATTGACAAGTATTGTAAAGCCGTTTCTATGTGAATTTTATCATGTTTACCTTCTACGAGTAACGCATCCTTCCTAGGAGTATGAAAAAGGGATTGAAAGTTATTTTTGACTGGGGTTTGCAAGTTGTTTTTAGCTTGTAAAAGTGCCGTAATGTTTTTAGCTACCAGCAAAATCCCAGAAGGCTGATGTTGTTTATTGTAGAGTACCGAAAAGGAACAAGCTACAGGGATTGAGGAATTATTTTTAGTTATGAAATTTAAACCAATTTCTTGAGTTTCTCTATTATCAAAAACATTTCGGATATAATCTTTAACAACTTCAAAATCTTCAACTCGGATCAATTTTTCTATCGATTGATGAAGTAGTTCTGATTCTGGATAAAATAAAAGAGTTTCAACAATATTGTTTGTTCTTTGAATTTCCCCTTTTTCATTTAAAACAACAAGAATATCATTTATGCTATCATATATGCTATTCAAAAAAACACGTGATATCGTTGTCGATTTTAATTCTTCAACCAACATATTGATACCAACTTGCATTGCAACTAATTCTTTATCACTTCTATTTGAAATATTGAGTTTTGCATCAAAATTACCCTCTGCAATATTGATTAAAAAATCCTGCATATATTGCAATTGTTTATCTGAGGAAGCCATTTGATAAATTTTTAGTTTTAGTTTTAGTTTTTTAAAAATACACAATAATTTTTTATACCCAAAGAATATAATTGTTCTGAATATGATATTAGCATGGAGTGAATTAACAGGTAAAATTTATCATGAATGGTCCGTTTAGGTTATTACCTCCAACTCCCAAAACTTTATTTGTGATTTAACCTCATCTTTAAGGAGAATATTGCGTACTATCTCAGAACTCCAAGGTTTATTCTAAAATATTTCCAGTTTAATCTATACTATTTTCAAGCAATTCAGTAGATTTCCTTACATCAGTTTTGATAATTTTATCAAAAAAAAGACTGCTCTTTTGGAACAGTCTCATTTAAATATTTTTTAAAAAACTTTATTGTTTTGGGATTTCTTTTTCTGCTTTCTTCTCTTTCTTTGCTTCCCTATCTTCTTTCTTCTCTTTTCTTTCCTCTTTCTTTTCTTTGATCTCCTCTTTAATTGTTTCGTGTTTTTTAGGAGTCTTTGCTTTTTTGGTTGGCTCTTGTTGAGCATTTACAGTTAGTATGCCTGAGATCGCTAAGGCTAATATTGATAAAATTATTTTTTTCATTTTTATTTATATTAAATTTTTATAGGTTAATTACAACAAACGTAGTTCTTTTTAAAACCCATAAATATGATATTTATCAGTGTGATGTGCAAACCTGCACCTATGTAACAGGGCAACACGCATTATAAATT
>PLYN01000025.1 GCA_003151815.1 Bacteroidota bacterium | reverse complement strand
GGTTTTTGGAAAAAAACAAACACCGTTTTAAAAAGAATGGTGAAGTAAAAATAAACGATAATGGATTAGTAGCGCTTGCGCTTTTAGTAGCACAAAGCAATCCCGATGATAAAGAATTGATGGTGCAACTGATTGTTAACTTAATTAATAACAAGTAATGAACGGGCATAATACAACAATAATAAAAGAGGTGAAAGCCTCTTTTATTATTTTAATGATTTTCTTATGGAAACAGAAAATACAATTATGAAACGTAGAATGGAAACTTATTTTAAATGCGGACATTCGTTAAGTAAAATTTGCATGTAAGTTCGATGCGGATGCAGCTGCACAAGAACAAGCATTGTTTGTGTTATCTAAGCAACGTAACATCTCCGCTTTTATTAAATTCTTTTCCGCTATTAAGTTTAATGTATGCTTTCCAAACATAAACATCCTGTTGACATATTTGCCCTTTGTAATAACCGTCCCAGCCTATTTTTAGATTAAGGGATTCGAAAATTAATTCGCCCCAGCGATTAAAAATTTGAAATTTATAGTCAACAACCCCTGATGTATAAGGAAAGAAAATATCATTATCCAGACTATTAATATCATAAGCTCCACCGGAAGATGCCTTGACATTTGGAGTAAATGCGTTCGGGAAAACAACATCCGCGTTTGTTTTAACCTGAACATAGGATGTATCCGAACAACCATTTATAGATGTTGAAATCAATTGAATATGAAAAACTCCAATGGATGTGAACAAATGGGAAGGATTTGGGTCTGTTGTTGTAAAACCATCGCCAAAATTCCAATGATAAGTACTTGCACCGAATGATTGATTTCTGCAAATGATAACATCATAAGGCAGTTCCAGATCAGTTTCATTAAGCGAAAAGTTAGATATAGGATATGGATATGCATTAATAAGCAAAGGTGCAACTGAATTATTATTCGTACAACCATCGCCTGTAGTAACAGTTAAATGAACGAAATAAGCTCCGGGTTGATTGTACAAATGATCCGGATTTTGCTGAATGGAAGATGTTCCATCGCCAAAATTCCAATTCCATTTAGTGATGGGATCGATTGGATTACCGGTTATCGAATTATCATTAAATTGAACAACTTCAGGAACACAAATAGCATTGGTATCCGACCTAACTATCATTGTAGGTGGTGGATTAAAAAGAACAGCCACCGAATCAGTAATAACTGCACCACAAGCATTGGTAATCGTTACAACATACGTGGTGGGCACCAATGGAATTACAGTATACACCCCCGGTCCATTTCCTAAATTAGGATTCCATTGATAGGTAAGTGAATTTGTTGGTCCTGTTGTTTGAACAGATATATCCGAACTTTGACCGGGACAAATGGGAGATGTTGACAATACATGAACACTATCTATTGGCAGCTTATAGACAATGGCGGTGATAGTAACTGATGTTCCCACACAATTGTTTTTATCATACGCGATCACCGTAAAAACAGAATCAGTTGTTGGAGTAATATTTAAAGTTCCCGCATTTATAGTACCTGATGGCTGCCATGCGAAATAATAATTACCTGATCCACCGCCTGCAAATGCTTTCAATATGGCGGGCTGACCCGGACATACGGTATCATTTATACCGGCAGTAGTTATTACAGGTGTTGGTTGAGTTATTATTGCAACAGCAGGTGTAACACAAAAATTCGAATCCGTAACAGTTACAGTGTAGGAGCCTGCAGTTAAATTGGTAGCTGTGCTAAATGCTTGAACCGGATTTGTTGACCAGGAATAACTATATGGCATCGTTCCTCCTGAAGTTGAAGTAAATATGGATCCGGTAGAATCTCCATTACAAAGTTCATTTAATACTGAATCAATATTAACAGTTACAATTGTGGTAACAACTATAAATCCTGCAGGTGGAGCAGGGAACTGACAAAAACTTCCATCAGGGAGTATGTTACCCAAAAGCAAAAAAGGAGTTGCCGTGTCAACCTGAATATAGGTATGTTGTATAACAGGATTAGCAGTATTAACAATTGTGCCATCACCAAAATCCCAATTATAATTTGTCGCATTATTACTTGCAGCTGTAAAGGTAACTAACAGTGGAACACACCCTCTATCCGGAGTAAAGGAAAAGGTTCCAACCGGTCCTAGTACAAGAAGACTATCTACTATAACTGTATCAACACATCCTGCAACATTGCTTATAATAAGGGTTACAGGAAACAAGCCGGGCTTTGTATATACATGAATAGGATTTTGTTGCAATGGTCCTGCCGAAGCGCCATCACCGAAATCCCATTGCCATGAGGTTATAGATAATCCGACAGACTGATCCGTAAATTGTATGTTTGAATGGCCGCAACCTTGTGAAATAACAGAATAAGTAAATGCTGCTACCGGGGTTTGAATTCTTATTAGATGTTGTACAGCGCTAACACAATTATTTTTATCCGTTACAGTAAGGTTAACAGTATACAAACTATCGGACGTATAAAAATGAATGACATTCATTCCATTGCCAGTTGTTCCATCACCAAAATCCCAATCAAATGTGGCTGGTTCCGCCACATTTGTAGTGGAGGCATCAAAAAACACACCTTCTTTTTTACATGCAAATGTATCCGCAACAAATGCAGGTGTAGGAAATGTTGGCTCAATATAATTTATTTTGGCAGCTGTTTTAACACAACCATTTTTATCCTCAACATCCATGGTAACTGAATATAATCCGGGTACAGTATAAATGTGATTTGTTGTATTGGATGCAATTATTTGTAAAGGGGTTCCATCTCCAAAATCCCATGTCCATTGAGTTAGAGTAGTATCGGAAACTGAAATGTCTGTAAAATTTACAGAAAAAGGGCTGCACCCTGTTAGTGTATCTGCTTTAAAGTCGGGCAAAGGACCATGTACCAAAACGGTAGTTTTTGCAGAATCCATACAACCATTTACATCGGTAATAGTAAGTGTTACAGGATACTTTCCAGGTAAAAAATAGGTGTGAAAAAAATTAGTGGAATCTGTTGAATTCGGACTTCCATCGCCAAATCTCCAGGTAACAGTATCCTCATCCACCGATAAATTGGTAAAATGTACCGGCAAAGAATAACATCCTGCTAAAGGATTAGCAGTCAATTTTGCTTTTGGATTTGCAACTCTGAATACCTGGGTTATTGTTTCGGAACAACCGGTAGCAAAATTAAATGCTTCTAACTGAACCCCTTTCGGACCACTTCCAACGTAAACATGAATAAGAGTATGCACATTACTTACAACGGGACTTCCATCCAGAAAATCCCACACAATTGAATCAGCACCTTGAGAAGCATCCGTAAAGCTCACGTTATAGGGAGTTACACAACTAAGGGTATAAGAAAGAATTGGTTTTGGCGGAAGAATTATAATCGCTTTATTTATTTGAAAGCTATCCGGGCAGCCTTTATTAAAAGCTACTTGTCTGACAAAAAAAGTACCTGTATCCGGGAAAGACTGTAACACAGGATTGAATGGCATTACAGCACCAGAAGGAGTATCAAATGTTCCTTGATTGGTGTCAAATTCCCAATGTGCCGAATCTGCACCAACTGAAAGATCGGTAAACTCCGCTTCTACTCCGTGACAAACAGATGGATGCACCACACTGAAATTTGCAGTAGGAGGTGTACCGGCTTTCACATAATTAACTTTAGTGAGCGTATCTGCACACCCAAGAACTGTAGTGATAATTAATCTGACAGTATACGTTCCTACCGCAGAATAAGTATTGCTGATAGTAGGTATTACACTTGTAGCTGTTCCATTTCCAAAATCCCATGTATATTTAATGATGGCATCAGCAGGTGAAGTACTTGCGCTTACGAAATTAACTGTCAAAGGTATGCAGCCTTCAAGTGGTGTTGCAGTGAAATCGGCAACTGGAGAAGAAATAAAAATATAATTATTTTTAATAAGAGTCGTTTGACAACCATCAACACTTGTCACCGTGAGCGTAACTGTATATGATCCGGGAGTTGTATAGATATGTGCCGGGCTTTTAATAACAGACGTTTTACCATCACCAAAATTCCAATTCCAACTTACTGCATGGGTCGAGTTATCCGTAAAAATCACAGAAAATGGAGCAATGCAGCTTTTTGTTTTGTTAGCAGCAAACGACACAACTGGATTAGGAAACACAGTGATAAAATCATTTTTTATTATAGAATGAGAACAACCTATAGCAGTTGCATTCAGCAAAGAAACAGTATATGTTCCGGCAGTTGCATATGCATGTGTTGGATTTGCTAATGTTGAAGTAACTCCATCACCAAAATCCCAAGTTCTGGAAACAGAAAGCGGAGAAGACAAATCCGTAAAGGTTATAACCTGACCGGCACATACAGATGAATCATCAGCACTAAAATCCGGAACAATATCTTCAATAACTACATAGTTGGATTTTGTCATTGTATCCGTACAGCCTTGCTGAGTAATTTCAAGGGAGACAGGATAGTTCCCCGTAAAATTGTAAGTATTTGTAGGATCAGAAAGAGTGGAGGTATTACCGTCACCAAAATTCCAGAAATAAGTAACCGCCCCTATGAAGGTGGAAGTATTAGTAAAAGCAACAGGTGTAGGGGGTGTGCAAGAAGATGATGGAGTACCAATAAAGTCCGCATGAGGTGCTGCTAATATTGTTACATTATTGATAATACTTCTTGAACAACTATTACTATTCGTAACAATCAAGGTTACGGGAAATGTTCCACCTGCAACATAAGCATGTGTTACTGAACCTGTGTTGGTAGTTTGATTGGTGCCGTCACCAAAGTCCCAAGCCCAGGTGGTAATACTTCCGCTGCCTGCAATAGAGTTATCTGTAAAGGTTACTTGTTGACCAACACAGGAAGGCATTGCACTTGTGGTAAAATTAGGGACAGGATTTGCAAACACAGAGATGGAGACGGTATGCGTATTACTTGATGGACCATTAAATGCAGTTAAAACAACAGAATAAACTCCGGGATTGTTATAGGTAGTACCTACAGGGCTTGTGCTAAGTATTGATGTGTTACCATTACCAAAATTCCAGGAATAAGAAGTAGCACCGGTTGAAGTATTAGTAAAATTAACCGATACCGGGACACATCCCGAACCTGGATTTAAAGTATAAGTATAATTAGCAATTACCTGAGCACCCAATTGAAAGGATAAGGCTGGAGAAAGGATAAAACTAATTACAATGAAATGGAGTAATCGTAACTTCATAAATACTACATTTTAGCATTTCTTAAAATTCGTAAATAAATATATACTTTTTAATGATTCGAATTATAAAAAAAATTATTCTGCATTACCTTACGATTTTCAGATGCAAAAAGTTATAGAATTCCCTGAAAATATTAAAATCGGAGATTATTAAAAAAAACCATCACAAACATATGCTGATATATGATTTCTTTCTAATTTAGCACTCGAAATTATTTAAAAATAAACATTTAAAACAAAATAAAATGAAAGTAACCGTAGTGGGAGCAGGTAACGTAGGAGCGACTTGCGCTGATGTTATTGCTCAAAAGGAATTAGCAAATGAAGTAGTTTTGCTAGATATTAAAGAAAATTTTGCAGAAGGTAAAGCGTTGGATATATGGCAAACAGCACCGGTAAATCTTTATGATACTCGTATTACAGGCTCTACCAACGATTTTTCTAAAACAGCCAATTCGGATGTTGTTGTTATCACTTCCGGTTTACCGCGTAAACCGGGTATGAGTCGTGATGACCTTATTTCAACCAACGCCGGTATCGTAAAAGGAGTAACAGAAAACATTTTAAAACACTCACCAAACGCTATCATCATCGTGGTTTCTAACCCACTTGATGTAATGACTTATTGCGCTTATTTGTCTGCAAAAATTGATTCTAAAAGAGTTTTTGGTATGGCTGGTGTTCTTGATACTGCCCGTTACCGTGCATTTTTGGCGGAAGAATTAAACTGTTCTCCTAAAGATATTCAAGCTGTATTAATGGGTGGACATGGTGACACAATGGTTCCATTGCCACGTTATACAACCGTTGCAGGTATTCCGGTAACAGAACTTATTTCAAAAGAAAAATTAGATGCAATTATCGACCGTACTAAAAAAGGCGGTGGAGAAATCGTTAATTTATTGGGCACCTCTGCCTGGTATGCTCCCGGAGCATCGGCTGCGCAAATGGTAGAAGCAGTTGTTCGTGATCAAAAACGCATATTCCCGGTTTGTGCATGGTTGCAAGGTGAATATGGTTTTAATAATATTTACCTTGGAGTACCTGTAAAATTAGGTAAAAATGGTATCGAGCAAATTATCGAATTAAAATTGAACGATGAAGAAAAAGCATTACTTGCCGAATCGGCGAAAGCAGTGAAAGAAGTAATGACTGCGTTAGATGCAATGAATGCTTCTGTTGCTAAATAATTATAATTAAATTTACACGAAAGGCTCTCTGATTAATCGGAGAGCCTTTTTTATTAAAAAGCACAATGACAACAATTATCCCATTTAAAATTCTTTCCATCGGTGGAGAAGGTTTTCATTTGATGTTAAAAATATATATCAATGGGAAATCAGCACGCGTTATTGTTGATACCGGTGCTTCAAAAACAGTATTTGATAAAAAACGTATTCGTAAATATGTGACAGAAAAAAAATTTAGTACACATGATAAATTATCAATCGGATTGGGTACCAACAAACTAAAAAGTCAATTCACCATCCTGAAAAAATTAGAAATCGGTAATTTAAAAATTTCAGATTATACCACTGTTCTAATGGATTTATCGCATGTTAACCGATCTTACCAACAATTAGGGTTAAAGCAAATAGAAGGCGTTTTAGGTAGTGATATTTTATTGGAATACAATGCCGTAATTGATTATGAAAAGAAAATTGTAAAGTTGAAATATAAAAAAAGTCTATAATACTTTTGTCATGCTGAATGCCCGCCTGAACGACAAACGTTAGAGAGTCGGGCAGGCAATAAAGCATCTTACTCATTAAAAGGAAAATTTTTCCTAAACATTCAATACATAATCTTTAATCAGAATATCGGCAGGAATATGTAAATACTTACTCAAATTTCTAATCATTTCAAGCGATAGTTTTCTTTTTCTATTAAGCACTTTTGAAATATTACCTTTGTTTCCAAGTATTTCAGCCAACTCTTTCAAGTTCATTTGACTTTGTTCCATCATAAATTTAATAGCTTCAATCGGATCGGGTTCAGGAATATGAATATGTTTGTTTTCATAGTCCTCTATCAAAAGTGCCAAAAGTTTTGCTTCTTTTTCTGATCCACTCCCAACTTTTGTATGAAATAAACTTTGAAATTTTTTTAATGCAATTTCATATTCCTTTTTTGTTTCTATTATTTTCAAATATGTTTTCATTGTTTTAGAATTATCAAATTAAAATTTCTTTTTATCATAATCGGAATGAGTGCCTATAAAAATTATAAAAGCCCATTGAAATTTAAAATTAAAATCTACCACTATCCTGTAATTATTCCCTTTAATATTAAACACTAATAAGCTGTCTCTAATACAATCCACCGAATTAAAATATTTTTTAACTTCATTAAAGTTTTTCCATTCTGCTTTGGTTGTAACTTTGTACCAAGTCAAAAGTTGCTCTTTACAATCCGCATGCTTATCATAAAAATCTCTTAAAGTACTTTTACTAAAAACCCGCATACATTTTATTTCTTATAAAGATATTACAAAGATAGATAAAAGTTGTCAAAACGATAACTAATTTCAAACAATAAATTTCGATTTCATTTCATCTGTAGGGATCATACATGATTCTTTTTTACCAAACCATTTATAACGATTTCTCGAAATAAAATCATACACACCATCTCTTATAAACGGCGGAATGATAATTAATAAATACAGTAAGGGATACAAGCCATTGAGGTGTTTCGTAATTCGCAATACAGCTGCTGACTTTATATAGGATTTATTATTTTCAATAAGCACAGCGCTATCTGTTATTGATTCATCGATGTTATATTTCTTTAATAAACCTTCCCCTATTTTGGATTGAATGGCAGCAAATTTAAAATGATTTTTTTTATCATGTGCTATGATAAAATTGACAGATGCATTACAAAAATTGCACACTCCATCAAAAAGAATTATTGCTGTATCGTTTGTTTTATTTGTCATGAGAGGTATAAAGGTAGATTAATTATTTTTTAAAATTCATTGGCACAATTATTTTAAAGCTAATGTTTCTGCCCATGTTATAAATACCACTTCTGCCTGTGCTATTTATCGGATAATTATCAAAATACTTTAACCTGCTCATATTCGATTGGTATGCAATATCAGTAAGATTAGTTCCCAAAATATTAAAAGTAAAAAGCGTATTGCCTTTTTTATTTACAATATCTGTTCCCGCTCCGGCATCAATTAATGTATAACCGGGAGTTTTTGTTTCCGTTTCATTAGCCAAATACGCACGATTTTGAGCCGCATAATATTGCAGTCCCATTTTCACATATATATTGCTGAAGCAAAAAACTTTTTTGCTTATGTTCGCTCTCAACCCTGAATTGGTATGAACCGGAGGAATGAAAGGTAAATACTTAGAACTGTCATTTATCATTGCACCGTTACCTCCTTTGTTTACAGCATAAATAATAGATACGGAATTTTCGAAATGCAGCCAATCGAATGGATGCGGATGTATATCAAAACTAAATTCTCCGCCATAAAGTTGCGCATTTGTTTGTCTGAACTTATATACAGGAAAGGCGTTTCCGTCTTGATGGAAAAGAGAATCACCTCCGTTTGCACTCAACAATTTTTCATTATAAATATAATTGCTGATAGTATTTTCAAACACTTCAATGCTTCCGGAAATATGTTTGCTGTCTAAAAATATTCCCACATCTTTCTGCAAACTGAACTCAGGTTTAAAATTTGCATCGCCTAATTGTTCAAGCCCAGTACCGGGATGAACTCCTTTTGCGGCTATCTCAAAAACATTGGGTGCTCTGTAACCACGTGCTACATTTGCTTTTAAAGCTATGTTATCATTTATATTATAGGTTGCTCCAAAACTTCCGCTGAAACCTTTAAAGGTATGTTTGTAATAATTAAATTGTTTTACAACTGATGTATCAGATGGATTGTAAGCTGTATTCATATCAAAACCTGTAACAGAATTAGGTTTTGAAAACATCGAATCATTCTCAAAAAACCGTATGTCATAACGCGCACCGGTTGCTACATCTAATTTTCCGAATGTTTTTTTTAAGTGAACGAATGGACCTACATCAAAAGAATGATAATTGGGAATAACAAACTCTGTCCCTTTGGAAGCATTATTATTTTGATACATTCCATTGACACCGATGGTGGATTCTATTCCTTTTATTTCGGGCAAATGAAATTTTACATCGTAAGAATAAACATTTAATATCAGATAAAGCCCTGCTAAATCAGGATATAGCGGATGACTGAATTCTCTACGAATACTTTGTTGCGCTCCAAGGTTCAAAGTTAATTTACTTTTACCGATAATAAAATTACTTGCCGAATATGCTCTGTAATGCTGAACATGCTGATGCAGCACGCCAATCGTGTAAGAGTTCAATTCTTGATTGCTAACAATTGGTCGGGAATTATCTGCTTCACTTATTTGTTTAGTAAATTGTCGTGTTACCGAATCGCGGCTGCCATCAGGGATTTCCTGTAAGTTATCATAGACGCTGAAATTAAGATGAGAATATCCCCAAGCTCTTTGTAATCCAATGTAAGCGTTAACATCATTCTCATTATATTTTGTTTGATACACTCTTCCATCAACTTTATTTTGATAATCTGATGCTTGTTTATGCGAGCCACGAAATCCCCATACCAACCCTTTATTATTTCCATCCAATGCAAATGAACCGGATATCTGCTTGTTGTTGGTTTGATAGTTTGTTAATATATTTCCTTTCATTGTCCCTTCAGGAACGGGATTAGCAGGAAGTAAATTAACCACGCCTGCAAGCGCATCGGAGCCATACATTAAACTTGCAGGACCTTTTACTACTTCAATATGGTCAATCAAATTCTGGTCAATTTCTATTCCATGCTCATCTCCCCATTGTTGTCCTTCCTGCCTGATACCATCAAACATAGTTAGTACACGGTTGTATCCCAGCCCACGTATATAAGGCTTTGAAACATTCGGACCTGTTGATAAGGTGCTTACTCCAGGAACTTTATTTAATGATTCAATAATATTTGTGGATGAATTTTGCGCTAAATATTGTTGGTTGATAACGACCATAGGCACAGGGTTTCGTTTTATTTCGGTTGCCCTCGATGTTCCGGTTACCACCACTTCATTTATCTCTTTTATCGAAGGTTCTAAAACAAAATCTTTGATAGAAATAGTTGATAAATCAACAGTTTCAATAATTGATTTGTATCCTAAAAAACTTATTTGAATAAGAATTTTTGTTTGTGGTAAATTATTTATTTTATAAGTACCATCAATACCTGTAACAGCACCTGTTTTTAAATCCGGCACATAAATAGTAACTCCGGGAAGGGTTGATCCTGTTAGTTTATCCGTTACTTTACCGGACAATGAAGTATTTTGAAATGCTATGATTGATTTAGCGGAACCACAATTTATAATCAACACAGTGAGTATAAATAACACATAAATATTTTTTTTCATTTGGATTTTTTGTTGCCTGAATTGTTAAAAAGGAATTTCAATTCTATCAGAAGAATTGAATAAAATTAATTAAACACGAAAAGTTTAATTATACAATTAAGCAATAGGAGGAGCTCTGGCAGGAATATGTTGAAATGCATTGGGTGCATTTATGCTTTCAACAAATGGAAGAAATAAAAACTGCTGAACGGAAATATTAAATTGAAAATTTGATGCAACAGGATAAGTTGAATGCGTAACAGTAAATTCACAAATAGAGCAGCTATGTTCTAAATTGTGAAAGTGTTTATCCGTAGCTGTGCAATGAATTTCGGCTTTGTGTTGAAATTCATGTCTTCCTTTTTCCAGCATTGGAAAAAGGAAGAGAAGCAACAAAAAGAATGATAAATATTTTTTCAATATTACTGATGTTAATTTGGGCCAAAGCCCGATAAATTAGCAAATCTTTGAATCCATGCCCTGAAAGGCGTGGCTATTAAATATCAAAATCAGCGTCAAATGTACAAAACAATTTCTGCAAGAATATTAAAAAGAATCAATCTCCATAATGATGAAGATTATTTTTAAAGAAGGTTGGTGGGAATTATCTTTGGAAAATTAGGTTTACTATTAATCCTAAAATAAATTTTATGGACACAAAAAAATGGAATGTAAAATTTATAGATGTATTTAATGATGCATTATTGAAAATTGAAAAAGGGGTTGCTGTATTTCTTTCTTCTGCAATCATATTCATTGTTTTAATAGCATTACTCAGACTGTTGCAAGAAATATACGATTCATTATTTCTGAATTTTTTTGCCGGTAAGAATAATACATTTGCTGTATACAGTGATATTTTTGGTAAAATTATTAATCTTTTAATTAGTATTGAATTTATGACTTCTATAGTGAAAGTATTGAAAACACATGAGGTAAGAATTTTAATCCTTGATGTTTCCTTAATAACCGGATTGGCAATTTGCAGAAAACTAATTATTTTTGATTATGAACATAGTGATGGGCATCTGATTATCGGTATGGCATTGCTTTTAATTGGATTAGGAATATTCTATTTTCTCGTGAAATTTGAACCCTTTAAAAAAAATATTTCTAAATAAGTCTGCTAATAATTTATTGTGGATTTTGCAATGAAGGCTTTATAAAGTTTTTCATATTTTCAAATGTTTCAACTACTTTCTTTTGTACAATAATAAATCTTCAAACAACATCTTCATTTTAATCAAGTATTACTTGCGAAAGACTCATTATCCCACCAAACTACACTTATCATTCAATTCTGTCAGGAACTATGCTGTTATTTAAATATATACGACTTAGCGTATATTTGATTTTTAGTTAAATATTGATTAATGATTGATTTAGCATAATTAAAATCTAATTATGCCTATTGTTTATTTATTTTAATAAAGAAATTTACAAACAATAAAAATTGCAAACCAAATGAATCCAAAAAAATAAAATATCTAAAATTTAAAAATGTATTCATTTTATTTGAAAAATTATAAAAAAAAACAGCTTCTAAACAAATGCAACCTTTTTTGTAATAATTGTATCTTAGCTATTATAGATGATAATGCAATCTAAATTGCAATAATCAGAAATACAATAAATTACAATTAAAAATAATAGCTTTTGCAGAATTTTATTTTTACTTTAGAGAAAAAAATAAAGATGGAGTGAAATTAGTAAACTAACTGATAAAATTTTAATTATTACAACTAAATAACAAGATGCTTCCTTCGTCAGCATGACATACTAAACGAAATTTAAACAATCTGAATATTTAGAGAAAATCGATTTTACATCATAAAAAACACAATGAAAAAAGTACTACAATTTAAATTTTTAGATTTATTGACATTAATACTATTAGTGTTTCCAAAAATAGCCTTTCCTCAAACTGAATCCCATTCGAAAAGTTACGATAATTTATCCGCAACTAAAGGTTCTGTAACTCCTTTATGGACAGTAAATCACCCTTTCAGCAGAAGAGTATTTATTGAAAATAAAGGTCAGTTTGATGTTGAAAATAACAAACCTGAAAACAAAATAAAATTTGGTGTGCGTGAAGATCAGACACATGTTTACTTTTCGACGAATGGTCTCTTATATCGCCACGACGAATTTCCAAAACTCACAGAAGAAGGTTTTGAAGAAATAGAGGAGGCAAAAGGATCTGATCGTGATAAAGCTATTGCAAAAATTAGAGCAATTACAACCATTATTAATATGGAATGGGTTGGATCCAATCCTGATGCACAAATTGAAACCGAAGAAAAAGTATTTGATTATTTTGTTTACGGAAGCAAAAAAGCAAATGGATTTAAAAAAATAATTTACAAAAATATTTATCCAAATATCGATATTGAATATACGATGTTACCTTTTGAAACAGGTGGGATGAAATATGTCATTATTCTACATCCTGGGGCGGATCCTTCTGTAATTAAAATGAAATATTCGGGAGCAGATAAAATAAAAATAAATAGCACTGGTGATATTATTATTAAATCAAAGATGGGTGATATTACTGACCATGCCCCGAAAACATTATACGAAGGTGGGGAAACAATTGCATCTCAATTTATTTTGAATGATAACATAATAACTTTTCAGTTAAAGGATTATGATAATTCAAAAACAGTTGTGATTGACCCTGTCGTATCGTTTCCTGGATCTGCAGCAGTTGTTACTTTTGGTATTACAATTATTCCGGCTTCAGCTCCTAGCGATGGAGCGTTTGATGTTGATTATGATAATGCCGGAAACGTGTTTGTTTATGGTGGAACATCTCCTTTTCATCTTCTTAAATTTAATAGTGCTGGAAATCAATTATGGTCGCATAACACAGCAACAGAATTCAGCGCTGGTGGTGCCGCCGCTGCTGGTGGTGCTTCCGGGCTCGGCTATGGAGATTTTGCTGTTGACCCTATTTCTGGAAGGAGTTATGTTTGTGAAGGTCTAGGAGCATCAGGTGGTGCCAAAGTGATAAAAATAGAAACGACAGGAGACTCTCTTAAGGTATTTCCGGGAGTTTCTACTTTTTCTGAAATGTGGAGAATGACTTACAACGGTTGCATTGGGAAAGCAGTTATTGCTGGTTCTTTAGCAGGTTCAACTTGTACTGGTAACGAATGTGCGCATGCGGTAATTTTAGATACTTCATTTGCCACAATGGTTCCAGTTAAAGTTTATCCAGGTGATAATGATGCAAGAGATATGTCTCTTTTGTCTTTAGATGATAATGGATCTGCTTTCATGTCTTGTTCTCATTCTATTGATAAACCAAACCAAATGGTAAAGACTACTTTACCATCTTTTGCCGTTAATTGGCTAGTTGATAACAGAACCCCTTTTAATGAACCTGGGGTGTCAACTTTTGTGGGAGGATTTGCTGAAAATGGTTATAATGGAATGGCTGTAAATCCAAATATGCTATTTGTATATGACGGCGTTAGAATCACCAGATGGAATAAATCTACTGGTGCTATAATTGATAGCATTACTGTAAGAAATCCAGGTGATCAAAAAACAGCAGGCATTGCTGTTGATAATTGCGACAATATTTATATAGGAGCCGATAAAACAATAGAAGTATATGACGTAAACCTCGCTCTGATACAAACCATTCCAACACCTGATATCGTTTACGATTTGAAATTGGGAAGAAATAATATTTTATATGCCTCCGGAAAAGGTTTTGTACAGGCACTCACTGCTTTAACTTGTACAGCCAGTAATTTAATTGTTAATATCACACCAACAAACAGTTGCGGAGGAACAGGTTCTGCAGCAGCTACTGTAACAACCGGCGTACCTCCTTATACTTATTCATGGAGTACTTCACCTGTTCAAACTACTTCAACAGCAACTAATTTAGCTGCGGGAACTTATACCGTTACTGTAAAAGATGCCGCTTGTAACCCGGCAATTGGCACCCAAACCGTTACCATTACTTCTGGTGCTGCCGTACCTGTTGCTGTTAACTCACCTACAATTTGTTCAGGAACATCCGTAAATTTAAACGCAAGTGGCGCAACTACGTATGCGTGGTCTGCTTCAGCAGACTTAAGCGCAACAACTGGAGTAACAGTGCTTGCATCACCAACTGTAACTACTACCTACACTATTACAGGAAGTAATGGAGGTTGTTCGGGAACAGCAACATCAACTGTTACTATTAACAATATGCCTGTTGTTACTGTTAATTCACAGGATATTTGTACCGGACAAAATGCCATTTTAAATGCGAGTGGTGCAACATCTTATTCATGGACACCCAATACCAACCTTTCAGCAACAACAGGCGCAAGCGTTACAGCCAACCCTACCGTTCCTGTTAATTATATAGTTACAGGCACCACAAACGGTTGTGTTGGTTCAGCGCAATCATCGGTTACCATTAGCGCCATGCCTTCCTCCAATGCCGGTGCAGATATAACTATTTGTTCAGGAAACACCGGAAACATAGGTGCAGCAGCAACAAATGGATATGTTTATATATGGTCGCCAACCACAGGATTAAGCAATAGTACGGCAGCTAATCCTACTATTATGTTAACCAATGTTACAGCAAATCCCGTTTCTTCTACTTATACTGTAACTACTTCGCCTGCCGGATGCTCATCAACAGATATAGTGAACATTACCGTTAAACCTAAGGATAATGCAGCTTTTAGTTACCCTGCCTCCACTTTTTGTACAGGCGGAGGTAGTGATCCTGTTGCTACAATAACAGGTACACCCGGGGGTGTTTTCACTTTTACTCCCGGAACATTGGTTATTAATGCTTCTACAGGGCTTATCACTTTAGCATCAAGTAGCATTGGCACATATACTGTTACTTATATCACTCCCGGAACTTGTCCTGATACGAGCCATTTTGTTATTGCCATCGTAAGTGTACCGAAAGCTGATTTTAGTTATGCCGGACCTTATTGTAAGAATGTAGTTAATCCTAAACCTACATTCTCTGTGGTGGGCGCTAGCGCTGGTGTTTTTAGCGAACCTACCGGAAATTTAAAATTTATATCTCCAATAACCACTCCGGGTGAAATTGACTTGGCAGCAAGTACTCCGGGTACATACACTGTTACAAATAGCATTGCAGGAGGCGGAGCGGGTGGTTGTCCAAATACTACCTTTCCGAATACAATAACAATTAACGCTGTTCCGGTTACTGCGGTAGATAATAAAACCATTTGTTCAGGAGCATCGGAGACTTTAACAGCAAGTGGTGCCGGTTCTTATAAATGGTCAGATAATACTATTTTAAATACTTTAACTGATAATCCGCTTGCAACAACTTCATACACGGTTACCGGTAACACTTTGGGTTGTTTATCATCTGCAGTTGGTACTATCACAACCATTGCAACACCTACAGTTACCATTACAACTACTAAACCAACCACTATTTGTTCAGGAAGTCCACTACTTTTAACAGCCAAAGGTGCACTTAGTTATTCATGGTCAACCGGCGCGGTAACTGATACAATAACTGTTAAACCTGCAAATACCTCAACTTATACCGTTACCGGAACATCATCCACTTGTTCTGCAATAGCTACAATAATTGTTACAGTTAATCAGTTACCAAATATTACAGTAAACTCCCCTACTGTTTGTCAAGGCTTAAATGCAACTTTAACTGCCAGTGGTGGAGGTTCTTATATATGGGTAGGGTTAGATACGACTTTTGTTAATCCAAAGGTGAAGGCTCTGCAGGCAACTACTACCTATACTGTTTATGGAAGTACGGCCATTTGCAATGGTCCTATGGTAACTCAAAGTGATTTTAACGCGTTTTTTACTTGTTGGCAAGGCGGCTGCATTAATACGGCAACATCAACTATTACCGTAAATCCAATACCGGTTATTACAGTTAATTCGCCTGGAATTTGTGCAGGAGGCAGCGCAACGCTAACCGCTAATGGTGGTTCAGCATATACATGGTCTACAGGTGCAACAAGTAATTCAATAACAGTAACACCTGCATCAACTACTTCTTATTCTGTTACAGATAATTCTATAGTAGGATGCCCGGCATTTGCAAATGGTATTGTTAATGTGAGTTTACCACCCACTATTACTGTTAGTTCACCTACTCCTATTATTTGTTTAGGAGCACCGGCAACATTAACTGCCAGCGGTGCAACTACCTATGCATGGTTACCTGCAACAGGATTAAATACTACTGCTGGAGCTACTGTAGTTGCAACGCCAACTGTAACCACCACATATACTATTACAGGCAATCCGGGAGGTTGCCCGGGAATAAAAAACACTACAGTTACAGTTAATCCGGTGCCGAAAGTAGTATCTGATTCTGTTCCTATTTGTGAGGGAAAAAGCGCAACCTTAACAGCCGGTGGTGCAACAACGTATGTCTGGTCTAATGGTGATGTAACCGACACAACAACGGTTTCTCCTATAACGCCCACTTCATACAATGTGATAGGTACTAATGTTTTTGGATGTACTGGAAGTGCTATTGGCTTTGTTTCGGTGTTTCCCACACCAAAAGCCGATTTTAGTTTTACACCAAATCCGGCAGGAGTGCTGAATCCCGTCATTACATTTACTGATAAAACATTGCCGGTTGTAAATTATTGGAATTGGGATTTTGGCGATGGGGATACATTAGCACCCAATACTAAAAATCCGGTACATACTTATGCATCAACTGAAAAAACATATACAGTTACTTTAAACGTACATAATGCAGGATTATGTTCGGATTCAAAAAGTCATGAAATTATAATCGGACCTGAATTTACGTTCTATATTCCAAATGCTTTTTCACCGAACGATGATCAAATTAATGATGTGTTTGGTGCTTCAGGTGGAGGAATTATAAAATTCCAATTACTGGTTTTTGATCGTTGGGGCAATTTAATTTTTACAGCAGACGACATAAGCAAAACTTGGGATGGTAAAGCCCATGGAGGATCGGAAATAGCACAGCAGGATGTTTTTGTTTGGAAAGTCGCAATTACTGATGTGTTCAAGAAAGAACATAGTTTTATTGGTACTGTTACTATTGTAAAATAATAATATAGATAATTGTAAATTTGGATAGTATAAAAGAAATGCCCGGACAATTTTGTTCGGGCATTTTTATTGATAACGCAACATTAAAAATAAATAATTTATGACAATTTTTCTATCCATCTTAAGAGGCATTAATGTAAGTGGACACAAACAAATAAAAATGACAGATCTAAAAATTCTGTATGAAAATTTGGGATTTAAAAATATCACCACCTACATTCAAAGCGGAAATGTTATTTTTGAAAATGCCACTGCAAAAGGCATTTCCGAACGAATTGAGAAAAATATAGAAGCAAAATATGGCTTTAATGTTCCAATAATAATCAGGTCTATTGACGAAATGAAAGAAGTCATAAATCGTAATCCATTTCTTAAAGAAAAAAATATTGAACTTGAGAAACTTCATATTACCTACCTCGAAAAAGATCCAATGCAGGAAAATCTAGACAAATTGAAAGACCTGAATTATGATCCCGACAGGTTTTATATTTCAGGCAAAGAGATCTATCTTTATTGTCCGAATGGTTATGGAAATACTAAATTGAACAATACTTTTTTTGAAAATAAATTAAAGGTAAAAGCCACTACTCGTAATTGGAAAACCACAAATGAAATTTTTAAAATAATGAAATCGTAACACTAGCCCCTCTCCAATTGGAGAGGGGTTGGGGTGAGGTTTAATAAAAATGCCATTGGTCTTTGAAAATAAAAATTTACCTTCGCAAAAAAAAACATCATAATTATGGAATTAAATAAATACAGTAAAACTGTTACGCAAGATGAGTCACAACCCGCTTCACAAGCAATGCTTTATGGTGTTGGACTTACAGAGGCTGATATGAAAAAACCGCAAGTGGGTATTGTGTCAACATGGTACGAAGGCAATACTTGCAACATGCACCTCAACGGATTATCCAAGTGGGTGAAAGAAGGTGTTAAGGAAGTTGGTTTAGTCGGATTACAATTTAATACTATCGGCGTAAGTGATGGCATTTCAAATGGCACAGAAGGCATGCGCTATTCATTAGTATCACGCGAAATAATTGCAGATTCAATTGAAGCCGTTACAGCAGCTCACTATTATGATGGTTTGGTTACCATAGCAGGCTGCGATAAAAATATGCCTGGATCAGTAATGGCAATGATACGTTTGAACAGACCTTCCATAATGGTTTATGGTGGCACTATTGCTGGAGGACACTACAAAGGAAAAACATTAAATATCATTTCGGCATTTGAAGCGCTTGGAGAAAAATATGCCGGCACCATCAACAATGAAGATTTTAAAGGTGTTATTAAAAATTCTTGTCCGGGTGCAGGTGCATGCGGTGGAATGTACACAGCTAATACAATGTCTACAGCAATTGAAGCA
This sequence comes from Bacteroidota bacterium, assembly GCA_003151815.1. Classification (GTDB taxonomy): domain Bacteria; phylum Bacteroidota; class Bacteroidia; order 2-12-FULL-35-15; family 2-12-FULL-35-15; genus 2-12-FULL-35-15. The sequence continues at coordinate 13,721 of PLYN01000025.1, read as the reverse complement.
CTTGGATTATCATTACCCTACAGCTCATCCAATCCTGCAATGAGTAAAGAAAAACACGAGGAGTGTTTAGAGGCCGGGAAATATGTTAAATTATTATTGGAAAAAGATCTGAAACCTTTGGATATTTTAACAAAAAAATCATTCGAAAATGCTTTTAGACTCATCATCGTTCTTAGTGGTTCTACCAATGCTGTATTGCATTTAATTGCTATTGCACGCACCGCGAATATTGACTTTACATTGGAAGATGTAACAAGATTAAATAACGCTACTCCACTTTTGGCTGATTTAAAACCAAGTGGTAAATATTTAATGGAAGACCTGTTTGCTGTTGGTGGCGCTCCTTCTGTAATGAAATACATGTTGGAAAAAGGAATGTTGCATGGAGATTGTATGACCGTTACAGGAAAAACAATAAAAGAAAATTTAGCAAATGTACCTGATCTGCCTAAAGATCAAAAAGTAATTGCACCAATTGAACATCCACTTAAAGCAGATGGACATTTACGAGTATTGTATGGCAATTTAGCTCCTGAAGGATCGGTTGCAAAAATTACAGGAAAAGAAGGAGAAACTTTTACCGGTCCGGCAAAAGTTTTTGAAAATGAATTTGAATGCTTCAAAGGAATTCGTGAAGGACAAGTAAAAGCAGGGCAAGTAGTTGTGATCCGTAACGAAGGCCCTAAAGGCGGACCGGGTATGCCTGAAATGTTAAAACCTACTTCTGCATTGATGGGTGTTGGTTTAGGAGGTAGTGTAGCGATGATAACCGATGGTCGTTTTTCAGGTGGAACACATGGCTTTGTTGTTGGCCATGTTTGTCCGGAAGCATTTGATGGCGGCCCTATTGCTCTTGTTAAAGATGGTGATATCATTGTGATTGATGCTGTGAATGACACTATTAATTTTGAAATATCAGATGCGGAATTAGCCCACAGAAAAGGCCTTTGGAAACAAGCAGATTATAAAGTAAAATCAGGAGTGCTATATAAATACGCTAAACAAGTTAGCTCGGCAAGCACAGGTTGTTTAACGGATATGTAAAACATCAACTAAGGTTCTGCTATAAATTCTATGGAATAAAAATTTATAAAAAGAAAACATAATGGCTTAACTAATAATTAAACAAGATGAAAGCTGAAAAAAAATACAAAACGTTCTGGAGTTTTTACCCTTACTACTTAACCGAACATTCCAATCGTTTGAATCGCAACTTGCATTTTGTTGGAACCGGTATTGTTATCAGCTTGTTTTTATTATCGATCATTGAAATGAACTGGAAATATTTTGCTTGTATTCCATTAGCCGGATATGGTTTTGCATGGTTCGGGCATTTCTTTTTAGAGAAAAACAAACCCGCTACTTTTGTATATCCTTTGTATAGCCTGGGTTCCGACTTTGTTATGTTTTTTCACATCATCACTTTTCAGATTGAAAAGAAAATGGAAGAAGCACAAAAAATAATCGGGCATAAATAATTGACACAAATGAAAATAAAAAAGCCCCCGAAATCGGGGGCTTTTTTATTTTAAAAACAATTCTTCTTATTTTGATAAAACTAATTTATCCTCATACTTAGGGTTATGGTGTGTGGTTAGTTTCTTTAAAAATATTTTTAACTGCGTCATACTTTGGCGCACTCGTCATTTACTTTTGACAAAAAATTAAACTATAAACTCTATGAAAACCTCTAATCAATCAATAAAAATTAAAGTGAGTGATTTCGCTATTTTTGATGAAAGACACTCTTACGTAAATTGTTCGCGAATTTATTTTGCTTACTTTGAAGATATACCAAGCACTATAGTAATTAGCAATATTGATCACGAATCCGTTATGAAATGGGTAGAAAGCAACCTTGCTGACCAAATTATAAAAACACATTACCGGCAACAAATTATTAATAATTCAAGGAAAAGGCGCAAATTGGAATGTACAAACATTAATTACATTCTTAAAGATAAAATACTAATCAAGATTGAAAGATTTGGAGATGTTGCAATTTTATTTACGAAAGGTTCAGCAGAAAAAGCAGAGAAATTAGCTCATGAAATACAAAAATTCCGACACAAAGATTCTTCACAATTAACCACTCTCATTGAAGATGTAAATGGTTTGAGATTAATTGGTTTGCGAAGTAAAAAACCGAATCTATCTCTATCAGTTAATTACACTGATGATTTGAAGGATTTGCATATTAATATTATCAAGGATTTAAAGAAAAAAAATAATTCAGGTTTGTTTTTATTTCATGGAACTCCCGGCACAGGAAAATCAACTTACATTCGTTATCTGATACATTACGCGAATAAACGAGTAATTTACCTTTCTCCTAAAATTGCGGGAAATCTTGATTCGCCAAACTTAGTAAATATATTAGTAGAAGAACCCAACTCCATACTCGTTATTGAAGATGCAGAAAATCTTCTTACCTCAAGAGAAAAAGGCAATGCATCAAGTATTTCCATGTTGCTTAACCTTACAGATGGATTGCTGGGAGAAAGTTTGGGCATACAAGTAATTTGCACTTTCAATTCTCCACTTGTAAATATTGATAAAGCACTTTTGCGAAAAGGACGATTAAAAGCATTGTATGAATTTAAACCGCTCCCTATTTTGAAATCAATAGCATTGCTTAAAAAACTTGGAGTTACCGATAAAATAGTAAACGAACCAATGACACTTGCTGACATATATAACATACGTGAACAACATTTTGAATTTGCAAAACCTCACAAAACAATTGGGTTTGGTGTTGGGGCTTGAAAATGATATTAAAAACATTACTTTTATAAATATTAAAAACAGGGTAGTCGAAAACTAAATAGAGTAGGTAAAAAATTAAACAAATAATAAATATGGAAAAAGTATCAGTAAAATCAATGTTTGAAAAGGAACTTACAAACATCCTAACAAATTCCAAATTTCGGAATATTCCAGTTGTTGAAAGGGGTTTTTTATCAATTGATAATTTGGAGACAAATTCGATTTTGTTTTTAGGTATCAACCCTTCCTACACAAATTCCAATTCAAATAACGGATTAACCTTCTACAATTTGGATCAACAGGATAATACCTACCGCCAATATTTCGGGAAATTTGAAAATATATTCAAAGAGACAGGTTTACCTTGGAGCCATATGGATTTGCTTTATTTCCAAGAAACAAAACAAAATGCAATTGATAGTATTATGAAAGAACAATATGGTGTTCCTTTTATATATGAGCAACTTAAAGTATCAAAAAAAATACTTGAACAAGTTAAACCAAAAGTTCTAATAGTTTGTAATACAAAAGCGCGACAATTTTTGGGCTATGATAAATCAAACGGTACTAACGAATGGATTAATTATGATTTTGAGTTTGATAATAAAATAGGTACTCATCGTTTGACAACGAAGGACTCAAATCTTAAAAATACTCCGGTTTTTTTTACCAGTATGCTCACGGGACAAAGAGCAATAGACAAAGGCTCATATCAGAGACTTGTATGGCATATCAAATTTGTGCTTAATGCAGAAAGAAATAATAATGAAAATCAATAGTGCGGTGAATTTGTTTCGTAAAGAGCAAAACGAGGCTATACATTTTGTTGGCATCGATAGTGACGGTATCCGTGCATTAGAACACATTAAGAAAAAAAGAATAAAAGCGGAATACACTTGCATAAATTTCCCTGAAAAGCCAATAGTAAAATTGGAAATAATTAACAGCAAGTACGAACCTTTTCATTATGAAAAGAGGAGTAAGGAACATAGTATTCTTGATGTTGAAACAAAAACAATTTTTGCTCTAAATTCTAATTACGTTCTTTTGGCTCAACTTGGTGGTTACGAAGAAACAAAAATGATAAAAGAATTATTTTACTACCTCCAAGCCGAAAATAAAAAGTTTATGATAATTTGCTGTATGCCTTTCCACTTTGATTCACTGCATAAAAAAGAGTTTGCAAATAGCATAAAAATTGAATTGCAAAAATTATCACAAAACTTCAAATGTATTGATTTTAAACCGCTTCGGGAAAAATATGGGCACTTGCAAGTAGTTGATTTTTTCAAGAAAGTAGATGAGCAATTTTATTCTATCTTCAAAGAAAAAGAAATTGGGTAGAAAATTCGTCCCAAATTTTCTGACAAAAATATTCTTTACTGTTTCATAGTTTAGAGTATGTTTATTTTAGTTTTGTAAAAAAAATAAATCATGGCAAAACACGAATTCTTTTTACGTTACTTTTCCATAATCAAAAAGTTGAGAGGCTCTGGCGAAGCAAGCTTTGAAGAAATCAGTAATTATCTGGATAGTGAATCAGATTTTACAGGTTACAAGTTAAGTATCGCCAAACGTACATTTCAGAGGGACTTAAACGAGATACGCACCATATTCAATGTAGACATCAAAAACAATTCATTTCACAAATATTACATCGCCAATGATGGGGAACAGGATATAAATAACCGTATGCTTGAAGCATTTGACACTTTTAATGCTTTGAATCTTTCCGACCGATTATCAAAATACATTCACTTTGAAAAACGCAAACCACATGGAACAGAAAATCTTTACGGATTACTTCACGCAATAAAAAACAGGTTACAGATACATTTTTCGTATCAAAAATTTTGGGATGAAAAATCTGAAAAAAGAACTGTTGAACCTTATGCAATTAAAGAATTCAGAAGCCGATGGTATGTTATTGCTAAAGATCTCAAAGATGAAAAAATAAAAAGTTTCGCTCTTGATCGTCTTGCTAACTTTAGCATTACAAAGAAAATATTTAAGTATCCAAAAGATTATAATGTTGAAGAAAGTTATAAATATTGTTTTGGAATTATCAGCCCTGACAACGGAAAAGAACCCGAAGAAATTATTTTATCATTCACTCTTTTTCAAGGTAAATATATTAAGTCATTGCCATTGCATGAAACCCAGCAAATCATTTTAGATACGCAAAACGAATTGAAAATTAAATTAAAGATGTATATTACTTTGGACTTTATTATAGAATTGCTTTCATTAGGAGAAAATGTGAAAGTTTTAAAACCAAAATCTTTGATTAAAGAGATAAAACTCAGACAGGAAAAGGCATTCAAACAATATTAAAGTGAAATATTTACTTACAACAATAGCTGTACTAATCTCTTTTGTAGTTTCTGCACATGCAAAAAATTTAATGAATCTTTTGGCAGAATTACCATTTTTTATTCCCCTATCATTACTTTAAAGCAAACAGTGGCTACCTATTGATTAAAACTCCAATTTGGGTATTAAACAAAATCCCTTGCGGTTAAAAAATAAATTCCTACTTTTGCCACCTGTTTAAGCATTTGTTGCCCCTACCCTAAAGGGGGCAAACAATAGCTCCCTTTAGGGTGGGGGCAAACGTAGCTATTACAATATGATACACGATAAATACAATAAAGAAGTAACTGGAGCTGAAGCTTTAATATTGGCACTTTTAGATGCCGGAGCAAAAGATGTATTTGGTTATCCGGGTGGAGCTATCATGCCGATCTATGACGCGTTGTATGATTATTCAGATAAATTAAAACATTATTTAGTACGCCACGAACAGGGCGCAATACATGCTGCACAAGGCTACTCAAGAGTCTCAGATAAGGTTGGTGTTGTATTTGCAACTTCTGGTCCGGGCGCAACCAACCTGATAACAGGAATAGCGGATGCACAAATAGATTCCAATCCCGTTGTTTGTATTACAGGACAAGTAGCATCCCACTTAATTGGTACAGACGCTTTTCAGGAAACGGATGTGATAGGCATATCAATGCCCGTTACTAAATGGAACATACAAGTTACTAAAGCGGAAGATATTGCTCCTGCAATTGCGAAAGCATTTTACATCGCAACAAGCGGCAGACCCGGTCCTGTTTTAGTTGACATTACAAAAGATGCACAGTTTGGTAAAACAATTTACAATTACAAAAAATGCGAAGGTATAAGAAGTTATATTCCTTATCCTAAAGTAAATATTGAAAGTGTAAAACAAGCTGCAGACCTCATCAATAAAGCAAAAAAACCATTCATCCTTTGTGGTCATGGTGTTCTGCTTTCCGAATCACAAAAACAATTGCTTGAATTAGCAGAAAAAGGAAATATACCCGTAGCCTCTACTCTACTTGGTTTATCAGCATTTCCGGCACAACATCCATTGTATGTGGGGTTTTTAGGAATGCATGGTAATTATGGACCTAATATTTTAACGAACGAATGTGATGTATTAATTGCTATCGGAATGCGTTTCGATGACAGAGTTACCGGGAAAGTAAGCACCTATGCAACCCAAGCAAAAATTATCCATTTTGATATCGATCCTGCAGAAATAAATAAAATTATTCATGCGGATGTTGCTGTTATTGGCGATGCTAAAGAATCTTTGGATCTGCTATTGCCCTTGATCGAATCTACAAATGGCAAAGAAAGAAAAGAATGGTTAAAACGTTTTGAAGAATGTCACCAGATCGAATTTGAGAAAGTCATTAAAACTGCTGTAAATCCAACTACTCCCAGCATAAAAATGTCGGAAGTGATAGACAAATTTCATAAGTTGTCGGAAGGAAAAGCCATTGTAGCTACAGATGTTGGGCAGCATCAAATGATCACTACTCGTTATTACCAATTTCATGATACCAATACCAATGTTACATCCGGCGGCTTAGGAACAATGGGCTTTGGACTACCTGCAGCAATTGGTGCCAAAATATCACGACCCGACAAACAAGTGGTGGTAGTTGTTGGAGATGGTGGTTTTCAAATGACCATTCAAGAATTAGGTACCATCATGGATTATAATATTCCTGTAAAAATATTATTATTAAATAATAATTTCTTAGGAATGGTTCGTCAATGGCAACAACTATTTTTTGAAAAAAGATATTCTTTTACGGAATTAAAAAATCCTGATTTTGTTGCTATCGCAAAAGCGTATGGAATAAATGGAAAAAAAATTACTGAAAGAAAAGATCTGAACGGAGCGTTGAAAGAAATGCTGGATTCAAAAGAATCGTACCTGCTTGAAGTACTGGTAGAAACAGAAGAGAATGTTTTTCCAATGATAGCAACCGGAGCAAGTGTATCCGAAATAATTTTAGAATAAGTATCACAGGTTTCTAACCTGCTAAAAAAACGGACAAGACAGATTGAAAATCTGTCGTACTAATAAAAAGGCAGATTAAAAATCTGCTATACAAATAATCAGATGGAAACAACATACACTATATCCGTTTTTACTGAAGATATCGTAGGTTTATTAAACAGGATAACTATTATCTTTACCCGTAGAAACATCAATATTGAAAGCATGATCGCCAGCGAAAGTGAAGTGAAGGGGATCTATCGCTATACGATCGTTATTACTGTTCTGCCCGAACGAATTGAAAAAATTGTAAAACTTATTGAAAAACAAGTTGATGTGATGAAGGCTTTTTATCATGTAAATGATGAGATCATCAGCACTGAAATTGCATTATATAAAATATCTGCTGAAGCAATAAAGCAAAATGAATTGTTTATTAAAACTATCAATAAACATCATGCAAGGATCATTAGAGTCTCTTTCGATTATATCGTTGTTCAGAAAGCGGGAGGTGCAAAGGGCATCATGGATTTGTTTAATGATCTGGAACAATTTGGGATGTTAGAATTTTCAAGAAGTGGAAGAGTTGCTGTAACAAAACCAATGAAAACACTATCAACATATTTAAAGGAAATAGAAATAAGTAATAGTAACTAATCAAAAAATCATAAATAATTAAAACATGGCACAAATCAATTTTGGAGGCGTTGTAGAAAACGTTGTAACACGCGAAGAATTTCCTTTAGAAAAGGCTCGCGAAGTATTAAAAAATGAAACTATAGCTGTAATCGGTTACGGAGTTCAAGGTCCAGGTCAAGCTTTAAACCTTAAAGATAATGGATTCAATGTAATCATTGGTCAAAGAAAAGATTCTAAAACATGGGACAAAGCTATCGCTGATGGTTGGATTCCCGGTAAAACTCTTTTTGAAATTGAAGAAGCGTGTCAAAAAGGAACTATTATTCAGTACCTACTTTCTGATGCAGCCCAAATTAAACTTTGGGACACTGTAAAGCCTTTCCTTACTGCGGGTAAAACATTATATTTTTCTCACGGATTTGGGATTACTTACAAAGAAAAAACAGGAATCATACCTCCAAAAGATATTGATGTAATTTTGGTTGCTCCTAAAGGTTCCGGTACTTCTCTTAGAAGATTATTCTTAGCGGGAAGTGGCTTGAATTCTTCATTTGCTATATTTCAAGACGCTACCGGAAAAGCAAAAGATAAAGTGGTTGCTCTGGGAATTGGTGTAGGATCCGGATACCTTTTCGAAACAGACTTTTACAAAGAAGTATCTTCTGACCTTACGGGTGAAAGAGGTACATTGATGGGTGCTATTCAAGGGATTTTCAGAGCTCAATACGAAGTATTGAGAGAAAACGGACATTCACCGTCTGAAGCTTTCAATGAAACTGTAGAAGAGGCAACTCAGTCCTTGTATCCTTTGATCGCTGAAAATGGAATGGATTGGATGTATGCTAACTGTTCAACAACTGCACAAAGAGGTGCTTTGGATTGGATGGGTCCTTTCTACGAAGCTACTAAGCCTGTATTTGCTAAACTTTACAAATCAGTAATTGACGGTGTAGAAGCACAAAAATCGATTGATTCCAATTCACAACCTGACTACAGAGTGAAATTAGAAGCGGAGTTGAAAGCTTTAGAAAATTCTGAAATGTGGCAAGCAGGTGCTGCTGTTAGAAAACTTAGACCAAAAAACTAAAGTGATCCCATTTCAAAAAATAAACGAAGCAGCTGAAAACCTTAAAGGTATTGTTACTCATACACCTTTACAATTAAATACTCAGTTAAGCGATGAATACAATTGCAATATTTATTTAAAGCGAGAAGATCTTCAAGTTGTACGTTCCTATAAATTAAGGGGAGCGTACAACAAGATATTCTCGCTTTCTGCTTCTGAAAAAAAACAAGGAGTTGTATGTGCTAGTGCCGGAAATCATGCACAAGGCGTTGCTTATGCATGCAGAAAATTAAATATCAAAGGCATTATTTATATGCCGAAAACTACTCCCGCACAAAAAATAAATCAAGTTAAACTTTTCGGGAAAGACAATGTTGAAGTTGTACTTATTGGCGACTTGTATGATGATGCGTATAAAGCTGCGATGGAATTTTGCACAAAAAACAAATCCATTTTTGTGCATCCTTTTGATGATGAAAAAGTTATTGAAGGACAAGGTACTGTCGGGAAAGAGATTTTAGATGATGCTGATTTCAAAATCGATCTCTTATTATTACCTATTGGTGGTGGTGGCCTAGCTGCCGGAGTTTCCAGTTATTTTTCACAATTAAGTCCGGATACAAAAATTATTGGTGTTGAACCCGAAGGAGCGCCATCGATGTATGTATCCATAAAAAATGGATATAATACTGAACTTGCCGAAATAGATAAATTTGTGGATGGCGCCGCTGTAAAAAAAGTAGGTGACAAAACATTTGAAATATGTAAAGATAAATTATCTGAAATTGTTTTAGTACCCGAAGGAAGAGTTTGTACAACAATTTTAAATTTATATAACAGAGAAGGTATTGTTGTTGAACCTGCAGGTGCATTAACTATTGCTGCACTGTCAATAATTGATAAAGAAAAATTAAAAGGTAAAAATGTGGTATGTGTTGTTAGTGGTAGCAATAACGACATTATGCGTACCGAAGAGATTAAGGAACGCTCTCTATTTTACGAAGGTCTGAAGCATTATTTCATGATCCAGTTTCCACAACGCCCAGGCGCATTAAAAGAGTTTGTAACGGAGATATTAGACCCTACCGACGATATTACCTACTTCCAGTTCTCAAAAAAGAATAACAGGGAAATTGCCCCTGCAGTTGTAGCAATTGAGGTGGCTAAGAGAAACGATATTCAAAGAATAAAAGATAGGCTTACCAAGAACAAATTCGTTTACGAATACCTCAACGATAACAAAGCATTGTATACTCAATTGATCGGATAGAAACTTTAATAAAAAAATTAGAGTATTCGTGTCTGTTTTTTTATTCTCAATGTGTTATTCAACAATTAACTTCCCGCTTTTAATAATGCCGGTATTATTTCCTGCCTGATAAAAATACACTCCAGCAGCAGCATTGCTTAAATCAATATTTCCAAATGCATCAGATATTTTTTTCTCCAACACAGTTTCACCTAAAACATTCACTATTTTAATAATTACATTTTGGTTGTTCTTAACATCTACTTGAAAAACACCATTTGAGGGATTCGGATAAATTAAAACATCGTTGCTATTAGTTGCATATTCATCTATTCCATCAATTGTTGCTAATTGATATTTACTGAAAAAACGCCATATTTCCTTACTTGCTCTAAAATCCATATTTCTGTTCCCTATTCCGTAAATTATTGCTGTTGCTGTATCCGAAGGCCATTGATGCCCACCGTTAATAACTTTATAAAGTTCTACTGTACTGCCTTGCCCGCCACCGGTATAAACATAATGCTCAACATGGGAACTATCAGTGGTATTAATATTAGGAAGCGTATCATAATGAAAAGCAGGATTACAGCCGTTAAAATTAACCCAATATTTAATAACTGAATCAACAGATAAAGAACCTGAACTACCAGTATAAGTTGCTAACTGATCAGCGGTTCCATGAATCTCCATAACCGGCATTGGATGCTGAGGGTTACAAATAGCACGATGTGTAGTACTGATGCCGGCAGATACGGAAGCGATTGCAGCAAAGCGAGTGCTATAAAAACATGCAAAATCGTAACTCATAAATCCACCCTGACTAAACCCCGTAGAATATATTCTCTTCCTATCGATATTGTAATTTGAAAGAATTGTATCATATAAACTCATTAAATAAACTTTATCAGCGGCTGTCGGACCAAAGGTTTCTGTAGTATTCCAGCTATTATAACCTCCGGATGGTAATGCTTGTGGGTGCACAATAATAAAATTTGCTGTGTCGGCAATTTCTCTAAAATCTGCATAATTCTCTTGCTTTGCGCTGCTACCTGTCCAACCATGAATATTGAATATCATGGGAACAGCCCTGTTGGCTGTATAATATTTTGCAGGAACATAATACGTATAAGTCCGGGTTACGCCTCCACTCATAAATGAGCCTGAAATAGTTGTTCCTGTTTGAGAATAAACAACTGAGGTAGTAAAAATAATTGCAGCGAGTAAATAATTTTTCATTTGATACTTTTAATGGTTAAGAATTAACGGTTAAAAAGAGCATTGCCTGTTCATTTCGAAGCTATTCTATTTTTAATATTTTCTATAAATTAATTTTATTGAACAATTAACTTTCCACTTTTAATAATACTAGTTTGGTTTCCGACCTGATAAAAATAAACTCCGGAAGATGCATTACCCAAATTAATTATTGATCTGTTTGAAATTTTTTCGTTAAAAACGACTTCTCCCAAAACATTATAGACAGTAATGTTTGCGCTTTGATTGTTTTTTATTTCAATCGTAAAGATTCCATTGGATGGATTCGGATAAATGGAAACATCATTGTTTTCAATTTTGTTTTCAGAAATATCGGTAAGCATATCCAAACTATACTTACTAAAAAATCGCCAAATTTCTTTAGCTGCAGTAAAGTCTTGATTTGTATTACCAATACCATAACCCGTTGGAACTGGAGCTAGTGAAGGTATCTGATGTCCTCCATTTAAAACTTTGTAAAATTCAACTGTAGCACCTTTTGTTCCACCGGTATAAACATAATGTATAACCTTTGACATATCAACCGTAAGACTATCTGCAACATCGGCTAAGGAGTCAATTGTAGGTACAGGATTGCAATGGTTATAGTCCACCCAATACTTAACCACTGTTTCTGTGGCCGTAGTAGTGGCAGAACCGCCGGTATATGAAACCAATGCATCATTATTACCATGAATTTCTATAACAGGGGTTGGGTGTTGAGCGTTGCAGGCTGTAAGATAGGTTGTTGCCATACTACCGCTTGTAGAAGATACTGCAGCAAATCGTAAGCTATTTTGACAGCCTAAATTATAGCTCATATATGCACCCTGACTAAACCCTGCTGTATATACTCTATTGGTATTAATTTTGTACCTTGATTCTACTGTATCTAACAAGTTGATAATAAAATCTCTATCGGGTTGCCCCGCGGCAACAGTATTCCAAACATCCCAACCCGGCAAACTCACACCAAATGTTGAAGTACTTAATCCTTGAGGAAGTACTAAAATAAAATTTGCTGTGTCTGCAATCTTTCTGAAATCTTCGGCTGTCGTTTGTTTGTCACATGTACCTGACAAACCATGAACATTGAATACTAAAGGTACCGGAATATTTAATGAGTCGTATATTTTGGGAACATATATTGTATACGTTCGCATAGTTCCGCCAACGGTGAAAGAGCCGGGAATAGTAGTTCCTCTTTGGGAATACACAAACGAAGATATTAAAATGCCAACGATCAGTAAGTAGTTTTTAGTTTTCATAGGTGTAGGTTTTCGTGTTATTAATTTTTTTATTGCGTTTAGTAAAAATAAAATATTAAAAAAATAAATTGTGCTATTTAAATTGCATAATCACGCTATTAAATACGAATAGGGTAATATATAGGTTGGGTCATTATATCACTATTCTATGGTCAAATATCACTATTTTATGGTCAAAATATTTAAGCGTTTGATAATTTATGCTTTAAAATTAAAATGGTTATTTGAAAATACAAAGAACCATTTTTTAAACTCTCCAAATTAAATTTATTTAGACAGCTCCCTTGCCCTATCTCTGGCTCTTTCTAATCCTTTTTGAATATTATCACCAACATGTGTTTCATTAAATGATGTTAAGGCAGCTTCAGTTGTACCACCTTTTGATGCAACCGCTTTTATAAGTTCATCCAAGGATTTATCTGTTGAATTCATCAAATGAAAAGATCCCAACATGGTTTGTTTTACAAGAATTGCAGCCGTTGCTTCATCAAGGCCTAATTTAATTCCGGCATCGATCATATTTTTTACGACATAAAAAAAGTAAGCCGGACCGCTACCGCTTATTGCTGTGCATGAATCTATCAGATCTTCGTCTTCAAAAAATACCGCACGTCCTGTAGTCGCTAATAAATTTTCTGCTTTATGAACTTGCTCAAGAGGCAAAGAAGAACTTGCTGTAAAACCGGTCATGCCCATACCCAGTTCTGCAGGAGAGTTTGGCATTGCACGAACGATGTTGGGATTACCCAGCAAACTTTCAATACGACTGATCTTCACTCCTGCCATGATAGAGATGATGCACTTTGCAGATTGCAACAGGCTTTTTAATTCACCGGCCACTTTTTCAAAATCCTGAGGCTTGACAGCAATAATGTAAATATCGCTATTCGCAATTTTTGAGTCGTTTGTGGTAACAACATTTCCTATATCCAACTTCAATAAATCCTGTTGACGTTGTTCGTTTTTTTCAACAAGAAAAAGATTTTCTTTTGAAACGATATTATACTTCAAAAGCGCATGAGCAAATATTAAACCCATGTTGCCGCAACCTACTATTGTAATTTTCATTTTATTTTTTTCGATTCATTATATGTTTGTCAGTTCGAGCGGAGTCGAGAACCAACACATTCTCGACTCCGCTCGAACAATGTC
>PLYN01000013.1 GCA_003151815.1 Bacteroidota bacterium | reverse complement strand
TTAATAATTCCTTCCTTTTGAGTTTCAAGAAGCTTCTTGTATTCTTCGCTCATTGATTCAGAGTTTGTTCCTTTGCTTTGAATACCATTAATGGCAGAGGAAAGAAATTTTTGATTTAACTCCATCACTTGTTTCATTGTTTTATCAATGGATTTAAGCAATTGATTTTGTAAATTGTTTTCTGAAAAATTTGCGAACGGATTTGTAAACCATTTGGTCATATTTATGTTGGCAAACATATTTGGGATGCCGTTATTCTGCCCCAATCCATTATTGTTGCTTATACCTGATTTAAATAAATTAGTATAAAAATTTGTAGTCCAATCCATTTGTTTTTTATGAATATCCATCATTGAGGAATTTGAGTTATTGAATAATTTTTCAATAACTTTTGCACCTTCATTCAGCGCTTCATTGTTTGATTTTGTGGTTTCCATTTTTTTTAATTTAAGAGTTATAAATAAATTGATACAATAATAAAGAGATATGATTCGAAAATGTTACATGATTTTTTAAATGAGTTGTATAATTCACATTTCATAGTTTTGATTTTTCAATCATGCTTTATTGTTTTTATAATGTTTTTTTATTTGATAAAGTAATGTTAAGCGGTATTAAAATGAACAAGTAGGATTTTCATCATCAAAGAATATTATTCGTATCAGAAAGTATTCAACTCTATAATTAAGAGTTCTTCCTCTTACATTATTCCTATATATTTATCAAAATATAATTTCATCATCTAATTTTCAAATTGATTTGAGTTCTCAAACTAATGGAGTTTATTTCATGCAATTAAAAACAGGAAATGAAATGATAAATAAAAAATAATTAGAATGGATTCATTTGCAATAGCACCAAACCTGCACCCGCTTATAAAATGTTAGAAAAAGTATTTATTGATATTTATACATCATCGTCTTATATCTCAACACTTAAAATGGACGAAGACCCCGCATATTGCTATGGGAGTCTTCTGTTATAAGCCACGGGGTAATTGGTGACTAACAATTATTTAACAGTCCAAAAAGTAAATCATTAATTATGAAACTTTCTTTGTACATTTTTCTGACTTAATAAAGTTCCCATTAGCATCAAAACACAAACGGTGATCTTTTACTTCGGCTTCATATTTCACTTTTCCATCCGCTTCAGTCGTTTTAAAAGCTTCCTTTATTTTATCATTCTTGCAATTTTTTACTACATACTCATTTACAGATGCAGGTAGTTCCGAAATGCTAATTTCTGTTGATGTTTTAACCACATTCCCTTTGGGGTCGATAACAATGCACATTTTTGTAGCGCTTTGTTTAAAGTTAGTTTCATAATTTCCTTTTTCTTTTTTCCATTGCTCCGCATTACTGTCGGGATATAGCGAAGAGAATTTTGAAGTAACTATAGCAGGTACATCCGAAGTGCTTACTTTTTGTGCAAATGCCATACTTCCTGAAGTAATAGCCAAAATTAAAATTAGTTTTTTCATGTTTTTTTGTTTTTAGTGTGAATTAATTTTCACGGAACAAAGATGGGGTCTATACTTGCGGTAAATGTTACACAATTTTAGAAATAACTTACATTATTCCTATCTATTGGAGAGGAGGTGAGAGAGGTGGAAAATAGAATGCTTTTACTGAACGAAATCACTACTATTATTACAGGATTACTTTGACTTTCTATTTCATAAGGCGTCCATTGAAAATTAACTACACCTCCCAAACCTAAACTACTTTGAAGATTAATAGTATTGTGGTAGTTACAAAAATCGCTCTCGTGTCCACAAAGATCAACCAACTTCATCTTATATTTGTAGGATGTTACGTTTGGGTTGGCATTATGATCATGGAACTCGCTCTTTGATTATATTTTAACATTTCCATCAATAGTAAAACTTAAAGTTGAAACCAATTGTAAGTATATTTTATCAATTTTTTTAACTTCTTTTCTCACTAAGTGTGAATGATGTAACTAATTTCCGAAATTGTATAACCCTAATTGCTTTAATTGCACTCATCTTTGTTATACAATAAAATTAAAAAAATTCACCTAAATAATTAAAGCTATGAAAGAATCAAAAAACAACTATCCGAATTTTTATCTGGCACCACTTCAGGTACTTTCTTCATTGATTGAAATTGGCAATACGTTTTTAAAAGGAAATAAAAAAATGACAGAAGAGATATTCACTGCCGGATTGAAAAAGCACGCGAAAAGCATAGAAATTCGAAATGATAAAATGAAAAGCCCAACCAAAGGGAATCCAAATACTATTGTTGAGAAGAACGTAATTTCTAAAAAAAATTTAGAAAAAAATATAGGAAAGAAAGTTGACACTCTAGCAATTAATAAATCGAGTATCGTTGTAAAAAAGAAAGCTATTATTCCTCTAGCTAATAAAGCGAAAAGTATCGTAAAAAAGAAAATAGTTAGTCCTACAGCTAATAAAGCAAAAAGTATTAAAAAAAAGAAAATAGGTAGTTCTGCAAAGAACTCAACAAAAAGTTTAACGGAGAAAAAATTAAAGACTCCTATAAAGAAAAAAACAAAAAGTATTGTTAAAGAAATAAAAAAAGAATTTCCAAAAGTAAAAATACATGGTGAAGATTTGCATTTTATTCATGGAAAGGGAGAAAATCACCCGCGAACCACATTGGAAGTTCATAAAGCTGAAAACGTATTTCATCATCAAGAGGAAGTAGCTCTTCATCAGGAAAATAAAAAAGTGAAGGATGCGATGCCATCGAGGAAAACATTTAAAGGATTTAATCGAAGTCAGGGACAAAGATAGATTGGATGCCTTCGAGTTTTTATAAGCGGCATCGATTAATAATTTCGAGTTAATAAATTCTAGTATCATTTTCAAATCTAATTGTTGGTTTTTTAGGAAAGAAGCAATAGGTAGCGATTGCAGCCAATGTATTTGAAATAAAGTTTCTGAAAGAGCGATGTCTTGAATGTTCAATTTGACAAATATTTTTTAACTCATCATTTACCGTTTCAATAACCGATCATTTGCTTCCTAAAGATTCCTTTTCTTTATCTTTGAATTCCCGATAGAAGAATCAAAATTTATATGAGATTATATAACAAGGAGATTTTGGAATGGACATTTTAAAATCTGGATGACATGAAAAAAAGTAATTCTTAAACTAAAAATTATACGCAATATGCCTCTTGAAGTGATTGCCTTTATTGCTAATTATGGATACCTCGCAATTTTTATTGTCATATTTGCTCAATCTTGGGGGGCTATATAAGTGAAATATCTAGTTTAACGCCGAAAAACGAATTATTGAGGAAAATTAAGAGAATTGCACAATTGTTATTAAGTTTAAGCTTCATTATCGTAAATATACCTTATATATTTTATACGCATGTTGGGTTATAGGTTTGGAAATTATATTGCCGACGCTAAATCGAAGTTTGAAGAGTTGTTTAAAATATTCAAACAACTCATTACCCATACCAGCGGTGATGTGGAGGAGGCGCTTGATTGGTTCAAAGAGCTTGATAAGGAATATAATCTTACCGATGAAAATTACACCTATGATGACTTTATTGCGGAATTAAAAAAACGCGGATATCTCCGTGATAAAAAAGATGGAAAAGGCGGAATGATAATCACACCAAAAACAGAGCAAGCTATCCGCAAAAATGCACTGGAGCACGTTTTTGGAAAATTAAAAAAAGGAGCTTCGGGCAACCATGCTACAAAATTTACAGGAAAAAACGGTGAAGAAATAAGCAGCGATCTAAGAGCCTACGAATTTGGCGACTCTCCGCAAAGTATAGCTATGATAGATTCCATTAAGCAAGCCCAAATAAATAATGGCAGCACCGATTTTAAATTAACAGAAAACGATTTGCTTGTTGGCGAACAAGAATTCAAAACACAAACCGCCACCGTACTGATGATCGACATCAGTCATAGCATGATTTTATATGGCGAAGACCGCATCACTCCTGCTAAAATGGTAGCGATGGCAATGGCAGAAATGATCAAACAAAATTATTCGAAAGATAGTTTGGATATTATTGTTTTTGGCAACGATGCATGGAGCATTCAGGTGAAAGATCTCCCCTATTTACAAGTTGGCCCATACCATACCAATACTGTTGCCGGCTTAGAATTGGCAATGTCCATACTGAGAAAAAGCAAGGCCAGCAACAAACAAATATTTATGATCACGGATGGTAAACCTTCTTGTATAAAAGAAAACGGAGAGTATTATAAAAACAGCAATGGGCTAGACAGATATATCGTAAATAAATGCCTCACACTTGCTGCATCTTGCAAAAGAAGCAAAATAAATATTACCACTTTTATGGTTGCAAACGATCCCTACCTGCAAAGTTTTATTGATGAGTTTACGGCAGCTAACCAAGGAAAAGCCTATTACACAGGGTTAAAAGGCTTAGGTGAAATGATTTTTAAGGATTATACAAATAATAAAAGAAAGAAGAACTAACGATGGCAACACCAAATATCAAAACCTTAGGAGAATTAAAAAAAACAGGATATAAATTTTTAAGTATTAAAGATGAGTTGCGCGAAAACCTCATTAGCAAGCTTAAAGCAAAGAAGCCTATTTTCGAAGGTGTTTTCGGATACGAAAACACCGTAATCCCTGAAGTAGAAAGAGCAATATTAAGCAGGCACAACATTTTATTTTTAGGTTTACGTGGACAAGCTAAAACGAAAATGGCAAGGCAACTGGTAAACTTATTGGATGAATACATTCCGGTAGTTGAGGGAAGTCCTTTAAACGATGACCCTTTGCAACCTATTTCAAATTTCGCAAAAAACATCATTGCCGAAAAAGGTGATGCGACTCCTATAAACTGGATACACCGTAACGATCGTTTTTCCGAAAAACTGGCCACACCCGATGTAAGCGTTGCTGACTTAATTGGCGACCTTGATCCTATTAAAGCAGCGAATTTAAAATTATCGTTTGCCGATGAACAGGTAATTCATTATGGATTAATACCGCGTAGCAACAGGTTTATTTTTGTAATCAACGAATTACCCGATCTACAAGCCCGACTGCAAGTAGCCTTGTTCAACATATTGCAAGAAGGTGATGTACAAATTAGAGGTTTCAATATTCGGATTCCCTTAGATCTGCAATTTGTATTTACCGCCAACCCTGAAGATTATACCAATCGTGGTAGTATTGTTACTCCTCTAAAAGACAGGATAGGCTCACAAATTTTAACTCATTATCCTAAATCCATAGAACATTCTAAGCAAATAACACAGGATCAGATTAAATTTAACAAACAACAAAAAGAAATTATTGTCCCTGAAATCCTAAAAAACTTAGTAGAACAAATTGCTATAGAAGCTCGCAACAGCGAGTTTGTAGATTCTAAAAGTGGTGTGAGTGCCCGTTTAACAATTAGTGCTTACGAAAGCTTAGTGAGTGCTGCTGAATTGCGTTTTTTACAAAACAATCAAGAATATACCTTTGCTCGTATTAGCGATTTGTTTTCGGCAGTGCCCGCTATTAACGGAAAAATAGAATTGGTATATGAAGGCGAACAGGAAGGTCCAGCGGTGATTGCTCAAAACCTGATCAGTATAGCAATACGAAATATGTTTGTTCAATTATTTCCTGATCCGGGAAAGTTAAAACGTAAAAAAGAATCATCGGAATATTCTATCATCACCAATTGGTTTTCTAAAAATCAAAAACTTGATTTGTTAAATCAAGCAAATGACAAACTATATTCTGCCACCTTAACTGCTGTGGATGGTCTGGAAGAACTTATAAGTAAATACCAACCCACTGTTAAAGGAACAGATAAAATTGTTCTCATGGAATTTGTATTGCATGCTTTGGCGGAACATTCATTAATAAGTAAAAATGCCATGCTAGAGGGTATAAGTTTTAAAGATTTATTGGGCTCCTTATTAAATATGGATATGAACAAAGATGCCGACTAAGTGAATCTTAAAGAAAGGATTATTTCGCCTATTTGTTTAAACTATGTTTAAACCGAGTTAAAATATAGAAGCCTCTCAGTTTCCTGAAAGGCTTGTCTTTGTTGTTGTGGGCATTACTGACCAAATGTCGAACCAATTATTAGAAGACATCGAGGTTTTAGCCAATTTAGAGCCGTATTTGAATATTTGAGTTTGCATATACAAATTTAACAATTTATAAGAGCCTTTCTATTTTTAGACTTAGCATATATCTGTGTAGTTTTTATAGTCCTATGGCCTAAAGGTTAAACCCAAGAACCATCCGAACAATAATAAAAGCAGTAAAGGAAAATTTACCAGCAATGTTTCCTGATCGTATAACTCCCTCTCCTGTGGGGATTACCAAGTGCTTAATGAAGTTTTGAAATTTTTCATAAATGAATTTGCTTCACTTTTAATTGAAAGGAGATGTAAATGAACGTATATTTTATATTTTTTTATTCTACACTTATCTTTTTACGAACAGCCAAAATAAAATTAGGTTCGCCATGATTTGTGTTATAACCTATACTGATAGGCATTTTTTCTACATCTGATCCTTTATATGCTTCGGATAAATCCGGTTGGAAATTGTTTTTAAAAATTGAAATAGTCTTTGAATACTTTCCGAATAAACTTACATCCCAAATCGTTTTATCGAAATATTTATATGGTATACCGGTATCATCCTGAAGCAAACAATATGATTTATTTAATATATAATTTCGTATCATAGAAAAATTATTTTTATGCATTAGGTATGATGCTGATTTAACAAGTATGCTTGGCTTATCGAACTTATTTAAAAAACTCATTAAACTTGAATCTCGACCTAAATTATAATCAGAAAGATCATATTTTATATAGAATAACCTGCGTATCTTTTTATCACTGCCAAAGTAATCTATTTCACATGCAAGAGTATTGCCATCTCTTTTAAAAGAAAAGTTGCCGGAAGAATCAATGATGAAATATTTCAATGAAGATATAGTGTAGCCCAAACTTGAGATATAGTATAATATGGGTGGTATCGTTCCATGCAATTCAGGTTCATTCAACTCCTCCTTCATACTATTGGTTCTAAAAAAACCAGCATGATTTGAAAAGAAAAGCGATTTGTATATTTTGGAGATATGGTTAAGAAAAACAAAAAAATCTAAAGTATCAACTGAAATAGAACCGGGATCCTCTAGTCCAATCATTACAATACTATCAGCATCGTTATAAAATAAACTGGGGTATAAAAAATCAGCACCCGCAAAAGGGTAAATAAGAGTATTGCTTGCAGTTTTCTTTTGGATAACACTGTCCGCCCAAGGTTCAATTTTAATAATCTTATTCTTCGACACATACTTCCATTCATTAATAACATGGCTCTTGACATAATTCCAATCTTCATTACTACAGATTGTTCGGAAATATTTTACCGGCTGCTTGCCGCTTACAATAGAAGCATAATCATTGATCAGTGTATCAGTAGCAAAATCAATTATTGAGTCTTTTAAAACAATTTTGACACTATCAATTAGAGTTGTTTTTTCATTAATCGTTTCCTTTTTTTGATTATTATTATCCACTGTGCAACTGTTCAGCACAGTAAAAGCAAGCAGTAGCATTCCTACTATTAATATTAAATTTTTCAAATTTTAAACTAAAATAAGATTTAAGGGCACTTCCTGGTTCTGTAGCATCTACTAAAGTAAAAAAGAAAAGCGATACCTTTATTCAAAAAAGGAATTATGTTTAAAGGTCATTGCTTTCCAAAATCAGCAACATTACATGATGTATATTTAAAATGCAGATTCGGGTTGAGTTACCGAGAATTCAACGGTGGGTTCTAGTAACAATATACTCCACCTGTACTTCTTTAATTACTTTCAGAATACCATCCATTGCATTTCCATTATAAACACGTGATTCGGGTTCTAATTCTTCACAACATTCATGCTTGATATTATATTCTTCAGCTTTTAATCTTTCAATATTAAACTTTTCAAGTTCTTTATCAGCAAAAATTAATGGCAAGGAAGAAAGGAGAACGCGACGATGGTAAGCATGAAAAAGAATGAGCTTAGCACCCAAATGTTTTGAAAGTTCAATCGCATAACGTGAAGCATTATTTGCGACTTCCGAATAATCTGTGGGGACAAGAATAGTTTTCATAATAGCTTTATTTTAGAAACAAATTATTTCAGATAAAGATAGAGCGTAAAAAAACAATTTTTACAATGATAGGAATCGTAATTAAAACTGATATTCCTCATTTATTTACCTGTCAAAAAAAATTAATTTTAATTTTATTTTAGGAAGTGATAAAAACCTATCCTGTATAAATAAATCAAAAAAAAATTCTAATATGAAAGCTATTTGGTCAGGGTCAATTGGGTTTGGTCTGGTTAATATTCCGGTAAATATGTTTTCGGCTACATCATCCGGGAGGCTTGATCTTGATATGCTTGACGGTAAAGATCATTCCAACATTCGTTTTATGCGGATCAATGAAAAAACCGGTAAGGAAGTAAAATGGGAAGATATTAGTAAAAGGATATAAGTTGGAGAATGACAATTATGTTGTTTTGAATGATGAAGATTTTGAAAAAGCAGCAGCAGAAAAAAATGCGCTGATAGACATTAAAGAATTCATTGATGAGAATGCAATTGATACGATATATTACGAAACTCCTTATTACCTGATCCCCGCTAAAAACGGAGAACGCGCTTATGCTCTTTTGCGTGAAGCATTGAGAAAAACTACAAAAGTGGGAGTGGCTGTTTTTGTTATGCGTACTCAAGAAACACTTGCTATATTGAAAGCTCATAATGATATAATTGTGTTGGAATGTTTACGCTTTCATGAAGATATCAGGAACACGAAGGATTTAGTGCCAGCAAAAACAGAAATAAAAGAAACGGAGTTAAAAATGGCAATAAAGCTGATAGAAGATCGGTCGGGAAAGTTTGATATAACAGCATATAAGAATACCTATCGCGAACAATTGCTGAAGATGATACAAGCCAAAGCAAAGGGCGAAAAAATAAAAACTCCTCAATTGAAAGTGGTGCAGCAGACCCGATCAAATGATCTTATGAGCAAACTCAAAGCAAGTTTAAAAAAAAGTAAAGCCGCCTGAAAAAATTATGAGCCTTATACTTTATAAAAAGAAAAGAGATTTTAAAGACACGCAGGAACCCAAAGGTAAATCAAACCCGATTGTTTCAAAATTATCTTTTGTTGTTCAACGGCACAAAGCCTCTCATCTGCATTACGATTTCCGTTTGGAGATGGGGGGAGTGCTTAAAAGTTGGGCGATTCCTAAAGGTACTTCCATGAACCCGGGTGATAAACGGTTGGCAATAATGGTAGAAGATCATCCTTATGATTATAAAGATTTTGAAGGAATTATCCCGGAAGGAAATTACGGAGCAGGGATTGTAGAAATTTGGGATAAGGGTTTTTATTCCGATATACAAAATTCAGAGAAAGAAGTTGCGGAAAAAAAATTGCTGGAAGAATTAAAAGCAGGCAACTTAAAATTCAGGTTATCCGGAGAAAAGCTAAAAGGAGAATTTGCTTTAATCCGGATGAAAAACAGAGGAGAAAATACATGGCTGTTGCTGAAACATAAGGATGAATTTGCAATTGACGAAGAATATAACAGCGAGGCAAAAACACCAAAAAATTCCCCGATCAATAAATTATTGAAAGAGCATCTTTCAGAAAAATTACCGGCATCAAAAAAGAGAAGTTCAACAGAAACCGGCATAGCTATCGGGACTGAAAAAAAAAAGTAAAAAAATATTTCCCCGGAAAAACGCATAAAATTCAGGATTTTATTCCACCTATGCTTGCCAAAGAAGCCGAAAAACCATTTAACGATAAGGACTGGGTCTATGAAATTAAATGGGATGTTTACCGCGCCATTGCCGAAGTTGAAGGCGACAGTGTAACACTTTATTCGGGGAACGGAAATTCATACAATAATTCATACCCTATTATCATTGAAGAACTTGCAAAAATGAAAATTGATGCAGTACTCGACGGAGAAATCGTTGCTTTGGATAAGAATGGAATTCCCTCGTTCCAGCTTCTACAAAATTACAATTATGATCATCCGCTAATTTATTATGTATTTGATGTCCTTTACATCAATAAAAAAAATATCTGTTCTCTTCCTCTTCTGGAAAGAAAAAACCGTCTTAAAAAATTACTGAAGAAAAGTAATTTTATAAAATACACCGATCACATTAAAGAAAAAGGAATTGAATTTTATGAGTTGGCAGTAAAAAATAATCTGGAAGGAATAATAGCTAAGAAGGCCGATTCTAAATATTTTTCCGGAGTCCGAACTTCCAATTGGTTAAAGATTAAACATCATAAAACGCTGGAAGCCATAATCGTTGGTTTCACTGCTCCAGCTGGTTCCAGACTGTATTTTGGATCGCTCGTTCTTGCAGTAAGAAAAGGAAATAAATTAAAATATATTGGACAAACCGGAACAGGTTTCAATTCAAAAATGTTAAAAAAAATGAATGAATTAATGAAACCATTAATTACGAAAGAATTCCCTTTTGACGAATCATTGCAAATGAATTTGACTTTTATACCTATAAAACCGATACTTGTTTGCGAAGTAAAGTTCAGTGAAATCACAGAGGATGGAAAATTACGCCATCCCGTTTTTTTACGCCTGCGCGATGACAAAACAGCAAAAGATGTTTCAGGACTTTAGGATCAGATCGAAAAAACAAAGCCGAAAAAAATCAAATTCGCTAAAGCTTACAGCGGATAAAATAAATACGAAAATGAAAACGAACAGCCAAGTGACACAAAAAACTTCAGTTAAAAAAAGTGACAAATCTGAGGAAATCGCTTTCGGAAAAATTTCAGTAAAAGTTTCCAACCGCGAGAAATTATTCTGGCCTACTGAAGGGATAACAAAAGGCGATGTGATTGATTATTATATCAGCATAGCAGAGTATATTTTGCCTTACCTGAAGGGACGACCAGAATCGTTAAAAAGAAATCCGAACGGAATACTTGAGGATAGCTTCTTTCAGAAGAATGCAGGAGGAGAGGCACCGGAATGGGTTGATCGAAAGAATATTTTTTCGGAGTCGGTTAATAAAGAGATCAATTACATTATCTGCAACAACACTCCCACCCTGATTTATCTTGCAAATTTAGGATGCATAGAACTTAATCCATGGCATTCTACAATTGAAGCGCTCGATAAACCGGATTACATGGTGATAGACATTGATCCTTCTGAAAAAAACACTTTTGATCAAGTGGTCGAAACAGCTTTGGTGTTTAAGAAACTTTTTGACAAGGCAGGAGCCGAATCCTATTGCAAAACTTCGGGTGCTACCGGAATGCATATGTATGTGCCAATGGAAAAAAAATATTCTTACGAGCAAGTGAAAGATTTTGCTCAGCTCATTTGCATATTGGCACAAACAGAGTTGCCGTCATTCACGAGTTTGGAACGCAGCCTTGCAAAAAGGAATAAAAAACATATTTACCTGGACTATCTTCAAAACAGAAGAGGACAAACTATTTCATCTGTCTATTGCTTACGTCCAAAACCGGGTGCTCCTGTTTCAATGCCACTGAAATGGACAGAAGTTAAAGCGGGATTGTCTCCGCTCGAGTTTAATATCCATACTGCCTTGAAACGATTAAAAAAAACCGGAGATATTTTCTCGCCTATATTGGGAAAAGGCATCAACATGGACAAATGCATTGAAAGCCTGAACAAATAAACAGTAAACGTTTTTAATAACATTCCAATATTAAATCGCTTATTTTGTTCTTGCTCTTTTTTGAACCAATGCGTAATATTGTGGTGCGAAATTTGCATGTTTACCATTGCTTAGTTTGACATTAACAAAAATGAACAAATGAAAATAAAACTTCTCATTCCTTCTTTTACTCTTTTATTACTTGCTGCCGGCGGATGCAGCAATGTTTACAAAGTACTTTACACCGACCAGACTGAAAATATTGATTTCAAGAAATACAAAACATTCGCATGGCTTCCGGATGATGATAAAGAAAACACCCCATATCACAATCAAATTATCGATAATAATACCAAGAATTTTTTCACACACGAGTTTTTTGTAAGAGGACTAATTGTGAATTTGGATACACCTGATGTGATGATGCAAATGGTTATTACTGCAAAGGACAAACAAAAAACCGAACAGGTTGCAAACCCAACTCCTACTCAAAATCAATATAGTAATCCATATGCTAATTCATATAATAATACCAATAACAATCCGTATGCTAATCCTTACAATAATTCCTATAATTATAACCCTTATAACAATCAGGCTACTTCACCTCAAAATCCATATTACAATCCCAACCCCAACCAATACAATTATAATATGCCCACTAATTATAATAATAATCAACCTACAACCTATACCACCAAAATTGTCAATTATACAGAAAGTACCATTACGTTGAATGTTATAGATCGGCAATCAAAAAAGTTAGTTTGGACAACAACTGTAGAAGCTGATTTATATGACCCAACGGAAATGCGGAACAACCTGCACCCTGCTGTTCGTAGTATTTTGGATAGTTATCCTATAAAGCCGATAAAACCAAAACAATATAAAGACTAACATGCACATTATTATTGTGGGGAATGATTTTATTCAAAATCTTTTCTAAAGTTTCATCCAGGGACGATTCTGCACAAATCAATAAAACCTTAACTGGTGTTAACACTAACGAAGAACTTTTAACAGACACATTTTCAATACGTGCAAATTATCGAGATCCTTTTTCAGGGAAAACAGATAAGTCAGATGTAAGAATAATTTCAACAGATGAAAACAAAAGTTCTAAAAAAGCAAATAGTCCAAAACAAAACCCTAAACTTCCTATAAATAATGTATTCCCAAATGTTAGGTATGAAGGTTTGATTAAAAATAAACAATCGAACAAACAGTTAATATTGGTTCGAATAAACGGTCAGAGTAATATTATGAAAATTGGCGAAATCGTTAATGAAGTTGAACTAACTAAAGTATTTCGCGATTCTATTGAGGTGAAATTCCAAAAAGAGAAAAAATTTATATTAAAATGATTCTTGAATTGTGTTTAAATTTTGTACATTTATTTTTTAGATTTGGCTCAGACCAAATTTTTTTTACGTAATTTTTTGCAGCTAAAATTTATACCACTCTTGTTTATTTATTTAAAACAAGACGACTGAAAAGTCGATTGAGAAGAACAACAGTTAAAAACAATGAGAAATTTAAAACAACTATTTTGCATTCTGATACTTGTTTCAGTATTTGCAGCATGTAAAAAAGATCCGACTGCTTGTTTTACAATCAACACCACATCTGCACCGGTAAACACACTTATTAAATGTGATGCTTCATGTAGTAAAAATGTAAAAGAATATATTTGGCTTCAAACAGGGTTGGGTTATTCAGCAGGTAATACATCTTTGGATACGATTACCTATAAATTTGATGTTCCCGGTAATTATTTAATAAAACTTCAGGTAACAAACGGGCGCAAAGAAAACATCATTGCACATACTGTGACTATTTATTAATAATCGAAAAATACCAATTGCTTACAATTCAATATTATTTCAAAATCTTTTTTTCAGAAAAAAACAGATAAAAACACACCCTTATGTATAAACAAATTTTACTAAACAGCATTATCAAGGAAATGAAAATTGTACGCAGGCTTTCTACAAAAATTCCTGCTGACCAAATAGATTACAGACCCAAAGAAGGAATCAGGAGCACATTGGAATTGTTACAATACATATCCTATAGCGCAACAGGTATGCTTCAATATTGGTATAGAAAAGACGATTCAGAATTCAGACCTTTTTACGCTTTATTAACTGCACATAGTAAAACTGTTACGCACGAAAACTTCATTGCGGAAATGGACTCTCAGATTGAATTAGTTACTAAAATATTCAATGAAATTACTGAAGAAGATCTCTTTAAAAAAGAGGTTGATTACCCTTGGGGAGAAAAAGCATTGTTAGGTGAAGCAATTCTTGAAACATGTGTTAAATGGATAACAGGATACAAAATGCAATTATTTTTAAAAATAAAATTATCCTCTGAAGAAAAATTAACAACTCCGGATTTATGGAGAAAAACTGAATTAGAAATGATTTAGATTTACTCAGAGTCGGGAACGTGCAAACACTTCATTCAAAAAACTCCTTATTGAAATTTACCAGATATAATTTTTCCGTAGCGCGGGAGACTGCTGTATACAGCCAGCGCAAGTATTCTGTATTTATCATTTCATCTGTTAAATAACCTTGTTCTACAAATACGCATGGCCATTGTCCGCCTTGCGCCTTATGACATGTTATTGCGTATGCAAATTTTACTTGCAGTGCATTAAAAAATCCATCTTCTTTTACTTTCTTCAATCGCAATCGCCTATCAGCAACATCGCTATAATCAAGCGAAACAGAGTCGTATAATTTTTTATTATCTGCTTGCGATAATGCCGGTGATTCACTCATGATGGTATCCAATAATAAACGGGTTTCTAATTCCGGTTCATCCGGATAATCAATCATTCGCATACGAACATCTGCAAAACGAAAACCATGCATCTCTTGTATATTGCCAACTCTGGTTAATTGAATGATGTCGCCATTGGCAATAAATCCTGCTTTGGATTCTTCGGGCAACCAAAAATAATTGTTCCTTACCACCATCATATAATCACCTGACGACAATTCATTTTCCTGCCATCGGATACGCGCACGTATTTGCTGATTAAAGATGTTGGCGCGTTTATTTGAACGGCAAATCACCATTGAATCTTCTGCGCCATAATTATCGTAAGCACTATTTAATGCATCTTCCAGATCAGCACCATCAATGCGAATAATATCAGGAAAATTATTAAGGTTAAAATGAGGTTTACTGTTTAATTTACTTTTTATCTGATTACGGATTTCGGTTGCATTGGTAAGTATTCCGGAACCTTCCGTTTGGCGAACTACCTCTGTTAATTCAAATGAATTGCAAGTAAAATAAAAAGATGCTTTCAGATATTCAACATCCAATGCCGGACTGACATCCAACCCTACAGGCGGTAACTGTGCGGTATCACCGATAAAAATTAATTTGCAATTGGTTCCGCTAAATACATATTGAATTAAATCATCCAACAAGCTGCCACCTCCAAACATGCCGCCATCACTTAATCCACCGGAATTCGAGATCATGGAAGCTTCATCAATAATAAAAATAGTATTGACATGCAAATTTTGTTGACGCTGAAAACCCATCCCACCATCGGATGTAGTTTTTTTGAAATATATTTTTTTATGGATCGTGTAAGCTTGTTTTTTCGTGTAATTGGAAAGCACCTTCGCTGCGCGGCCTGTAGGAGCAAGTAATACTGTTTTCCCGTTTACGGCAGGCAAACTTTCTACCAAGGAACGCACAATGGTTGTTTTCCCTGTTCCTGCATATCCTTTTATTACGAAGATCTGATCAGAATCTTTACCGATAATAAATTCAGAGAGTAGATTCAATAAAGTACGCTGCCCGCTTGTGGTTTCAAAAGGGAATTGTTTTAATAAAATGCTGTTAAATTCTTCTTTATTCATTGAAAAATAAAATATGACACGAATTTCTCGAATTAAAAACAAAAAAGGAATTCGTGTCTAATTTTTTAATCCCCCTCCCCCCCTTTTACCTCATCCGCCTTCGGCACCTTCTCCTTTAGGAGAAGGGAATCGGAAACAATTTCTTATGGGGAATGCATTATGTTGCGATTTTGTTTGTTTTTAGAACATTAAAACATTTATTTTTGCTGTAAATCATGATAAGCGAAATAAAAAATAAAATTACTCAATCCAATTCATTTATCGATGAGGCATTTGATGTAAAAAAAACATCCGGCTACCAATTGATAATTCAAATTGGGACGGATGGTGTTTTGCTTGCTGTAAATGACAAATTAAATAATAAATACATCGCTTTCGAAAAATATGCTTTTCAGAATATATATTCTTTTAAGGTAATTCCTGACCTATTGGATCAACTGATAAAGGATAGCAAACTTATTCCGCATAAATATAAATCGGTGACTTGTGTGATAGTAAATAATCTTTCCACATTAATTCCGAATCCACTTTTTGAAAATGATAAAAAAGAATTGTATTTGAGTTTTAATACATCTCTTGAAGAAGGCGATTTGGTGATAACGGATGAGTTGAAAAGCCTGGATGCTAAAAATATTTTTGCTTTACCGTTTGCTTTAAAAAGTAAATTGGAATCCTTGTATAATAAAGTTAGCTACCATCATTTTTCAAGTGCTTTGATTGAAAGTTTATTGACACAAAATAAAAACCAAACAAGTAAAAAACTATATGTCCATATTCAGGCATCGCATTTTGAAGTGGTATTGATTGAAGGAAAAAATTTACTTTTTTACAATACGTTCAATCATCATTCGGCAGAAGATTTTATTTATTATTTACTTTTTGCCGCTGAACAATTGCAATTAAATCCTGAAAATATGGAGGTGGTTTTATTAGGGGAGATAGAAAAGAATTCGACTCTTTATACCATCGCTCAAAAATATATTCGTAATCTTAAATGGGGCGAACGTAAGACAGATGTTGATTATAGCTACCAATTACAAACCTTGCCCAAACATTTTTACTTCACATTGTTTAACAATTATTTGCATTAGGAATTCAGATCCGAAGTTTTACTTCACAAACAATCCGATCAACACAAACACAGCAAACACAACGCTTGCAATACCATTGGTAGTAAAAAAGGCGACGTTCACCTTGCTCAGGTCATTTGGTTTTACAAGCGTATGCTGATAAAAAAGTAATCCGCAGAAAACCAATGTTCCTATCCAATACCATACATTAAAATGTGCGTAAAATCCTGCGTAAATAACGAATGATGCGCTGATGATATGAAATACAGTAGATAACATCAAGGCTCCTTTTTTTCCTAACCAAACAGGAATAGATTTTAACTTTTTTGATTTGTCAAATTCCTCATCCTGTAACGCATAAATAATATCAAAACCACTTACCCAAAACAATACTGCGAACGAAAAAAATAAAGGCAGCCAGTCAAATTTCCCAGTAACAGCAAGGTAAGCACCGATAGGAGCCAAGGATAAACCAAGGCCTAAAATTACGTGACACAATGCCGTGAATCGTTTGGTGAGGCTATAACCCAATACTACTGCCAAGGCAACCGGCGATAAAAAAAAGCACAATGAATTTATAAAATAAGTGGTGCTTATAAATAAGATACAATTAACAATTACAAATATCAATGCCGATTGCGGTTTAACTGCCCCCGCAGGTATTTCACGAATAGCGGTTCGTTCATTTTGTTCATCAATTTTTCGGTCGATATAACGGTTGAAAGCCATAGCGGCACTTCGTGCAAACACCATGCATAAAATTACCAATGCAAATAATGGAAGACTGAATGTAGCATCTGTAAAATGGATCGCCAAAAAATACCCAATAATAGCAAAGGGTAAAGCAAATATAGTATGACTAAATTTTACTAATGATAAATAATTAGTGATGGTATTATTTGTTGTGGATGCCATTATTTATTCTGCTAATGTTTAAAGCGATTGATGATGATAAAAGTTAAAATAAGCAACACAGGTATCGAACTTAAGACCATACTGACTATTCCGGGGGTAATTTTATTAGTATTGATCTCATCTCTTGTATCAATAAAAATATAAATACCGGAGCAAATCATCCCAACGAAACCGATGGGCAATGCTACAATTATTCCGGAAGGGAACAAACAAGCCAATGCCGCAGCCGCTCCTAGAATAACAGACAGAATACCTAACAGTTTAAGTTTTTTTTGCATTTACATTTTGCGGTTACAAAACTACCAATTTTTCGGTTGTTACAGTATTTCCGTTAAGTACTAAATTGCTTTTGGATTCAAATCAATTGGCAACAAATGATTGTTTTAATTTTTTTATTCAAACAAAGCAACATTGCCTTTGTAGCTGATGCCGGCATTTACAAGAACATAAAAATAAGTTCCGGTTGTTACTTTTATACCGGCTGTTGTTCGCCCGTCCCATTTAATATTTGGATTTGTTGAAGAAAACACAAGTGTTCCCCAGCGATCGAAAATAGTAAGGTTGAAGTCGCTTGCCGGAGTGCCGGTATAGTTTACTTTAAATTCATCATTTACACCATCATTGTTTGGAGTGAATGTATTAGCAATATTTGCATCCATGCTTGAAATAACAACTGTTTTGCAACTGTCAACGGATGCAGCTTTTGTCAAAACGGTTGTTGAGTGGCTGGAAGCACCGCTACAGTTATTCGCATCGGTATATGAATACGTGATCGTTTTTAAACCGCTTCCTGCGATAACCGGATCAAAAGTTCCGGTTGCCGCATTTGTTATTCCTGTTCCACTAAAAGTACCTCCTGCCGGAGAGCCCGTCAATGTTTGAACTGCAGCATCGTAACAATAATTTACAGCCAATCCACCTGAGGTAACAACTGGTAGTGAATGTACAATTACGGAAAAAACAGTTCCGGGTTTACTCACACATGTATTTGCATTTTTTACTGTGATGGTTCCTGTATAACTGTTTATTGCGGTACTTGCAGGAACAGATATGATAATTGGACTCAGAGGTAATGCGGTATTGCTGACCGGAGCAAAACCGACAGTGGTTGCAGCGGCAGCCCAACTGATACTATAGGTAGTTGGCAAATTGGTTGTAGCGCTATATGTTAATGGAGTTGTTTGAGCATTGGTATTGAAACAAGCAGTTGCTGCATTGGCGGTAATTGTTGGTAAAGGATGTACAATAAGATTTCCGAAATTTGATGTTGCTGTATATGAATATGTATCATTTACTACGCAACGATAGTGATTCCCCGTCAATCCGGATGCAGCCGATGAGATGGTTAATGTATCCCTATTAATTCCGCTGTATGGAGCAGCGTTCGTTAAATTTACATAACCAGCACCATGATCAACTTGCCATTGGTATCTTAAACCTGTTCCGATCGCAGCAATCGAAAAAGTAGCATTATCGTTTTCGCAAATACTGGTATCTCTTGGTTGGGTTGTAATAACAATGGTTATACAGTCGGTTAATGTTCTAAAACCATCTACCTTTCCGTAGCCCCAATATTTATCAGGCAAACTGTTTCCGGTATATTGATCTTTAATCGTACAACGGATGATAGCTTGTTTAACTTGTGCCGCTGTTGCGGTAGGATTTTTTTGCAGGTACAATGCTGCAATACCAGCTACTACCGGACAAGCATGTGATGTACCACCACTCCTAATATGTTTACAGCCTTCTGCAGATTTAAAAAGAGGACTACCAACTATCGAAACGGATTTAGCTGATAAAACCAAATCTCCGGGTGCTGTTATTTCCGGCTTCATACGCCCGTCCCTGGTTGGACCAATAGACGAAAAGGGACTCAATTGCCCGGTAACTGATCCGGGAATATTCTCCGGATTGTTATTACAATCTACATAATTTGCTCTACTAATGAAATAACCAACTGCTACCACTTCATCTATACATTGAAAACCACCTTGAATGGATTTGTCGGAATCGGGATATTTATAATACATACTATCAGGCATGGTAGCAACACTTGGTATTGAACTTACGATAGGACTATATCCTGCAATTGCAGTGGGTGTATAATTCCACAAATCAAAATTGCCAGTTCCGGTTGCCATTAAACGCCAATTATAGGAAGTTGAATCCGGTTTAATTATATATTCTAAAATATAATCACCTCCAATTGACGTAAGTGTACTTTGTACTATTCCGATTCTTTTTCCTGCTTTCATCAGATTTGTAGTTATAGCCGTTGCTAAAGGCATTGAAGCTACATTAGTAAACGGAATATTCCCTCTGAAAGAGTGAGGGGCAGCCATATTATCAGCACCGATAGCAAATTTAATATTTTTCATATTGTTAGAATCTGCCACAATATCAAAATACACCCAGCCACTTATGGGAGCAAATAAAGTGAAATTGGTATCAGTAGCTGAAACTGTATATGCAAGATGACATTTACCTTTGGCTCCACTGTTTCCTGCTGCTGCAATAAAAGCCTGCCCGGGATTTTGGTTGATCAAACTTTGCACTGCCATACTCTCTAAATCCCTGCCATCATGTAAGCCCTGATCACCCCCATAGCTGGCATTAATTACGCATGGCTTACCCAAACTTTTCGCTTTTGTATAAATGTAGTATACAGCATCTACCGTTTTCGGTTGGGCGTTACCATATGCAACAACAATTATATCCGCTTTAGGCGCTACTCCTTTAAATTTACCGGTGGCTAATCCGTTTCCTACGGCAGTTCCTGCAACGTGAGTGCCATGGCCGGTTGGGTCGTCTTTATGTGAAACTGCCAAGCCCGCATCAATATCTGTATTCGACCATTCCCGTCCATAAGCCAAAATTGGTACCGTTGGAGTATTTAGAGCGGGTATTACTGTTTGATCCCATAAAAATAAAATTCTGGTTTTTCCAAAACTATCCTGAAAATCCTTGTGTGTAAGATCAATTCCTGTTTCAATAAAACCAATTATTACTCCGGTGCCATCATACGCTTGTGATAATGGCGCTTGCCCGTTCTGTATAGGGTATACATTTGCGTTCAAAAGTGCCGAATCGTTCAGAGGATGTGTTGATGGTGGAAATGCTTCAACACGTTGAATGGCTTTGTTGGATATGATTTGAGATAATTGATTGATTGAGATTGAAACACTGGCGATATTACTTGTTGAAAATTTAAAAATCCCCCCAACATCTTCAACAAGCCCTTTTATTTGTAATACATCACCTTGAATTAACATGTGAACTTGTTCGTTCCTATCCGTTTCATTATCATTCATATTTTTAGCGAAAGAAAAATTCATTTTACTTTGCGCTATACCAGCAGTGAATGCTGAAAAATAAAGTATGATGAGGAGTATATTTTTTTTCATAAAAAATATTTTAAATTTTAGAATCTCAACATTTTGTAGTGCTCAGATCGAATCTTTATCTTTGAGTAAGTTCATAAACACAAGACACTTTACATGATTTTAATTTTGTTGAAAAATTAAATCATTTCTTCATTAGATTTACGAAATTTACAACAAATTATTCATAATAAAAAATATTTGATCCCTAATAATAGCCATCCATCAAAGCTCGATTTTCAGGAAACCCCGGTTACCGGTTTTTTGAGAAGTGTTGCATCGCACCCTCATAACAACGCACTGTTTGTGAACAACAGGTATTATACATACCAACAGTTGTGGCAAATTGTAATTCGAATTCATCAGCAAATACCTCCTGAGAAAATACTTCAACACATTGGAATTTATTGTTCCGAAGATGTTACTACTTACGCAGCAATACTTGCAGTGAATTTATATGGAGCTGCTTATATTCCTTTGAACAATAAATTCCCTGTTTCCAGGAATAAAAACATGATCGAACAGTGTCAATTAAAATTGATCTTAACATCAGTTGAAAATCCACATCTAAGAGAATCGGCAGGTGGTATTGATATTGTATTGACAGGTGATTCCGACACTCCAAATTCCCAATTAGATAAAATTGATTTGGAATCAGCTGATGCTGCATCCCGGATTTTAATTCAACAAAATAATTACCGTAAGGTGAATCAACCAATTGCCTATATTTTATTTACATCCGGATCAACCGGAGAGCCGAAGGGTGTTCCGGTTTCACATATTAATGTCAACCATTTTTTTTATTTCTTCACGGAAAATTATGATTTTAATTCGGACGATAAATTTTTACAAGCATTTGAATTAACATTCGATCTATCTGTATTTTCTTTTTTTATGCCTTTAATGGTTGGCGCTTGTTGTTATGTTCTACCATCTGATGGTATTAAATTTATGAAAACAATTGAGTATTTGCAGAAATATAATATTACTGTACTAAGTGTTGTTCCTACCTTTTTAAATTATATTGAAAATTATTTATCCGAAATTTCATTGCCTGATTTGCGATATAGCTTTTTTATGGGTGATGCCTTGTACCATCAACTGGCTGTAAAATGGAGCCAATCAATACCCAATGCTGAAATTCATAATTTTTACGGACCTACAGAAACTACCATCGATTGTACACGGTATATTTTTGATGAAAAAAAATCGGCTGTTGAGAGTGTAAACGGCATTGTTCCTTTAGGAAAAGTATTTGAAGAAATGGAAGTATTAATTGTGGGTGAAAATAACATACCGATAGACAAAGGTGAATTGTGCCTCTCCGGAAAGCAAGTAATCAAAGCGTATTTGAACAATAGGAATGAAGATAAATTTTTTGTTCATCAAAATAAACGTTATTATAAAACAGGCGACATTGTTTCCATTAATGCGTTTGGAAACTTGATTTTTTATGGACGTACAGATAGCCAGGTAAAAATTAACGGTTACCGAATTGAACTTGCCGAAATTGAAAATGCAGTTTCATCTATAGTCAATGCAAAATGTGTGGCAGTATGTAAAATGGGGGCAAATAATATGAATAAAATTGTTGTATTTATTGAAAAAAAACAAATTGATGAAGACCAATTAAAGGAAATCCTTTGCGGTGTTTTACCCGATTATATGATTCCTCAAAAATTTATTACAACCGAAAAATTTGTATTAAACATCAATGAGAAAGTAGACAAACAAAATTTATTGAATAATAATTAGAAACTGTTTAAATTTTTAATTGATTTTTTGTTGTAGCAAAACGAATTTTGGGAAAAATAAGCAAATAAAAAAACGCATTTTAAGTGCTACCGAATTATTGAAATTTTTGAACGAATCGATTTTTCGCTATTATACAAAGTAAGAATATATACCCCTGAAGTAAGTGAATTAACAGAAATTTGTTTCTTTTCGCCTTGATATAAAATAATACTTTTTTCTTCATAAACAATTTTTCCTGAAATGTCAGACAAATAAAGATTATCGAACCGATCAGCTTTATCACTCAAAAAAATAATTGTAACAAAATCATTGTCACAGCTTATTACAATTTTGTTTTTCTCTAATATATTGTTGATTGAAACATTTGGGCAAAGTGAAAGTTCTGATATAACTTTTACAGATTTTGAATTTTTACAACTGTATTGTGTTGTTACATTAACAGTATAAGTTGATGTTGCTGAATTTGCAGGAGTAACATTAATTATAGAACCCGACAGATTACCCGGCTCCCATAGATAAGTGTTTCCACTTCCATTTGTAGATGCTTTTAAAGTAATTGTATGCCCATCACAAATTGCTGTATCATTTGACACAGTTATTGTTGGTTTGGGATGAACTATAACATTTATTGTATCTGCAACAATATTGTTTGCTGCGTCTTGAATAATAAAACTATTAACTCCTACAACATTAGTAACGCCATATTCATATGGAGGAGTGTAGGCATTATAATTTATTGCCACTGTATCAATATTATTGCCTGCATTTATTGAATGAATAATATTAACCTTACTAATATTATACGCATCCCAATTTAAGTTTATTTTTTCGCCAGCACATAAATCATTGTCCTTATATGCAAACAGTTCAGGTATTTGGAATGCAATTACGTTTAGCGCACTGCCTATCAGGTGCATATTTTGTGATTACAATTTGATTATACTGATTAAAAATATGAGTGGAATCAATAATAATATCATAAAATGTATTTGCATAATAAATATCTCCACATTTATTTTTTGATAATATTCCATATTGACCATACCTTGCTGAACGGCTAAAATCAGCCTTCTTACTTGAATAAATATCATTATTTAGCACGTTACCATTTTCATCGTATTCAATAATAAAAATAGAATTAGAAGTTGTAGTATCTTTTTTTGTCCACTCAAAAGTAGTAACTCCATCTCCCGCATTCGTTGTTTTTAAAATTCTCCCCTTTAATCCGGCAACATAACCAATGCTATTACTTGGAAAACTTATGGCTTTGAATTCTGTATCAAAAGCTCCTTTTTGCTTTACAGTCCAAGTATCTCCCCCATCAATTGTTTTGATAATAACTTCTGAATTATCCCAAGCGTTCCAACCTGCAATCACGCCGATAGAATCAGACATAAAATGTAAATATTGTTCATTAATCCCTTCTAAATATGTTGAATCAGTCGAATTATATTTGGGCGGTAAGTACATAATTTTTGACCATGTAGAACCACCATCTTTTGACTTATATGTACCTTCCACACCTCCAATATAACCAATTGATGCAGAAGGAAATCCGATTGACCAAAATCGATATTGACTAGGAGAGTTTATGTTTGTCCATTGAGAAAAAACATTATTTAAAAACAATAGAAAAAATACTATTGAAAGGAAGAATCTATTGAAAAAAAAATTTTTATAATAATGTTTCATGTTTTACTGTTTAGGCTTTGTTTAGCTAATATATAAATTTTTTAACACAAACAGGACACTTTATATTTAGAATAATTGAATAATTAGACGAGCCGTCAAATAAAAATCCTTCGTAAACTTTAAATTTATAGAGATTGGTAAAATTGGTTTAATGGGTGTGGAGTCCTCCGACTCCACCACCCCTGAAGCCCTTGTAAATCAAGGGCTTTTTTTATTGCATCTCAGAGGGATTCGAACTCTACGATCCTTTAAAATGTTTGAAAAGGTAGCGAAATTCAAGAAGTACAATGTTTAATGGCCAACAGTTTTTAAAGTTTCGAAACCTGAAATTACATCGAATAATTCCTCATCAATGGCACTCTGACGTATGTTATGAAACTTGTTGGTAAGGTCATTCAATAATTCGTCTATGTTTTTTTCAGCACGTTGCATCGCTGCCAAACGGCTTGAATTCTCACAAGCCAAAGATTCAGCACATGCTTTAAACAAAGAGATGAAAAGATATTCGCGGATGAGCGCCAATAAAGTTAGTTTAATCCCTCCGATAATTTGAGGTATTTTTTTTGTGGGCCAATGAAATTCCTCTAATGTTAGTCTCCATTTTTTATCCATTGGTAAAAATCGTTGCATAACAGGTTCGTAAACAACCCCTGTTTTTTGTTGATTGTGAAAAATATAAAACTCTTTCAAATCCCCATTTTCAATACTATTTTGACTCTTTATCAAAATTTGTTCAACTAATGAAGTAATCGCGTCAACAGAATTTGGAACAGAAAACAACTCTGTTGTGGTAAAGCCCATATCTGACAAAAGTAAATGAATGCGGTCACCCACAGCCCATATTTCTTTTTTACCTGGTAAAGGGTTTAGTGATTGAGAAACAAAATCTGCAAGCGAATCATTGAATTGGCCTACAAGACCCTGATCTGAACCAAAAATAATCGCACAAATTAATTTTTCCTTGTTTTTTTTCAATTCTTTCGTTTCATTTATTGTATCAATTTTTTGCTCTCTAAAATATGCAATGATGCCCAAGGCTACAATTCGATAGTAATCTCCAAGCGACTCAACAGCGGTTTCATACTGTCCAACGTTTGAAGCTGCCATTGCTTTCATGGTCCTGACAATAGATTTTATATCTTTTGCGCTTTCTAATTTTCTATTTAAGTTTTGTAATGTATCCATTACNNTTCGATTTTCTTGTCTTGAAAGGGAACAAGAGTATCACTGGCAAACTTCAAAATAGCTGCACTATCAGAACTGCTCAATTCTTTATCAGAAAATAACCGTTTAAAAATTTCAGCGTCAATTTCTGTACTACTTTTGAGCAAAGCTGTTTCCGCATCCTGCATTTTATTAATTGGTATACTCTCAAAAAGTCCGCTTGTTAAAGCAAGAAGAACCACAATTTGTTCGAGTACAGACATAGGCTTAAGTTCCTGCTGCTTTAACCATATACGAATTCGTTTTCCATGTTCTATTATTTCCTTTGTATGTTGATCCATCCGGGTACCGAAACGTGCATAGTTTTCTAATTCTTCAAATTGAGAATAGGCAAGTTTCAAGTTAGCTGTTATCGAATGATATACCGGCAATTGGGCTTTGCCTCCAACGCGGGATACAGATTTGCCGACGTCTACAGCCGGTAAAATACCCAATTCAAATAGTTTAGGTGAGAGGTAGATCTGTCCGTCAGTTATAGAAATAAGATTTGTAGGAATGTATGCTGAAATATTTTGAGCTTCCGTTTCAATGATCGGTAATGCGGTAAGCGATCCTCCCCCGTGTTTTTCACTTAGATGTGTAGCTCTTTCCAATAATCTAGAATGTATATAAAAAATATCTCCTGGAAATGCTTCACGTCCAGGAGGTCTTCTTAATAGAAGTGAAAGTTCGCGGTAAGCGCGTGCGTGATGTGTAAGATCATCATAAACAATAAGTACATTACTGCCAAGTTCCATAAAATATTCCGCAATACTGGTGGCTGCATAAGGAGCGATATATTTTAAGCCCGGTGCGTTGTTCCCTTCTGTTACAACAACAACAGTATATTCCATGCCACCTTTTTCTTTTAGCGTAGCGATAACTTTGGCAACAGACGATGCACGCTGCCCGATTGCGCAATAAACACATATTACATCTTTATCACGTTGGTTGAGTATAGCATCAATTGCAATGGCTGTTTTGCCTGTCTGTCGGTCTCCTAATATCAATTCACGTTGTCCACGACCGATAGGTATCAATGCATCGATAACTTTTAATCCTGTTTGCAAAGGAACAGTAACCTGGGTGCGATCCATAATAGCGGGCGAAGGACGCTCAATTGGCAAACGTTGATTATTATCAATAGCACCTTTTCCATCCATTGGTTCCCCTAATGGATTAATCACTCTGCCTATTAAAGCTTTGCCAACGGGAATGTCCATTACACGTCCGGTTCGTTCAACTTTATCACCGACATTCAATAAATAATCTTCACCTAATAGAATCACACCAATTTCATTTTCATCAATGTTATAGGCTATGCCAAATAAATCACCCGGAAACTTTAATAGCTCTTCAAATCCAGCACCCGGTAGACCGGAAACTCTGACAACTCCAGCTGATACGCTCATAAC
Organism: Bacteroidota bacterium; assembly: GCA_003151815.1. GTDB lineage: Bacteria > Bacteroidota > Bacteroidia > 2-12-FULL-35-15 > 2-12-FULL-35-15 > 2-12-FULL-35-15. The sequence continues at coordinate 9,223 of PLYN01000013.1, read as the reverse complement.
AGAACCAACTTCATTGGGTGCAAAAGAGAAAATGTGTTCTTCTCTGCACTGTCCTAATTGATCAAACGTGTTATTAATTGCTTTATTTAATTCGTTTTGGGGCATTTTATTTTTTTTCTGATTCTGCTTTCTTTTCAAAGACTACTTTTTTCTTCGGCTCTATCTTTTCGTCGGTGTCTTCCTTTACATCATGTTTTGTCTTAGTTTCAGGTTTCTTCTCAGTTTTTTCCTTCGATTTTTCTTTTAGGATTTCGGATATATCTTTTTCCATTGAATCGAGATACTCTGAAATACTCCAGGCCAACTTATATCCATTTGCCATAAGTTCAATGCCACTGATTAATTCCGGTGCGGTTTTAAATTCAAAATGAGTTTTTGCTCCAAGAATTTCCTGAATTGATTTTTTTATTTCTATTTGCTGTTTATGAGGCAGTTCAAATGTACTTTGTATAAGTATAGGCTTTGAAGTGGCTTTGAAAGCTTCAATGAATTTTTTCTTTTCTTCTTCGGTTAATTCTTCGATTCGTTTGACAAAGATATTCACTGATTGTTCTTCTAAACTGACAGACGCCAGATCCGCAAGCGTTTTTCGTGCAATGGCGAAAACCTCCTGTTGCGTTTTTTTAGCAATCTCCTGATTCAGTTTTTTACGATTTTCTTTCGATGTTTCTTCAAGTTTTGAACTTAACTTATTAGCTTCAGTCCTTGCTTCATCGAGGAGTTTCTGGCGTTGCACATTGGTTTCGGCAATAGTTTTGTCCATAAGTTCCTTCTTTTCCAAATCGAACGTATCATTTTTTTGTTTGAATTCTACTTTCTCTTTTTCAGCTTTTTCTTCTTTAGCTTCTGCATCTTTTAATTGAGAAATAATTTTTTTTTCACGTTCATCAATTGCATTGAGGATAGGCTTATAAAGAAAGCGTTTCAGCAACCAAACCAAAATGAGAAAATTAATTACCTGAGCAATTACTGTGAACCAGTTAATTTTCATTTTATGAATTATTTTGTAATGATATGATTCCAAAAAGGGTTAGCGAAGATGAGGATCATCGAAACCACAAAACAATAAATTGCTGTTGACTCTATCATTGCCAGACCCACAAATAAGGTTCTTGTAATTGTAGGCGCTGCATCCGGCTGCTGGGCTATTGCGCTTAATGCTGATGATACAGCTTTGCCTTCGCTAAATGCAGGAAACATGCATCCGATACCTGTAGTGAGACCTGCGGTAATAATTGAGGCTACCCCAATAATAGTTACGTTATCCATTTTAAATCCTCCTTTTTATTAATTATTAATTTATGATTTGGTTTGTAATTTATAATTTGATTACCCGGATTCTTGCACTGCTGCTGCAATATAAACGGTTGCCAGAATACTGAAAATATAGGCTTGAACCATTCCCGTTAATAGACCAAGAGCATTCATAACAATTGGAAATATAAAAGGAGTTATAGTTAATAGAATAGCGACAATCATTCCTCCACTCATTATGTTGCCGAACAATCTTACAGCCAGTGCTATGGTGCGGGAGATTTCGCTGATGAGATTAAAGGGTAACATAATGAAAGTTGGTTGCAAGTATGATTTCAAGTAACCAAGTACACCGCTTTTTTCAATACCAAAAAAAGGAACAGCCATGAATACACAAATGGCAAGAGCCACGGTAGTCGAAAGAGATCCGGTTGGAGGTTGATACCATGGGAAAATAATACAAAGATTTGCGACAGCAATAAATAAAAATAAGGTGCCGATAAAACCAATATACTCCTCGGGCTTATTTAATCCGATTTCTTTAATCTGATTTTTTATAGTTATTATAATTATTTCAAGCATACTTTGCCAACGTGAGATATGAATACCTTTTTTGAGTTTACGAGTAATTACCCAAGAAGCAACTGCCAGCAATAACATTAATATCCAAGTAGTAACAATGGTCAAATTAATGGTGATAAAGCCATGTTGCCAAAAAACAGTTTCATCAGGACTAAGCTTCATGATACGCCTCCTTTTTTAATATTATTTTATTTTTCTCTATTGATTTGGTCATAAATAAAATAATATACCTGGCTATAATAAAGCCAAGCATACAAATAAGAATTCGTTGCCAATTAGCGGCAGCTACGTAATAAAATCCGAAAATTGTAATGCCCATTCGTAAAACAAAACTTCCTAAAACCCATAATGCAGGAGTTTTTGACGTGAGCGTATTTTTTACAGTAAGCCAAAGTCCTGCAAAAAAGAAAACACCCATAATAAGGCCTGCCATAAATACTAATATCCTATATAAAATTTCATTCATTGTTTTCGTCTTTATTTTGATTCATTTCTTTATCCTCTTTTGTTATCCAATGCCAGGCAATCAAACAACCTAAAATTAAACCCAACATCAAAAATGTTATAGTCCATGAAAACGACTGGGGGTAAGTTTTATCCAACCACATACCGAACGCTGCTCCCAGTAATACCGGTATCGAAACTGACCAACCTACCATCCCAAACATTCCTAATCCAAACCAAATGCTTCTCTTATTTTCACGAAGAGCTTTGAGTTTACGTTTTTCTTTTTTGGCTACCTGCCGGCTGAACATATTTTCATTATTTATATCAGTAGATTCCATTATTTTTTTGATTGCTTTAGGTATGGCTGTGGCTTCATACGAATATTCATACTTTGATCTTCTTCAAATTCTTCCGGCAGGGTTATCATATTCTTATCTACTGAAGTGATTTTAGCTTTTGTTTTATTATTGGAGATGGGCTTGCTCCCTTTAATAAGTTCATTTTCTTTAAGTTTTTTCATTTTTACTCTGATTTATTGTAAGTGATTTTTTATTCTTTACTAAATTTTTCTAAACGTTGAATGAAACCACTTTCCATCTTTGTCATCACGGAACGTACGTTTTTTTCTTTTTCGTCTAAATTCATAAACTGTTTTTCTATCAATTCATGAAGTTTTCCAAGATCCTTTCCATCAAAGGCATTTCGGACAGACGCCATTACTTCCATGCCTGCTTTTATTAGCACACCTTCATCAATTGCTAAATAACGTATTCCACCATTTTCAGTTTCATAAGTTAAAATACCAGGTACTAATGCAGCAACACAATCAAGTCTTTGCGGTAAAAAGCCATAAGAACCTTCACTCGTTTCTATAACAATTCGAGTTACGTTTTTCGTTTCTGAGAAAATGCGAAATGGGAGGAGAATTTTCAAATTCATTAATTCTGCTTCCATTTTACTTTGTTTTCTTTTTTATTATCCGATGAATTATTTTTAAAAATATTTACTGTTTTTACTAATGACACTTTTGATTTTAAAGAATTAGAAATCAAACAAAACGCTAATGAATTTTGAAGTATTTCTTCAGATTTTTTTTTATCAGCCGTTTTTTTTATGGTCACAACTGGTCCAAGTTCTATTTCAGTTATTAAGTATTTTCCACCCATTTTTTCTATTTTCCCTTTTGCCGAGCAATTATATTTTAAAAATTCTAATCCTAATTTTTTAGCTAATGATAAAAATGTAATCATAAAACAACTATTTACTGCTGCAATTAATAAATGTTCTGGCGTCCATATACCTGTCTTTTTGTTAGGGAAAGATACCTCCATCTTATTAATTAGTTCTGGGTTTGAAAGTATTCCATTTCTCTCTGAAACCCAATCTATATTTATATTATAATAAAAAGCTTTCATTTGTATCTTTTGAATATTTGCTTCCATAATTAATTGCTGTTTATTCTATTTATGGTTGTTTTGAATTTTTTCTTTTTAACTGAAATGTAGTAGTATCATTTTGAGCTGAAGATTGGAGTATACTGATAATATTGCCAATAGCTTCTTCCTTTGTTTGTTTCATATTTGTTGAAGCATCGGCTTTATTTTTATCTGTTTTAACACTTCCTTTATTCTTCGCTTCTTCAATTGATCCAATCATATAAAAAGCACTCTCGGGTAAATCTTTAAACTCGTCTGTAAGAATACGTTCGCAGCCATCAAGTGCATCTTTTAAACTAACGTCTTTTCCCTTTATTCCACTAAACTGTTCTGTTGTATAAAAAGGCTGTGTGAGAAATCGTTCTAAACGCCTCGCCCGATTAACTAATTTGCGGTCATTAACAGATAATTGTTCAAGACCAAGCATAGCAATAATATCTTTGAGTTCTTCATACTGAGCAAGTGTTTGTCTTATTTCCTGTGCAAGATTATAATGTCTTTCGCCAATAATGCTTGGTGTTGCCATCTTTGAATTAGATTGCAGCAAATCAATGGCAGGGTAGAGGCCTTCACTCGCTTTTTTTCTGGAAAGAACAATGGATGCCGAAAGATGTGAAAATGCATGAACTGCAGCTGGGTCTGTTAAATCATCAGCAGGTACATAGACTGCCTGAATGGAAGTAATAGCTCCTGCGTCAGTATTAGCGATTCGCTCTTCCAATTTAGAGAGTTCCGTCCCCATTGTTGGTTGATAACCTAAGCGAGATGGCATTTGTCCCATCAAACCCGATACTTCCATGCCAGCCTGAATAAACCTGAAAATATTGTCAATGAGCAAGAGAACATCGCGATGTTCATCATCACGAAAATATTCTGCCATTGTTAAGGCTGCATGTCCAACACGAAATCGAGCACCAGGAGGTTCGTTCATCTGACCGAACATCATTACCATATTTTTAAGTACATCAGCTTCTTTCATGTCATGATAAAGTTCTTGCCCCTCGCGACACCGTTCTCCAATGCCGCAGAATATGCTTATTCCCTTATTATGTCCAACCATATTATGAATCATCTCTGTAAGCAAAACTGTTTTTCCAACACCGGCTCCACCGAACAAACCAGCTTTGCCTCCGCGTTCCAATGGAATCAATATATCGATTGCTTTAATTCCCGTTTCAAAAATTTCTGATTTTGTGGATCTTTTTTCTAATGATGGCGGTGATTGATGTATATTACGTCTTTCACTATCTAATAATGGTTCCAGGTGATCGATGGTATTTCCAAAAACGTCAAACATCCGTCCAATTATTTTTTTTCCAACTGGCACATTAAGTTGCTTTCCATTTGTTTCTACACTCATACCTCTTGCTAATCCCTGAGTGGGAGTTAATGCTATTCCACGCACCTGATTTGCATCCAACTGAGTCAACACTTCTATTTTAATTTCTTTGTCTTTTCCCGTATGAAGTACTGAATATATAGAAGGTAACTTTTTCTCAAACCAAATATCAACAACGCTGCCTCTTACAGAAATTACCTTTCCGTAATATATAGAGTGGTTACTTTGATCCGTTATCGTTATCGTTTTCATTTTAATAGATTTATATAAGTCGATTTGTGGGGGAAGCAAATTTTACTTTTCCTTCAGAGGCTTCAATTTCACTCAATATCTTATGAAACAAAATGTTTTTAGTGCTACGCCTTTTTTTAAAATCTACAATGTATCGAATCGTGAATTCTATCCAGCTTTCATTTAAAACGAATGTAACAACAGGTTCTGTTGACGTATCTTCTATCATATATTTGTTCAACATTTTTTCCCATGAGTGGTGTGCTAAATCTGTGTTCTGCCCTATTTTTTCTTTGACTGAATCGATTAAAATTTGTTCTGCCAATTTATAATCGCATCCAAATTGTACCGGAATTTTTATTTCGTCCCATAAAAAGGGGAAATCAGCAGAATAGTTAAAAATGGGTTCTTTGAATATTGAACTATTGGAAACACTCACAATTCTTCCATTATATAAATCGGCATCCACCCATTGACCTATTTCCATCAAAGTGGTTCTAAGGATTCCTATGTCAATTATATCTCCCTTTATTCCTGCTAGTTGTACCCGATCTCCTGTATGAAAATGACCTCCAAAAACAATAACAAACCATCCGGCAATACTGGCAATTATTTCCTGCAAAGCAACGGCAATACCAAGACCGGTAACCCCAAGTATAACTGTAAACTTTCCTAATTTATCACTATAAATAAAAGCGATGAGAATTGCGGAGAAGAAATAACCTAAGAAACTGATGATCTTTTTTGTGTGGTAACGGTTGTCTTTATCTTTTATTCTTGAAGCAAAGCCTCTTCGAATCGCTTTAATAAATGTCCATATAATGATGATACCGATAAAAACAGCAATCATTTTACCTAAATATGGATTGAAAAGAAATTTTTTTAACTGCTCATCCATTTTTTATGGTTTTGTTTAAAGACCAGTTCAATATATAATTTGTGTAAAGTGTCTTTTATTTTCATTTTATGATTACTACTTTATTGGCAGTGTTGTTTGTTTTTTATTTGTTCAGATTAGGAACAATAGTAAAATCATCACTCATGATATAATAAAGTATAGCAAGTAACATCAGAACCACACCCACCCAAAAAAGCCAATTGTGGTGTATTGGTTTACGGGAAGAACAATGTTGTTGTGCAGTGTTGTTATGTTTATGTCCATCATGTGGATGATTGTTTGTTTTTTTATCCATTTATTCTATCATTTTTAAGAATTTGTTTTCGTTCTTCATAATCTACTTTTGTTATTTCACCGGCAGCAAAACGCCTTTGCAAAATATCAAGCGGGGAACCTCTCCTCCTTCGTTGGCTCGGTATATCAAAAGGTATAACGAATATCCAAAAAAGTAGCATTAGCCATACGAACCACCAAATAAAGTGCATTCCCTAGAAATAGTATCCATTGTATATCATATTATTTAATTATTTAACTGAGTTATTTTAATTAATATTCTAATGGCTTTTCTACATTAACGGTAATCGTTTTACTCCAGTCCTTTCCGTAAGATTCATGCGCTCCATTGGCAAACTGCAAAGTAAGTGTATGCCTTCCCGGACTTAACTTTAGAGTGTCAGATGTTTGCCCTTTGCCAAAATGAAGATGCGTTTCATCCTTAGGTACCATTTTCCCTTTTTCGATAAAGCTTCCATCAATAATTATATGATGATGCCCTTTCCCTTCTCCAATTTTACCTGCCGGTTCTACTTCCATTCCTTTCACACCCATTTCAATAAATATTGGTGATTGCACTTTTTCCCCATCTTTTAGATTAACAAAATAAACACCAGAACCATTTTGAAATGTTGTATCAGAAGTAGGAGTTTGTCCTTGTTTTATAAAAGCTACTTCTTCCGGATTCGTAACATCTTTTTTACTTGATGAATTACAAGCCATTATTGAAATGACAGCTAATAGGGTGATTAAAAATTTGATTTTCATGGTTCCTTATTTTTAGATATTTATATTAATTTTTTTTGGTACTAAGCAATTATTAATCAAAAATGGTCGAGGTACAAATCCTCAATAAGGAGGCACCATGTATTTTCCCAACTCATCATAAAAAAGGCTCTTCACGGAATTTCCTTTTTCAGTTTTTTCTATAATATCAATACGATAAAAATCAGACGTGTATGGAGTTGTTCCAATAAATGCGTTCTCAATTTTTGATTTTCCATCATTACTATTCTGGAAATTATATAAAACAATTTTAGGCAAATCATTTTTCGATATTTCTTCAAAAGTGGCGATCAGCAATAAATCTTTTCTATCTGAATTAACAATCGCTTCGAAATGTATTCCGTTTCTTGTATAAAATATTTTTGAATGTTTCGAGTCAATCTTTTCTATATTATTTATTTCTTCTTCGTTAAAAACTCTCGGATAATCTTCTACCAAAACTTTTTTTTGTTTTGCAAGCTCACTTATACTAACAATGGTAGAATAAGGCTGAGCAATTGCATTTAATGTAATTACAAGGGTTGTAATAAAAAAATAGTATTTTAAATTTGGCATCTCTTTCATAATATTTTAATTTTCAACTCTTATTAATTATCGTTTGATTTTTTTGAATCATTTTCCAAATTTTTTTCTTTTCCTGGTATTCTTCCGTTGTTATCGCACCAGCGGCAAAACGCTTTTGCAAAATATCAAGTGCAGAATCTTGTCTGAACCTGCTTCTGGGAACAGGAATAAACATTCCGAAAATAACAAATATGAAGAAAATCCAAACACACCACCATATGAGATGCATACCTAAAAAATGATAACCGTTGTACATTTGTTGTTTGTTTTTTTAATTGTTTTTGTTCTATTCAAAATTCTCATTGAAAAAAATATAAATTAATTTTTTAATTATAAAGGAACCGGACCTTCCATTTTATCATCTATTGCGAGCAGCTTGTCTTTAATTTTATGCAGGTCTTTTATGACATCTTTTTTACCTTTTCCAAAATCTTCTTTTGTTTTTAAACCTAATTTTTTAAGGTCATCAATACTTTCCTGATATAAAATTTTATTCTCTTTTTTTGCAATCTTTTGCGCCTGTTCAAGATAATGTCCTGCAGTATGAGTCGTTTTAATAGCTTGTTCGGTAGAATCCATTTCAACTAATGTTTCAGTAACAATAATCGCATGACCGGCAAGAGCTTTTTCGGCATTTTCGAATGCCATGATTATTTCGTCCTCCGATTTGATTTTATTTTCCTTTAATCGTACAGAAAGTTGGGAAAGCTTAATGATTTGTTTTTCTAATACCGGTTTTCCTTTGTCGTCGGCATCATCTTGAACTTTTGCAATAAACTGAATTCCTTTATCAATAAGCACAGCACATTGTATTTTGTCACCTTTATTATAAGCTACTATTGCCTCGTAAAAGTTTTCATCAGGTTGGCTTTTCGTCTCTGTTAAAACTATTTCATCCATTGGAGTTTTTTCCATTTCGGATTTTTTTTTATCGTTTTCAGATCCACACGCCGAAACACCAACTATCGTAAGAAAAATTGCTGAAAGTTTTATTAATTTTTTTTTCATTTTCATTTATATTTTAGTGAATAAAAGGTTTGATTTAATTTTATATATATTGTTTTGTATTTTTTAACACAACTTAATCTCCCGCCTAAATAACATAAGTTTCTTAAAATTTAAATTAATCGCGAGTGCCCCTATTAAGAAAAAGTGTTACGCTTCCTCCCACCAGAAATGCAACACCAATAATCGGTGGCCATTGAAGAGCTTGATTCTTTGCTTTGATTATTTTAACGGAGCCTAAATCAACTACTTTATCAGCAGAAAGAAAATTGAAACTACAATAAATTATTATAATCGTTCCAATTACAAGGAGTAAGATTCCCCAATTATTTGTTTTCATAAAAGTAAAATTTACATGTGTTAAAATGTGTTTGCAACATAAGATCTATCCTATTCCAAATCCAGGAG
>PLYN01000049.1 GCA_003151815.1 Bacteroidota bacterium | reverse complement strand
TCAGAATGGATATTTATAAAAAGAACGCCTATACAGGTGCTGCTGCCGGTGATATTCAGGAATTTCAGGATTCAAAAGGCAATTTCACTAAAAATTCTCAAACAACAGTTGGCTTAGCTGCTGTTTACAAATTTTAATCGTTTTGTAAATAAAATATTAAATTAGTGATTGTTTTGTTTATTGCAATTTTTTAGAACGCTGATATTCCGATTTTACCTAATTTCGACACCAAATTAGAAAAGAATCTGTTTATCAGCGTTCTTCATTTATAACAAGCCCCCATGTTAACAAAAACTGAAAACAGTATTTTAATACCCATCGATTCGACAGAGCAAACCACAATTGCACTTAGCCAATCGTATAATTTGGCTCGTTTAACAAATTCGAAAATTATATTATTGAGTATTGATGAAGGCAACCCTCCATTTGTTCAAAAAACACTGGATGAATTAGCAAAAGAAGTATCGCTAAAATCAGGTCAACCTGTTGAAACGATGATTCGCAAAGGCAATGTATATGAAGAAATAAATAAAGCTGCCGATCAAATAAATCCATTATTTGTGATCATTGGCTTAACATCAAAAATTTCATTAAGTAAAATTACAGGTCAAAATGCTTTTAGGATGGTACGTGAGTCCAAACATCCTGTAATTACGATAAGGGGAAAAGTGCATAGAGATGGGTGTAAAACCATATTGTTACCTTTGGATTTATCGAAGGAGACACGTGAAAAAGTAAATAATGCGGTTGAATTAGCAAAATTATTTAACGCCGATATTCGCATAATATCTATTTTATCTCAAGACAATAAAGAGAATGAAAATAAATTGATTGCCTATTCTAATCAAGCATGGAAATATATAAAGGAGCATGGGGTACGTTGTACTGTGAAAGCATTACGCGGTAAAGACATTACTAAAATGGTTTTAGATTACGGACATGAAGTAGAGGCTGATTTGATTTTAATAATGAGTAAGGCAGAATTAAGTGTGGCAGAATTTTTTATTGGAACTATTGCACAACGCATTATTAACGAAAGCGATATTCCTGTTTTAAGTTATCGGCCAATGAAACGTAAGGACAATACAGTTTTTTCAAAATAGGAATCATGATATTTTTTTAAAGTCTCCGACTGAACAATCGGAGGCTTTTTATTGTTAATTAATAGATCGAATCAAAGGAGTTTAATTTAAGTATTCTGTTTATCGTTTTTCAATGATAAATTCGTTCTCCTATCTGGTCACCTTTCAAATATTTTACTTTAAAGCGAATCTGCCCCGTGTCAAAATAGGCAACCCATTCACCGTCTTTCAGCCCATCTAAATAGGAGCCAGCAAAACGTACCCTGCCATTTTCGAAATAATAAACACAGTCGCCTTCTTGTTTGCCATTTTTGTATTTTCCTTTAAAACTGACCTGTCCGTTTTTATATTTAGTGACCCATGCCCCTGAATAACCTTTTGGTGGTTCGCCTTGGGAGAAGCAAACAATTGAAAAAATGGAGAAAAGAAAGATTATTAAAATTGATTTTGTTTTCATCAGCACGCGTTGGATAAAATCTATTAATATTTATTAAAAATAATTTTTTGAAACTTTACAAAGATAGATTTTTGAAATGATTTAAATTCTCAAAAATGATAAAGGTGTATAGTTTTTATGAACATGGACAGGTTAATGTCTATAATATTTTCTAAATTATAGAATACATCCATCAAAAATATACATTAAATTTGTTTGTATTTTAAATTGATTTTTTTAAAAATGAATGATTTAAAAATCACGATTGTTCAGTCTGATTTATTTTGGGAAAACAAAGAGGAGAATCTTAAGATGTTTTCTCAAAAAATTGCTGCTATCAGCGAAAGAACTGATTTGATAGTACTTCCTGAAATGTTTACAACAGGTTTTAGTATGAGTCCGGAAAAATTTGCAGAACCGATGAATGGATCATCTGTAAATTGGCTGGCAGAAAAAGCACGTGAAAAAAATTGTGTTATTACAGGAAGTTTTATTTGTGAAGAGAACAATAAATACTTTAACCGCCTTGTTTGGATGAATCCGGATGGATCATATAATAGTTATGATAAAAGACATTTGTTCCGAATGGCGAATGAAGATAATTATTATTGCGCAGGCCAAGATAAAATAATTGTTGAATTAAAAGGGTGGAAAATATGTCCTTTGATCTGTTATGATTTGCGTTTCCCGGTTTGGAGTAGACAGAATATAGAAGTCAGAAGACAGAAGTCAGAAGACAGAAGACTGGAATATCAATACGATGTTCTTATTTATATTGCCAATTGGCCCAAAAGGCGCTCTCATCCTTGGAAAATATTGTTAATGGCTCGTGCCATTGAAAATCAATGTTATGTTGTGGGGTTGAATAGGGTCGGAGATGACGGGAATAAAATAGGTCATTCCGGCGATTCGGTCGTTATAAATGCGAAAGGTGAAACAATCAGTAAAATCAAGCCATACGAAGAATGCATAGAAACAGTAACAATAAGTTTTATTGAATTAGAGAAGTTTAGAAAATCTTTTCCTGCCATATTGGATGCCGATGATTTTAAAATTAGTGGTTAGTTGTTAGTGGTAAGTTATTAGTGAGTGGGGAAAATAAACAAAAAAAGATAATTAATTCGCAATTCCACAATATTTCATTTTACCACTAACCACTAACCACTAATAACACTGACTTTCCATTGTAAATCTAAATCCCAGTTGGAGCGAATATTAATAGGTTCGGTATAATAAATTACTTTTTCCGGTTGTTGCTTTTGCAGAAGATTTCCGCTATCCCATTTGCCATTTGAGTTGGTATCAACAATAATTTTTAGTTTATATTTTTGCGGATATAAATAATTGTAATTGATGGTTTCACCTTTTTTAATAATATTCTCCCGCACTATATTTTCTTTTTCATTCAATAGCTGAAGGATATAATCATATTTAATTTCCCTTGTGGAGTCCTTGCCGGCAGGGAGATTTACTTTTAATTTTACCGTTCCATAATATTTTTCTTCACGTGTTTTAAAATCTATTTTTATTGTATCATTTTTTAAACCGAAAATATCGGTGAATGTGCCAGGTGGAATAAACAAATGGTATTTGGTGTTTTCTTTGAGTTTCGGTGAAGTAAAGTATGGAGCAAATACTCCCGGAATATTTGGACCTTCCGTAAATGCAGTATCCAGATATCCAAAATTAACAGTTGATGTTTTGTATTTATTAAAAGTTAAACCCAAACTGTTTTTGTATAACAACGTATCTTCTTTTAGTTGAATGTTTTCAGTATTTTTTATAGAATCAATTGGGTTATTAAAAACAAATTTAAGTTCTGAATTCAAGTCAAAATTTTCGTTCCCATTTGGACTACTTAACAAATATAATCTTAATGGATTTTTTTTGTTTTTTAATGCATCTTCTTTTTTAATCATTTTAAATTCAATAGTATCAAGTATTTTACTTCCATTGCTAACCTGAAGTATCAAAGAATCTTTATCGATATTTTTGAACCAATACGTCAAGGTGTCTTTATTTGTTGAGTAATCAAGGATTACTTCATTTTCTATAAACGTGTGGTTGATAGGTTTAACACTTATACTATCTACAGTTTTATTAAAAACAAAAACAATTTTTCCAAATGAATTTTGAAAATGTTTTTTTATAAAAAGTTTCTTTTCTGGTTCTTGAAATAACTCTATAAGGATATTTTGTTTTGATGAAGCATCAATTATAGTATCAACAAAACCAATACTTTCAGTTTCTTCATCATACTTGTAATTAGCGTTGGCATCTTTTAAGGCAAGTATTTTGTATTTTCCATCTCGAATATTGTTGATCTGGAATGTGCCATCCTCTTTTGTTTTTGCAAAGTGATCAGGTTTTTTTTTGTAAATAACGCTATCGCTAAAATCGCTGTAAAGCATTACCAATATGCCTTTTTCAGTTTTATGATCGAAAGCATTCTCAACTTTCCCCTTCACTATTAAGGAATCAATATAGTTGCCCGTAGAAAAAATATAGTTAAAATTTTCCTTGGGATTGCCTTCATTAATATCCTGCAAAGCATTCCCGAAACTGAAACAATAAGTAGTATTAGGTTTTAAAATTTCTTTCTCATCGAAATTGATGATAAGCGATTTGTTTTTTACCTTAATATCAGGGTCTTTTTCAAGTGGAGGAGAAATAATCAGTTGACTATTCAAATCCTTTAATTGGATATATTCATCAAATAATATTTCTATAGATTTTACTGAAAAGTTAAGTGAAGCGCTGTCCGGTATGTATTTCAAAACTTGCGGAGGAGTCGTATCTTTTTTCCCTCCTCCCGGCGCAACCACTTGTGCGCAAGAAGCAAAGAACATAAGGCAAACGCACCAAAAATAAATCGCTTTGTATATATGTTTTAATTGATATTTCATTTCATTCGATAAGTTTGGATTTGTAAAGATAAGAGAATGCTCTTAATTGGCGGCATATGCAATTGTAACAATACTGATTTTTACATTTGGAATTTGCAGAAGGGTTTGAGCGCAAGCTTCAAGTGTAGCGCCTGTTGTAATTACATCGTCTACTAATAAAATATGTTTGCCTTCTAATGTTTTAGCATCATGTAATTGAAAAATTGTTTCTACATTTTGCCATCTTTTGAAACGTGATTTTTTTGTTTGTGATTCGGATTCTTTAGCCCTGTAAAGGATATTAAGATCAGCTTCCGCATTCATGCTCTCTGCTAATCCCTGCGCAAAAGTATCACTTTGATTGTAACCTCTTTTCTTTTGTTTTTTAGCATGCAAGGGAACAGGAATTACAATGTTTACGGTATTGAAATCGGCGCAATGTTTAAGTTCATAACCATAAAGTTTCCCAACAAAAAAACCAATATTTTTATGTCCTTTGTATTTTAGTTGATGTATTAAATGTTGCACCTTCCCACCTTTATTAAAGCCGTATAAAGCGCCGGTTGAATGAATAGCAACACGTCCCCAGAAAATTTTTGCAATGGGATTTTCATTATCCAAATGAAAATTAGTTTTTGGTAAGTGGTACGCGCAATAGGTACAAATGCTGTGTTCATTTTTATACAAGCTCTTTCCGCATGAAACACATACTTGAGGAAATACCAATGAAATAAAATCGTTTATCATACGTTTGTGCTTTACAATTAAAATATATTACTTTTGCAATATATAAATTAAACAATCATACCATCATGGAAACAAAACCAAAAGAAGAAAAAATTAGTACAGCTAAAAATCCAAAGGAGGAAAAAAAGTCAGATAAAAAGTTGGTTTTTATTGTTTTGATTGCTTTGTTAGCTCTTGGTAATGGCGCATTTGCATGGCTTTGGTTGCAGGAGCGTGGGCGTGCGAATACAGAAGTTATAGTAAAAGAACAGGTGATCATTGAACGCGATAATGTTAAAGCAGAATTGTTAGATCTTCAGGATCAATACGCAACCTTGCAAACGAACGATAAAACGATACAGGCAGATCTGGATGCAAAACGCGTTGAAATTGCAGGATTGCTGGAAGAAGCGGAGTTGCATAAAAATGATGCCGGCATCATTGCAAAATTGCGCAACGAAACAGCATCATTGCGTAAAATAATGAAACATTATATTATTGAAATTGATTCACTAAACACGTTAAACAAAACAATAATTGCTGAAAAAGATAAGGTATCTGAAGACTTAAACTCTGAAAAAGGTAAAAGTTCTCAACTTAGTAAAGATAAAAGCGCATTGCAAAATACTGTTAATTTAGCTTCTGTTTTAAAAGCGACAGGTACTAAAGCGGAAGGTGTTAAGTTTAAATCAGGAGGTAAAAAAGAATCTGAAACAAATAAAGCATCACGTGTAGAAAAAATAAAAGTTTCATTTGTGTTGAGTGAAAATAAGATTGCGAAAGCGGAGACGAAACCTGTTTATGTTCGTATTGTATCTCCTGACGGAAAAGAAATTACTAAATCGCCGGATGACGCAAATATGTTCAGTTACAATGGCTCAAAAGGATATTTTGCTGAAAAAAAAGAGATTAATTACAAAAACACTCAACTTGGAGTTGATATATTTTGCGGTAGTCCAAATGGATTTATTCCCGGTAAATATTTAATTGATATTGCCTGTGATGATGTGATCATTGGACAAACGAGCATTACTTTGAAATAGTTTATTACCTCATTAAAAAGCCCTTTAAATGATTGTTTAAAGGGCTTTTTGTATTGAAGTACTCCTGTCTTATTTCGAGCCCTTCGTCTTCGCTCAGGATAAACTCCGGCGAGAAACGCGTGACGGGTTTTGCTATCCAACCATGGTATTTTTTTTCAAACCTATCATTTCAATGGCTGTATTAACAATGCTGTCGGTATCAAACCCACATTCAATATGAAGCTCCGCTTGTTCGCCATGTTCAATATATTTATCCGGAATTCCTAAACGTTTTACCTGTGCATTGTAATTATTATCCGCCATAAATTCAATTACTGCACTTCCCATTCCGCCAATGATACAGCCATCTTCAACAGTTATTATTTTACGGTGTTTGGCAAATACTTCATGCAGGAGTTCTTCATCGATTGGTTTTAAGAAACGCATATCGTAATGTGCTACACTTATACCTTTTTCTTCTAGTTTTTTGCATGCTGCGATAGCATAATTTCCAATATGTCCGATCGTTAAAATTGCAATATCATCTCCGTTCTGAATTCTGTTTCCTTTCCCGATAGTAATTTTCTGGAAGGATTTTCTCCAGTCTGTCATCACGCCATTGCCACGTGGGTAACGGATAGAGAAGGGGCCATTTGTTTCAGGCAACTGAGCGGTGTACATTAAATTACGCAACTCTTCCTCATTCATGGGAGCGGAAATAATCATATTGGGAATACAACGAAAATATGCTAAATCGTAAGCTCCGTGATGTGTCGGTCCATCTACGCCTGCAAATCCGGCTCTATCCAAACAAAATACAACATGTAAATTTTGAATTGCCACATCATGAATAACCTGATCATAGGCGCGTTGCATGAAGGTCGAATAAATATTACAAAACGGAACTAAGCCTTGAGTGGCTAATCCGGCAGAAAATGTTACAGCGTGTTGCTCTGCAATACCAACATCAAAGGCCCTGTCGGGCATGGCTTTCATCATGATGTTTAATGAAGAACCGCTCGGCATGGCAGGAGTTACACCCATTATTTTAGCGTTTTTTTCTGCAAGCTCTACGATCGTATAACCAAATACATCTTGGTATTTTGGAGGTTGAGGTTCTTTAGGAATGATCTTAATAATTTCTCCTGTATTTTTATTGAAGAGACCCGGAGCGTGCCAAACGGTTTGGTTTCCTTCTTCCGAAAATTTATATCCTTTGCCTTTTTGAGTCAGAATATGCAAAATTTTTGGTCCGGGAATATCTTTAAGATCCTGCAATACTTTTGTTAAACGTTCTACATCGTGCCCGTCAACAGGTCCAAAATAACGGAACTTTAAGGATTCAAATAAATTACTTTGCTTAAGCAATACCGTTTTTACTCCATTCTCCACCTTCGAAACAATGTCCTGAGCAGTAGGTCCAAACTTGCTCATCTTACCGAGTAAGTTCCATATTTCATCTTTTAGTTTATTGTAAGTATGTGAAGTGGTGATATCAGTTAAATACTCTTTTAGTGCGCCAACATTGGGGTCAATACTCATGCAATTATCATTCAACACAACCAATAAGTTGGAGTTGCTGATTCCTGCATGATTGAGTGCTTCAAACGCCATTCCACCAGTCATGGCACCATCGCCGATAACGGCAATATGTTGGCGGGTTTTTTCACCTTTATAAGCCGATGCAACAGCCATACCTAAAGCAGCGCCAATGGAAGTAGAAGAGTGTCCTACACCAAAAGCATCATATTCACTTTCTGAACGTTTCGGGAAGCCACTGATTCCACCATAAACCCGGTTGGTATGAAAATTTTTGCGACGGCCTGTTAAAATTTTATGTCCGTATGCCTGATGTCCAACATCCCAAACTAATTGGTCGTAGGGAGTGTTAAATACATAATGTAAAGCCACAGTAAGTTCAACAACGCCAAGGCTGGCGCCGAAATGCCCCCCCTTTTTTGATACTACATCAATAATGAACTGACGAAGTTCATCGCTTATTTGTGGGAGGTCTTCTTCTGATAGTTTTCTTAAATCACTCGGGTATTCAATTGTATCGAGCAGTTTACCGGCTTTAAACTCCATTAATTATCAAAATAATTAAAATTCAGAACAAAGATAAGAAATTTCACAATAGCTCTATTTTTGAATAAAAATCTATTTCCTTTTGTTCGATAAACAAGAAGTTTCATTACATTCAGGATGACAAAATGATTTTCAAATTATTGAAACGCATTTATCCCGGTAACATCCATTCCTGTGATTAATAAGTGAATGTCATGTGTACCCTCATATGTAATCACTGTTTCCAGATTCATCAAGTGGCGCATAATCGGATATTCCCCTGTAATTCCCATTCCGCCATGTATCTGGCGGGCTTCACGTGCAATTTGTAAAGCCATCATTGCATTGTTTCTTTTAGCCATTGATATTTGAGCAGGTGTTGCACGGTCTTCGTTTTTCAAAACTCCCAATCTCCAAGTTAATAATTGGGCTTTGGTGATCTCTGTTATCATTTCAGCCAATTTTTTTTGAGTCAATTGAAATCCTGCGATTGGTTTACCAAACTGAATACGTTCTTTTGAGTAACGTAATGCTGAATCATAACAATCCATTGCAGCACCAATAACACCCCAGGAAATACCATAACGTGCAGAATTTAAACAACTCAATGGTCCTTTTAAACCTTTAACATTCGGGAATATATTTTCTTTTGGAACTTTTACATTATGAAACACCAGCTCTCCGGTTACGCTTGCCCGTAAACTCCATTTACCTTTTATTGTTGGGGTGGTAAAGCCTTCAGAGTCACGTTCCACAACCATCCCACGTATTATACCTTCTTCATCTTTCGCCCAAACTACTGCAATATCAGCAAAAGGAGCATTTGAAATCCATGTTTTAGCGCCGTTTAGTAAATAGTGGTCGCCTTTATCCTTAATATTTGTAAGCATACCATTCGGGTCTGAACCATGATCCGGTTCTGTTAAGCCGAAGCAACCCATAAATTCTCCTTTTGCTAATTTTGGAAGGTATTTACGTTTTTGTTCTTCTGAACCGAATGAATATATAGGATACATTACCAATGAACTTTGCACCGATGCCATTGAACGCAGGCCACTATCGCCACGTTCTAATTCCTGCATGATGATCCCGTAAGACATTTGATCTAAGCCTGCGCCACCATATTCAGCGGGTATTGTAGGTCCGAAAGCTCCAATTTCTGCTAATCCTTTGATCCATTGTTTTGGAGTAGTTGCTGTTTGGCAGGCTTCCTCAATAACAGGACTAACTTCTTTTTTAACCCATGCACGAATGGTTCCACGTATCAATTTGTGTTCGCCTGTTAATAATTCATCCATCAAATAATAATCATGGGCACTAAATTTGTCTGTTGCCATTGGTGTAATTTTTAAAATGTTGTTGAGCAAAAATACTATAATTTTTAAAATGGATTTGTTAAAATAAATCAGAATTACATTATAAATTAAAAATGCAGGATTGTCCCATAAAATGAACTAATTGATTTGAATCATCATAATTAAAATAAAAAAGTTTGAGGATAAAATAACTTCAATTTCATGAAACATATTAGTTATATATTCGTTTTATAATGAATCTTGTTGAAAACCATTGTTAAAAAGTTTACAATGATTGTCTTTTGAAATACCTTTTATAAAACTATTTTTATAAAAAAATAATTGAGTCGATTTTGAAAACGATTAAAAACATATTCCAATCATCACTAAAAACCCTATTAATATTTTTATTACAGGGTGTTTGTTCCGTAGCATTTTCTCAAGCAGATCTTAGCAAAGTTTCTATTGTTGAAAAATATGTAATAGGTTACAATGAAGTAACCAAGATGAAATTTATTAATAATTCAGTGCTATATAGCGAAGGCTGGCACACTCTTCCACAAACCAAATTCTGGCAACAGATAATGTCACTTACTCCTGACTCGGCTATTGTAAATTTGGCTTCAAATCGCCAGATTTTTGATCGTGTTTCTGTAAAAAACTGGAACAAACTATCTGAAATACAACAAACAATTTATAAAGACAGTCTTAGAAGAGTTAATAATATTTCTGATAGTTCAACTGTTTTTATCACAGCCGGAAAAAAAGATTTCTACGAATTTAAAAAGGTAATGCCTACCATCAATAGATCCATAGCTGTATTTAATCAAAATGGTGTTGACCCTTGGTATGCCCAGGCAATATTGCTGATTGAAAGTCCCGGAAAAATGAATACCAAATCTACTGTTGGCGCCAATGGTCCATTCCAGTTGATGAAAGCTGTGGCGATACATCAGGGTTTGAAAGTAAATAAATATGTTGATGAGCGAACGGATATTGAAAAATCTGCATTGGGTGCATCCAGATTGCTTTCACGGATTTGTATTCCAAAGGTTCGTACAATGCTTGACAGCGCTCATTTACAATACAACGAAACCGATTTATGGTTTCGATTATTAGTGCTTCACGCCTATCATGCCGGTGCCGGTAATATTGCAGGTGTTATTCGAAAAATAAATCCATGTGAAGGCGGAATGGAACTTCTGCAAACCGTTTGGAAAACTACTTACGGTGGTTTTAAAAATGCGTCACAAAATTATTCTCAATTAGCATTGGCGGCATTTTGTAATTTCGATCAGATGGTGATGCAACAAACTGACTCTGTTTATTTAATTGATGGTGACCGTATGCTGATGACGTATAAAAATTGCGCTTATGCTCCATATGATAAATGCAGCTATTTAGGAAATTGTATTTCAAGTTACGAAGCCGATCTGATCGGTGGAATTATTCCATTTGATTATTTTATTTCTAAAGTGAATGTTGTAGAAAAAGAATTGGCAGGACTAACCCCGTTGCAATACCCTTGGGACGATGAACGCTATAATAGTATCGGTTTTCAGTTGTTAAAAGTTCGAAACATAGAAGCCGCTTACAAAGCATTTAAATTAAGTGAAACAAGTTACCCTGATTCCTGGACTGTTTATCAGGGTTTGGGAGAAACCTATCGTTTAATGGGTCAAAAAGATCTAGCGTTGGTCAACTATAAAAAATCGTTATTACTCAATCCGAATAACGAGGGCAGTCTTAGAGGTATTACACGATTGTCGATTAAATAAATATTATTTTCCAATCCCATTTTTTCGT
The DNA here is from genome assembly GCA_003151815.1 of Bacteroidota bacterium. Lineage (GTDB taxonomy): Bacteria > Bacteroidota > Bacteroidia > 2-12-FULL-35-15 > 2-12-FULL-35-15 > 2-12-FULL-35-15. Next base: position 80,339 of record PLYN01000049.1, on the reverse strand, counting down.
AAATTAGCGTTCCGTATTTTCAGTACAGACTCTCGCTATTTTGATACACAAGGAAGACATAGATAAAATATTTGAAGCAGCCAAAGTAGAGGAAGTGGTTGCTGATTATGTTACGCTTAAAAAACGCGGAGCCAATCTCATCGGTCTTTGTCCTTTTCACGATGAAAAAACTCCCTCATTTTACGTTTCTCCTGTTAAGGGTATTTATAAGTGTTTCGGATGTGGCAAAGGCGGACATGCCATAAATTTTGTGATGGAGAAAGAGTTGATGTCATACCCTGACGCGCTGCGCCATCTTGCAAAAAAATACAACATACAAATTGTTGAAGAGGAACAATCGCCTGAACAACTTCAATCACAGAACGACCGCGAAAGTTTATTCGTTGTTTCTTCTTTCGCTCAAAAACATTTCTCAGAAAACTTATACAATACCGATGAAGGCAAATCTGTTGGATTGGGTTATTTCAAAGAGCGCGGATTCAGGGATGATATCATTCAGAAATTTCAATTAGGTTATAATCTGAATAACCGCAGTGCATTTACGGATATCGCTTTGGCAACAGGCTATAAGCTGGAATATCTTGTAAAAGCAGGGCTTACTATCGAATATAAAAATGAACAAGAACAAACAGAAACTAACACCAATGCAGATATAATTTCTTCGCCGTTAGCCAAAACTCCTGCGAAATTATTGGATCGTTTTGGGGGTCGCGTCATGTTCCCGATCCACAATGCAACAGGGCGTGTGATCGCCTTTGGCGGTCGTACGTTGCGCACGGATAAAAAAGTTGCCAAATACATCAACTCTCCGGAAACGGATATTTATCACAAGAGTGATGTGTTGTACGGAATATATTTCGCGAAAAAAGAAATTATCAATCAGGACAATTGCTTTTTGGTGGAAGGTTATACCGATGTAATATCCATGCATCAGGCCGGTATTGAAAATGTGGTGGCCAGCAGCGGAACATCACTTACAGTAGGACAAATTAAACTCATTCGCAGGTTTACAAGTAACATTACCATTTTATACGATGGCGACAGTGCCGGTATTAAAGCCAGTTTCAGAGGTATTGATCTGATTTTGGAAGAGGGAATGAATGTTAAAGTTTTGTTGTTTCCTGATGGCGAAGACCCTGATTCCTATTCGAAACGGGTAAACAGCGAGGAGTTGAAAACATTTATAAAAGAGAATTCGAAAGACTTTATTTCGTTCAAAACAAATTTATTAATGGGCGAAGTAAAAAACGATCCCATTAAAAAAGCGGAGTTGATCAAAGAAATTGTTGAAAGCATTGCATTGATCCCTGAAGCGATTTATCGTTCTGTTTATGTTAAGGAGTGTAGCCGTATCATGGATATGGATGAACAAATTTTGTTGAGTGAATTGAATAAAATTCGCAACAAAAAATTTAATGAAAAAAGAAATCAACCCATCCAATCACCTGAAAATTTAGGTGCTGATATAGACTTTCTAGTCGAGCAGAAAAAAGAATCTACAGTTGCAAGTACAGAACCTCAGGAGCGAAAAATTATTGAGTTGTTGATCAATTATGGGAATAAAAATATAATGGTTGACAGTGAAGATGAGGAAGGAAATGTGATACAAGTAGAAAGCAGTATAGCACATTTAATAATTGCAGAGTTGCAACATGATAATATTGTATTGGAAAATATACTTTACAACAATATTTACAACGAATTTATTCAACACTTGGAAAAGAATAATATTCCGGATAATAAATATTTTTTGAACCATGAGGATAATGCAATTAGTCTACTTACGATAGATCTGATAAGCAGTCCATATGCATTGGCTAATTGGGAAAGGCACAGTATCTATACAAATATGGAGGACGATGATCTAAAAAAATCCTCTTTAAAAGCGGTATATACACTAAAAAGCCGCAGATTAGAAATGATGGTTCATGATGTTGAAAAAAGAATGAAAGAGAGCACCTCCGATGATGAAGTCATTCAATTGCAACAAACGAAATATCAACTCGATAAAGCGAAGATATCTTTGAATGCTTTTTTAGGAAGAATTGTTGTAAAATAAATCAGTGATAAAATTTAAATAGAAATTGGCAAAACACATTCTTAAATTAGCAGACGATTTCGATTTTGTGTTGATAGGTATTTCATCGCATGAAAAAGAATATCGTATTTGCTGGGCGCTGAATAATAAATTTAATTTCGAGTTTAAAAAAATTGATTCGCTTGAAATTAAAGGTAAAAAACAAGATACGCCTTCATTTTTTTCTTTGTTCAATTATGAAAATCAGGAAGAGTTTCTAGAGTATTTTGTTCTTGCAAATCTAAGTGAAAGTAAGTCGGTTGAAGCCAAAAAATATACCTTGTTCAGAGAAAATGGTAAAGAGTCACCATCGAGTGAAAACGAATTTTTGATCCCTGAATATAAACAAATGAATTATTTTTTTGTTATTAAAGGAGAGGTGGATGCAGATGAAGTGAAAGAAACAATCAGAAAAATAAAAGAAATAGATTTGGTACTTACAGCTGTTAGCATTGATGTTGAATCATTAAAATCAAAACAAAATTTGATTTTTTAAAGACGTTCTATGTAATCTTTTAACCACATAGAAACATAGCTAAGCTGTCAAAAATAGTTATAAAAAAAAATGAAATTAGTACTACATAGAAAAAGATAAATTTTTAACATAGAGTAAAAAAACTATGTTTCTATGTGGTTAAAAAATTGATTATATTGAAATTATGAAAAGAACAAAAATTGTGGTAACACTTGGACCTGCATCATCATCAGTTGAAATGATTGAAGAAATGGTAAAGGCAGGAGCTGATGTATGCCGTATTAATTTTTCTCATGGCTCTTATGAAAATGTGTTGGAGCAGATAAAAAATATTCGCACAATAAATAAAAAATTAGGGACACACACAGCTATACTTGCCGATTTGCAAGGTCCTAAATTGCGTATTGGTAAAGTGGAAAATGATGGAGTGCAATTGGTTGCCGGCAAGGAAATTATTATTACAACTGTCGAGTGCATTGGTACAGCAGATCGTATTTATATTACCTATCCACAGTTTCCGAAAGATGTAAAAGTGGGTGAAAATATTTTGATTGATGATGGTAAAATCTTATTGAATGTGGTGGAGACGAATGGCAAAGATGAGGTGAAAGCAATTATTAGTTTTGGTGGACTTTTGTCTTCAAAAAAAGGAGTAAATCTGCCCAATACAAAAATTTCATTGCCTTGTTTAACGGAGAAAGATTTGAAAGATCTGGATTTTGCTTTAGAGCAGAAGGTAGATTGGGTTGGGCTTTCATTCGTTCGTTCGGCCACAGATATTATTGAGTTAAAACATTTGATTCAAAGGTTCAACAGTGAAGTGAGAACAAAAGTGATCGCTAAAATTGAAAAGCCGGAAGCAATTTTAGATATTGATAATATCATTTTTGAAACGGATGCGTTGATGGTTGCTCGTGGTGATTTAGGCGTTGAGGTGCCGATGCAGGAAGTTCCGGTGATACAAAAAATGTTGGTACGAAAATGTCTGGAAGCATCGAAACCCGTGATTATAGCCACACAGATGATGGAGAGTATGATTACGAATATCAGTCCTTCGCGTGCAGAGGTGAATGATGTTGCGAATAGTGTGATGGATGGAGCGGATGCAGTGATGTTGAGCGCAGAAACATCAGTAGGAAAACATCCTGCAAAAGTAGTGGAGGCAATGACCAAAATAATTGAACACGTTGAGCAAGAAAGTTACAATTACAATCGTGATACAGCTTTGCCGGAAGTTGATGTTCATAATGATCGATATATTTCTAATTCGATTTGTTATTCAGCGGCAAAAATGGCGGAAAGCACAAAAGCCTCAGCTATCATAACAATTACACATTCAGGATATACCGCTTTTAAATTATCGAGTCATCGTCCCAAAGCAAATATTTATGTGTTTACGGATAATTATAATATTCTTACAACGTTAAATTTAGTATGGGGCGTTCAAGGTTTTTATTACGATAAAAATATTAGCACCGACCACACGATTGCAGATATTAAATTTATTTTAAAGAAAACCGGATTCATAAAACTAAATGATTTAATCATTAATATCTCAAGTGTTCCTTTAAGCGAAAAAGGAAAATCAAATATGATCAAACTTAGTGCTGTTGATTAAAACCTTCCATTACAGCAACCTTTTTCAGGTTAAACGCATCTTTACTTCAAGAAAGAAAATAGAATAATTTCTGCCATTTTATACCATAATTTGTATTGAAATTTAGGTCGTGTAAAATCTTGTTTTACCTGTTTTATATTTGTATCATTGCTTTTAGAAGTAATTTTTTTATATTTTATGAATCCCTTTTAAGTTTAAATTTTGAATGAAAAAACTGTTCAATTTAAAACTCTGCATTTGTTTTTTTTTTCTATTAAACTTAAGTTTTAATATTTATGCACATTCTGTGCAGGTTGGTTACTGCGTAAATTGTGCTGGAAATTTGAGAATATACGTAGAGCATTGGCATGGACTGGCTGTTGGTGCTTCCACTATGCAGATTCAACTGACTGTAAATGGTGTTTCTACAACTATAACCGGGTCTCCGGCTCGTTATGTGTCCGATACAGTTAAATCAAATTTACCCGATTGTGCAACTCTAATTACCACTTTTGGAACTTGCGCTCCAACCTTAATAGAGTGTGGAGCAAATACCTGTAATTATTGGGTAGCCTACGATTTTCCTAATGTTCAACGTGGGGTACCTATTACGATAACAATAATTCAAGGCAACGATATTTTTACTCAAGACGGTTGCGGTATGTTCCCGGCCACTACACCTACTTTTGTAATCCCACTCCAAGTTGCTCCTACTGCAGGTCCAGACCAAACTATTTGTTCCGGAAATGATGCAAGCGTTAACCTTGCAAATTTTATTGGTAATCTACAATGGCAGTCAGCATCAACAAGTGGAGGACCCTGGACTGATATTCCAGGTGCAACTACTGCGCCACTTTCAACAGGAGCGTTAACTGCTACTACTTATTATCAAGCAGTAGTGGTTGGAGATTGCGGCACTCTTATTTCCAATGAAGTCGCTATCACCATTAGTCAACCTCCGGTTTCGAATGCAGGATCATCAATTTCTACTTGTCCGTCAAATACGCCGGGTAATTTAGGTGCAGCGTCTATTACAGGCATTTCTTATCTTTGGTCTCCAAGTACCGGACTGAGTAATTCAACGATATCAAATCCTACGGTAACATTAACTACTATTGGTAGCACTACTTATACAGTAACTACGTCTTCTCCGGGTTGTGTCAGCACAACTGATGATGTTGTAGTAAATGTAACTCCATTGCCTACCGCTGGCATAAACGGTGATACAACAGTATGTGAGAATACAAGTGGCATTAACATTACATTTACTGGGGCAAATGGGACAGCACCCTACACTTTTATATATACAATTAATGGTGGCGCAAATCATACAATAACTTCTACCAGTGGAAATATTGCAACACTGACTGTTCCAACAACAGCGTTGGGTGTATTCACTTATGATTTGGTAAGTGTGCAAGATGCAAGTGTCACAACGTGTTCTCAACTGCAAACCGGAAGCGCAGTTATCACTATAAATGCACCACCTGTTGCGAGTATCAGCGGTACAGCAACCGTATGTGTAAATGACCCATCTCCCATTATCACCTTACTAGGTTCAGCCGGTACAGCGCCATATACTTTCACATACAACATCAATGGTGGGGCAAATAAAACAATCAGTACAACAAATGGAAACAGTATAATCATACCTGCTCCTACAAACATTGCAGGCACATTTACGTATGCCGTAGTAGGTGTTATGGATGCAAGTCTGATGCCTTGCGGTTCGGCTAATAACAGCGTGGTAATTACTGTAAGTCCTTTGCCTGTTTCCAGAATTAGTGGAACAACTTCCGTTTGTTTAAATGGTCCAAAACCGGATATCACCTTTACCGGATTAATAGGTTCAGCACCATTTACTTTCAATTACTCAGTGAATGGCGGGGTAAATCAATCAATAAATTCAGTAAGTGGAAATACAGTAACTTTATCGGTACCGACCAATTCATTGGGTGCTTTTATCTATGTAAATGGGGATGCAAGTTCAGCCAGTTGCAGTAATATTGGTGGCGATACTGCTAAAGTAACCGTGAACCCATTGCCTACAGCCACAATTGCAGGAACAGTTACAGTATGTCAAAATGATGTCGCCCCGGATATAACCTTCACAGGTATAGTAGGAACAGCGCCTTTTACTTTTACTTATTCAATCAATGGCGGGCCGAATCAAACAGTTACTACCACCACTGGAAATACTTTTACTCTGTCTGCCTCAACAAGTTCGATAGGGACATATACTTATGCATTGGTAAGTGTGCAGGATGGAAGTTTATCCACTTGCAGCAATACTGCAAATGGTAACGCAATTATAACTGTGGCTTCATCGGTAATCGCTGGTATAAGCGGAACAACTGCGGTATGCCAAAATGATCCTCAACCAGGTATTACGCTTACGGGAGCCAATGGAACTACCCCATATACGTTTATATATACAATTAATAACGGACCGAATCAAACTATCAGCACAACCAATGGGAATAATATAACTATCCCGGTACTCACCAATACAGCCGGTTCATTTACCTATAATTTGGTAAGTATTCAGGATGCCGGTAATTCAACATGTTATATTGCAGTTGGGAGTTCAACGGTAACCGTAAATCCCTTACCTACGGCAACTATCGGCGGTTCTACTACTGTTTGTCAAAATGATCCTCAACCCAACATTACCTTTACAGGAGTCAATGGTATAGCCCCTTATACTTTTATTTATACAATTAATAATGGTGTGAACCAAACTATAAGTACAATAATTGGAAACACCGTAACTATTCCTGTATCAACAACTCCAGCAGGTGTGTTTAGCTATTCATTGGTAAGTGTGAAAGATGGAAGTACAACTGCATGTTCTCAAACACAAAACGGAACCGCGATCGTAACGATCAATCCAATTCCTATAGCTATAGTTAATGGGACGATTGCTGTATGCCAAAATGCCCCCTTACCTGATATCACTTTTACCGGATCAAATGGATTAGCACCTTATACTTTTACTTATAAAATAAATGGTGGTATAAACCAGACAATAAATACAACAGTTGGAAACAGCATAAACATTCCTGTGCCTACCGGTATTGTTGGTCCGTTTGTATATGCCTTAGTAAGTGTAAAGGATGCCAGCTCCACAACTTGCAGCAATAATGCAAATGGGATTGCAACAGTCTCTGTAAATCCAAACCCAACCGCAAGTATTAGTGGTTCTCCATCGGTCTGTCAAAATTCTCCAGAGGCAATCATCTTTACAGGAGCATCTGGAATAGCACCCTTTACGTTCACTTATACAATTAATAATGGGACTCCTCAAACGATAACAACCGTTAACGGAGATATGGTGGCTTTTTCTGCGCCAACAAATGTATCGGGACCATACATTTATTCGTTAGTTTCGGTTCAGGATGGCAGTGCCGCTTCCTGTATTAGCAATTTAGTTGAAACATCGCTAAATTTCACAGTAAACCCTTTGCCAACAGCAATAGTAGGTCCAACACAATCAGTTTGTATTCATGATCCATCGCCGAATATGATATTTATAGGAGCCAATGGAACTGCACCATACACTTTTACATACAGAATTAATGGCGGCACTCTCCAAACAATAAGTACTATTGTCGGAGACAGTACAAGAGTTTCAGTACCAACAAATACAGCAGGTACATATACCTATACTATGGTAAGTTTACACGATGCAGGGGCAGCAACTTGTGTTAACAATGCCAATAGCAATGCATTCGTTACTGTGAATCCAAAACCTTCTGCTAATTTCGCTGTTCAGCCATCAACGACAACTACTATTGACCCTAGAATTTCAGTTACGGATGCTTCTGTCAGAGCTAGTTTTTGGACTTGGGATTTTGGTGATTTTGATTCTGCTTTTGTTTCCAATCCGAACCCACATTTTTATGCAGATACAGGTAAATATATAATCCGTTTGATGATATCTTCCCAGTATGGCTGCAAGGATACAGTTTCTCATATAGTTTCGATAGAGACTCCTTTTTTGTTTTTTATTCCAACTGCATTTTCACCAAATGAAGATGGGAAAAACGAAATTTTTATGGCCAAAGGGGAAGGTGTCAGGGAGTTTGCGATGATGATATTTGATCGTTGGGGAAATTTTATTTTCTATTCGGATGATATCAATAAAGGCTGGGATGGCAAAGCAAATTTAGGCAGTGAGATAGCACAGTCCGATGTATATGTGTATTCAATTAGCATTGTTGATATTAAAGGAAAGACTCATAATTACAAAGGAACTATTGCCTTAGTGAAGTAAAATAAAATACCTTTAAAATAGGCGATTCCCCTCAAAATGGCTAATTGGAAATTGCAACCTTTCGAATAATTAATGTATCTTAATTATAATAATTTCGTATTCAATTAGCAAACTCAGGCAAATACCAATTTTCTAAATAACGTATAGCGAACATTTTGGAAAATTACAGGTAAAAAAAGTGCGAAGCGATGAAAATAAATTTTTATTATTATTGAGTTTAGCCTATTTTCGCTAATTACGAATCATCCATGAAATCGTTATTTTTTTGATTCAAATTTGGTTTGACCATCACAAATGAAAAAAATTTATTTAATATCTTTTTTTATCTTTTCCTTCCCCTTTTGCAATATTAATATTACAAAAAGCCAAACAGGCTGTGACTTTGCCGCAATACGTGCCGCCTTTGCAGCACCAGGCCATTATACCGAATTGACCGTAAGTGGCCAACCGTGCAGCATGTATTTTGTCAATACAACTTCTCAGGATGCCGATCTTAGTGAACAGCAGGCACAAACTCTTGGAGCCAATATGGCTGTTTTTAATAATGCAGCTGAAAATTCTGCTGTGACAACTGCTATCTATGCAACATATTCAGGCGCAATATGGGTAGGTTATAAGCGAAGCGGAACAGGTGCATCTACATTTTATGCGATGGATGGTACAACAGGAAATTTTACACCCGGGGCAGCAACTGCCGGTCTTTATCAAAATTGGGCAGCCGGGGAACCCAACAATTCAGGTTACGCACCAGGCCCTTTTTGTTTTGGTGGATATGCTTGTACGAATGGTGAACAGTGCACCCAGATATATTCAGCCGGTACATGGAATGATTTGCCTTGTAATACCTCCAGTATTTCAGTTGTAGAAGTAAACCTTTGTCCGGCAACAACAATTAATCCCAGCGCAACAACAATATGTGGAGGTGGCAGCGTAAGCCTTCCGGCAAGCACTATTTTAGGTTCAGCGCCTTATACATATAGCTGGACATCCAGTCCTGCAGGATTTACATCTACATCTTCCGGCCCAACAGCATCACCTTCGGTTAATACAACCTATAGTGTCACTGCAACCGATCGATATGGCTGTACTTCGACAGCAAGTGTTTTAATTCAAGTAATTCCAGTTGTTGCAGTAATTTCAGGAGTTACTTCTGCAGGTTGTACCACTATGTGTAATGGTACTGCTACGGCAAGTGCTTCCGGTGGCACGGGTGCAGGAGCATATGCGTATTCGTGGAGTACCTCCCCAGTTCAGACCACAGCAACGGCAACAGGATTGTGTGCTGGTACATATACTTGTACCGTTACCAAAGGAGCTTGCGTTGCTTCAGGTGCTGAATTAGTTACCAATGGAGATTTCAGTGCAGGGAATACAGGCTTTTCAAGCACCTATACTTATTGGCCCTCAGGAACAGCAGGTGATATGTCGGAAGGGAGATATTATGTTGGTTCCAATGCAACTACTGTGCATAGTCAATTTACAGGAGCCGGTAGAGGAGGAGGCAATTTTATGGTGGTCAATGGCGCTAGCTCCGTTACAAATGTTTGGTGTCAAACAATCAATGTTATTACTAATACTGATTATGTGTTTTCGAGTTGGTTAAGTACTGTCCATACAGGAAATCCGGCATCTTTACTGTTTTCATTCAATGGAGTTACCGCTGGAAACGCTTTAATTGCTCCTGCAACCACAGGCTCGTGGATAAATTTTTTCGCATCATGGAATTCGGGTGTTAATACATCTGTCAATATTTGTGTAGTAAATCAAAATACTGTAACTAATGGCAATGATTTTGGATTGGATGATATATCATTTAAGTTATGTGTTCCAGCTTGTGAGGATACAGCAATTGCCATTATCACAGCACCTTCTATTGCTGTGGCACCCATTACTCCTTCTACTATTTGCGCCAATGGAAATGCAGTTCTTACTGCTGTTCCATCCGGTGGTAATGGGACATACAATTATGTTTGGTCCCCTGCAGGAACAGGTACAACAGCATCCGTAACGGTTTCCCCTGTTATTACTTCCGGTTATACCGTTAATGTTACTGACGGGAATGGTTGCGCTGCACCTCCGGTAGAAGGAATCGTAACAGTGAATAATGTGTTAAGCGTTACAGTGAATTCGGCAGCATTATGTTTTGCACAATCGGCAACTTTAATAGCCAGCGGCGCATCCACTTATTCCTGGTCTCCTGCTACCGCATTATCTTCCACTACAGGAGAAAGTGTTGTTTGTACGCCAACTGCTGATGTTACTTATACTGTTACTGGTACTTCGGGAGGCTGTGTTGGCACTGCTGTTTCTACGGTAACGATCAACCCGACGCCTGATTCTCATGCCGGCCCTGATATTACTGTTTGTTCAGGAGTAACGGGTAATATTGGCGCTCTTCCAACAGCGGGGTATGTATACAACTGGCTGCCTGCTTCAGGTTTAAGTAGCACTACAGTGGCCAATCCAACTGTAAATACAACTAATTTTACTGCCGGTACTATTTCTACAACCTATACTGTCACTACCTCACCGGCAGGATGTTTTTCAACAGATGAAGTAATTGTAACTGTTAATCCATCGTTCGATCCCACATTTAATTTTTCGTCCTCCACTTTTTGTAAATCAGCCGGCGCCGCAGATCCGGCACCAACTATTGTATCAGCGGGAGGAGCTTTTATATTCACTCCTGTAGGATTGAGTATTAATGGCTCTAGCGGATTGGTTGATTTGTCATTGAGTACTTTAGGTACCTATACAATAACGTATAGTTTCGGTGGTGGATGTCCAAGTTCAAGTGATCAAACGATAACAATAACGAACATTCCTGATGCCAATTTTTCTTATGGCATTTATTGCCAGAATGATGTTCCCAATCCTGCACCAACATTTCCGTTCGGCTCCAGTGCAGGTGTTTTTAGTGAAACAACAGGAGGTTTGAAGTTCATAAGTCCGATTACTACACCGGGTGAAATTGATCTGGCAGCAAGTACTCCCGGTACGTATACTGTTACCAATACCATTGCGGCAGCAGGAGGTTGTTCTCCGGCGGTTGCAACCAATACAATAATAATTAATCCGGTGCCGGTAACTACAGTGGACAACAAAACTATTTGTTCCGGAAGTGCTACTGCATTAACAGCCAGTGGCGCTGTTTCATACGTGTGGGCGGCGGATAATTCTATTTTAGATTCTTTGCTTGTTAGTCCGGGAACAACAACGCCCTATATTGTTACAGGTTCCAGTGCAGGTTGTTTTTCTACAGCTATAGGAACTGTTACGGTTAATCTGATACCAACCGTTACTGTTAACAATCCGACAGTGTGTGCAGGAATTGCGGCAACAATGACTGCCAGCGGTGCAACAAGCTATTCATGGTCTACAGGTTTTAATGCTGATCCATTAATAATTAACCCGGCAGTTGCTGCTTCATATACGGTTACAGGAACTTCTTTAGGCTGTTCCTCAACTGCTTTAGCTACTGTTACGGTTAATCCCTTGCCGGTTATCGGTGTGAATTCTCCGGTTGTTTGCCAGGGATTAGCCGCTACATTAACCGCTACCGGTGCTGTTTCTTATTTGTGGAACACGGGTTCTGCTGCTAATCCATTAGTAATTAATCCTGCGGTAGCTGCAAATTATACTGTTACCGGAACTTCTGCAGCAGGATGTACCGGAACAGCGGTTGCCAATGTTTCTATTACTTTATTGCCCGTTATTACTGTTAATGCTCCTGTTATTTGCCTGGGACAAGCGGCAACACTCACCGCTACCGGTGGTGCAACACTTACCTGGTCAAATGGGGTAACCGCCAGATCAATAACGGTATCACCCAATGCAACAACTTCTTATACTGTTGCAGACAATACTTCGGGATGTTCCGGATCTGCAACCGGTATGGTTACTGTTAATCAACCACCCGTTATTGGCGCTAATTCAGCTACTATTTGTTTAGGGCAACCCGCATCGTTATTGGCTACAGGTACAGTCGCGTATGTCTGGTCAACCGGATCGGTTACCAATCCTTTATCTGTTTCGCCGCCAACTACAACTACATATACGGTTATTGGTACCAATGCTGCCGGTTGTAAGGACACGGCTACTACAACAATTAATGTTAATCAACCACCGGTTGTTACCGTTAACCCGGATACTATTTGTGCGGGACTTAACGCTATATTAACAGCCAGTGGTGCCGTCTCGTATCTTTGGTCAAACAATTCGACCTCTGATCCATTAAACATTATAGCTCTGAATAATACCACTACGTACACTGTTACGGGTACCGATGCTAACGGATGTTCGGCACCTGCTGCTGCTACTGTTAAGGTATATCCTAAACCGGGAGCAAATTTCGATGCTTCCCCAAACCCAGCTGGCGTATTTGACCCTGTTGTTACTTTTAACAATCAATCGTCAGCAGATGTAAATTATTGGTTTTGGAGTTTTGGAGATGGTGATAGCTTATCAAATAATACACCTAGCCCAACACATGCCTATCCCGGTGATACCGCTTCCTACTATGCAAAGTTAATTGTGCACAACGCAGGTTTTTGTTACGATAGTATCAAACATTTAATACTAATTGGTCCTGAATATTCCTTCTACATCCCTAACGCTTTCACGCCCGATGGAGATGGTATTAATGACGTATTCTTTGGGAAAGGAGTGGGTATTTTGGAATATGAATTAATGATATTTGACCGATGGGGTAATTTCATTTTCACAACTGATAAAATAGAAAAAGCATGGGATGGCAAAGCAAATGGAGGGACTGATGCATCACAACAAGATGTGTATGTTTGGAAAGTAGCAATCACAGATATATTTACTAAAAAACATAATTATACCGGAACCGTTACGGTTATTAGAGGACGGTAATAAGTTCATTTTGGAAAGTACAAGTACAAAGTTAATAGATGATGAAAAAAATATATTACCTAAGTTCATGTTCCACTTGTGTTAGAATAATTAATGAGTTGGAATTAAAAAATAAAAAGTTTGAATTTCAGGATATCAAAACGGAAAAAATTACTGGAACACAATTAGCTGAAATGAAAAAAATTGCCGGCAGTTACGATGCGTTATTTAGTCGGGTTGCCATGAAGTACAGAGCTTTAGGACTTGATAAAATAAAATTGACGGAAGATGATCAGAAGAAATATATTTTAGAAGAGTATACTTTTTTGAAACGTCCTGTGATCATTGTGAACGATAAAATATTTATCGGGAACTCTAAAAGTACTGTTGCGGCTGTGAAAGAGGAGTTGTAAGAATTTATTTTGAAAGATATTTTGTCATTCGTATCGTCCCTTTATGTTGTTTTTAAGCTGACATGGTGTTAGATGGTTGCTGTGAATTGGAACCCATTTTAAATTTTCACTTTTTTTATTGTAATAGGTCTGCACTTGCGCTTTAAACTTTTGTCTGTTCGTTTCAATATATTCAAAAACTCCAAGTTGACAGGCGTCTTTTATAACGTCACATTGCACACCTGTCACAGCAGAAAAGGGTAATGGTAAGATCTTTGCCAAAGTCAAATAAGCTAAGTCGCCAACTCTAAAGTTGGTCTTTTTACACTTGTCCTTCGCTGCTGTAATTGTTGTGTCGTCAAGTTTGTCGATAAGAAATGGAATTGCCGCCTTTTTATTTGCAATTATTCTCCAGGTAACAGATTTGCAATCGAACGTATTTTGCTTCAAATATTTTAAGCTATCTACTTGCAATTTTATTTGGTCCATCTGTCCGAATCCAGAAAAATTTATACACATAGTAAAAGTCAGAAGTAGTATTGTATAATGTTGTTTCATATCTTATGTTGTTCTATCGTCGCCTTGCTTATAGATCTTAAATCCTTGTATCATCAGGTTTTATTGACCAAATATAGTACAATAATTCATAAACAATAAATGAGCTTTGATGTTTATTTTAAAAAAAAGTCATTAAAACTTTTTTTAATGACATTGCTTTGCGAAAAAAACTTTGCGTCCTTTGCACGAAATAACAATCACTGATGCGGAAAAAAGATGAATAAAATAATCAGGGCACATTTATCATTAGTTATTGTAAGTCTTATTTATGCGGCAACCTTTTCCATTGCAAAAGAAGTTATGCCCGTTTATGTGCCTCCATTCGCGTTTGTATTGGTGCGTGCCGGTAGCGCAATGTTATTGTTCTGGTTGGTCAGTGTTTTTTTTGTCAAAGAAAAAGTAGATAAAAAAGACATTCCTCGTTTGGCTCTTCTTGGAGTATGTGGCGTTGCTGTAAACCAAATCTTGTTTTTGAATGGATTAAGCCAGACCACACCAATCAATGCATCCATCATCATGGTCTCCAATCCTGTTTTTGTATTGTTGATAGCGGCAATACTTTTAAAAGAAAAAATATCCTTCAGTAAAATTGCAGGCATTGCTTTTGGTATTGCAGGAGCCTTATTGCTATTGCTATTCAACAAAAACTTTTCATTCGGATCCGAAACTATAAAAGGTGATGTAATGGTATTGATCAACTCCATGTCATGGGCCGCTTACATCGTTTTAGTAAAACCATTAATGCAAAAGTACAATGCATTTACAATAGTAAAATGGGTATTTCTATTTGGTTTTATTTATGTGTTCCCTTTCGGATTTCAGGAATTCAAGGAAATAAATTGGGCTTCAATGCCGATTACCGTTTGGAGGGATATTTTGTTTGTCGTTTTAGGAAGCACCTTTTTAGCTTATCTTTTAAATACTTATGCATTACGGGCATTGAGTCCTTCAGTGGTGAGTATTTATACTTATTTCCAACCATTTTTAACAACATTGATAGCAGTATTTTTTTATCATAATGATGCTTTGGATACACGTAAAATTGTTTCCGGAATACTTATCGTTATTGGTGTTATATTGGTAAGCCAGCCTTTTAGATCTGCAAAGCCGGACTTTTAAAAGTTCTCGCAGAGTATCGCTGATTGAAATTCGCAGAGTTTCACAGATTTTATTATATTATTTTATCTGCGAAACTCCGCGAATAATTTGCGCAAATCTGCGAGAAAACTTTAATGGAAAACCCTTACATTTGTTTTAAATAAAAAAAATTATGATTAAATCAATGACCGGTTTCGGGAAGTCTGTTACTGAAATACCCGGTAAAAAAATTACCGTTGAAGTACGTTCTCTGAATAGCAAATCGTTAGATTTAAATTTGCGTATACCATACACCTACAAAGAAAAAGAACTTGAACTACGCAGTGATGTTTCAAAACAAATAGAGCGCGGTAAAATAGATTTAACAGTCTTTACAGAGTCAACTCAAGAGACCATGCCAATCGCAATTAATAAAACATTGGCAAAAACATATTATAAAGAATTAAAAAGCTTATCGGAAGAGTTGAATGAAAGCACTACTAATTTATTAGCGTTGGTACTGAAAATGCCGGAGGTAATGAAAGCCGAAAGAGAAGTAATGGTATTGGATGAAGCGGAATGGAAGCAGGTTAAAATTGCTGTTGATAAGGCGATCGAAGCATTTCAGGGATTTCGTTCTGATGAGGGAAGAATTCTTGAAAATGAATTTCAAACACGAATCGGGATCATATCGAAGTTGTTGGAGGAAGTTTTAAATAGTGATGCAGCACGTATTGAAAATATAAGGACACGTATTAAAAACAATATCGCCGAATTGGTTGAAAAAGAAAAAATTGACGAAAATCGTTTCGAGCAGGAGTTGATCTATTATATTGAGAAGTTGGATATTACCGAAGAAAAGTTGCGTTTAAAAACCCATCTTGATTATTTTACAAAAACAATGCAGGAGCCTTCTTGCGGACGAAAACTTGGTTTTATTTCTCAGGAAATAGGTCGGGAAATTAATACAATTGGCTCTAAAGCAAATGATGCTACAGTTCAAAAATTAGTGGTTCAGATGAAAGATGAATTGGAAAAAATAAAAGAACAATTGTTAAATGTTTTGTAATTTAATTTATATAGAAATGCCACAGATTACACAAATTTACACAGATTTTTTTCGCAGATTATTATTTTATAAATCTCAACAAAAGAATCTGTGCCTGCACACCGAAGTGCGTTTCGGCACACAGGTGTGTTGACCAATCTGTGAGAATTTGTGTAATCTGTGGCAACCAAAAAGTGTATAGTATTTTAAAACTTATTAAATCATAACAACCAGCGTCATCAGCGTTCTATTCTTTGATTTAAACAATGCAAGGTAAACTCATCATATTTTCAGCCCCTTCAGGCGCAGGTAAAACTACCATTGTGCATCACTTACTAAAAGTGTTCCCTCAATTAGAATTTTCTGTTTCGGCCTGCAGCAGACCAATTCGTAAAGATGAGACACATGGAGTGGATTATTATTTTTTATCTTTAGAGGAATTCAAGCAAAAAATAGCAAATAACGAATTTGTAGAGTGGGAAGAAGTTTACAAGGATAATTTCTACGGTACATTAAAAACAGAAATTGAACGTATCTGGAAAAAGGGTGAACATATTATTTTTGATACCGATGTGGTTGGAGGTTTAAATTTAAAAAAACAATTTGGTGATCTTGCTTTGGCAATTTTTGTAATGCCTCCATCTATTAAGGACCTTGAAATGCGTTTAAGATCAAGGGAAACGGAAACACCTGAAAGTATTGCACGTAGAATTGGCAAGGCGGAAAATGAATTACAAACTGCAGAGTTGTTCGATAAAATAATAATGAACGATAAGTTAGAAAATGCATTCGCTGAAGCTGAAAAAGCCGTTTCGGATTTTCTTTCAAAGAAATAAAATGGGCGCAATTATTTAAACGACGAATTATATATTTATCCCTACCAATTGTTCTTCCACAAAATCGAATTTATCGTAACAAAAATTGTAAATTTGTAAACAAGCCAGACAATGGTTTTTTTTCAAAGTTTAATATTCTTTTAATATTCCTTTAATATGAGCGATGCAATAAAACATGAGTGCGGAATAGCAATGATTCGTTTGCTGAAGCCGCTGGATTATTACATTGAAAAATACGGAACTCCATTGTATGGAGTAAATAAATTGTATTTGCTTATGGAAAAGCAGCACAATCGCGGGCAAGATGGCGCAGGTGTTGCAAATATAAAGTTTGATGTTCAGCCCGGAAATCGTTATATCAGCCGCACCCGCGCAATAGGTAGCGCAGCGATCAAAGAAATATTCGGAAAAATAAATACCAAGTTCGAAGACGTTTATAAAAAAAATCCTGACAGATTTAAAGATGCCGCATGGCTTAAAAAAAATGTTGCTTACACTGGAGAATTATTTTTAGGCCACTTGCGTTATGGCACCTTCGGGGGTAATAGTCTTGAAAATTGTCATCCGTTCTTGCGTCAGAATAATTGGATGACGCGAAATTTAGTAGTTGCAGGTAATTTTAATTTAACTAATGTAGATGAGCTTTTTGATGAATTAGTTCATCTGGGGCAGCACCCGAAAGAGAAGACCGATACCGTTACCGTGATGGAAAAGATCGGACACTTTTTGGATGAAGAAAACGAACGCCTATTCAAAAAATTTAAAAAGGAAGGCGGACATTCACATGAAGATATTTCAGGCTTGATAGCAAGAGATCTGGATGTTCAACGGATTTTAAAAAATGCCAGTAAAAGATGGGATGGCGGTTACGCAATGGCTGGTTTATTTGGACACGGCGATGCATTTGTGCTGCGTGATCCCAATGGCATTCGCCCTGTGTTTTATTATTCTGATGACGAAGTAGTGGTGGTAACATCTGAACGCCCTGCTATCCAAACGGTGTTTAATGTTTCAATTGAAAAGATTAAAGAACTTCAACCCGGACATTCCTTAATTATTAAGAAAGACGGCAAATTTGGGGAGTTCGAAGTAATAAAACCACGGGTAAAAACAGCATGTTCTTTCGAACGTATTTATTTTTCCAGAGGACGTGATGCGGATATTTATAAAGAACGTCAGAAGCTGGGAAGTCAACTTTGTCCCGCTGTTTTAAAGTCCGTTGATTACGATTTAGTAAATACTGTTTTCTCCTACATCCCAAGTACCGCGGAAGTCGCTTTTAGTGGCCTGGTGGAAGGTTTAAATCATTATGCAAATACCATTAAGCGGCATCAGATTTTAATGATGGGAAACAATGTTCGCGACCCGGAGTTAAGTGAGATACTTTCCATTCATCCCCGTGTTCATAAAATTGCCATTAAAGATGCCAAATTACGCACGTTCATTACCAATGACAATCAGCGTGACGATATGGTAGCGCATGTATATGATACTACTTATGGAGTGATAAATAAGGGCATCGACAATTTGGTAATTATTGATGATTCTATTGTTCGCGGAACCACATTAAAACAAAGTATTTTAAAAATATTAGATCGTTTAGGACCCAAAAAAATAGTAGTAGTTTCATCAGCACCACAAATTCGTTACCCGGATTGCTACGGTATTGATATGGCCAAATTAGGTGATTTCATTGCTTTTCAGGCAGCAATACAATTATTGAAAGATAATTTTAAAGAAAACCTGTTAGAGGAACTTTATGAAAAAGCCAAAGCACAAGAAAGTTTACCAAAAGAAAAGATTACCAATGTGGTAACAGAAATATATAAGTTATTTACTGCCGAACAAATTTCAAATAAAATTGCAGAACTTGTCCGCCCAACAGGCATTACAGCTGAAGTAGAAATTATTTATCAATCCATTGCCGGTCTGCACAATGCTTGTCCGAACAACACGGGCGACTGGTACTTTACAGGAAATTACCCAACTCCCGGAGGAAATAAAGTGGTGAATAAATCTTTCATTAATTATATGGAAGGTAAAAATGTGAGAGCGTATTAAGTTTAAAGGTTGAAGGTTCAAAGTTTAAACGTAGCACCGAATCTCACAATATTCACTTCCTTGTCCAAAGGAATATTCTTTTCCAAGAAGTCGAAAAAATGTTTTGCAAAGTAGGGGGCAAGCATTACACCTTTAGTTCCCATCCCATTAAATACAGCCATTGCAGAGTGTTTTGGATGCAAACCAATAATTGGTCTGCGGTCAATAACGGTAGGACGAATGCCTGCCTGATGGTCAATAATTTTGAATGGAACTTTCAACACTTTTTGTAATTTATCGATCAATTCTGTTTTTCCTTTTTCAGTTGGAAGGTCTGTTAAATTAGTCCATTCATAAGTAGCACCCACTTTATAAGTGTTATCGCCAACAGGTAAAATAAAAACTCCTTTATTGATCACTTTGTCAAAACCTACTTCTGTGTCTCCAAGAAGCTTAATGGTAATTATTTCACCCTTTGTAAGCTTGAAGGGTAACCAAGAGAAATAAGGATTTTCAGTTGTTTTATATCCTTCACAAAAAATAATTTTATCAGCTGTATAGTTTTTATAAGTGACAGAATTTTTGGAAATTATTAGTTGATCATAATCAAATTTTTCTTCCAGCAAATTGTTCTGTTCTCTAAAATAATTTCGGAATGCATCTAAAAATAAACGAGTGTCTAAATTTCCAGCATCTATTACTTCAGCTGATCCTAAAGGATTGTAGATCAAATCACTTAAAAAATCATCTTCGATTGTTTTGCTCAAATATTTTCCGACATCTTCATTTGTTTTTTTTAACCACAATGTTTTTTCCTGTTCTTCTGCAAACAGCCTTACGATTTGTTTTTTGAAATAGAAATTTGTGCCGAGTAATTTTTCTGATCCAAAATAAAAATCATCCATAAATGCGATCAATTCATCAGCCATCCAACTTTTTACCAAACGTTTAAATACAACAGGGTTATATAGTCCGGCTGCAATTTTAGAAGCTTTTGACAAACCTGGTTCATCAATTACAAGAACAGTTTTTCCTTGTTTTATAAAAGTTTGTGCAAGCATTGTTCCCGCCAAACCCTGACCAACGATGATATAATTTTTTTGAATTGTATTTTCCATTTTTGTTTCTCGTAGAATTGTTTCTCGCAGATTGCGCAGATTTTCGCGGATATTTCGCTTTTTTTCTGTTTGTTTTATCTGCGAAACTCTGCGCAATCCGCGAGACCATTTTTACGCATTCTGTAAAATTAGAATTAAAAGTTTGATTAAAAATTTTTATCTTGCGTTAGGATTTAGATTCAAAATAACATCTATAAAAGTTGAGTGGTAAAATGAAAACCATAGAAGATAAATTAATTATTGGTCGCAGGGAGGAAGTTGATTTTCCGGAGTTGGGATTGTACGGCATTACTGCAAAAATTGATACAGGCGCCTACACCTCTTCATTGCATTGCTATGACATACGTGAAGAAAAAGGCGTGTTATACTTCAAATTATTGGATGCACCGCAAGCGGAATTTAAAGTACAAGATCAAAAATTCTCCGAATATTCTCAGAAAAATATTAAAAATTCATTCGGTGAAATAGAAAAACGTTTTGTAATAAAAACAAGTGTTACCATTGGTGGAAAACACATAAAAACCTTGATTTCATTAACCGACAGAGGTACGATGAGATATCCTGTTTTGATCGGACGGAAATTATTAAAAAAACGTTTTATAGTTGATGTTTCTTTAGAAAACAATTTGTTATCCGAAGATATTGATGATTAAACTTTGAACGACAATTGCCAAAAAAATAACAAAATAGTTTATACTTATTTACTATGAGAATAGCGATTTTATCACGGAATTCGAAATTGTATTCCACCAGGCGTTTGGTTGAAGCAGCTGAAAAGAGAGGGCATGAAATAATTGTATTAGACCACTTGAAGTGCGTTTTGGTGATTGAAAAAAACAAACCAAAGGTTTATTATTTTGGTAAAGAGGTTACCGGTCTGGATGCGATCATACCGCGCATAGGCACATCTGTAACATTTTACGGAACTGCTGTTGTTCGTCAATTTGAACAGATGCAGGTATTTTCGTCTGTTGAATCACAAGCATTGGTACGTTCACGCGACAAATTGCGTTGTCTGCAATTGCTTGCCAGAGAAGGAATCGGGATGCCTAAAACAGCTTTTGCATCCACACCTAAAAATGTGGATATTGTATTGGATCAGGTAGGGGGTGTACCGGTAGTTATTAAGTTATTAGAGGGTACGCAAGGCATTGGTGTAATTTTAGCAGAAACGCAAAAATCTGCAAAATCTGTTATTGAATCATTCCTTTCATTAAAAGCAAATATATTAGTTCAGGAATTTATAAAAGAAGCCGGTGGCGCTGATATCAGAGCATTTATAGTAGATGGAAAAGTTGTTGGTGCAATGAAACGTCAAGGATTACCCGGCGAATTTCGTAGTAATTTACATCGTGGCGGAAGTGCAGAGGTTGTTGAGTTAACAAAAGAAGAAAGGGAAACAGCAATAAAATCAGCTAAAAAACTTGGTTTGGCAATTGCAGGTGTTGATATGTTGAGATCATCGCGCGGGCCTTTGGTTATGGAAGTAAATGCATCGCCCGGATTAGAAGGAATTGAAAGAGCTACCGGCATTGACATTGCTGAAAAAATTATTGAATATGTGGAGCGTAATGAATTTAATTTTGGTGTGTAATATTTTTGAACCACATAGTTGCATAGAAAAAATTTAATAAAGTTTTAATAGAAAATCATAGCATTGAAGCACGGCTTCAATGATCTTTGTGTTACTTAATTAAAAACTATAACAAGCGTAAAACCTATGTTTCTATGTGGTTAAATTTTTTAAGTGATGGCGCATGATCTATGAACACAAAACAATTCAAATAAACGGAAT
Source organism: Bacteroidota bacterium (assembly GCA_003151815.1). Classification (GTDB taxonomy): domain Bacteria; phylum Bacteroidota; class Bacteroidia; order 2-12-FULL-35-15; family 2-12-FULL-35-15; genus 2-12-FULL-35-15. Next base: position 58,193 of record PLYN01000049.1, on the reverse strand, counting down.
CGATATTGAACCCGGAAGTTCTGCAACATTGAATTTGAATTTGTATCAACTTCCCACAAAAACCATCATTGAGATCCCTGTTTATATATACCGATCTAAAAAACCCGGACCTGTATTGTTATTGCTGGCAGGCATGCATGGGGATGAAATTAACGGTATCGAAATTGTCCGACAACTTATTTCAAGAGAAGATGTGCGAAATCCGATTTGCGGTAGTATCATTGCTATTCCGGTCATTAATATTATTGCATTTTTATCCGGTACCCGCGATCTGCCGGATGGCAGAGATTTGAATCGTTGTTTTCCCGGTAAAAAAAATGGTTCATTGGGTGGCAGGATAGCATACGACTTAATGAATAAAATTTTTCCACAAATTGATTTCGGTATCGACTTCCATACAGGTGGTGCAAAAATTAATAATTTCCCTCAACTACGTTGTGTTTTTAATAACGAAACCAATCTGGAATTGGGAAAAAAATTCTCTCCTACATTTATTTTAAATTCTCCCTTCCGTGAAAAAACATTACGAAATGAAGCAGCTAAAAAAGGAAAATCTATCTTGGTTTTTGAAGGAGGGGAATCCTCTCGTTTTGATTATGTGTCTATCAGCGAAGGCATGAATGGTTGTTTGCGCCTTATGAAACATTTAAAAATGATTGAATTAAACTTGCCTAAAAATCCGACAATATTGTTGAACAGATCAACATGGGTTCGTGCAAGAACATCTGGTTTGTTTCATACTTCTAAAATAAATGGTTCACGCATTTTAAAAGATGAAATTATTGGAATGATCTGCGATCCTTATGGTGAGCATGAAGAGAAATTAATTTCGCCTACCGACGGATATATTTTAGGTATTAATAATCAGGCAGTAATTAATCAAGGCGATGCGTTGATGCATATTGGTATTGAGTAGTCGCTTAAAATAAAAAGTCTTGAAACGAATTTAACGAATTGTGGTGTTTGTAAAATCGTATGGGAGTCTATTCCCCCTTTTAAAGGGGGCTAGGGGGATTAATAATGAAATCAGAAATTATTCGTGAAATTTATGTCTTATTTTTTTATGAATTTTTCTTCTACAAAACGATATAAATTAAAACCCGCTTTTTTATATTCCTTTTCAATTTGTTGTTTCAATTCTTTTTTCGAAACACTTTTCATCATCTGATTTTGAATAATGCGGAATGCTTTTTCAGTCAATAGATACGGACGTTTTACATTCATTCCCAGAGAATGATGTTTGTTAATCGCAGCAATCAATTCATCAACACCAATGTTTTTTGTCGCAACAGCTTTTATTACCGGAATGCTCCAATCACTTATTGGTTTGGAATGAGCCAACTGAATTATATTTTTCATAAATGTATTTGCGCCATCTCTATCCGATTTATTTATAACATATATATCGGCTATTTCCATCACACCTGATTTTATAGATTGCACCTCATCGCCCGATTCAGGAACCAATACAAGAATAGTTGTATCCGCTAAACCAACTATTTCTACTTCACTTTGACCAACACCTACTGTTTCTACAATAATATAATCAAAGGCAAAAGCGCGCATCACATCTACAATTTCAATGATGGTTGCCGATAATCCACCCAGTGAACCTCGTGTTGCAATAGAACGGATAAATACTTTTTCGTTGGTGAAATGTTCGGCCATGCGTAATCTATCGCCAAGCAAAGAGCCATAATTAAAAGGGGATGTAGGGTCAATGGCTATAACGCCAATTGATTTGCCCTGATCTGTCAATTTTTTAATGACACCATTTATCAATGTGCTTTTACCTGCACCCGGAGGACCGGTGATGCCAATAACAGGAATGTTGTGATCGAATTTTAGCGATGTTAAAATTTCCTTGTAGCCATCTAATTCATTTTCAACAATGGTAATGCAACGTGCCAGCGCTTTTTTATCGCCTTGTTGCAATTGTTGAATAAGGGTTTTTGTAGAGGTCATGTTTAAAACTCAGCTGTCTTGGGTGCTCTTGGAAATGGTATCACATCGCGTATGTTAGTCATTCCGGTAACGAACAAAACCAATCGTTCGAAACCTAAACCAAATCCAGCATGTGGCGCGGTTCCGAAACGGCGTGTATCCAGGTACCAATATAATTCATCTTTTGGAATGTGCATTTCTTCCATACGTTTTTCCAGAAAATCTAAACGTTCCTCACGTTGCGAACCACCAATTATTTCTCCAATACCGGGAAACAAAATATCCATCGCTCTAACAGTTTTTCCATCATCGTTCAAGCGCATGTAAAACGATTTAATATCTTTCGGATAATCGGTTAAGATAACCGGTTTTTTAAAATGTTTTTCCACCAAATAACGTTCATGTTCACTTTGCAGATCAGCACCCCAATGTTCAATGATATATTTGAATTTTTTCTTTTTGTTTGGAGTTGAATTTTTTAAAATTTCTATAGCCTCCGTATACGTTAATCTTTCAAAGTCGCTTGTAGAGCAGAAGTGCAGCTTAGTGATCAGATCCATTTCAGAACGTTCGTCTTGCGGTTTTGATTTTTCTTCTTCCAGCAATCGGTTCTTTAAAAATTCAATTTCATCCGCACAATTTTCTAAAGCATATTGAATAACATATTGTAATAAACTTTCTGCGAGTTGAGCATTATCATGCAAATCATTGAAAGCCACTTCCGGCTCTATCATCCAGAATTCAGCCAAATGGCGGGTAGTATTTGAATTTTCGGCACGGAATGTAGGACCGAAAGTATAAATTTCTCCCAGTGCCATAGCAGCTAATTCTCCTTCTAATTGACCGGAAACAGTAAGGTTGGTGGATTTACCAAAAAAATCCTGTTTAAAATCCACCTTGCCATCCTCTGTTCGTGGTGGATTATCAAAATCGAGCGCTGTAACACGAAACATTTCTCCGGCTCCTTCCGCATCGGATGCAGTGATGATCGGAGTGTGTAAATAAACAAAACCCCTCTCATTAAAAAACTGGTGGATGGCAAATGCGAGGGCGTGACGCACTTTAAAAACTGCATTGAAGGTATTGGTACGAAAACGTAAATGAGCGATCTCACGCAAAAATTCCAGGCTGTGTTTCTTCGGTTGTAATGGAAAAATCTCAGCATCGCTATCACCTAATATTTCCAAGTGTTTTACTTTAACCTCCACCTTCTGACCTTTACCCATCGATTCAATTAATTCTCCAGTGATAGAAATAGCAGCACCTGTTGTAAGTCTTTTTAACAGGGCTTCATCCATGTTTTGAAAATCTACAACAGCCTGTATATTATTTATTGTTGAACCATCATTCACAGCTATAAACTGGTTATTGCGAAAGGTCCGCACCCAGCCTTGCAATTTTATTTCGGCACCATACGTTGTTGAGTTTAACAGTTCTTTTACTTTCGTTCTTTTCATAATTTAAAAATCTGTAATATTTTTTTATTGTTCTTAAAAAAAAGCCATCCTAATTGAAGAATGGCTTTTTTTTAAATTAAACCCTAAAGGGTTTTGGTTTTATTTTTTATCTTTTTTTGTTTCTTTATCGCCCGCTTCTTCGTAATCATAATCAATCGAGTTAGGATCAATTTTACCGGTAATTTTAAACTCTGTTCTTCTGTTTATTTGTCTGTTTGAAGGATTATCACTCTTATCCGGATTTTCATTTGGTACGAGAGGCAATGTTTCACCGTAACCGATGGCTTTGAAACGGTTTTTATTGAAGCCTTTCGCAGTAAGATAGTTAACAACACTTTCAGCTCTTTGTTGAGAAAGTTTCATGTTATATTCATCGGAACCTTTATTGTCGGTATGTGAATATACTTCTATCATTATATCCGGATTTTTTTTCAATAATATTACAAGTGTTGTGTCTAAAATATTTTTTGAATCCTGAGACAGTTGAGCGCTATTAAAGTCATAAGTTAGTTTTTGAATAACCATTGGTTTTTCAGGTAATTTTTCTATATCCATATTACGTTTTATGCTATCCGATTTAAGAGCTTTTAAGGTAGAAACTTCCATGTTATTGTTGAAGTAGCCGTCTTTGTTAACTTCAATTAAATATTTGAATCCGGGTCTTAATTTTAATAAATAATTACAATCTTTCATATTTACACTTTCGGATAAATATTTGTCATCTTCACTAACAATATAAACATTTAGGTTGACATCTCCGGTTATACATTCTTTGGTTTCTTTATCAAGAATTTTTCCTGAATAAACCAACTCAATAAAATCGGAATAAAGAAATTCGTAAATGTCATCACAACATGTGGCATTGTATAGAGTTTGTCCTCCCGCACGATTAGATACTAAATATCCGCCTTTTGCGGATGGTTTTAATGCAAAATCAAGATCATCAGCATAGGAGTTAATAGGTGTACCTAAATTCACAGAAGGTAGCCATTTATTAGTTTCTCCTTGCGATTTATAAATATCCAATCCGCCAATATTTGGTTTGCCATCGGTACTATAATACAATGTTTTTGTTTTCAAATCAAAATAAGGTGTAGTTTCAGTACCTACAGAATTTATTTTAGCGCCTGCATTTTTAGGTGTCTTAAAAACTTTTTTGCGTTTGTCATATTCGGAATACCAAATATCCAAACCTCCTCTGCCATTTTCTCTATCGGAAGAAAAATAAATTACTTCCTGATTGTTTTTTGATTCTCTTCCTATTGTAGGATGTGAAGAGGTGTGGTCAGGGACATTTATGTCTTCGTTCATTAATTGAGGTTCCCCCCAATTCTCACCTACTTTGTCCGAATAATAAATTTTGCAGATAACTTTATATTGCCAGTTGGGAGCGCATCTTGTAAAATAAAATCTGTTTCGGTCAATAGAAAAAGTTCCATTTCCAACGTCAACATTGTCGGAGTTAAAAGGACCTTCCCATTCTCCCCAAAATTCCCAATTGTCATCGTTTTTTTCAGCTACATAAAATTTTCTGGTCGGAAGTTTCAGACTATCTTTTTCTTCAACCTTATAAAATTTTTCTTCTTTTTCTCTTAATGAACCAAAAATTATTCTGTCGTCTGTTAAAGGAATTGGTGAAAAATCAATATGAGGATTATTTACTTTTTTACCCAGTGAAGCTACTACAGACTTTACAACTGAATCCTTATATGAAATAGCTAAATTACACCCTTCTAATTCCGTAGCGGCAAGTCTTTTTAAACTTTGATTTTCTGCTTTTTTAGCAATCTTTTTGAATTTTGTTAATGTTTCGATTGCCTTTTTATGTTTGCCATTTGCCTTCTGCATGGTTGCAAGATAAAAGAGCGCATCAGGATAATCATCCGAATGTTTATTGCAAACTTTTTGATAATATATTTCAGCTTCAATATAATTTCTGGTATATCTGTATAGATCGGCTAAATGTAACTGATTTTTAATATCTGAGGTATCCAGAATAGCTACTTGTTTATAGTATTCTAAAGCGAGGTAAGGTTCTCCTGTTCGTTCAGCTTCTTTAGCTAAATTTCTTAGTTGACCTTCTTTTTTATTATCCACATCAATGGATTTTTCCTGAGCAAAACTGAAGATTGTGATTAAAAAAAATAAGAAAGTAAAAAATTGTTTTAACATAACCTTAATTGCTCTTTATTGATATAAATTATTTTGAACTTTTGACTTTTGAACTTTAAACTTAATTTAGTACCTATCGCAAGGTAAGGTTATGTATCTTGATTTTGAACTGGCAGCAATGTATATTAATGAAAACTCAAATGTAGTTTTGAGTTCTGTATTTCTACTAAGTGATGAAACATTTACATCATAACTAAAACCAAAATCAAATTTTTTATATTTAAAACCGGCAGTTGGAATTACTGCATCCACCAAGCGGTTTATACCATGGCGGTAATGAGCTCCCCAATAAACACTTGGGATGCTTTTATTATTGATAGCATGTTTAACGTTGGCTCCGAAAACCATATCATTGGCATTGTCTGTCCACATAAAAAGTAATTTTGGCTGCAAGGTAATTTTGTCAGTAAGCGGGTAATTAGCTTCAGCATGAAAAACTTTTCTTGCTCTCATTCGTTCTGAAGTGGCTGAAAAGTAAGTGTCTTTTGGGCGGTTAATATGATTTATTGCAAAACCAACCTTAGGTTCAAATTTTTTAAATTTTCTGCTCCATTGAGTTCCAATATTTAAGTCGAAATATTTTGCAGATGCATTTTTACTTTCCTTAGTTTGAATATCGAAATTACCTGTTCCGAAGTTCCATGAATCAGGGTATGTTTGCCTGGATAGGTCAGTACTGTTAAAAACGATTCCCGGTTGAATGCCGAACCTGAATTTATTTTCTTTGTATTGGTAACTATAACCGGCTGACAAAAGAATTTTTGTAGTTACAGTTTGGAAACCTGAAAACCCATCTCTGGCAACTAAAATTCCACCATCAATTTGATGCGAATAATAATGAAACCCTTTATCAAAAGAAAGAATAGAGGTAGTGATAGGTTGTAAAGTTTGAGTATTCCATTGATTTCTGTAATTGGCGGTAACGCGGTAATCACCATCAAAATCACCCACTTTAGCAGGATTTAATAATTGGTCGGAATTGTAAAACTGCGAAAGATGAATGTCCTGAGCAGTTAAAACATTATAAAAACCTACACTAATTAATATTAAAGTAAAAAGTTTTTTCATTACCACATTCCAATTTTACCAAGATAAATATTCGCCATTTTTTTATATTGGTCGTGCGTAAATCCTGGTTTGCATGCACAAATATCAGGATAGTATGACATTATATTATTTACCATCGGACTATAATATTTACCGTTGGCATCTTGTTGCATGGAAGTAAAATTACAAGAACCATCAATAGTGCCATTAGGGTCTGCGGGAGTATCACAAATTTTATCTCCCGTAGTTGCACAATTAGAACCATTCACCAATTCGTTTCCAAATTTGGTTTCGAAAGTATGATACAATCCAAAATAATGTCCCATTTCATGTGATAGAACTCTTTCTCCTTTGGTACCAATAACAATTCCACCATTATTAAAATCGGTAATACCGCTTTGTGTGGAAAATCCGGTACCTGCAGGAGCAATTATTGTTTTTACATAATAGATGTTTATTCTGTCTTTTAAATTATAGAGTACTTGCATTTCTTTCCATTCTTTTGCCGAATCTACTGTTAGATACTCAAAATTATCAATGTATTGAAATTCACAAACTTCAAAAGAAACGCATATGGGAGCAAAATTTTTATTTAATGAATCGACATCTTTTAATATGTCAGCTTTTGTATATCCGGGGATACCCAAGCTGTCTTTTACAATATGAGCAACAATGGAAAATTTTTTTTCAATGCAGGGCAATCTGTCGGTTGTTTGGGCAACAACCAAATTTGAAAATCCTGCAAGAAAGATCAATAAATACATTGTATTTTTCATTTCATCTTTTTTTAGAATAAGCAAATGTAATAAATACATTGTAATTTTTATGATATACTTAAAAAGTTTATTTTTATTATTTCTATTAGCAAAAATGGTTTAAATTTGACCTATTCTTTATCATGTAATAATGAAAATAAAATTATCTCTTGTATTTTTAGCACTTGTAATTACAAATTTAATAAGCGCTCAAACAGCCAGCGTAACGGATGGTTGCGCTCCTTTGACGGTTAATTTTACAGCACCCGCAGCGGCTGGTGCCGGACCTTATTATTGGGATTTTGGTAACGTTACAAGTTCACCAAATCAAAACCCAACCAATCCATATATTAGTGCCGGCACGTATACCGTTATATTTAGGCAAGGTGTAGGGGGTGCAATTGTTGGGAATTCAATCATAATACATGTTTATAATAAGCCGAGTATGCATATTACGGCAAGTCCTTTCACCAAGGGCTGTGCGCCATTAAATGTTTCCTTGACTGCTAACGTCGTTGCTCCTCCCGGGATTACGGTTAATACATACAGCTGGGGTTTTGGAGATGGAACTGGCGGTGGTACAGGCAATCCCAAAAATCATTCATACGCTTCAGGAGGAGTTTTTGATGTAACCCTCAGTATCAATACAAGTTCTGTTACATGTGATACTACTCGGGTTTTTCCAAAATTTATTTCAACATCCATTCCACCAATAGCAGCTTTTACTACTTCTCCCGATAATCCTGCAATTGCTTGCAATCCTCCATATACAGTTACTTTTACAAATACTTCTTCTTCTCCATCTTCAATTCCTTTAACCTATGCCTGGACCGGACCGGTTACCAATAAGCTTGTTCCGGATCCACAAACGTATGGTGTTGTTGGAAATTTCCCAACCAAACTTACCGTAACCGATACTAATAATTGTTCAAGTTCAGTAACACAAACAACAGTAATTGGAAAACCTACAGCCAAGTTTACGATGCCTGACACTGTGTGTATCAATATACCTTTTTCATTAAATAACACCTCCCCTGTAGGTGTTTCAGGAAATTACCAGTGGACCTTTGATGCGGGCGCTTCCACAATTTCTTCTACTGCATTTGAACCAAATATTTCTTATTCTACGTCTGGAATCCATAAGGTAATATTAAAAACATTTTCACCTAGTGGATCATGTTCTGATAGTGATACCATTTCAATCTTCATAGAAAATCCTATTGTACACTTCACTTCAAATCCTACCTATAGTTGTTCAGAACCACGATCCATCCAGTTCACCGGAACCTCAACAAGTGCAGTACAAAGCTGGTTTTGGGTTTTTGGCGATTTGAAAACAAGCATCGTTAAAAATCCAAATCATATATTCTCTATTCCGGATTCTATTTACTCCAAACGTGGCAGAAAGGTATTTGACAATACTTTAACGATCACAACCACTTCGGGATGTATTGCAACATATACAGCCAAGGATACTATTCACTTGGTTTGGGCAAGATTTCAGCCCGATACCGCTCAAGGTTGCGCTCCGCTCAAGGTTACATTTTATGATTCAAGTAAATCCAATACACCTACAGAACCTATTGTTTCATGGGATTGGAATTATGGTGATGGATCACCTATCGACCATAGAATAAATAAAAATCCACATCCGCATACATACGCAACACCGGGAAAATACAATGTAGTGCTGATCGCCACTAATAATCATGGATGCAATGATACATCCTATGCAATTACTATTTCTGTTGGAGGTCCTAAAACATTTAGCTTTACAGCCGATAAAACAAGTATCTGTCCCGGAGAAACTGTTGCATTTACTCTCAATCCTACGGATACCACAGGTGTTACAGGGTGGAATTATTCATCGAATGGAGAATTTCTTTCCGATTGCTTTCAAAATCCCAACCCTTCATTCGTTTTTGACGATTCTACGGGATTGCAATCTATTACTTTAACTGCCGATTACAATGGCTGTTTAACCACTGTTACGAAAACAAATTATATTACTGTAAAAGGTCCGATTGCTCATTTTGATTATCTCACAACATGCGGCGTTTCATCTTACGCTGTTCAATTCACAGATAAAAGCGAAAGTGCTACAGGCTTAAGTTGGGATTTTGATGATGGTACACCACTTGTAACAACTACCGGTGTATTTACTCATACATATACTGCTTCAGGAGACTATCAGGTTATTTTAACTGCTACAGGTTCTTGCGCTCCTTCAAAAGATACTGCCATTGTTCATGTAAAAAAAATCAAATCAAATTTTTCATCCGATACCCCAATTTGTTATGGGGTGCAATATAAATTCGATGCTTCTGCATCTACTGATGTTTACGGGGCTTGCTATAGCGGTTACACTTGGATATTCAGCGACTCCACGGTACGCCCGATTACAACGGCTTTGCCTATTTCTCAAATCAGTTTTACGACAACCGGAAATCAAACTGTTGGTCTTGTTGTAAAGGATATTAACGGTTGCGTGGATACAATAATACATACAATTAAAGTTTATCAAACACTTGCTAAATACACTATCAGTGATGCTATTATTTGCACGCCCGATACCATCCAGTTTACTGATATCAGCCAAATTCCTCCAGGACCTACAGACACCACAATAACAAAGTGGGCATGGACATTTGGTGATGGAGCGATTGATAGTGTTCAAAACCCTAAACATATTTATCCTTCAGCACCGAGTTCTCCCATAGTAACTTCACTAACATTTACCACTACATTAGGGTGTGTGAGTACATCAAGTCAAAATATTAGTATATATAATCTTTCCGGAGTCAGTGCTATTACAGCATCTCCATCGCCCAACATTTGTTTGGGATCACCCATCACTTTTAGCGCTTCTAATTTCACTACTCAGCATGCCTCCGGACTTTCTTATAAATGGGATTTTAGTGAAGGACCTGATGTTACCGGGAATAATAATACTCACACTTATTTGAGTTCAGGAGCATATACTGTTAAACTTTATTATACAGAAATTGCTTCCGGTTGTAATGACTCAACTACTAAAACAGTAACTGTTCAGGACTATCCAACAGCTGGTTTTTATACAAATCCAATTGTTGGTAATGTTCTTTGTGCTCCTACTTCAGTTAGCTTTTATGATTCTTCTAAAGTCGGAATTTTTAGCATGCCTTTAAATACTCTTTGGAAAATAACAACCTCTAACGATTCTATTATTAATACTGCAAATGCATCTCCTGATGGACAAACATTTGCTACTCATGGAACCTATTCAGTAACATTAACTGCAATTACTACAAATGGTTGTGCCGACACCTTGGTAAAACCGTATTTGGTTGTTGCTCCCAGAGGGGATTTTGATATGGATACAGCCAGTATTTGCAAAGGAGATTCCATTAAGTTTACCGGTAAAAACTTTGTAGATGTTGTAAATTATACTTGGTTTTATGGTGATGGAGATACAAGTGTAATTAGCACCAATCCAACAAGCCACGTTTATAATTTTCTCCCACCATCAGGAAATACAAAGGCTACTTTAATAGTTAAAGGTCAGGGTGGTTGTGCTTGGCCGGTTGCTAAGCTGGTTAATATACATTATGTGAAGGCTGATTTTAGACGTAACTCCGTTTTAGATAATGATTCTACAATTTGTTTTGGAACTCCTATTTTGTTAATAGATTCATCCAAGAGTGCCGATGTTTATTCATGGACATTAGGAGACAATTCAACTTCAACTACCCCTTCAACTATCAGCCATTTTTACAAGACTACCGGAACTTTTAGTATTTCATTAGCTGTAAGGAATTCCACCTATGGCTGTAAAGATACGATGACAAAGGTAGTGATAGTAAACCCGGTGCCTCAAGTAACGGCAATTGGAGACTCTGTTTGTATGAATGATACAGCCAAGCTATCTGTTACCATTCCGAATCCTGCTTTCACATACTCATGGAAACCAATCGTTGGATTAAGCAATGCAAATATTTATAATCCAACCTTTATTGCATCAACTGCAGGTAATAATAATTATTATGTAACTGCTACAATAGCGAGTAGCGGATGCACCACATCCGATACAGCTGTGGTTTTAGTGCCTGCCCCTTTACATAATTATACTTGGGATACATCAATTGTTATCGGACAATATGTTAATTTACCTATCAATAATCAAAATGGAATGGTATTATTTGATTGGACTCCTACAGCAGGTTTAAGTTGTTTGACCTGTTCCAACCCACAAGTTCAACAACCTTTGTATGATATTACCTATTCATCATTTATGCATGATATTGTTGGATGTCCGCCTGCAACTGCTATTTTTAATATTCATATCTTTCCGGAAACAACTGTTAAATTACCCAGCACTTTTACTCCCAATGGAGATGGGGTGAATGATATTATTTATGTGGACGGTTGGGGAATTAAAGATTTAGTGAGTTTTGAAATATACAACCGTTGGGGTGAGTTGGTTTTTAAAACTTCTGAATTGAAAGAAGGATGGGATGGTTATTATAAAGGAATGTTACAAAACAACGATACCTATGTTTATAAAGTCAATGCGCTTTCATTTCGTGATAAAGAAATGGTAACTGAAGGTCATATTAATTTGATGAGATAGTTGGAGTTTTAACCTTATTTAACAATATTAATTTGAAAGTAGTATTATTTAATTGTTGCTTTGCTACCAACTAATTAAAATTTAACTAAAAAAACAAAACCATGAAAAAAGTAACAGTTTTCGCATCAACCTTAGCGGTTGCACTTTTTATTTCAACTGCTGTATTGGCTCAAGAAGGAAAAAAAGAAGAAAAAAAAGAAGGAAAAAAAGAAGAAAAGAAGGAAATGAAACATGAAGGAAAACATGAAGGAAAACATGAAGAGCACAAAGGAGCAGGAGAAAAAAAATAATTTTCTGCAAACAAAAAAAGAAGCCCAATTATTACATTGGGCTTCTTTTTTTTAATAAATTTAATCAAAAAAATAATTATTCGGATAAATGATTGTTTAAATTTGGTTTATTTTTAATGCTGTATGAAAGTATCGTTATCATTCCTCAACCTCTCCTTCTTTTTTATCATGCATTCTTATGGTAATATAATAGATACAACTAGTTCATCTGACACAACCAGTTTTGAAAAAAAATATCGGAAATTTAAAATAGCTCTGGATTACTCAAGCGAAAATACTTTTAAAGGAAGAAAAAATACAACCAATATTCCCATTCTCTCGCCATTTTTCAAATACATCGGGAAGTCTGGATTCTTTACACAAGTGAGTTTAGTGGATGTTCCCACAGGGAAAATTAAAAAAGTATTTGACGAATTAGATGCAGGAGCCGGATGGATTTTTAACTTTTCTGATCAATGGGATGGCTCTATTTCTTATATGCATTATTTTTATGATTCTGGTGTTGCTCGCTTAAAATCAGCAGTAAAAAGTGACCTGAACACTTCGGTTGGTTTCGATTGGGATATTTTGTACTCACAATTATTATTTGATATTAATGCAGACAATCCCAAAAATTCAAATAAAGGAAAAGCGATTCCTAAACATACCAAAGATTATACTTTAACCTTTGCGAACACGCATTATTTTTATTTTTATTTTAAAGAAGGAAGGAAACTCACCGCTTCACCGGAAGCGGATGTTCTTTTAGGAACCCAGAATTTTTATGCGGCCTATAAAGGAAAATTGGACGCTACAGCCCATACAAAATACCAAAAACAGGTAACTACTTTTACTCTTACTGCTTACATTCTGTATTTGAATGTTAATTATAAAATCAAAAAATTTGCTGTAGGGTTAACACCTAGTTATACAATTCCTCAAAATGTTCCGGAAGGAGAATCCTCAACACCTTTTTTTGTTATGTCAGGCAGGGTTTCATATACTTTTCGTAGTAATTGATAAAAACAAAAAACCCCATTTGTAATTTACAAATGGGGTTCTTTAATAAAATAAAATTATTCCATAATATTTGCCATAAAAAATTCGCGATTCATGCGTGCAATATTTTCCAATGAAATCCCTTTCGGGCACTCCACTTCGCAAGCACCTGTATTGGTGCAATTACCAAACCCTTCTGCATCCATTTGTGCAACCATGTTTTTAGCACGGGCAATACCTTCTACTTGTCCTTGTGGAAGTAAAGCAAATTGCGAGATCTTCGCAGCAACAAATAACATCGCTGAAGAGTTTTTACAAGTGGCAACACATGCACCGCAACCTATACATGCAGCCGCACTGAATGCGGCATCAGCATCCGTTTTCGGGATAGGAATATTGTTCGCATCTTGCGCATTACCTGTGTTTACAGATATAAAACCACCCTTAGATATTATTCTATCAAATGCAGAACGATCAACTGTAAGATCTTTTATTACCGGAAAGGCAGCTGCTCTCCATGGTTCTACAACAATGGTATCGCCATCTTTAAAAGAGCGCATGTGCAACTGGCAGGTAGTAACACCTTTGTTTGGCCCATGAGGCTGACCATTGATAAACATGCTACACATACCGCAAATTCCTTCACGACAATCATGATCGAATGCAATTGACTCTTCTCCCTTTGAGATAAGTTGTTCATTCAACACATCGAACATTTCAAGAAATGACATATCAGGAGATATATCGCTTACTTTATAATCAACAATTTTACCTGTGTCTTTTTCATTTTTCTGACGCCAAACTTTTAGCGTTAAATTCATATTTCCTTGACTCATATTTTTATTTATTTATAAGATCTAGCAGCAATTTTAATCGATTCAAATTTCAATTCTTCTTTGTGTAATTCGTAGGTGTAATCCCCTTTATTTTCCCATGCTGCAACATAAGCAAACTCATCATCTTTACGCAAAGCTTCACCTTCATCTGTTTGTGATTCTTCACGGAAGTGGCCACCACAAGATTCCGTTCTGTTTAATGCATCAATGCACATTAATTCACCAAGTTCAAGGAAATCAGCTACTCTGCCTGCTTTTTCCAATTCAGAGTTTAGTTCATTTGCTGTTCCCAACACACGAACATCTTTCCAGAACTCTTCACGTAATTGACGAATTTCCACAATAGCTTCTTTTAATCCTTTTTCGTTGCGGGCCATTCCGCATTTATCCCACATTATTTTTCCTAAACGTTTGTGGAAATGGTCAACCGATTTTGTTCCTTTAATGGCGAATAATTTATCGATGATCGATTGAACACTTTTTTCGGCAGCAACAAATGCTTCGTGATCAGTTGAAATAGGTTTCACACTAATTTCTTTCGATAAATATGCACCAATTGTGTAAGGTATAACAAAGAATCCATCAGCTAAACCTTGCATCAATGCAGATGCTCCAAGGCGGTTAGCACCATGGTCAGAGAAGTTAGCTTCACCTAAACAATATAATCCTGGAACGGTGGTCATTAAATTATAGTCCACCCATAATCCACCCATTGTATAATGTACCGCAGGATAAATACGCATTGGCAATTCATACGGATCTTCACCGGTAATTTGTTTGTACATCTCAAACAAGTTACCATATTTTTCTTCTACCACTTGTTTACCGAATTCACGTAATTGGGCAGCAGTAGGGTTAGTAACGTTTAATTTTTTTGCTTGTGTTTTTCCATAACGATCAATAGCAGCTTTATAATCCAGATATACAGCCATTTTTGAGCTACCTACTCCGAAACCTGCATCACAACGTTCTTTGGCAGCACGTGAAGCAACGTCACGTGGCACCAAATTCCCAAATGCAGGATATCTGCGTTCTAAATAATAATCTCTTTCTTCTTCCGGAATTTCATTTGCTTTGCGGGTATCACCTGCTTTTTTAGGAACCCAGATACGTCCATCGTTACGAAGTGATTCACTCATCAATGTTAATTTTGATTGGTGATCACCTGATACAGGGATGCATGTAGGGTGAATTTGTGTATAACAAGGATTACCAAAGAAAGCTCCTTTTTTAGTTGCTTTCCATGCAGCGGTTACGTTGCAACCCATTGCATTCGTTGACAAATAAAATACGTTTCCGTATCCACCTGTACATAATAAAACAGCGTGACCAAAATGACGCTCCAATTTACCTGTAACTAAATCACGTGCAATGATGCCGCGTGCTTTACCTTCGATGGTAACAACATCAAGCATTTCATGACGGGAACACATTTCAACTGTTCCTAAACCTACTTGTCTTTCTAATCCACTATATGCACCTAATAATAATTGTTGTCCTGTTTGTCCGGCTGCGTAAAATGTACGTTGCACCTGCGTTCCACCGAATGAACGATTGCTCAACATACCACCGTATTCGCGTGCTAGTGGCACTCCCATTGCAACACACTGATCAATAATATTTGCACTAACAGAAGCCAGGCGATAAACATTTGCTTCTCTTGCACGATAATCACCACCTTTAATAGTATCATAAAATAAACGGTAAGTGCTATCACCATCATTCTGATAATTTTTTGCAGCATTAATACCTCCCTGAGCAGCAATGGAATGTGCTCTTCGCGGAGAATCCTGGAAACAAAATACTTTTACTTTGTATCCCATTTCAGCTAAAGAAGATGCTGCTGA
The DNA here is from genome assembly GCA_003151815.1 of Bacteroidota bacterium. Lineage (GTDB taxonomy): Bacteria > Bacteroidota > Bacteroidia > 2-12-FULL-35-15 > 2-12-FULL-35-15 > 2-12-FULL-35-15. The sequence goes on along the minus strand of PLYN01000049.1, from coordinate 42,258 downwards.
AGCCCCGGCTAAACCCGAACCCACCACAATAATTTCTAAACTTCTTTTATTTGCAGGATTAACAAGCGCAACAGAGGATTTATACTTATCCCATTTTTGCTCTAAATTACCTTCAGGAATTTTTGAATCTAATTTTGACATATTTTAATTTTAGTATTTAGTCGTTAGTATTTAGTATGTTTTGTTCTTAATACTAAAGACTCAAGACTGTGTTTGTAAGACTTTTATTTTATACAACCAAAAAATATTGATAGTGGCATTGCAGCAAAAATTACTGAAATAATAATTGAGAACCACAATCCAATAGCTTTGATACAAGGGGTATATTTAGGATGGTTCCAGCCCAACGATTGAAATGCTGATTGAAAACCATGCATTAAGTGATAGGCTAAAGAACCCACTCCTAAAAGGTAAACAATTACTATCAAAGGTTCTTTAAATTCCTCCAACATTACTGCATATAAATTTTCATTACCATTCGCATCCAATCCCGGTAATCCCGTAAAGCGTGATTTAACCCAAAAGTTGGCAAGATGAACCACTAAAAATATCAGTAATAAACTTCCTAGAATTCCCATGGAACGAGAATACCATGTGCTGTTGGCGGCTCCTTTTTGAACGGCATATTTTATGGGACGCGCTTTATTATTTTGCATCGTTAAAATTAAAGCCTGAATCATGTGCAAAATAAGTCCGGCAAATAAAACAATTTCCATAATGCGGATAATTGGATTTTCAGCCATGAATTTTGCCCCTTCGTTAAAGAGTAAACCTCCATCATTAAAGAAGATAAAAGAGTTTAATAAACAATGTATAACTAAAAAAGAAATTAAAAATAAACCTGTAAGGCTCATTATTAATTTCTTTCCGAGTGATGATTGTAAAAAATTTGTTGAAGAAGTAGTACTCATAATTGGATTTATTTTTAATTCGTTTTTTCTGCTTGAGGGTGCAAATGTAACATTCCTAATCTTTTTTATCAAATAAATTATCTGACAATTCCGAATTTTGGAATTATTTAGGGCGTTCAAAATATAAAAAAACAGGTTTTAATCCTGATTTTATTTATATTTGCTAGGCTGAAAGAAAGTTTAAGTGTTTTAAAAAAAGGTTATATTAATTATTGAACAATGGAAGGCAAAAAAATACCTGGTCCCAAAAATATACTCTTCAACAAGGATGTTCGTCTCATTAAAGATCGGCCCTTAATGTTTTTGGAAAATATGAACAAAAACTTTCCGGGCATCACCCAGATCAAAGCATTGCATTTAAATATTGTTATAATTAATGATCCCAAATACATACGCCTTGTTTTACAAACTAATCAAAAGCAATATGTAAAAAGCGCTATATATAATAAACTAAAATTGATATTAGGCGAAGGTTTGGTTACCAGTGAAGGCGATCTGTGGAAACGTCAACGAAAATTAATTCAACCTTCTTTTCACAAACAGACCATTTTCAACCTTTTCGAAACAATGCTTGCTTCTACCAATGATATGATCGCCGAGTGGAAAGTGGTTGCCAAAAAGGATGGGAAGCTTGATTTTTCAGAAGAAATGATGCAGGTAACATTGGATATCATCAGCAAAACCATGCTGGGAGCCGAGGTGAAGTCCGAAGCAAAAATCATTCGCAATTCATTACATTTTATTGGTAACGAGGTAAACGTAAAAACAAAAAGGATCTTTGATTTTCCTTTGTGGGTGCCTACTTCATCCAATCTAAAGTTTAAGTCGGAAAGAAAAGTGCTGGATGATATCATTTACAAAATAATTGGCGACAGAAAAAAAGAAGGGAATACAAAGGGTGATCTGTTGGACATGCTTATGATGGCTAAATACGAAGACACCGGAGAATCAATGCCTCCCAAATTATTGCGTGATGAAATAATGACGGTGTTTACTGCCGGCCACTCCACCACTGCCAATGCCTTAACCTGGACCTTTTATCTTATTTCGCAACACCCCGAAGTATTTAAAAAATTAAAAAAAGAGGTGAATGATATTGTTGGAAACGGAGAAATTACTTTTCAACATTTACAGCAACTAAAATATACCAAAGCCTGTTTCAATGAAAGCATGCGCTTGTTCCCGCCGGTATGGATATTTGGCCGCAAAGCACTTGAAGACAATTGGATGGGCGACTACCTGATAAAAAAAGGAACCAATGTTTTAATTTCCCCTTACATCGTTCACCGATCACCCGAATTCTGGAAGGATGCAGATAAATTTGAGCCCAATCGTTGGGAAACAGAAGAGGTGAAAGAGATGGATAAGTTTGCTTATTTCCCTTTTGCTGCAGGCCCTAGAATGTGCATCGGAAATAATTTTGCATTATTTGAAGCTGATATTATTATCGCGAAAGTAATTCAGAATTTCGATTTTGAATATACCGGCAAATCTGCCCCTGAGGTTTATCCTTCAACCATCCTAAGAGTAAAGGATGGACTACCAATGAAAATAAAAGAAATCGTTTAAGCAACCTTTTTCATCATAAAAACATCTATCCCGTAAATTTTATCAATGTTGTTATATTGTTGATAAAAGATGGTTAATTAATTATTCTTTTTAATTCTAAAAAAATATATTTGTCAAATATCATTTAGTTGTGTCAATACTCTAAATGAATTAAATTATTTAGTCCCTCATAAAAAACACCTATTTAAAAAAGTAATTATGTTGAAAAAATCCGCTCTCATTTTATTTGTTGCCTTTATTACTTCTACAAGTTTTGCACAAAAAAAATCCAAATCTGAATCCAAATCTCAAAGTACTGTAAATACTGATAGTACCTCAATGCTAATTCTCAAAGGTTTAAATGCTATCCGAACCGGAATGGACTTAGATATTCTCGAATACGATTCTATGCTGGTTAAGGCAAGTAAAATACAATCGGAAAGTATGGCAGAAAGCGGTAAAGCAGATTTATCGAATAAAGGGAAATACGCTACTACCGGTAAACGTGTGGTTGCAATGGGTGGAACTAAAAAAGCTGAAGAACTGGTATTGTCATTATCCGCATTAAAAGGAAAAGTCCCTATTACACCCGCAGAGCTTGCTGACGCTGTTGTTAAAAAATGGCAAACAGGTAAAAAAGAATTAACCATTATTACAAACGCAAATTTTGTTTATGCAAGTCCTAGTGTTAAAATAGACGAATCCGGAAAGAAAGCTTTCATATCCGTTGTCTTTGGGAGTTTCAATACGTTTAATAAAGGGGCAGGTAAAAAGAAGAGAAAAACTTTAGCTACACGTTATACTCGTAAAAACAAAAAGATAAAACCTGCCGATGAAAAAGCATGTAAAAACTGTGAAAAATTCAAGGATTACGAAGGATTGTTAAAAGGCGTGTATGTGGAAGATGATAAAATTTTCCTGAAATATAATAATATGAAAGCCTTTTCACAATTGATTTCAAAACCAACGGATGGATTAGCTGTAGATGTTGTTCAAAGTGTGCAATATGAAAATCCGGAAAACAATATTTTGGATAATAATTTATTGAGTAAAGGTGTTTTATCAAAAACAGTTACCAAGCCTAAAATTGCAAGCATCAATCGTATTGTACCTGAAAAAAAAGGTGGTAAAGTTTCTGAACTGGATGTGCAATTAGGTAAACTTCCAAAAAAATTGACAGGTGTTTATGAAATAAATTTGCTCATTATTCAGGATGGAAAATTATGCAAAACATTAATGAAATCCTATGTTGAACAAGGTGATCAAGGCTCAAACACAGCACTCACCATGCTTTTAATGCCCGATAGCAATGCTTATTTTAAACCACCATTTGTTCCTAAATCGGATTCGGCTTCATTAAGTTTTACTGTTCCTTTCGAAAAAAATAAATCAGACTATAAAGAGGCGGACATGCTTCCTTTCTTAAACTCATTGCAAGAACCTGATTTTATTATCAACGGTCTTTACATTACAGCTTATTCATCCATCGAAGGAGATTCTGTTTCAAATGTGAAACTTCAAAAGAAACGTTCCGAAAGTATTATCAAGGCATTGGCAAGTATGCAAAAACAAGGCGCTGTTACCAGTGTAAAAACAAGCGATTCATGGGAACTTTTTAAGTTAAGCATGGAAGGCGGGAAGTACGATACCTTGGCTAAAATGTCTAAAGAAAAGGCTATTCAGGAGATAAATACCAAAGGGCTTTCTGCTGAATTAGAACCATTTTTAGCAAAACAACGCTTTGGCGAAATAAAAATGGATGTTACGTATGATATATCTGGAGCGAAAGAAGAGAAATTTTCAATAAGTAAATTTAATCAGGCGGTCAAAAGTGGAGACATCGCAAAAGCATACAAAATTCAGTATTATATTGGAAAACAAGTTCGGGAACAAAAATATTCTTCGGAAGTATTCGGCAAAATGGAAATTCCTGACAATGCTAAATCTTCAGGATTGCTGAATAATCAAATAGTATTACGTTACATGGCAAATAATAACACCGCTCAAGGCGATGATTATGAACAAATGAAAAAGCTTACAATACTTGATCCTGCAAATAATTATGTTGGATTTAATTCTATTTATTGTGCTTTAAAATTTGATAATTCAATCGGTGATACTAAAGAGAGAGCAGCCATTCAAAGTAAAATTGACGATCTTTATAAAAGTGATATCCCTAAAAAATATGTGGATGCTTTAAATATTGAGTGGCAGTTTAAAGTTATCGATGCGGTTGATACTGTGAGTGGTTCAGAGCCGATCATTCAGGCGTGTAATGAAAAAATAAAATCGTTTTACAATTTGAAAGAAGCAACATGGCAAAACAATTTGAAATTATCATATGTTTTTGCTCGTTTTAAGGATTATAAATTTGCATCTAACTTGTTAGCCGACTTTGTTAAACAAGACAAACCAAACGAACAATTATTGTTTTCTTACATATCCTATTGTGCGAAGGTTCCCGAATTGGTGAAAACTCATTTGTTTGTAACAGCTTTACAGAAAGCCGAGAAAGCTAATCACGAAAGATATTGTAAATTATTCGGTGAGCCATTTTTAACTTTTCAGGTTTTGGATAATCCTTTCGTTAAAGAGGATTATAATAAAGCGAAATGCAGATAACAAAGTGTAAATAGAACGCAGATGACGCAGATTGTTATGACTAAAAAGGATAAAAAATAAGCTTGGTAGAATACTGAAAATTTTGATTTTTCTAAAAAAGATATTGAAGCATTTTCAATATCTTTTTTATTTATAGGAAAAGTTATAATACAATAACAAAAAAATCTTGTTTTTATCATAACAATCTGCGTCATCCGCGTTCCATTTTAAATTAAGAAGCCCAAATTTACTTTTTCAGAAATTTCCAGTTTTATTTTTCTGCCAAAATACAGCGCTAAATTTCTATCCACATGTCCGGCTGGGAAATTAAAGCATACAGGATAATTGTATTCCTTTACGGCATCTAAAATTATTTCTTCTGCTGTTTTACCAAATGGGATGGCATTGTCTTTCATATCCGTCATTCCACCGATTACTAAACCCGTTAAATGACTTAATTTTCCAGCTCGTTTCAGATTCATCATCATTCTGTCAATGTGATAAAGATATTCATCCAGATCTTCAATGAATAAAATTTTTCCTTTGGTATCGATATCCGAAATGCTGCCCATCAAGGCGTACAGCAAAGACAAATTTCCACCAATTAATTCTCCTTCTGTACTACCTTTTCTGTTTAAAGAATGTGTTTCAACTTCATAGTTCAGCATCTCTCCAAACAAAGCTTTTCGCAAAGTTTTAATTGCATCTTCATTTTTAGTGAAATTAATGGGCATTGTTGCATGCAATGTTTCAATTCCTAATGTATGAATGTGTGAATGCAATACAGTGATATCGCTATAACCAATTATCCATTTTGGATTTTTTGTAAATTCTCTAAAATTAATTTTGTCAATGATGCGCATTGTTCCGTATCCGCCGCGGGCACTAATTACGGCCTTTACAGAAGCATCGTTCAACATGGCTTGCAAATCCTCAGTTCGTTGATTATCTGTTCCCGAAAACTGGTTATCGGCATTAAATAAATTTTTACTCAACACCACTTCCAATCCCCAACTTTTAAAAATTTCAATAGCAGGATTCATTTCTTGGGGTGAAATTTTTCTCGCACACGCTACAATGCCAATTTTGTCGCCATTTTTCAAGTATGATGGTTGAATTAAATTCATTGGTAAAATATTATTTTATCAAATTAATCGGATATTTGTAAAAAATCAATAATGACAAAAACAGATATACTTTCGCCTACTGATGTAACAAAGCTAATCAAAACTTTTTATGACAAGCTATTGGTGAGCTCAATAAAACATCATTTTGTTCATCTTAATTTAAAGGAGCATTTGCCAAGAGTTGATAGTTTTTGGAACGCAACCCTATTTCCCGAACACGCCTATGCTCAAAATTTAATGGAACGACATTTTCATTTAAACCTAAAAAATGAAGATTTTAAAGTATGGCTTCAACTTTTTTTGGAAACGGTTGATGAGTTTTATAATGGAGAAAATGCAGAAATAACGAAGAACAGAGCATCTAGTATCGCATATATCATGCAAAAGAAATTACTCAAGGATTAATTTTTATCTTTGGCGCGCTTATTACTTTTGAATTCAAACTTTAAACTTTCAAACTTGATTTATAAAAGACATACCGTTACTGCTGCATTGCCATACGCCAACGGACCTGTGCATATTGGTCATTTGGCCGGTTGTTATTTGCCTGCTGATATTTATGTTCGTTATTTACGTTCGAAAGGGGAAGATGTAAAATTTATTTGCGGTTCCGACGAACATGGTGTTCCCATTACCATTAAAGCAAAAAAGGAAGGCATTACTCCGCAGCAAGTGGTGGATAAATACCATAAAATGATGGGCGATGCGTTTAAAGAGTTTGGTATTTCGTTCGATATTTATTCCCGTACATCTTCTAAAATACATCATGAAACAGCTTCTGAATTTTTCAAAACTTTATATGATAAAGGCGTTTTTAAGGAAGAAATCACTGAACAATATTTTGATGTAAAAGCGAACCAGTTTTTAGCGGATAGGTATATTGTTGGAACATGTCCAAAATGCGGGAACGACAATGCCTACGGTGATCAATGTGAAAAGTGTGGCAGTACACTTAATGCAACGGATTTAATTAATCCAAAATCAACATTATCGGGCGAAAAACCTGTTATGAAAAAGACCAAGAATTGGTTTTTGCCTTTGGATACCATGCAACCGCAAATTGAAGCATATATTGATTCGCATAAAGAGTGGAAAGCCAATGTTTTTGGTCAATGCAAGAGTTGGTTGAATTCAGGTCTTCAGCCACGCGCTATGACCCGCGATTTAGATTGGGGCGTAAAAGTGCCTGTTGATGGCGCTGAAGGAAAAGTTTTATATGTCTGGTTTGATGCGCCAATCGGATACATTTCGGCAACGAAGGAACTTACTCCGGATTGGGAGTTGTATTGGAAAGATAAAGAAACAAAGTTGGTTCACTTTATCGGGAAAGATAATATTGTCTTTCATTGTATCATTTTCCCTGCTATGTTAATGGCGGAAGGCTCTTACATTTTGCCGGAGAATGTTCCTGCCAATGAATTTTTGAATCTGGAAGGCGATAAAATTTCTACCTCTCGCAACTGGGCGGTTTGGTTACATGAATACCTGTTGGAGTTTAAAGATAAACAGGATGTATTGCGCTACACGCTTTGCGCGAATGCTCCAGAAACAAAGGACAATGATTTTACCTGGAAGGATTTCCAAGCTAAAAATAACAATGAACTGGTTGCTATACTTGGGAATTTTGTAAACCGCACATTGGTGTTAACACATAAATACTATCAAGGTATAGTTCCTTTGCCAAATGAATACACAAAGGAAGACTTAGTATTATTGGAAGAAATAAGTAAATTTCCTGTTAAAATATCGGTAAGCATTGAACATTATCGCTTCCGTGAAGCCCTAGGAGAACTGATGAATTTAGCACGTTTAGGAAATAAATATTTAGCGGATAATGAACCTTGGATTGTAATCAAAACAGATGAAAAAAGAGTTCAGACGGTTATGAATATATCTTTACAGATTTCCGCTAACCTAACAGTTTTGATGGAACCATTTTTGCCATTTACTTCTAAAAAATTAAGTACAATGCTTAATTTAAGTGGGAATTTGAAATGGAACGATGCAACACGAACCAATTTATTGTTGGCAGGACATCAGATAAATACCGCAAGTTTATTGTTCGATAAAATAGAAGATGAAACAGTTTTTACTCAGGTCCAAAAATTAGAAGATTCAAAAAAAATGAATGAATTGAATTCCAAATCCGAAATTCCAAATTCCAAATCCGAAATCACTTACGACGATTTCAGTAAGATGGACATTCGTGTGGGAACAATTCTGGAAGCGGAAAAAGTTCCTAAGGCGGATAAACTGTTAAAATTATTGATAGATACCGGTATTGATAAACGTATTGTTGTTTCCGGTATTGCAGCCTATTACAAACCCGAAGATATAATCGGTCAGCAAGTATCTATATTAGTAAACCTCGCACCTCGAAAAATAAAAGGCATCGAAAGTCAGGGAATGATTCTGATGGCTGAAAACAACTCTGGGGAACTTCGTTTTGTTGCACCTATTAAGCCGGATATTAATAATGGCGGAGAGATAAAATAAGAAAAAACTTTGTTTCGTTATCCGTTTTATTCCATAATTTATTATTTTTCCGAGACGCTATTTCCCCTGTAACTATAGCCATTGCAAGCTTTTGATTTGGCTTGGCAATTTTATGTAACTTATCTGAAAATGGCAGCATTATTAGGAAAATTGTCATAGAATAATGATAATCTAAAATAGCATAAAAAAAAGAGTTGTTCAATATTTGAACAACTCTTTTTATTTTTAATGAATGTCTTTTTCTTATTTATCCTACCAATAAATTACATCCTCGGATATCGCTATTATCGAAGCGTCCAAGCACTTCAAAAGAATTATTGGAGAATGATTTTCCTAAATCCTGACTTGCAATAAAGGAACATGAATTGATATTAGCTAAATCAATTACATTGATACCACCTGTTTTATTATCAGGTAAAATAGTAAAGGGGTCGTTGGTATCTCGTATTAATATTTTCATCCAGGGCGGGCAATTAAATAGTCCATTACCTTTTGAATATGCTTGTGATAAGAGTTCCGTCATTCCGTATTCGCTGTGAATAAAATCAAGTCCAAAATTTTTGCATAATCTGATGTGTAATTCTTCCCGCACTAATTCTTCGCGTTTCCCTTTCATGCCACCGGTTTCCATGACAATTAGGTTATTGTAATTCTCTTTGCTCCCTTTATGGAGAAGTAATATTTCAGCTAAATCCAGTAAGGCATACGTTACACCGACTAAAATTGTTTTTTGTTTTTTGAGGGCTTTTAATTTTAAAAGCAGCTCATCATAATTATGAAGATAAAAGGCACTTTCGGGATGTTTACTTTTTTTAATTAAGTCGTTCATCATATAGATTAACGAAGAGCCTTCGCGTTCAAGGTAGGAGGGAAGTAATGCTAAAACACAGTATTCTTCAATGTTTCCATAAAAATGTTCAAACGTTTTTTGATAGCTTTTTTCGTAAATACTTATATCGCTCACATAATGTTTGCTTTGGATGGTTCCGGTTGTTCCGCTACTTATGAATAGTTTGTTGTTTAGAATTTGTTGTTTAGAATTTGTAATTATTTCATGTGTTTTAAAAAATTCAATGGGTAAAAAAGGGATTTGTTCAAGTTCAGTAATTGCATCAATATTGATTTTTAATGCATTGATATATTGTCGGTAAACTATATTTTCAGTCGCCTGATATCTAAAAATAGCAATTGCTATTTTTTTAAATTGGTCAGAAGAAGTGATACCAAAAATGGATTCGATGTTAGGTTTCAATATGTACTATGAGATTGATTTTTATAAAAATGTAGTTTCCGATTGCTTTGCCCAAAAATAATTATTAATTTTATGTTTCTATTCATAATTAATGAAACGTTTTATTTACATACTATTTTTATTAGTCCTTATTGGTGCTTCGATGACATCGTGCGTGAAGGAAAAGAGTTTTTCACCAATACCGGTTATTGTATTCAAACAATTTATATTGTATAATATAGATTCAGCTGATTGCATCATTGGATTTAAAGATGGCGATGGAGATATTGGTGTTCTTGCTGGAGATACTGTATCACAGTCTGATTTAATAATGAAATATTTATATAAAGGGTCCGCAGGAATCTTTCTTCCATACGATGCTACTCCGGGAACAATAAAATTTGATACTTTGTTTTACACTGATCGGGTTCAGTACATAACTCCCCTTGGTAAATACAAGGCATTGGATGGAGAAATTAAAATGAAATTAAGAGCTCCACCCGTTTATAATAAAATTCATACAATTATCAAATTTGATATTGTTTTAACGGATAGGGCGGGGCATAGAAGTAATATGGTTGAAACAAATGAAATTACCCCATAATAAATTATTTACAGGTTCCATTCGCGACTTGAATTGCTCTATTAAAAAAACCCTACTCTTTGCTTTGTTCTTTTATTGAACGATGTTTCAGCACTTTTGCTTCTATATAAAAAATAAGTTCTTCAGCCATGTTTTTTGCTTGGTCTCCAACTCTTTCCAGTTTTCGGATTATGGAGAGTAAATATAATGCAGCTTCAATATTTTCAGGATTATTTCGGATATAGTCTGCAATTACAGCATTAGCTTTTATATTAATATCGTCTAACAATTCATCCTGTTGAAAAACTTTACGTGCAATAGAAGTGTTTTCTCTATCAAATGCTTCAAGAACCTCGTCCATCATGCTGATGGCTGCTTCATACATTTCAACGACACGTGTAATTTCAAGAAGTTTTTTATCAAAAGTGCTGTCCACATTTGTAACGAATTTGGCAATGCCTTCTACAATATCACCTGTTCTTTCTAAATTATTGTTAATTTTTAAAATAGCCAACACGCATCTTAAATCAACTGCTACAGGATTAAAGAGGGCAAAAATATTTTCACAATCTCTATCTAATTTCAGTTCATAAGCATTAACGCGTCTTTCGCTTAACATCACCTCACGGGCCAGATCTTTATCCAAATTTATGAGTGAATCTTTGCCTTTTCTCAATTGCAAATTTACAAGTGACCACATTTTTATTGTTTCCGCTTTAAGTTGTTGTAATTCAATTTCTAAATGGCTCATTTTAAGTTAAGAAGTTAAAAGTTAAAAAGTCAAAAAAATATTTTGTTACTGTTTTTTGTCTTGATTCTTGCGTCTCATATCTTGATTCTATTTTACCCGAATCGTCCCGTAATGTAATTTTGTGTGCGTTCTATTTTCGGGTTGGTAAATATTGTTTTTGTATTACCATACTCAATTAATTCACCCATGTATAAAAATGCTGTAGTATCGCTAACGCGACCAGCTTGCTGCATATTGTGCGTGACAATTACAATAGTATATTTTGCTTTTAATTCATAGATCAGTTCTTCTACCTTGGCAGTTGAAATTGGATCGAGAGCGGAAGTAGGCTCATCCATCAAAATGACCGATGGCTGAATCGCTAATGCACGCGCTATGCATAGTCGCTGTTGTTGTCCGCCTGAAAGTTCAAATGCTGATTTTTTTAATTTATCTTTTACTTCATCCCACAATACCACTTGTTTGATTGATGTTTCCACCCGTTCTTCAATAAATTTTTTATCGGTAATTCCATTTACACGCAGTCCATAAGCAACATTTTCAAAAATAGTTTTAGGAAACGGATTGGGTTTTTGAAAAACCATTCCCACTTTTTTTCTTAAACTATCTACATTCACGCCTTTTGCATAAATGTCCTCTCCATCAATCAATATTTGTCCGCCAATTTTTGTATTATCGATCAAATCGTTCATGCGGTTGAATAGCCTTAAATAAGTTGATTTTCCACAACCCGATGGTCCAATTAAAGCCGTAACAGTATTTGGTTTGAAAGCGATATTAATATTTTTTAAAGCTTGAGATGCGCCATAAAAAAAGTCAACATTTTTGGATTCGATTTTATACATCTTAATTCATTTTATTACCTCTCCCTAGCCCTCTCCTTAAAAAAGGAGAAAGAAAAAAAAGGATTAATTCATTTTAACTTTGTTGCCGAAATACTTGCGTAAGCCATTTGCAAGCAAGTTAGCTATCAATACAATTATTATAAGTACCAATGCTGTACCATAAGCAATTGGTCGGGATTCTTCAATGTTGGTTCCACTTGTTGAAATTACATATAAGTGATAAGGCAAAGCCATTGCCTGATCAAAAATACTTGTTGGTAATTTTGGCAAAAAATAAGCTGCAACGGTAAATAGGATAGGAGCTGTTTCGCCTGATACACGACCAATAGAAAGGATTAGCCCGGTGATGATATTTGGGAATGCAATTGGCAAAACTACTCTGCTTGTCGTTTCCCATTTACTTGCACCAAGTCCGATACTGGCATGGCGAAAAGTGTTGTCAACTGCTTTTAAAGCCTCTTCTGTTGTACGGATAACAACAGGCAACGCTAATAACCCGAGTGTGAGTGAACCTGCTAAAATAGAATCTCCAAAACCTAATTTATTCACAAATAGAGACATTCCGAAAAGGCCAAAAACAATGGAAGGAATACCTGCCAGGTTATTTGTCATTTGTTTAATTATTTTTTTGATGATGCCATCTTTTACATATTCATTCATATAAATGGCTGCCAGCACACCAATCGGAAATGCAAATATCATGCTTCCTCCCACCAAACATAATGTCCCGATAATAGCAGGATAGATGCCACCTTTAGTCATTCCTTCTTCCGGCATTTGAGTTATAAAATCCCAACTGATTACCCCAATGCCTTTGTATATGATGAAAGATAATATGATAACTAAAATAGCAACAATGGAATAGCTCAATAGTTTTAAAATTCCAAAAGCAATAAATTGATTTCGTTTTTTACGTTTAGCTAATTTATTTTCGTCCGGTGCTTCCATTAATGCTTATTATATTTATTTCTGTTTGAAATAAATTCAACAGTAAGATTGATAACTAAAGTAATAAGAAATAAAATACATCCCAGTGCAAATAAAGCCTGAAAGTGTAAACCTCCATTTGGTGCTTCACCTAATTCGGCGGCAATGGTTGCTGGGATGGTACGTACAGGTTCTAAAATGGAATGTGGTATTACGGCTGCATTTCCGGTTACCATCAATACCGCCATTGTTTCGCCGATTGCTCTTCCAATGCCTAAAATTGCGCCAGCTGTAATTCCTGAAATAGAGTAGGGGATTACCACTTTATAAATGGTTTGCCATTTACTCGCGCCCAACGCTAAACTCGCTTCTTTCATAGCGCGCGGCGTGTTTCGCATAGCGTCTTCGGAAATAGTGATGATGGTTGGTAATGCCATAATACCAAGTATAATGCTGCCGGCTAAAGCGGTTTCACCAACGGGGAGATTAAATGTTTTTTGAATAAGCGGAACAATTATTACTAAGCCAAAGAAACCGTAAACAACAGATGGAATACCTGCTAACAGCTCGATCAAGGGCTTCATGATCCTACGAACTTTATCACTCGCAATTTCACTCATATAAACGGATGCTGCCAAACCGAGTGGTAATGCTAATAAAATAGCTCCCAGACTGACCCATAATGTACCTAAAATTAATGGCATCACACCTAATTGTGCGGCAGGTTGTGCAGTAGGAAACCATTCTTTTCCACCAAAAAATTCGGAGAGTGTTACTTTATCAATTTCGAGTTGTCTGCCTTTGAAATTTTTATCTAAATATTTTTCAGGAAAAAAAGCGATGATATTAGGTACGCTATCTATCAAGCGACTGAGGCAGTTTGGAAGACCTTCAAAATTCTCGCCAATTGCTGCATCACTGTAATAATTGGAAATATCTTCTAATCTGAATAAAATAATAGAGTCGGGTTTGCCGCCAATCTCTTTCCAGTTTTTTATTTTTTGATCGTAAATATTTTTTATTTGTTCAGAGGAAATTTTTGTAACTATATTGTTTTTATTAATGGCAATTACATAACCTTCTTCAATAGGCTTTTTATTAAATACGCCAATTCCTTCTTTAAAGAGAAAAAACACAATGAGTACCACTGTTAATGTAGTAATGGTACTGCTTAGCATTAACAAGCCTTCAATGAATTTTTCTAAAAATTTTTTATAAAATGTTTTCAAGCGATGTCTTTTTTTTAAAGAAGGACAAAGTTAAAAGAGTGGGGTATTTTAAATGATTGCTCAATGTTAAGGTTGTGTTAAGGAAATGTTAAGGCGGCTGTCCAGCTGCTACGTATTTTTTATTCTGATACGCTACGGCGAACGAGGGTTATTTTTTTGTTCCTTGTACTATTATATTCGTGAAGGGTTTCCCTTTTTCCTCCTGAACTTTTACATTTATAAAACCTGATTTTTCAAGGAAGATTTTTAACTCTTCTTTCTCAAATAGGTTCACAAAGGTATCTTGATTATCTCTGATTACACTTTGCTGAAGCATTTCAGATTTTGCTCGAATAGCACAATAAAATAAACCGCCGGGTTTAATTGTTCTTTTAATTTCTTGCATATTTAAATCAATGCTGGGCCAAAAATAAATAGTGTTGGCCGTAAATACCTTATCAAAACTGTCATCCTTCGCAGGGATATTATCCAATGAGGCTTCTATTAGTGTTAACTTTCCTGAAGTAATTAATTGTTGATTTTTCTTTTTGGCAGCAGCAATCATTTCTTTAGAAATTTCGATCCCTACAATTTTACCGCTGGTAAGTTTATTACCCATTAGGGAAATTAGTCTTCCGTTTCCAAACCCGATCTCCAATATGTTTGAGGAGGGTTGGATATTCATAATTTTTAAACCCATATCTTCTAAGGTAGAATTGGCTTTGTTTAAAAATATTCCGGCTATTTTTCTTCCAAACCACCCTGAGGGTTTTCTTAATTGATTTGCTAAAAAAGTTTTTACTCCCATAATTTATATGATGTAAATTGATGTTCTTTTATGCAATACTATTTATGATAGTTGAATTATTGGGGATATCGCTAATGTGTTTTCCGTAGTGGGCATAAATGATTTCATTTTTAGAATTTATACCAAATACCGCAGGGAGTTGAGTTTCTTTACCTTCGAACTTCCCATGCTTATGACCTTTACTGAGTGCTTTGATTAGTTTTAATAATCCTGCGGGATGCATAAATTGGATTACATTTCCTGCTTTCACTAAATATTTTTTATAAATATGAGAATCTGGGTCACACACAATGTGAAAAGGCCAATCTTCAACTTGAGTATTATTTGATATTGTTTCTCTATAGCTTTGAATCACAAGAAATACTTCTATGTTTTTTTCTTTAAATAATGCTATTTGATCTCTTAATGTTTTGATGTCAAGTTGACAAATTAAACAACCATAATACCTTAAAAAAAAGATTACTTTGGTTTTTCCTTCTGCTAAATTGTAAAAAACATTTTTTTCTTCTGACCAAGGTGTTAGAAATGAAAAATTTGGTGCTATACTTCCTACTTTTAATTTTCCAGTCATTTTTTTTATTTTGTTAGTTCATAATTTATCTTTCAATTTATTTAAAATCGAAGATGAGATTATCTATTAAATAGCAGTTGCTGTTCCCCAATAATTATAACAAGCTGGTCTCCATCCGGGAATGTACATTTTTTTTATATCTTGAATTTTAAAACCACTATTTTCTAAAATTTCAGGAATATTTCTATGGAGATTACAACCTCCAGCCATTTGTTTCCATACTGGGTTTACAAATTGTTGCACCAAAAGAACGTTCTTATCGGGAGCTTTACCATGTTCGCAAAAAATTAAAACGCCATCTTTTTTAAGTACCCTTCGCATTTCTATTAAAGCTTTGTTTGCATCTGGAATAGTGCATAAGGAATAAGTAACTACTATTGTATCAAAACTTTTGTCCGCAAAAGGTAGTTCTTCTGCCGAAGCTTTGATAAACTCAAAATCAAATGGAAGTTTTTTTAGATCGACTGCCACTTTTTTCCAAAGGTCTTCCGAAGGGTCAATGGCTGTGAGTTTACTAATTTTATTTTTATCATAAAAAGGAAGGTTTAATCCCGAACCAACACCAATTTCCAATATATTACCATGTGCCAAAGGAATTACTTTTTCACGTTGCTTTGTAATAGAATTTATTTTACAAGCCAAATTAATAAAGCTTGGAAGGATGTATTTTGAGTAAAAGCCCATATGATATAAATGTTTATGTTACAATGATACGAATTTTTAAGTATGTTACTGCCAAAGAAGAACAACGCTCAATCTCCCCACAAATATACTTTATTTATCAAAAAAAAATGCGCCCCGAAAACTAATCGGGGCGCATTTAAGCATTGCTAATAAATTATTTTTTATTTCGCCAATGGCACATAACCTACTTGCTCCACAATTTTTTGTCCTTCGGTTGAAAGGCAAAAATCAACAAATAGCTTCACTGCTTTTTCAGATGTTGTTAAATAATAATAGTACAAAGGACGGGAAATAGGATATGTTTTATTTTTCGCATTTGCCATAGATGCGCCAACAAACGTTTTACCATTATCATACGAAACTTTTACGTCTTTCACTTGTTTTTCCATATATGCTAAGCCAACATATCCAATAGCGCCTTTTGTTTGGCTGATGGATTGAATGATGGAACCTGTTGCAGGCATCGCTAATACAGATGATGCATAATTTTTATTATTAAGTACGTGCTCTTTAAAAAATTCATAGGTGCCAGAACTTGATTCGCGGGAGTAGACAACAATTTGCAAATCATCGCCACCAACTTCTTTCCAGTTTTTAATTTCTCCTGTGAATATTCCTTCCAATTGTTCGCGGGTAAGTTGAGATACTTTATTGGTAGGATTCACGATCACAGCTAACGCATCATAAGCAATAATAACTTCTTTACTCTCTTTCTTCTCTTCTTGTAATTTCATTTTTTCAGCCATCTTCATTTTGCGGGACGACATGGCAATATCTGTAGTGCCATCAACCAAAGCCGCAAGTCCAACACCACTGCCACCACCGGTTACAGTAACTTTAGCAGATTTGTTTTTGTTCATAAAACTTTCTGCTTCTTTTTGACCGAGAGGCAAAACAGTATCACTTCCTTTTAATTTTTGAGCAGAGCTAACACTTGTATAAAGTGCGAATGCCAATAAGATTATATTTGTTTTCATTTTTATGATTTTTGGCAAAGTTAATTATATTTTAATTTTTTTCGTGTTAATTAATCGCATCTAAATTATTATATTAAAACATGTTCAATGTAAAATAATTATTAAACAAATTGTTTAGAAAGCGATTTGAAACTGTGCAACAAATTGTCCTAACCTTGATTGTTGTTTAACAGTACCTTTACCATCATCAACAAAGTATGGACGATTTTGATAATCAAAAGTTAGTTTCGCACCTTGTCCTTTTATCAGCCAATTAACACCAACATTATAAACATACATCGATTGATTAAGTCGGTCGTAATTGGCAAGCTGGCAGTTTGCATAAGGTTGTAAAGTACCTTGTTCTCCTAAAAGATTATCTTTAAATTTATAGCCGACTTGTGCATAATAAACGCTTCCTGTTCCTAAATACGCATAGGCATTACCATAACTGCTGGTATTTATACTGTTATTTAAAACTCCTGGTTGAGTGTTGGCTGCACTGGCACCATTATTAGCACCGCTAACCCTTAAAAAATCAGTACCATAATTGTAATTCGAATAACAGGCATATAAACTAAAGGCTGTACCTTTTTCTTTGTTTACAGGTACATCGTAAAATAAATCAACTGCAAAATGCTGTATAGCTTGATATGCAGTGTCTTTTTTGGCGATATCGGAGTAATGAGCCATCGCCCTATCCTGATAATAAAACCCTGCTCCAATATTGAATACTTTTTTCTTACCAAGGTAAGTACCATTTGTAGATGGTCCAGCGTTGCTTTCCTGATCAAGGAATTGCCACATAAAATATCCCTGATAAACCATTTGTGGTGGAAGTGTAGAGAAAGTAGAGAAAGTAGTATTTGTATTTTTAGGATTAACATCGACAGTTGTTTTTAAAGCACCAATACCTGAACCGGTTTGACTTACAAAAGGTTTACCGACAGAGATCCTGTAATCCAATTTGGAAATCTTACCTTTTGCATAAACACCAAGTCGGCGCACAAACTGGTCATACGTATCATTTGTTACCTCTTGATATGCAGGAGGATCAAGTACTAAAATGTTTGCAACAGATGTATTTGAGAAACGTGATGGGCCATTCCAACCATTAAGTCCCATACCTATAGAAAGATATTTTTTAATAAAAGCGTAATCGGCTGTGACATCATGGAAAAAACTTCCTGCTTTGCGTGCACCTAAATACGTATCATTATTCTGTCCAAATTGTGTAAAGAAATAAATCCTGTCTGTTAGCTGACCTTGTGCAACAAAACGGATTCGGCGTATGCTAAAATCAGTTGTCTTAGATTGTGTAGTCCCCACAACGTTGGTGCCGGGGTCATTTTGAGTATATCTTGCCCAAGCCTGACTAGTCATGTTAAATCTAATGAAATGCGAGCTGTCTTTGGTATCAGTATAAACTCTGATGCCGTCTTTTAATTTATCGGATAATTGAGCGTAACTGCTTATGCCTAATAATAAGGAGCTTGCGGTTAATAAAAAGTTTCTTTTAAAGTTCATCTTAGTAAATTTTTGGTTAATTAAATATTATCTGCGCCAAAAGTATTTTATAATTTAGAGTTGTGTGTTATGATAGTGTTAATTGATTGTGAATTAATTGTACGGTAGTAAATTAATCAAAATGTATTTGTGTATGAGCTAAATATACAGGGTGTATAGCTTGAAATCAGCTAGTAGGTGAGTGTTGGACGCGAACGAAAAGGTGAAAGTGAATTTGGTAGTTTGCTGAATGAGCTAAGTATAAATATTGAAATTTATATGGTAGAGTTAAGAAATGTATGGATTGTCCTTAAATAAATTAATCACATGGATATTGGTTTAGTAAAACCAGAATTATCAATGAACCAACTTCCCTACTTCAATTGCTGCTTTCACAAAGTTTACAAAAAGAGGATGAGGATTGGCAACGGTACTTTTATATTCGGGATGGAATTGAACAATCCGTTTTTAGAGTATGATGTTATTGGTTTTATTCGGATTCTTTAATGATTTCTTTTAGGTAGTGTTCCAGATCGGGAAGTTTGTCGGTGATGATACTCCATACGATCTCATAATCGATACCAAAATAGTCATGTATCATGATGTCTCTAGTGGCTGCTATTTTTTTCCACTCTATATGCGGATGCATAGTTTTAAAATCCGGATCCAATCGCTTGGTAGCTTCTCCCATAATCTCAAGACTGCGGACTATTGCTTTGCTTAAAGTTTCATCTGTAAAAATTTCTTCACTTGTTTTCTTGGCTGTTACTTTTAATATATAACTGCATTCGTCTAATATATGTTTTAAAAATTCAGGCTGCGAGGGGAACATATTCTACTTCCTTTAAAATGTATGGTCCTATGTATTTGCTCAATGATTGAGGAGTAACGATTTCTATTTTTCTTCCTAACAAGTTTTGAAGATAGAATGCCAAATCCATAAAATTGTCAAAGCTTTTTTGTTCCGGATAAAATTCAATAAAAAAATCGATGTCGCTGCTTTCACTAGCCTGATTGCGTACAAAGGAACCGAATATTCCAATTTGCTTTACACCATAATCGCGTATTTGTTGTTGTCCGCTCTGGATTTTTTCAATCAGTTCTTGTTTTGTTTTTACAGGAATGTTCATGGTGTAAAGATAATGCTTTATATAGTTTAAAACACCTTCAATTTTTTTGATTAATGGCATATTGATCAATGAACCAACTTCCCTACTTCAATTGCTGCTTTCACAAAGTTTACAAAAAGAGGATGAGGATTGGCAACGGTACTTTTATATTCGGGATGGAATTGAACACCTAAAAACCAAGGGTGATTTTTTATTTCAATGATTTCTACCAAATTTCCTTCGGGATTAATTCCGGAAGCAATCATTCCTGCTTTTTCGAAATCGGCTAAATAGTCGTTGTTGAATTCGTAACGGTGACGATGGCGTTCGTTAATTTCTTTGTGTTTATAAGTTTCCCATGCTTTGGTTCCTTCTTTTACA
Organism: Bacteroidota bacterium; assembly: GCA_003151815.1. Taxonomy (GTDB): domain Bacteria; phylum Bacteroidota; class Bacteroidia; order 2-12-FULL-35-15; family 2-12-FULL-35-15; genus 2-12-FULL-35-15. The sequence goes on along the minus strand of PLYN01000049.1, from coordinate 22,015 downwards.
TTGCAGGGATAAGAACCTAAACGCATGGTACCGCCTTTGTTGGTTATTTTTTTTTGTGCCGCCAACAGATCAATCACAGGATTGGTAGTTTCCGGATCCATTTCTGTAGAATTCGCATCTTTTAAGCCCAATACATTACGGGCAAATTCGATGACAGCACATTGCATTCCCAAACAAATACCAAAGAATGGCACATTGTTTTCTCTTGCATATTTTATGGCGCTGATCTTTCCTTCAATACCACGCTGTCCGAAACCGGGAGCGACTAATATTCCGCGTAAGCCTTTGAATTTTTCATCAACATTTGAATCAGTAATAGTTTCGGAGTGGATCCATTCTATTGACACTTTGCAATTGTTGGCAGCTCCTGCGTGTATGAAAGCTTCTGAAATGGATTTGTATGAATCTTTCAACTCTACATATTTTCCGATCAATCCAATTTTTATTTCAAATTCAGGATGTTTGAATTTGTGTAAAAATTCTTTCCATTTCCCCAGATCCAGATTTTGTGAAACCGGCATATTTAGTTGGTTTAATACTACTACATCCAGTTGTTCTTCTTCCATCAACAATGGAACTTCATAAATGGTATTTGCATCGCGCGCCTCTATAACTGCATTTGGTGCTACGTTACAGAATAATGCAATTTTGTTTCTGAGATCTTTATTAAGAGTATGTTCAGTTCTGCAAACTAAAATATCGGGTTGGATCCCGTATTCTAATAATAGTTTTACTGAATGTTGTGTTGGCTTGGTTTTTAATTCTCCTGTGGTAGATAGGTAGGGGATCAATGTAAGATGAATAACCATCGCATCTCTGCCTAACTCCCATTTTAATTGACGCACAGCTTCAATGTAAGGTAATGATTCAATGTCGCCAACGGTACCACCAATTTCGGTAATTACAAATTCGTAGTTGCCTGTTTTCCCAAGTAATTTTATACGATTTTTAATTTCATCAGTAATGTGCGGAATAACCTGAACGGTTTTTCCGAGATAATCGCCACGTCTTTCTTTTTCAATAACTGATTGGTAGATGCGACCGGTAGTAACATTGTTTGCTTGTGAAGTAGGAATATTTAAAAAACGTTCGTAGTGTCCAAGATCCAGATCGGTTTCGGCACCATCATCTGTAACAAAGCATTCACCATGCTCATACGGATTAAGTGTTCCGGGGTCAACATTTATATACGGATCTAATTTTTGGATGGTAACAGTATGTCCTCTGGCCTGAAGAAGTTTGGCTAAAGAAGCTGCCAGAATGCCTTTTCCTAATGATGAAGTTACGCCTCCGGTAACAAAGATGTATTTAATTGATGACGACATAATTCAACTATTTTTTGCTTTTTTTCCTTGACCGCAGGAAATTTGGAGGTCATGCAAAAGTACAAAAAAAATCTGCGTCAGGAAATATTTTTGTTGATTTGTTTGAAGATAATTTAATAAAGGAGAATAAAAAAATAACCACGGAGACACAGAGAACACAAAGAAACACAGAGGACATAAATTTTATTGGCAATATCGTATAGTAAAACGAAGATTTCTCGTGAAAAGCTCGGGATGACACAAATTGAATAATTTTATGGAACAAGTTCTCCGTGAACCTCCGTGTTCTCTGTGCCTCCGTGGTAAATAAATGCTATTTCTTTTCTGATAATTCCAAAATTCTGTCGAATTCCTCAGGTTTTATGGAGGCTACCGATAAGCGACTTAAACGAACAAGTTGAATTCCTTCCAATTGTTTATCCGCTTTTATTTCTGCTAATGTTACGGGTCGCTTTAATGCCTTGAAAGGTGCAATATCAACAACACTCCATGAGGTATCATCAGTTGTTGGGTCCTGATAGGCTTCTTTTATTACTTTAGCTATTCCAACAATTTCGAGCCCTTCGTTGCTATGGTAAAAAAATACGAGGTCACCCTTTTTCATTGCGCGCATATTGTTGCGGGCAGCATAGTTGCGAACGCCATCCCAAACGGCTTTTTTATCTTTTACAAATTTTTCCCAACTGTATTTGAAAGGTTCTGATTTTACTAACCAATGATTCATTTAACTTAATTTAAAGTTCAAAGTTTGTTCGTTCAAAGTTTTCTACGAATCAGGTTCATTTTATTAGACAAGAATTGTCGTAAAATAATAACTAATCTTTCAATCTGTAATTTGCAATCTTCCAATCAGCACATCAATTTAACAGCTTCAAACCGAATAGATTTTTCATCTTCAATCCAATGAATTTTTCCTTCTTCAACTAATAGATCTAAATACCCTACAAGCATTGTTATTGCTGTAAAAGTAAATCTGTTATACATTCGTTGATACAAGTCCTGATAATTGGTTGTTCCGTTTTTTATAAAATCAAAACATTGAATTTTTCGTTTGTGTATGTGTGCTACCTGCCCGCTGATTATTTCTTTTGGATTTTCTATTGTTTCATAATGACCGGGATAAGCAAGCGAAAAATCAAGATTATTTAACGCTTCATACGATTGAAGCATAATAGGTAATCCTTTTATTCTATCTCCGGTTAATCCTTTAGACAATTCATAGAATGGAGTAGGCGTAACCGTTAGCAACATATCGGCACTTAGTATTTTTTTTGTTTCTTCTTGCAAATAAATAGTTTGAGTATTTGAATGACCCGGCATAAAAATTACTTTCCAGTTCTCATTCCCAAAATTTAATTTATCACCTACGTTATATGTTTTAATTAGGTGTTCAGGAATATCTACCCAGGCATCTTTATGTTTTCCCATTGATGCAGCAAATTTATTGATAGGACTATCCGGTGAAACTTCCCCGAAAAGTTTTGTAGTGGTATCAATAGTTAATTTTCGAATTGTTTTATTATAGATATGAGGATTCAATACATAATCTATGGATTTTTCAGAAACCCATATTTCTGCACCGCCCTCTATTGCTATTCTTCCAGCCATCCCAACATGATCGGTATGCGTATGGGTAATGTAAACTTTTTTAATATCACTAATTGTTAATCCATTCTCTGCTAATCCTTTTGTCAGTGCATCCCAGCTTTCCGGGGTGTTTTCGCCGCAATCAATTAGTATTGGTTCAGGTTCTTTAAATAGAAATGAATTCACGGTTTTCATTCCGTAAATAGTTGGTAATTCAATGCGTATTGGGATATTATTCATTGTATGCTTTTTTAGTTCTCGCAGAGTTCCACAGATTTATTCGCAGAGTTTCGCAGATTTTTTATTTATGCCGGTTTTAAAATTCTTTTTCTTGGAAAGTGAACGTGTTTATTTACAACAATCCTGCAATCCAGTATCTGGTGGAGGTTGCCGTATTCTGATTTTATCTTCCTTTCTATATTTTCAAATCCTTTGCTGTCGAATTTATCTTGTTGAAGCGCGTCTAAAACCAAAAGTTCAAAGGCTGTTGCAATCATCCAATCAACCTCTTGCTTATAACCAATAGCCGCTATTGCATTTGTTTTTTTAAGAAAGGATTGGATGGTTCTTCCGGCAGTATTCAGTGTTTCACAAGAAGCAAAAAATACAACTTTTCCTTTTGCGGAACCTTCAAGAATAACAGCTAAATCATTTAATGAATAGGTGCTTTTATCGGTGATGTATATTTGTCCTTTTTTTCCATGAAAGGCTAAATACAATATCGGATATTTGGTACTGATGGATTTTTGTTTCCATTTATTTAAGAAAAATTCTAATTCTTCTCTTGTTGCACAGGTGTGATAAATGTTGTTGCAAACGCTTCCTTTTTGTAATAATTCAAGAATTGGAAGCACAGTGGATTTATTTGTTAAATCGTGTGCCCATAATCCTTCTAAACAGAAGATGCCTTTTTTCATAGATACTAATTATTAATGTTTCTTTTTTTATAGTTGCCACAGATTACACAAATTTTCGCAGATTATTTTTCACAGATTTTTTTACTTAATATGACCCATTTAAATTTTTTTTAAAAATCTGTGAATTAAATCCGTGCGAATCCGTGCAATCTGTGGCACAAATTAATATTCTGTAATCTTATCAAACAAATTCTTTAATCAATTCGTCTTTTGAATTGCAGTTTCTTGTGGATTATAAATTTCTCCTTCTAAAAAACCATCATCAATAAATTCTGAAACATACCAAACCCATATTTCTTTTCTATTGCTATTAAAGACTTTCATCGGCTTTAGAAAAGCGCCATTTGTAAAAATGGTTGGCGTATTTTCAAATTTCAAATTTTTCATACTCTATTTTTTTTAAAAATCTATGTTATGCTTTCGTTGTTTTTTCCTCTTTTTATTTTTATACACTCTGCTTAGGCTTTAAATTTCTTATACAAGCAAATATTTCAGTAGATAATTCTAATAATTTAACATTTAGTGGTTTCACATTTTCATCAATGTATTTATTCAAATATAATTCATTTCCCATTTCTTCGGTGTACCTTTCAAATTTGGGCTTGTGAGACAAAATTGCTTGAAAATCATTTATCATTTTTTCTAAATTTTTATCTTCTTTATAATAAAAATGTATTTGATGTAAAATTTCCATTAGCTTTAATTTTTGATTCTTTAATTTTTTGAATTCTTCATCGCAAATTTTATCGTGTTTATTTGTATCGTCAGAATAGGATTTTTGTGTTGTTTCAATATAATTATTTTTTTCTGTTTCAGAAAGACTCGTATCCCATCCTTCTTTAGAGATAATTTTTTGATAATGGTCTGCTAAAAATAAATAGAAATGAAATTTTACACTTTCTTTATTATATTCCCAAAATCCTATATTATACTCTGGACATAATGCATTCAATTTACCATACAATTCTGCCACTTTAAAATCAATCTCTTTTTTCATATTATTATTAAACAATGTCAAATCCTTTTTCTTTAGAAGATAAAACATTATAAATTGTGTTAGAAAAGTTAATAATCCAGCAATTATAACTCCGCAAATTATAGTTTCCCACCAAGGTTTGCTTTGGATTGCTTGAAGGATTGTATCTTCTTCTTTACGCAATTCTTTTAAGATTTCTATAATTGCATTTTCTGAATTCAATATTATCATTTAATTATTTGTGTTTGTTTTCATTTTATGTTGTAAGCACGTTATAAAATAAGCCAATATTATTTAATGCAATATTTTAAACACCATTTCCTTCAACAACTCACCTTCGGTGGCAGAGCCACGGTCAACCCCTTTTGATTTTAAATCGTATTCACGTAAGTAACTAAAAATTGATTTTAATTTATTCAGCGGAAAATTTTTTGCAGCCCGCTCATAATCTCCAACAAAAAAAGGATGTACGCCTAATGCGGAAGCTATACTTGGTTTTGATTTATCACTTAAAAATTGGTAGGTTAATAGCTTGCAGAAAAAACCATAAAGTGAAGAAACAGTCATTACCATCGGATGTTCCTTTTCATTGGAAGCAAAAAAATTAATAATGCGATTCGCTTTTAATACTTCTTTTTTTCCAATNNTAATCTTTACTGATGCCAATATTTGTTTGAATATGTTCGACCGTAATTTCGGATTTGGGTGGGAGATTGATCATCAGTTTATCTAACTCGTTAGATACTTTGCTGAGATTGGTTCCCAGGTATTCAGTAAGCAAAGCGCTTGCTTGCGGACCTACAGTGTATTCTTTACCTTTCAAATAATTATTGATCCAATCAGGAACTTTATTGTCGTATATTTTTTTTGAATCAAATAGTACAGCATTTTTATCAATTATTTTTGCTGCGGAGGTACGTTTATCAATGGTTTTATATTTATAACAAATAACGAGTATGGTAGATTTCTGCGGGTTTTCGATATAGGCTTCTAAGGGAAGTTTTGCTTTTTCCTTATCTTTTTCTTTAGCACCTTCTTTCTCTTTTGCAACTAAATCTTTTATGTTTTGCGCTTCTTTAATAATGATAACCTGATGATCACTCATCATTGGAAAACGCTTAGCAGCGCCGACTACATCAGAAGCTGAAATGTCGCGACCGTATAGAACTGTTTGATTGAATTCTTTTTCAGATTCATCCAGTACATTCTGTTCGATATAATCAGAGATCATGTCAATAAAATACGGTTCCTCGCCCATCAAAAAATAAACCGGGCGGTAAACTTTCTTTTTTAATTCCGACATTATATCATTAAATTCCATTTTTTAGTTTAAAGTTTAAAGTTGGAAAGTTTAAAGTTTAGCTTCTCACCTAACGCCCCCTCTCCATTTGGAGAGGGGATTAAGGGGTGAGGTTACCACCTCAAATGTTTCACCGTCAATCCGTTGTTAATAAGCTCATTCAGCGAATCGATACCAATTTTCAAATGTTCATCAACAAAGTTTTGCGTAACCGTTCTGTCGCTATCAGCTGTTTTTATTCCCCTTGATATCATTGGCTGATCGCTTACTAAAAGTAAAGCACCCGTAGGGATGTGATTGTGAAAACCGATTGAAAAAATAGTTGCCGTTTCCATATCTATTCCCATCACACGAATAGAGCGGAGGTAGTCTTTGAATTCATCGTCATGTTCCCAAACCCTGCGGTTGGTAGTATACACAGTGCCTGTCCAATAATCTTTATTATGATTACGGATGGTAGTTGAAATTGCTTTTTGTAAATTAAATGCAGGCAAGGCAGGTACTTCGGGAGGAAAATAATCATCCGATGTTCCTTCGCCACGGATAGCGGCAATCGGTAAAATTAAATGACCTAACTCGTTTTTCTTTTTTAATCCCCCGCATTTACCGAGAAATAAAACCGCTTTTGGTTCAATGGCACTTAAAAGATCCATGATGGTGGCTGCGTTTGCGCTTCCCATCCCGAAATTAATTATGGTGATTCCATTGGCTGTTGCGTTCGGCATCGGCATATCCAAACCGTTTACTTCTACGTTGTTCCACTCCGCAAACATCTTAACATACCTGTTAAAATTGGTAAGTAAAATATATTTGCCAAATTTTTCAAGTGGTGTGCCTGTATATCGGGGTAACCAGTTTTGTACTATTTCTTCTTTGCTTTTCATATTTTTTGACCGAATTATCTTAGCGTTTTACAAATGTATAAGCTTTTAGGAGATGTTGTTTGGAATTTTTGTAAAAGAATAGTATAAACTTTAAGCAAAAATTCTCGTACTTCGTGGTAACAATGCAAGTTCTGAATTTACCTATATATCAGTTTAAACTGAAACAACAAGGTGTTCGCACACATATTTTTGATGCGATCAGGAAAAAATATGTGGTTCTGACACCAGAGGAATGGGTGCGTCAGAATTTTTTACAATATTTGATACAGGTTAAAAATTTTCCGGCATCACTTATCGCTGTGGAAGCGGGTTTAAAGTATAACCAGTTGCAAAAGCGGATGGATGTGCTGGTATATGATAAACAAGGCAATCCTCATTTAATGGTAGAATGCAAGGCTCCAGAGGTTAAAATTACACAAGATGTCTTCGACCAGATTGCACGATATAATATGGTATTTAAGGTAAAATATCTGGTGGTAACCAATGGTATCAATCATTTTTGTTGTATGATGGATTACATTACAAATACGTATTCTTATTTGGAAATTATACCTGATTTCGAATGAAAATGTTTTTAAAATTAAATTTTACTTCATACTCCATAAAAAAAATAGAACCACGGAGGCACGGAGAACATAGAGAAACACGGAGAAATTTTCTGTGTCTCTCCGTGACCTCTGTGTCTCCGTGGTAACTTCTGCAAAAGTAAAGTAATATACCAATTCTTTAGATACAGCAATGCAAACTCTAAAACAACTATTAACTCTGATTATATCTATAGTTGTTAGCGTATCCTGTTTTGCACAAACAAATAAATCGGGCTTCATACTATCTCCGAATATTAAGCCCGGGGATTATTTTGAAAAAAAGATAATAGTAAAACTGAAACCTCAATATCGTTCTATTTGCTCTACAGATAAAATTGAAAACGCTCTTTTTAATAAGTTGTACAATAGCATAGGAGGTGCCGGCATCACAAAAAAATTTCCACATGCAAAATCTCCGGAAAATAATGTAAATGAAAATGGCGAACTGTTAGCTGATTTAAGATTAATTTATGAATTTAATTATACGGCAGATATTTCACTTGAAAAAGTGATCCGCAAATTTGTTGCCTTGCAATTATTTGAATATGCCGAGCCACATTACATTCCCCATTTTTGTTATACTACCAACGATTCTGCTTTAGCATCGCAATATGCTATTACTAAAATTCAGGCCGAAGCAGCCTGGGGTGTGAACACTACTACTGCGCGTGGTGATACCAATGTAGTTATCGGCATTACCGACACCGGTATAGAACCAAATCATCCCGATTTAAAAAACAGTATCAAACATAATTATCACGATCCGATTGATGGAATAGATAATGATCATGATGGTTATATAGATAATTTTTCAGGTTGGGATCTTGGAGAAAACGACAATGATCCTACCTACAACAAAAGTCCTCACGGAGTTCATGTGTCGGGCATTGCAGCTGCATCAACTGATAATGGAATAGGAATAGCAGGTGTTGGTTTTCATTGCAAATTGCTGCCTGTAAAAATTGTTGATACAGCCGGTGTTATTACGAGCGGTTATGAAGGTATTGCTTATGCCGCTGATCATGGATGCGCCGTTATCAATTGTTCCTGGGGTGGAAGTGATGCCGGAAAAATGGGTCAGGATGTTATTACTTACGCCACAATTAATAACAATTCTTTGGTTGTGGCTGCTGCTGGAAACGATAAATCAGAGGAAGAGTTTTACCCCGCTTCCTATCAATATGTAATAAGTGTTGCCAATACAAATAGTAAAGACAGCGTTTCTGTTTCTTCCAATTATGGTTATAATATTGATGTTTGCGCCCCGGGGACAGGTATTTATTCGACTTATCCTGTAAACAGTTATAAATCTCTAAGCGGTACATCGATGGCATCTCCTTGTGCAGCAGGGGCGGCAGCAATTGTTAAATCGTTTTACTCATCATATACTGCCTTACAAGTAGGTGAGCGGTTGAAAATAACCTGTGATAATATTGATCCTTTCAATACTTCCATTTACACGAATAAATTGGGAGCCGGACGTGTTAATTTATTTAATGCCCTTACCCAAAATGCAACGCCGGCAATAGTTATGACTGTTCGGAATGAAACCGACAATAACGATAATTTATTTATGATAAACGATACGATTCGAATAACAGGCAGTTATACCAATTTTTTTTCGCCAACAACTAATGTTATCGCCACAATTTCATCTGCATCCGCTTTTGTAGATATCCTTGACAGCACTGCTACTCTTGGTCCTATTCCTACTTTAGGAGTTGAAAACAATAACTCCAATCCCTTTCAAATTCGCATCCTGCCCAATGCTCCTTTAAATTTAACTGTGGTTTTAAAGTTAACCTATACTGATATTGCCACATCCTATATACATTCTGAATATTTCACATTAATTGCAAATGTTGGCTATGTGAATATTGCCATCAATGACATAGCCTTGAGCGTTGCAGGCAATGGCAGAATCGGTTATCACGATATAGATCAGATAGGAGGTCTTGGGTTTACCTATAAGAATAAGGGCTCTCTTCTTTATGAAGCCGGTTTGATGGTTGGTGATAATGGGGCCCAAATATCCGATGGAGTTCGGTCTGCTGGAATTACTACAGATAATGACTTTCAAGCCCTTACGAATATAATAGAAGTGATACCTTCTGTGCATTCCGATTTTGATGTAGATGCGATATTTAATGATAATTTGGCAGCATCCCCATTGCCTGTTATTGTTCACCATTCAGCCTTTGCATGGACTTCTTCCGGAAACAGAAAATATGTGATTCTTAAATACATGATTAAAAATACCGGTTCTATTCAATTAGTTAATTTATATGCAGGGATTTTTGCTGATTGGGATATCGATGCAGTAACATTTGATTCCAACCGCATATCGTTTGATGCTGCCAATAAAATGGGTTATGCTTATTATACGGGTTCCAAAGGAATATATGCCGGCATTAAATTACTTTCCAATTCCGCTCCTGTGGTGCATTATGCTATTGATAATGTGGTGGGTGGTGCAGGCGGAGTAGATCTGAAAACAGGAGGTTTTGATGGTGATAAAAAATATCTAACGCTTTCTACCAATCGCAACAATGCGGGCATTGCAGGTGGAGGTGACGATGTGATCGATGTATTGAGTTCCGGTCCTTTTATTGTTGATCCGGGCGATTCCATAGAAGTTGCTTTTGCATTGATTGCCGGTGATAGTTTATCGGATATTCAGGCGAGCGCTGTAAACGCTCAAATACAGTATTATGGAATTGAAAATATTAGAGCCGATAATAATAATATAATTAATGTTTATCCCAATCCAACCAATGGTAAATCAATTATTGATATATATGTTTCAGAGGAAACAATGGTTGAATTAAAAATAGTTGATATATTCGGACAATACGTAAATACTATTGCATCTGAAAAAATGCTTGCAGGGCCGCATCGCATTGTATATGAGGCTTTCGCGTTGGCAAGCGGATTGTATTTTTATCAATTGCTGATCGGTGATCAAAGATTTATAAAAAAATTGATTGTTTCCAGATAAAATTAATGCGATTATTTTTTACATTTGTACAAATAAAATTAAATTATGGATTTAAGCGGAATTATTTCAATTGCAGGAATGAGCGGACTTTATAAAGTTGTTGCTCAGATAAAAAACGGATTAATTGTAGAATCATTGATCGACAAAAAACGTGTGCCTGCCTATGCTACCAATAAAGTAAGTGCATTGGATGATGTAAATATTTATTCGACAGGCGACGATGTGCCTTTGAAAGATGTTTTTCAAAAGATTTACGACAAAGAAAAAGGCGGAGTTGCCATTGATCAAAAATTGCCAGACACGGAAATGAAAAAATATTTTAAAACGGTATTCCCTGAATACGACGAGGAGAGAGTGTATGTGTCAGATATTAAAAAAGTAATCAGTTGGTATAACCTGCTTCATAAAGAAGGCTTGCTGGAGAAAAAAGAGGAGAAAGCGGAAGACGAAAAACCGAAGATAAAAGTTGCAACAGATGGAAAGACTCCCGGTAAAGCAAAAATAAAAGATACCAATGCGAAGCCTGTTAAAACAGCAAGTTCAAAAGTAAAAGTTCAAGGTGTTAGAAAAGCCGGAGTTGCTTAGTAAATTACAATTGGAAGTTTGCAAAAACAAAATAGAATGAATAATATTTTAGAAAAAAAACTCAGCATCATCGAATGGCTCTTAAAGTTAAAAGATGATACCATTATTAGTAAAATTGAACTATTGCAAAAAACCAATGTTGATCGTTGGGACGAACTTACTAAAGCACAGAAGCAAGAAATCGAAGAAGCTTTTACCGAATTAGAAAATGGAAAAGGCATCCCTCATCGCAAAGTGATGGCAAAGTTTAAAAGATAATTGTGAGCAATAAAAAAATAATTTGGTCTCCGAAAGCAGTTAATAGTTTAGAGCAACTGATTGATTTTATTGAGCATAAATGGACAAAAAAAGTTGTTGATAATTTGCTTAATGAAATTGAAGAAGCGATAGAATTAATCGCGCAAAACTCTAAAATTCACCCTTTATATTCTCACAAAAAACAAATGAGAAAATGTGTTATAAAAAGGAAGACCTTGTTGTTTTACAGAGAGAAATCAAATAAGATAGAAATAGTTTTATTAATTGATTCGAGACAAAATCCTAAAAAATATAGTTTCTAAAAACAAATAACGTCCTCCGATAATCTGAGTATTGGCGAGCCAAAGTCCTATATAATATTCACTTCTCTTTCCAGATCCACTCCAAAAATATCTTTAACCGAATCCATAATTTGTTGTGAGAGGTTTAATATTTCAGACCCTTTAGCATTATTATAATTTACAAGGACAAGTGCTTGTAATTTATGGACACCTGCATCACCAATTGTTTTGCCTTTCCAGCCGCATTGTTCAATTAACCAACCAGCAGCCAACTTAACATTCCCGTTTTCTAAATCATAACCAACAATGCTTGGAAATTGAACTTTGAGTGATTTGTATTTATCGCTTGTCACCTCCGGATTTTTAAAGAAGCTTCCTGCATTGCCAATTTCGGTCGGGTTGGGCAGTTTGCTGCTCCGTATATTGCATACCGCCTGACTGATGGCTTGGATGTTAATTTCTTTAACACCCATCGCCTCCATTTCTTTTTCAATGGCACCGTAACGGGTATTAAATGAAGGGTTCTTAAGTAACTTGAAGGTAACCGAAGTAATGATGTATTGATTTTTAAATTCACGTTTGAAAACACTTTCGCGGTAACCGAATTTACAAGTTGCATTGTTGAATGTATGAATTTTTTTATCACTGATATGCAATGCTTCTAACTCAAAAAAATGGTCTTTTATTTCAGCACCATACGCACCGATATTTTGCATTGGGCTTGCACCCACATTACCGGGGATCAAAGATAAATTTTCTAATCCCGCGTAGTTATTGGCGATGCAGTGCATCACCAAAGTATGCCATACTTCGCCTGCACCTGCTTTAACAAAATAAAAATCCTTGTCTTCTTTTATTAATTCAATTCCTTTTAAATTATTTTTTAAAACAAGTCCATCAAAATTTTTGGTAAACAATAAATTGCTCCCACCACCTAAGATCAATTTTTGTGCATTAACAAAAGGTTTCTGTGAAAGAATTTCTATCATTTGATCAATACTGGAACATTCGGTGTAATAGCGTGCCGAAGCTTCAATGCCAAACGTGTTGAGTTTTTTTAATGAATAGTTTTCGTGGATCATGCTATATTCTTTAATCCTCCTAACCCCCTTTGCAAGGGGGAATAGATTCCGTTTAATAATTGAGTTATCACTCAGTCGATGAACAAATAAATGAACGCAGATAACGCAGATTGTTATGATAAACACAGATAAAAAATCTTATTTAATCTCTCTTTAGTTATTGAGTTATGATAAACACAAATAAAAATCTTATTTAATCATAACAATCAGCGTTATCTGCGTTCTATTCCTTTAGCTGTATTGTTACAAATTTGCTAAATCAAACATTGATATGCAACAACCAATCTATAAAGTTATTCATATCAGAATGCTTATATCTTGATTAAACAACTATTGTTGTGAAAAATTTGAAACCACATAGAAACATAGGTTTTAATTATTCTTGAAGTCCAATATAGATTTGAAGCCTTGCTTCAAGTAGAACATAGGCTCTCTATATCGAATGTGCTATGTAAAAATTTATTTTTCTATGTAATAACTTTTTATTTATCGAGTTATAGGTTATTTTTAATGTAAATAACTATGTTTCTATGTGGTTAAGAAAACAATTAGCTTTGCTACTACATTTCAATAGAACCAATTAATCTTTATATTCGCAATTATTTCCCTCTCCTGTGGAGAGGGTTAGGGAGAGGTATATGAAACGAGCAATAGTATCTGTTATAAACGATTTAAGTACCGACCAACGAGTTCATAAAGTTTGCAATACCTTGCATAAACTTGGATTTGAAGTTATACTAATTGGAAGAAAACAACGCAAGAGTTTGGCTTTGTCAAAGCGAGATTATGCCACTAAACGTATGTTTTTACTATTTGAAAAAGGATCATTTTTCTATGCCGAGTACCAAGTTCGTTTATTTTTTTATTTGTTATTTCACAGAGCAGATATTTTAGTATCAAATGATTTAGACACACTTTTACCCAACTATCTTATCTCCAAATTAAGAACATCAAATTTAGTTTATGATAGTCATGAATTATTTTGTGAAGTTCCGGAATTGCAAAACAATCCGATAAAAAAACAGATTTGGAAACGATTGGAGCGTTGGATATTTCCGAAATTAAAACATGTGTTTACAGTGAATGATTCGATTGCTAAAATTTATAAAGATGAATATAATGTAGAGGTGAATGTTATCAGAAACATTCCTTTGCTTTCTAATCAAACAAATTTTATAAAACTTAGCAAAGAGGAATTAGGATTACCAACAGATAAAAAAATAATTTTATTGCAAGGTGCAGGAATTAATATGGATAGAGGAGCGGAAGAGGCCATACAAGCTATGCAATTTGTAAATGATGCGTTATTATTAATTATCGGGAGTGGTGACGTGATCCCTGTTTTAAAACAAATGGTAATAGATCTAAAACTGAATTCAAAAATAAAATTTATTGAAAAAATTCCTTTTGAAAAACTAATGCAATATACACATCATGCTGATATAGGTTTGACATTGGATAAAGATACGAATGTGAATTACCGATTTAGTTTACCCAATAAATTGTTTGATTACATACATGCCGGAGTTCCGGTATTGGCATCCAATTTAGTGGAGGTGAAAAAAATAATTGATCATTATGCTGTTGGCGATTGTATTGTAAGTCATGATCCAAAGCACATTGCTGACAAATTAAACCGGATATTGGCTGATGACTCAACACTTCAGATATGGAAAAAAAACACTAAAATTGTCGCCAATAGTTTGAATTGGGAACATGAAGAGCTTAAATTGATTGATGTTTACAAGAATTTTTTATAAAAAACATACACTAGCCTAACACTCCCCTCTCCAATTGGAGAGGGGCTGGGGGTGAGGTCAAAACATGCAACAAAAACATATCCACATCATATCATTCGACGTACCATACCCGGCTAATTACGGCGGGGTGATTGATGTTTTTTATAAAATAAAAGCATTGCACAATCAGGGAATAAAAATTCATTTACACTGTTTTGAATATGGTAGAGCAGAGGCTTTAACATTGGAAAATTATTGTGAAAAGGTCTATTATTACAAACGGAAAATGAGCAAAAGGTATTTGTTAAATACCTTGCCGTTTGTGGTTGTTACGCGTTCGTCAGAAAAGTTGATGGAGAATTTGTTGAGGGATAAACATCCCATTTTATTTGAAGGGCTTCATTCCTGTTTTCATTTGAATGACCAACGCTTGAATGACCGAATTAAAATTGTACGTACTCATAATATCGAGCACGATTATTATAACAACTTGTCAAGTGTAGAAAAATCTATATTCAAAAAAATCTATTTTGGAATGGAAAGCAAGAAGTTGAAGCGATTTGAAGCGGTTTTAAAAAAAGCAAATCATGTTGCTGCAATTTCTTCCGCTGATGCAAATGATTTATCAAAGCGTTATAAAAATGTTCATCACATCACGGCCTTTCATCCGAATGAAAAAGTGAAAATATTGGAAGGTAAAGGCGATTTTTGTTTGTATCATGGCAATTTAGAGGTAGGAGAAAACAATGAAGCTGTACTTTTTTTGGTGAATGAAGTATTTTCAAAAATAAAAACCCCTCTGATCATTGCCGGTCATAACCCATCTGATGAACTCATTCAATTGGTTTCTAACTATTCGCACATCCAGTTAAAAGCAAATATTCCCACCAATGAAATTGATGAATTAATTAAGAACGCACAAATAAATGTATTGCCTACATTTCAGGCAACAGGTATTAAATTAAAATTATTAGCAGTTTTGTTTACGGGCAAACATTGCATTGTTAACTCTCCAATGGTTGTTAATACAGGTCTTGAAGTTTTGTGTTCCATTCAGGATTCTCCTGAAAAGATGATTTCCGAAATAGTAAATTTATTTGAAAAACCATTTGATATGGGTGAAAAATCTAAACGAGAAGCTATTCTTTCCCTGAATTTTTCAAATGATATTAATTGTAAGAAGTTGGTAGGGTTGATTTAGAGCCTATTAAATTTTACTTGAAAACATAAGCTATTTTTTTAATAAAAAAGTTTTCTAATTGAAAACTTTTTAGTATATTTGTGGTATGAATATAATTGTTAAAAGAGCAGTTTTATACTATGTAGATAAATATCCACAGGCAAAAACCCCTCTATTAACTTGGTATAATGAATTTTTAAAAGCAGATTATCATAATTTTAATCAGTTAAGATCTACTTACGGCAATGCCAGTTTAGTTGGTAAAAACAGAGTGGTATTCAATATAAAAGGGAATGATTTTCGGCTAGTTGTTTCTGTAAATTTTAAACAATTAGCGGCATATATCATTTGGTTTGGGACCCATAAAGAATACGATAAAATAAATGTGGGAACAGTAGAGTTTGATATTAAAATTTTAAACTACAAGGTAAAATGAAAACACTAATAAAAGTTATCAAAACAGAAGCAGCATACCAAAAAGCCATTAAGCGAACTTTGGCCATTTTTCATGCAGAAGAAGGAACTCCGCAAGCCGATGAACTTGCCTTATTGTTGGTATTGGTGAAAGATTATGAAGATAAACACATCCATTTACCGGAAATAAGTCCAATAGAGGTCATAAAACTAAAAATGGAAGAAAGAGGCTTAAAGGCCAAAGACTTGGAGTCAATTATAGGTACTAAAGGACACACATCTTCTATACTGTCAGGTCGCCGTGAAATTACTCTCAAAATGGCTAAACGACTGAAAGATTTTTTTCATTTGCCCCCTGAAATATTTTTACCTACACGTTAAGCGCCTTTTGACATGAAAGAAAAACAAAAACGAGAAGTAATTCTTTCAACAAGTTTTTCTAATGTTATTAATGGGAAGAAGTTGGAAGAGTTGATGTAGTGTTATTATTGTGATCAAAGGTAATTTTTTAAATTATGACACGAGTTTTTCATAAGTTTTTATGAACTTGCCAAATGAAAAGAAGGCTTTATCTAATTTTTTTAAATCAGGCTTCTTCAACCCTTCAATAAATTTCAAATACGTACAATAGAATTCTTCTTTTTGTTTATTGTTAATAGGTAAATCTTCGTTCTTGTATGGAATTTTATTAATGAAATTATATGTTCTATGAACGTGTTGATCATATATTGGATATTTATCAGGTTTGATTATATGCAGTAAAAATATTTTCCAAACTGCACTTACCTTTTTGAATTCATCTTTAAATTTTGATAAATCCAAAGGGCCTTTTGCCTTAAAAGAATTTATAATTTTTATTTTTTTTAATATGTTTTCATCAAGAGATCTTTGTTTAGATCTACTCAACTTCATTTGGTTTTTCCATTCAAACAGGTTTTGTATATCGCTCTTTTTGAACCGAGCTTTTTTAATATTGTCACTATACATGGTCTCATGAGAGTATATATATTGTTTCGACCAAAAATCTATGAAGTCATTTAAATTCGCAAACTCTGTTTTTGTAAGTTTTGGTAGATTCATAAGTTTAAATTTTTAGTCAAATTGTTATTGCCGGTATTTTTAATAAGTGAAAGTGATAATTATTGCACCACCACTTTTTTAGTTGTTACAACTCCGCTATTTGTAATAACTTGCAAGAAATAGATTCCGGATGATAACCCTCCTCTATCTATTTCTACTGTGTTTTCCTGTATTACCTGTGAGTAAACTTGAACACCGGAGAGGGTTACAATTTTAAGAGTTCCGTTCGTTAAACCTGAGATTTTAGTTGTTGTAGAGAACGGGTTAGGTGCCACTGTTATTTCAATATTTGAAGTATGTGTTTCAATTGAAGTTGAGGTTTCAACTGGAGTTGTTAATACCTTACCGCTTTTCCAAACTGTATCCGTTTTAGTATCACTATGTCTAAGAAGTGTAGAATCAATACTACTAAGCCACATATAATCTGTAACTTTTGTTACGTAATTGTTTATTGTACCAGCTCTTAAACTTTTACTTGAGGTATGAGGAGTACAAACGATTTAATACTTTTTAAAAGTAATTAAAATTTCCTCACATTAAAATAATAATCAAAAATGTCATCATTATACACACGTTACATCCACCAGTATCTACCAGAATTCAAATAGCTCACCATTACCAAATCACTGTCCATTGGGTCTTTCATAGAAATAGTTTTTGTTTTATATATTTATGGAAAATAATAAAAAGAAATTTTGAATTGGTTTCAAAGATTGCTAATCGATCACTCCTATTGTTGTTTAGGAGCATTTTATTGTATTGGGAGTGTAGTATTTGAGTTGAATAATTTTGAAACTCCTGATTACACCTGAATGGATTTAATAATAAAAACTATTACCTGATCAGTTGTACAAATCCTTTTTTTACATTGTTTGTTCCCTTTGAATTTTTATATTCCACTATCCAATAATAAACACCGCTTACACATTGCAGCCCACTTGTTGTATTTCCTTCCCAGCCTTCATTTACTTTTGTTAGTTCACCAACTAAAATGCCCCAACGGTTAAATATTTTACAACGATAGAAGGCTTTGCAGAAATTATGAATTACTTTTTGAATCTTCTGAAAATATGGTGAAATTATCGGCTATAAAATTATTATTGAATAAAATTTAAACCTGTCTTTTTGTTTGTAAAATACTTATTTTAAGTAAGTTGCATATATTAATATATGTAAATAGTAACAATTAGGTAACACAAAGTGCATTACAATACACCAATAATTTATCCGACATTTATCCGGCATATTGGAAAAAATAGCTAAGTATTTAGGGATACATCCACGAAGCTTAAGTCGAATCAGAAAAAGTGTGTACAAATAAATGATAGTTATATTGAAAATTTTCTACTTTTGAAGTATTGTTTTTTGAGAATGTAACATATGTTACATTCGTTCTGAAAACACTCGTATAGCCTTTTAATAGGCTATTTTAATGCGAATTAATTAATAACCTTTTTTTTTATTTTTCGTATAAATTTTATCGGTTTAATCGATATTTGCACTTTTAACATAAAGGAATCAATTAATATTCCAAATGCTCTTAACTGAATGAAGAAATTATTTAAAAGTATTTTATTTATATCCATTATATCTTTAAAAGGGTATGCTCAATCTCCCGGCGGTATTGCAGGTGCGAAGGTTTGGTTGAAAGCCAATGCCGGTGTCACTTCAGCGGGGGGTGATGGCACTAATGTTACTTAATGGTCAGATCAATCAGGCAATGGCTATAATGTAACACAAGCAACTGCTACTTATCAGCCACTGTATTATACTTCTACAGCATCTCAACTTCTTAACTATAACCCAACAATTTATTTTGACGGAGTTGATAACTTTCTCAGTAAAACTAGTGCTATGTTTGCCGCTACATCCGACTATTCATTCATTTCTATTGCCACAGATGAAGCAACAGTTACTGGATTTAAAACCTTGTTTGCCTGTGATAATCTTGCCAATGTCTTTTCATTTTATAAACAAAGTGGCGCTACCACTAATAATGGATGGAATATGTACACAAATGGCGGTGCAGTCACCTTTACAAACCCTACTGCTGTTGGGTTTTCTGCTTCGGGTGGCTCCAATGGCTATTGGAATGGAGCAAATTATACCAGTGACGCGAATACACAAACAATCATGCCTCAAATATCTGCAATAACAGGCACTATTTCAGGAGGCGTACACCCTATTACCTATATTGATGGTAATCAGGGTAACCTTTCAGGCTTTACTCCTACGAATACTCACTATTTCCAATCATTGGGTATTGGGGGAGAAGTATCATTGGCAGAAACATGGAAAGGAAGAATCCCCGAGTTTATTGCCTACCCTTCGCAACTAACAGCCGCACAGATGATTCGTGTTAATAGTTATCTGGCAATTAAATATGGAATAACATTAGGGCAAGGTGGAGGTACAACTACCGCCCAAATATTTACAAACAATTCAAATTACAATTATCAGGCATCAGATGCTTCCGTTATTTGGAACGCAACAACAAATTCCACCTATAAATATCATATTGCCGGTATCGGAAGAGATGATGCAAGTGCTTTAGATCAGGAACAATCACAATCGCAAAATCCAAACATGCAACCTATAATTGGAAATGCTTCTAATATTAATACCAGTAATGCTACACATACAGGTAGTTTTTCCGCTGATAAAAGTTTTGAGATGTGGGGTTGCGATGGTGCTTCTACTAATTTTGCTACAGCATTTGCTTTTGGAACTTCAACCGTTAGAATGACAAGAGTTTGGAAGGTTCAGGAAACAGGCACTGTTGGAACGGTAAAAGTTGCAGTCCAAATGTGTGATTTTGTTGGCAATATTACACAGCCGTATTTACTTGTAAGTAACTCCTCTACTTTTGATGGCACATCTACACGAATTGCCATGGGTAAAGAAAATATTGGAGGAGTAAATTATTACACAGCAACGACTGATTTTACCAATGGCCAGTTTTTTAGCTTCGCTAATGGATTAATTGCAGCCCCGGGTGGTATTAGTGCCAACTTAAAACTATGGCTGAAAGCCGATGGTTGTGTTACCTCTACAGGTGGTGATGGCACTAAGGTTTCAACATGGTNNAATGGATATGATGTATTGCAAGGAATTAGTGGTAACCAACCACTATATTATACTACTACAGCGTCACAACTTCTTAATTTTAATCCAACAGTATATTTTGATGGATTAACAAGATATTTGCAAAATAATACTGCATTATTTGCTGCTACCTCCGCTTATTCATTTATAGGCGCAGCTACCGATGAGTCTACCGCATGGGCCACCTACCATTCCTTATATAGTTGCGATAACGTAGCGAATACTTTCTCTTTTTATAAGGTACAACTACCAGCGGCAAATAGTAATTGCTGGAATATGTGGACAGCTGCTGCAGGTCCGAATGCAACCAATCCTGGAGGAATTGCATTTTCAGCAACTGGCGGACCTAACGGCTACTATAATGGAGCTTCCTATACAAGTAATGCAAACACTCAAACAATCATACCGCAAATATCAGCTATAACAGGTACAATTACTAATGTCGGAGCAAAGCCGATATCCTATATTGATGGGAACTCCGGTAGTTATGCAGTGTATACCAATACGAATGCTGCTTATTTTCAAAAGTTTGCTATCGGAGCAGAAGTAGGCGGCGTTGAGCCATGGTATGGAAAAATTCCTGAGTTCGCTGCTTATAACACCAATTTGTCAGCAGCTCAAATGATCCGGGTGAATAGTTATTTTTCGATTAAATATGGTACAACATTAGGCCAGGGAGGTACCAACCCAAATATTTTTGCTAATGATGCGAATTACAATTATCAGGCATCTGATGCTTCAGTAATTTGGAATGCCACTACAAATGCTACTTATAAATGGCATATTGCTGGTATAGGAAGAGATGATGCAGGTGGCTTAGATCAGGAACAATCACAATCACAAAATCCAAACATGCAACCTATAATTGGAAATGCTTCTAACATTAATACAAGTAATGCCACCCATACGGGTAGTTTTTCTGCAGATAAAAGTTTTGAGATGTGGGGTTGTGATGGTGCTACTACTAGTTTTGCTACAGCATTTGCTTTTGGAACTTCAACCGTTAGAATGACAAGAGTTTGGAAGGTTCAGGAAACAGGCACAGTTGGAACGGTAAAAGTTGCAGTCAAAATATGTGATTTTGATGGCAATATTACAGAACCGTATTTACTCGTAAGTAACTCCTCTACTTTTGATGGCACATCTACACGAATTGCTATGGGTAAAGAAAGTATTGGAGGTGTATATTATTATACCGCAACAACTGATTTTACCAATGGCCAGTTTTTTACTTTTGCCGGATTAATTGCAGCCCCGGGTGGTATTAGTGCCAACTTAAAACTATGGCTGAAAGCCGATGGTTGTGTTACCTCTACAGGTGGTGATGGCACTAAGGTTTCAACATGGTTAGATGCTTCAGGGAATGGATATGATGTATTGCAAGGAACTAGTGGTAACCAACCACTATATTATACTACTACAGCGTCACAACTTCTTAATTTTAATCCAACAGTATATTTTGATGGATTAACAAGATATTTGCAAAATAATACTGCATTATTTGCAGCTACCTCCCCTTATTCATTTATAGCCACAGCTACCGATGAATCTACCGCATCGGCCACCTATCATTCCTTATATAGTTGCGATAACGTAGCGAATGCTTTCTCTTTTTATAAGGTACAACTACCGGCGGCAAATAGTAATTGCTGGAATATGTGGACAGCTGCTACAGGTCCGAATGCAACCAATCCTGGAGGAATTGCATTTTCAGCAA
>PLYN01000015.1 GCA_003151815.1 Bacteroidota bacterium | reverse complement strand
AAAGGAAAAGAATTATTTGATTATCGTTCCAAATATTTACCCGGCTTATCACGTAAAATTACTCCTATTGATCTGCCTAATGAGCAAATTCAAGCAATCAGAAAAGAATGTGAGCGTTTGTTTTATGCTTTGAACTTTGATGTATATGCACGTATAGATGGTTTTATTTCGAAAGAAGGAAAAGTGTTTTTGAACGATCCGAACACTACTTCCGGTATGATGCCATCCTCATTTTTCTTTCATCAGGCAGCAGAGATAGGTTTAAATCCATCACAATTTTTAACATATATTATTCGTACATCGCTTGTTCAACGCATTGTTGCAAGTAAAAACAGCGGTGCGTTTGATGAGCTGTTGAATAATTTAGATAATTCGATCAATGAGGATAAAGTTGCAAAACTCAATAAAATCAAGGTAGCTGTGATAATGGGAGGCTATTCATCGGAGCGGCATATTTCATTGGAGAGCGGTCGTAACATTTATGAAAAATTAGCATCGTCCACTAAGTATGAAGTTATTCCTGTGTTTTTAACCGGCAATGATGACGAGCATATCATGTACCAAATACCGGTAAATATTTTGTTGAAAGATAATGCCGATGACAGTAAAGATAAGATCGAAAATTATAAAGTACACGATCTCGTAAAACTTATTATCGAAGAATGTTCCGGGATCACTACAAAATATTCTAATAAAGATAATTTAGCCAAGCCCAAACGAATATCTTATGATGACTTGGCGAAGATGGTGGATATTGTATTTATTGCATTGCATGGCAGACCGGGTGAAGATGGAGCTGTACAAGCTCAGTTGGAACGTGTGGGCTTGCCATACAACGGTTCAGGAGTTGAGAGTTCACAAATTACGATCGATAAATATCGTACCAACGAAATTTTGAAATTAAATGGTTTTTTAGTTGCCGAACATTTATTAGTTACTGAAGAAGATTGGAATGCCGATAAGAAAAAAATATTTGCAGTATTAAAAGAAACAGTAAAATATCCTTTTATTGCTAAACCGGTTGATGATGGCTGTTCTTCGGCAGTGAGAAAAATTAAAACAGAGGAGGAATTCGACGCTTTTGCAAAATTGATTTTTCGTAAACAAGAATCCTTTGATGCAGCAGCAGCGAAAGTGTTAAACATAAAAGACAAAGAAGAGTTCCCTAAAAAACAAGTGATATTGGTAGAAGAGTTAATTAGCAAGCGAAATGCAAATCATTTCCTTGAAATTACAGGAGGAATGCTTACAAAATTTGATAAGGAAGGCAATGTGAATTACGAAGTATTCGAAGCATCTGAAGCATTAAGCGGAGGTGAAATATTATCGTTGGAAGAAAAGTTTTTAGCCGGACAGGGGCAAAATATAACTCCTGCCCGTTATTCAAAAAATGCCATTGAGCGTCAGCAAATTTCTGATAAAATAAAACAAACATTAGGAGATGCTGCTAAATTATTAAACATAAATGGCTATACCCGCATTGATGCTTTTGTTCGTGTTTATAATAGCCTCACCCCAACCCTCTCCAAAGGAGAGGGAGTAAGAGTGGAGGTGATATTTATTGAAGTAAACTCTTTACCCGGAATGACACCAGCCACGTGTATTTTTCATCAAAGCGCCATCAATGGTTATAAGCCGTATGATTTTATTGACCGCATTTTAGATTTTGCTTTTCAGAAAAAAAAGATGTTGGCAAAAGTTTAGCTAGGAACTTCGCTCTCTGCTGTACAATTAATTTTGCGAGGAACGAAGCAATCTGTTGGTTGAGATTGCTTCGCTGCGCTCGCAATGAACGGATTTATTTATCTTTTAATTCTTCGGTTGAATAGGAGCTTTTTTAAACCTGCCCCAAGCAACAAACAGTGCAATTGCAGATATTGATAAGAGAGGAACTATTGCTTTGGTTTCGCCAACTGATACATTCAGAATTGTTGCAAAGATCATTATAAGAGCTAAACCTATTGCTGCCCATGGCGTTAACTGAGGTTTTATTTTTAATATGGAAGGCAACAATAAACCTAAAGCACCAACTATTTCAATTATTCCAACAAAATGGATCAATCCTTCTGAAACATGTTTCGGCCATTCCATCTGGCTTCTTTGTTCCTCAATTGAACTTGTAAATTTCACAACTCCGGTCATTATAAACAATAGTGCCAATATTATTTGTACGATCCATAAAGTGATATTCAATGCTTTTGGTTTTTTTGTTTCTGTATTTGTCATAATTATTTTTTGATTTATTTGAATAAATTTTTTTCAAAGGTAAATTCTTTAAACAACAATATCCTATTTTAGATCTTCCCGCTTAAACAAAGGCAGAGCTGTTAAACGGGCCACAGTCTCGGCACCCTGGTCTCCTTCTTTGGTGAACGCCCAAACAAAGAGAGCTTTTATAGGATGGTTTTTACGGATATTTTCTATTGCAGTGAGTGCGAGTTTTTTTGCAATTCCTTTTCGCCTGTGTTCTTCTAACACCATTGCCGAACAAAGGTACAATGCATCATATTTAATATCCGTAGGTGTGAGATCGAATAATTCCTTTTCTGAAATTTTGTGTTCAAGGAATTTGCTCATCAGGTCAAGTGTGGTAGGTATCATCAAGATCCATGCTACCGGACCATTACCGTCATCCTCTTCAGACACGGCAGAAGGGTGCATCTTCTGTAATCGTTCAATTACCTGCTGATTTACATCGAGTTGTTCCGGATCATTTTTAACGGCAAAAATTTCTTCTGCCAGTTGGATCATGCGTTCAAAATTGCTTAAAGCCATGTGGCAAAATTAAAAAAATAAATGCTTATCAATATGATCTTTGTTTTAATTCAGCCTATCAGATGTCATTATATTTGAACAACAAAATAAAAATTTTAATAATAGTACGCTACGCTTTAGCTGGGGTTTAATACCCCTCCGGACAAGGATCGCAGCCTATCCCTTTTTTCATCACATCTCCATTTTTGTAGGTGGTCACTTCTTTTTTTCTATGCCACCAATCTCCTTCTCTTTTCCCTTTTTTATTATAAGAACCTCTCCATATTTCTTCCCCTGTACTATCAAAATAGATCCATTTTCCACCTTCTTTTTCATGCAGATGTTCACTTGCTTCTTTTATTTTTCCATTGGGATATAAGGACACGTAATGATAGGTTACGGTATCAAGTACAATATCTTGCTTTTTTTTCTGAGCAATGGTTGTAATAGAAATGAATAGTAAAATAAATAATACAACGTTTTTCATTTATTAAAAATAAGATGTTTCTCTAAAAGTACTGAAATAGATAATGCCAAAATTCAAGAAGTTAATACTCACAAAAATGAATTAGATTCGAAATGAGGCGGGACGCCATATTAAAAGTGACGTAGCAGTTTACCCTGAGCCTGTCGAAGGGCAACGCCGAACTGCCATCTGATTAATTATAATACGCTACGCTTAACTGCGGGAAGCTACTACTAACGATTTATAATTTATATTAAAACCTTACGCTGAATAGGGTTGCAGGGAAGATAATTTGATTTTGTAATCGATGTAGATTGTTGTTTTTCGATAAGTTTTCGTTACTTTTGTAACGCAATTTCGAATCAGATCTAGAGATAAAAAATTTCGTTTACAAATTTTAAAAATAGCATTATGGTTGAATTAGGGATTTTGTTTACAGAGCTTTTTACTTATTTTATTTTCGCGGGTTTAGCATACTATTTTTTTTACAGATTGTTCAGGAGGGTAATTAAAAACCGAATCATTCAGAAAAAATTTGAAGGAAAGGATAAGATACTTGAGGAAATAAAGTATTCAATGTCGACCGTGTTTATATTTACGTTTAATTTCGCTGTTGTTTACCACCTTCAGGAAAGAGGATATACAAGGCATTATAAGGAGGTTTCAGAATACGGAGTATTTTATTTGTTTATAAGTGCATTCCTGATGATCTTGCTTCATGATACCTACTTTTATTGGGCGCATCGGTTGATGCACCATCCGCTGTTATATAGACATGTGCATTTGATCCATCATAAATCGACCAATCCATCACCCTTTGCCGCATACGCGTTTCATCCCTTAGAAGCGTTTGCTGAAATTGCAATATTATACCTGATCGCTTTTATTATTCCTTATCATGAGTATGCCATTATGATGTGGTGGGGGTATATGTTGTTTTTTAATGTGATGGGACATTTGGGCGTAGAGTTATTTCCTGCTGATTTTTTAGAAAAGGGTATTTTAAAATGGCAAAACAGTGCAACACATCACAATATGCACCATAAATTTTTCAATTTTAATTATGGATTGTATTTTAATGTTTGGGATGGCCTCATGAAAACGGTTCATCCGAAATACTATGAAAGCTTTAAAGAAATAACTTCCAGAGGCGAGCAATTAAAGATGGCCGCCTTTCTCGAAAGCCTGAATGAAGAAAGTTCGGGCGAAAACGAGGATAAGGAATTCAATGAGGAGTAAGGGGAGAAGCTTTAAACGAAGGTATTCCCGTTAATCTTAGCGTCCCGCTACGATTGGTTTAACCGGTATCCTGCCGGACAAATAAAATTTAAGATAAAGCATTTTCAATATTTTTAGAAATAATAATTTAGTCCGAAAAAAAATGTTGCAAGATTAAAACTAGGACCAAAATCACTTGACTGTCTTTTTTGTGCTAAAGTTATATTTTCAGAAGAAGTATGGGTATAATGGAGATTACCAAAAGAAGCTTCCAAACCAAATTTTGGAGAAATGAAATATACCAGGCCAGGAGAGATAGCAAAGGATAAGGTATTTGATCGCACCTGTTCGTTAATATTTGAAGATCCCCATCTTCCTGTTCCGTACGCATACGATACTCCAGCGTTTGCGAAGAATAAAAACTTATCTGTTATTTTTTTATAATACCGCGCAAAACCACCTATACCATAACTTGTGGAATTTATATCTAAATTATTTGAATGGGTATTATATATTCCAATATTTAGATTTGCTCCAATAGCAAAATCATCTTTAATAAAATAACCGAAATCTGGAACAATTTGAAGCCCTAATTGATTGATATTGCCGTTAGAAGTGGAAGTATGTTTCCATGTGAGATTATTAAGCATACCACCAATAAATTTTTTCCCTTTCGCTGTTTGAGAATTATTAGTCTTGGTTGAATCGGTTTGAGAATAAGCACTTGTGATTGTAAAAAGTGTAATTGTAATAAATAAGTATTTTTTCATATTGGTTTTTTGTTCAGCTAGTTATAAAAATTACAAAGTTTAATAGTAATCAATGCTTTAGCTTCGTGCTTGCGGTGCTTACGGGGGAGTTTTTTTTCTACTGTTTAACTCCTTCTTCCCAAATTTCTAGAAAGAAAGTAAATGAATTTTGTCAAGCCACTTTTCAATCTTTCTAATTCAGCAATTGCATCTTCAACAGTCAACTTGTATTCAGAATTAATTCGCGATTCCATTTGAGCTCCTTGGTGATTTAACTCGGAGATAATTTTACCAAGTTCGTCTGTATGTTTTTTACTCTTGATATTAAAAATAAGAACTGTAAAAATGGAAATTAATAAAAATGAAAAAATAATTTCAATCATTCGTAAAAGATGTGCTTCACCACTGGAAGCAATCATTTCAGGGATTGTGCTGAAAAATATTGTATTGAAACTATAATAAATGAAACTAAAGAAGTTAGGAGTTTGAGTTATCGTAAATGCGTCAGGATGGATTCTGAACAATCCAAAATTTATTGCTGCAAGAAAGACAATTGTGATAATTAAAAGAACAAAAAGGTTAAGTAAATAGAAAACTATATTTAAATTGCTTTTCTGATATTCTTGTAGTTTTGAAGATAAAAAATAGCACCCCCTATTTAGAATAATTGCAAACTGCAAATTAGTACTCCATTTTTGTAATTGTGTGGAGTTCATTTGAGTTACCGGCAGATTTCTTATTTCATCATCTATCGAAGTCATCTTGTCAGTATTTTTTATTAAGAACGTAACAAACTTCAAATGGATTTTATACATTGATGATGGCATAAAAATAGTCAAAAATCTATGAGCGTAAATTATAATTAAAATGATAAGCAAGACCAAAATTAAAACGTAAGTAAGGTTCGTATTATGGAAGTTAAAGAGCAAACAAAACGAGATTGCTGAAAAAGAAAATATAAAAAAATTATACTTGAACGAGCTAAAAAAAGAAATTATAGTGTTAACGAATGATATCCCAATAACCCAACTCTTTGATTTAAAAATTAAAACTGGTATTTGCCAAAAAAAGAGGATGAAAGGGTAGAAAATGATAAACAAAAACCACCCAATAATTTTAGAGTTCTTTGTAAATATCCAAACTAAAGTAGTAAGACTTAAAAAGAGAAAAAATTTGTAATTAATTATCCATTCGTTTTCTGGGAAATATTTTTTAATCAGTAAGGTATCTAAATCATAGATAAAAAGTTTGGTCATAATAAATATCCAAAAAGAAATGGCTAAAAAATTTTTAACGATGGATAAAATCAAACTTATATTTGTCTTATTTCCCTTTTTTTTATTTTCTTGAACTGCTGTCATATTTTATATTTCAATGTTGAAAATTTAAAGTCCACACCACTGTTTAATCAGAATGCTAGCAATGTGCATAACATGTTTAAAGACGAACTCAGTTTCGCTTATTTCTCTAAAAGATGCAATGCAATTTAGAGATACAAAATGACAAAGTCAATTTTAAATTCAGTATGAATTTATGAGGTGTAAAATGGATGTAAGATTTTTCGTTTTTATGTGAAATTTTGCACAAGAAAAACACCCATTCTGCTTTCGCAAAATGGGTGTTCGTATAAATTTCCAAATAATTTATTTAGAAATTTATTTAATATTTTCTTCGTCTTTACTCCCTTGGGTTTTATATTCAACAGGAGGCTCATTCAAAATGAGCTGATTTATTTTATCGTAAAAAATTTTTCCAACTCTATTAATGTGTGCTGTAAGTTCGGGATTGCTGATATTTTTTTTTAAGGAAAGATCTATTTTATAAGGTAATAACAGATCATCAATTTCATTTTCAAGTTTCAATAGTTCATCATAGCTCATTTCTTTAGCTATAATAGTAAGGTCAATATCCGAACCGTTTTTGTAGTTTTCTTTGGCTCTGGAACCATAAATAACAACCTGTTCAATAGTTGGATATTGAGCGAAACATTTGTTAATAGCCTCTATATGTTCTTCTTTTAGTCCAAACATGCTTAAAGTTATAAAAGTGAATTCATTTTATTTTTAAAAGCAACAAACAAATTATAATAATTGTGAAGGATCTTATTTTGGATTTCTTTGGCTACATCCTCATTATAGGTATGTGTTGATTGATTGCGGCTTTTAATCATTTCCATCCATCCTTCACCATTCTCGATCAATCCTTTATTGAAACCTTCCCGTGTAGCATCTCTGGAACCGGTAATAGTGACGTTGCCTTGATATTCAAAATAATCTTTTAAGACATTCCATGCTAACTCATGAGTAAATTCAAACCGTTGAATTAATCCTTGTTCCTCCAACTCGGTCAATTCTCTTTGTTTGCTTAACACTACAGCTTCTTCAAGCAATGCAAATGCTTTACAGAAGTTCTGAAAACGTTGTTTCCATCTGATATCTTCATTACTCATATTTCGTATCCTAAATTATTAAATATTTATAAAGGTATAAAAAAACACCCATCTTGCTTTCACAAAATGGGTGTTCAAATAAATTTTAGAAATGATCTGTTAATATTTCACTCCGTCAACGATCATTTTCGATAAAATTTCTTTCATGATCTCTGAAGTTCCACCGTATATAGGGTTTACACGTTGGTCGCGGTAAACTCTTGCAATCGGGAATTCCTCCATAAAGCCATAACCTCCGAAAAATTGTAAACATTCGTCGCTTACTGTTTTTAATAATTCAGCAGCTTTTAATTTTAACATGGTGGCTTCTTTTACCGTGTTCTCGCCATTCGCAAAACGTTGCGTGGAAAGGTACATAAAGGCTCTGCACATTTCAATTTCGGTTTGTAACTCTACCAACTTATGTCTGATCACTTGTATTTTAGAAATAGGTTTACCAAATGCTTCGCGTTCCTGAATGTATTTTAAGGTAAGATCCATAACACCCATGCATCCGCCAATACAGGCCCATGCAATACTGAAACGTTCAATTTCCAGGCTTTTCATCATGTAAAGAAAACCTTGGCCTTCTTTACCAATTAAATTAGTAACAGGAACTTTTACATTCAACATGGCTATTTCAGCGGTATCCGATGAACGTACACCCAGCTTATCTAATTTAGAAGCGGTATAACCCGCAGATTTTGCGTCGATCACCAATAAACTAACACCTGCTCTTGCATTTTCAGGATCTGTTTTTACGGCGGTTACCATATAATCGGCATACACACCATTGGTGATAAATGTTTTGGAGCCGTTCACAATATAATGATCGCCATCTTTAATAGCAGTGGTGCGCAATGCAGCAAGGTCAGAACCTGCAAATGGTTCGGTCATGCCCAAACAACCAACAATATCGCCATTTACAGAGGGTACTAAATATTTTTGTTTGATCTCTTCAGATGCAAATTTGTGTAAATACTGCATCGGTAAATAGGAATGACAACATAGAGAAAGAACAGCTCCGGCCACATTATGCCTGTTGGATTGTTCCATCATTACTAATGAGAACATATCGCTTAAACCCATTCCGCCGTATTTAGGGTCTATGTTGATCCCAAGCAAACCAAGCTCTGCAGCTTGTTTAAAAAGTTTACGATCTACTTTACCATCTTTTTCCCATTGATTAAAATTAGGTAAAATGTTCGCTTTCACGAAATCATCAACACTTGTGCGGAACATATTAAGTTCCTCTGTCATAAAATAAGATGTACCCATAATTTATTTTTTTAATTATACTGAATATTGTTATTCTAATGCAATGTCTTCACTTCGACAGGCTCAGTGCAAGCTAGCTCAGGCTGACAGCGCGCAGGTCATATTGAGCTTGTCGAAATATGCGCGTGGCTTATTAATATTTAACTCCGTCAATAATCATTTTCGATAAGATCTCTTTCATGATCTCTGAAGTTCCGCCATAAATTGGGTTTACACGTTGATCGCGGTAAACGCGTGCGATCGGGAACTCTTCCATAAAACCATAACCTCCAAAAAATTGAAGACATTCATCGGATGTTGTTTTTAATAATTCAGCAGTTTTTAATTTTAACATGGTAGCTTCTCTCACGGTGTTTTCGCCATTCGCGAAACGTTGAGTGGTTAAGTACATAAAAGCTCTTGTCATTTCTATTTCGGTTTGTAGTTCCACCAATTTATGTCTGATCACTTGTATCTTGGCAATTGGTTTACCAAATGCTTCACGTTCCTGAATGTATTTTAATGTTACATCCATAACACCTAAGCATCCTCCCAAACAAGCCCATGCAATACTGAAACGCTCAATTTCCAAACTTTTCATCATGTAATAAAAACCTTGGCCTTCTTCACCAATCAAATTTGCAACAGGTACTTTCACATTCAACATAGCTATTTCAGCCGTGTCGGAAGAACGAATACCTAACTTATCTAATTTAGAAGCCGTATAGCCTGCTGATTTTGCGTCGATCACCAATAAACTGATACCACCTCTTTTATTTTCAGGATCTGTTTTAACGGCAGTCACCATATAATCGGCATACACACCGTTGGTGATAAATGTTTTGGAGCCGTTCACAACATAATGATCTCCTTGTTTAATAGCGGTTGTACGCAAAGCAGCAAGGTCGGAACCTGCAAATGGTTCGGTCATACCCAAACAACCAACAATATCACCATTAACAGAAGGTACTAAATATTTTTGTTTGATCTCTTCGGATGCAAATTTGTGCAAATACTGCATCGGTAAATAGGAGTGTGTGCATAAGGATAGCATGGCACCGGCAATGTTATGTCTGCCGCCTTGTTCCAACCATACTAATGAAAACATATCATTCAGGCCCATTCCACCGTACTCCGGTTTAATATTGATACCCAATAAGCCTAATTCAGCAGCTTGTTTGAAAAGTTTTTTATCTACTTTACCATCTTTTTCCCATTGATTAAAATGAGGCAAAATGCTGGCTTTAACGAAATCATCAACACTGGTGCGGAACATATTTAGTTCCTCTGTCATAAAATAAGATGTACCCATATTTATTATACTTAATTATTAATTTATATTAATCGGATTAATTTTCCAAAAAGGACAGATGCAAATATATTAATCTTTTTGTAAAAAAGGATACCTATAATCCGTTGGTGGAACAAATGTTTCCCGTATGGTACGTGGAGAAACCCAACGTAATAAGTTGATCATGGAGCCGGCTTTATCGTTTGTGCCCGATCCGCGCGCGCCACCAAAGGGTTGCTGGCCTACTACAGCGCCGGTAGGTTTATCATTGATGTAAAAATTACCTGCCGAATTGCGAAGTTTATTTATTGCCAATTCAATTGCATAGCGGTCTTGCGCGATGATGGATC
Source organism: Bacteroidota bacterium (assembly GCA_003151815.1). GTDB lineage: Bacteria > Bacteroidota > Bacteroidia > 2-12-FULL-35-15 > 2-12-FULL-35-15 > 2-12-FULL-35-15. The sequence goes on along the minus strand of PLYN01000015.1, from coordinate 11,867 downwards.
CTGTAAGGGCATAAATAGAAGTGGAGTCAACTACTTTTAAGATGTCTTCAAATTTATCTGCATCATATACATATATTGTCAATACAGGTCCGAACAGTTCTTCGCACATGGTAATGTAGTAGGGGTCTTTCACCACAATAACGGTTGGTTCAATAAAGTAGCCTTTTGATTTATCGTAGTTACCGCCGGCAATTATTTCTACATTTTTATCTTTTTTTGCGGCATCAATATAGGAGGCTAATTTATCAAATGATTTTTCATCGATCACCGCATTGATAAAATTGGTAAGATCTTCGGTAGGGCCGATCTTAAAGGATTTCAGATCAGCAATGATCAATTGTTTTACTTCTTCCCAGATATTATTTGGAATATATGCTCGTGAGGCTGCCGAACATTTTTGTCCCTGAAACTCAAATGCACCGCGACTAATAGCCGTTGCCAATACTTTCACATCCGCCGATTGATGTGCTACTATAAAATCTTTACCGCCTGTTTCACCAACAATTCGTGGATAGGATTTATACTTGTGAATATTATTACCAATGGTTTTCCAGACATTGCGGAATACTTCCGTAGAGCCTGTGAAATGAATGCCTGCGAAATCGGGATGAGAAAAAATTATTTCGGCAGCATCCGTTCCGGAAGGATAAATTAGATTAATAACGCCATCGGGAATACCGGCCTTGATAAATATTTCCATCAATACATTGGCAGCGTATACTTGAGTATTGGCGGGTTTCCAAACTACCACATTGCCCATCATGGCGCAAGAAGTAGGTAGGTTGCCCGCGATGGCTGTAAAATTAAAAGGGGTCAATGCATAAATAAAACCTTCTAAAGGGCGCTGTTCAACACGGTTCCAAACACCAAATCCTGTTCCGGGAATAGGAGGTTGTTGTTTGTAGATCTCTGTCATGTATAACACATTGAATCTTAAAAAATCGATGATCTCACAAGCGGAATCAATTTCTGCTTGGTAAGCATTTTTTGATTGCCCGAGCATGGTTGCGGCATTCAGCTTGGCGCGGTATGGACCTGCAATTAAATCAGCGGCTTTTAAAAAGATACTTGCACGTTGCTCCCAAGGTAATTGTTCCCATTTTGGTTTTGCGCCCAAAGCCGCATCTATGGCTTGTTTAACGTGCTCTTTGGTGCTTTTATGAAAATGTCCTAAGGTATGTTTATGATCGTGCGGCGGCGCCAGACGAACCAGATCATTACTGCGTATTTCCTTGCCGCCAATATACATAGGTATATCCGTTTCTATTGCACGTAATTCGGCAAGCATCGCTTTAACGGCGATTCGTTCAGGACTACCGGGTGCATAACTTTTTACAGGTTCATTAACCGGTACCGGAACAGTATATAATCCATTTGACATAGCTATGAGAATTACGATTTAGGAATTACCAAAGATAATAACATTAAATTCTAATCTATTAATAGTTCGGCAATTTTTTGAAGGTGAAAATATGAGTTTGGTCAAGCTCCCGATTAGAATTTATTTGTAGTTTTGCGAAAATTATTTTACAGAATTCTAACATAAAATAATTAATGTATAGCCTTCATGGATCAAAAAAAGTATGATATAGTTGTTGTTGGTGGTGGTGGAGCCGGGCTTAATGTTGCTTATCAATTATCAAAATTTAAAAAATATAAGATAGCAGTTGTTGATGGTAAATCAGATTTACTAAAACTTTCATTTCATACTCTGGCAAGTTTCATAGATATTGAAAGATTTGATCTGACAAGAAATGTTGTAGCCACCGATATTACTGAAGTCGTTTTTTATTCATCGAATGAAAAAGCGAATATAAAATGTAAAGGCTATATCATAGATAAAGTTAAGTTGCATGAAGAATTATTGGTTTTATGCAAAAAAAATAATGTGGATATTTTTTGCAAAGAAAAAATAGAAAAATTTGATAAAGATGAGAAAGGGAATATCAGTAAAATAGTGGGTAAAACTTCCACTTTTGAAGCAAAGATATTTATTGATGCAACAGGAGCGACGGGTTTTTTTAGTAAAAAGTTTGATCTTCAGCAAGAAAAAATCCCGGTAGCAGTGGGGCTTGAATACAATGTTAAATATTTAGGAAAAGACAGTCAAGCCCATTTACTTATTGGAAAGGTTTTTAAAAGTGGCTATGGATGGATCTTTCCTTTAAACAATAACAGGGCTATAATAGGCTGCGGATCTTTTAACGAAAGTGAGATCAGAGATATGAAGAGTAATCTCGATGAGATGTTTGAGCATAAACTTATTAAAGGTTTGGTACAAAAAGATAATTCAAGATTATATTCAGGATTTATCCCCATTACGGATCCGGTGAAAGATGTTGTGTTTAAAAATGTTGTATGCGTTGGAGACTCTGTTTCGCAAGTAAATCCAATTGTTGGGGAAGGGTATCGATTTGTTATGGAAGCAGGATTAATTGCTGCACCTTTTATTGATCAGGCAATTCAAAGGGATGATAATTCAATTCTTTACGGATACCAAAAAGCTTGGAATAAAAAATATTATGATACCTATAAAGGATCGAGGATACTGCAAAGGCTTGCTGATAGGACAAGTCAATCAGATAAAAATTCAAACACCGTAGTTAGATGTTTAAAACTGGTTCCTGATAAATATTTTATAAAACTCTTAAAAGGTGAAGTCAATTCCTACCAACCTATTTTGATACCCTATTACGCCAAAAAGATAATTAAATTTCCATTTAAATTACTGAAGGGGATGAGTTCTGAATCGAACAAAGACAGACTGTTATCAAAATAAAGATCCTAAACTTTCCAAATTAAACTTTCAACTTTTTTTATCCTATCCTCTTCTGAACAAACTGTTCAACTTTCTCAAACAACGCTTGCGGAGTGCCGGTGCGCCAGGAGATATCATTTAGTTTTCCTCCGGATACAATATAATAATCAATGTTGGCATTTTGAAATTCATCTAAAACATGTTTCCTGAAATTCAAAAAAGCGATCCATCCTTCTTCTACTTCTTCAAACCATTCCTGGTAATAACAGTCATCAGAAGCATGAAAGTTCAATACATTTTCACCGATCAAAATAAATTTATTTACACCTTGCGCCATTATACTTTCGATGATGTCACGCTTCAATAGCATGATATCATTGTTGATGGCATCGTTCCATTCGCCCATCAATTCTATAATTGCATAACCAAGGTCGTAATCAACCATCAGTATTTTTATGTATAGAGTAGGGGATTCAATATCATCCCACTGCGGGTGGATCAGATAATTGTAGATAGCATTGGTGTATTCAAATTCGCTATATTCGCGTTCATAGAAAGGAGATTTTTCATCCTCTGAAGCAATGTATAAATGACGCCAATTGTAATATGGTTCAATGTCTTGCATGAAGAAAAGTTCAAAGTTTAAAGTTGGAAAGTTTAAAGTTAGAGCATTTGAAAAGAAGTTCAAAGTTTGAAAGTTCAAAGTTGATAGAAGACGAAATATAAAAAGTTTAAACTTTCCAACTTTAAACTTTATAACTATTTATCGCTTTTCTGACACTTCCGTATTTCAATAAAAGTTTGTTTGCTTTTTTGTATGGAATTTTTAATTCAGCCATGACCATATTTGTACCACGGTCGACCAGCTTGTTGTTGCTGAGTTTCATGTCAACCATTTTATTTCCTTTTACTTTTCCGAGTTTGATCATCACCGAAGTGGAGATCATATTCAATGTTAATTTTTGTGCTGTACCGGATTTCATTCGGGTGCTGCCGGTAACAAATTCGGGACCTACAACCACTTCAATTTTATGTGTTGAAACGTTTGCAACATTGCTTCCTACATTGCAAACAATGCACGCGGTGGTAATTCCATTTTTATTGCAAGCTTCCAAAGCACCAATTACATAAGGTGTTGAACCTGATGCAGCAATACCGATCACCACATCTTTACTGTTAATTTTATGTTGTAAGAGATCTTTCCAACCTTGTTGTGTATCATCTTCGGCAAATTCCACAGCTTTACGAATTGCTTTATCACCACCGGCAATTAATCCAATTACCAAACCTTGCGGAACACCATACGTAGGCGGGCATTCAGATGCATCAACAATTCCTAAACGTCCGCTGGTACCTGCGCCCATGTAAAATAATCGTCCGCCCAATTTCATTTGTTTTACAATAACGTTGACGAGTTTTTCGATTTTAGAAATTACTTTTTCTATGGCAAGCGGAACTGTTTTATCTTCTTTATTAATATTGGTGAGCAATTCACGCACGGTCATTTTTTCGAGTGCGTTGTAATTGGAGTCGGCTTCAGTGGTTTTCATATAATAAGTTCAAAGTTTAAAGTTTGAAAGTTTAAAGTTAAACTGTATTTAAATTAATTGCAGCTAATCAATAGGCAAAATCTAACTTTCTCATTGTATAGGGAAAATTAACAAAGAAACTTTGAACTTTCCAACTTTGAACTTCCTAAAAAAGCTCTTTGTTCAATATCGTCGCTTCACCGATCAAACACTCTTTTCCGGTGGCTTTTTCCAATATGTTGGTTGTTAATGTTGCGATGTGTTTTTCTTTATTTATTTCCTTCACAGTAACAACCGCTTCATAGGTATTATCAACAAACATCGGACGTCTGAAACTTAAATTTTGACTCATGTAAATAGAACCGATCATGTGAGTTCCGATAATGCTGGATATTGCTCCGGCACCGATCATACCATGCATAATGGGTTTTTTAAATATTGTTGTAGCAGCATAGACCGGATCTAAATGAATAGGGTTGGTATCGCCAGAAATACGAGCGAATTCATTCACTTGTTCCTGAGTATACATAAACTCTTTTTTATACGTTTGTCCTATGGCTATCTTGCTTACCGGAGAACTTGTTTCAACTGTTTCCATATTAATTTATATTGATTATACAATTTCTCAATCCGCACATATGTCTTTACATTTTTCTATTTTATTGATACTCTTACTTTCTAATATCTCACATCTCATATTTAACATCTATTATCTAATATCAATTGTCTATCAGTATATTTTCGGGAATTTTTTCGGATCCGATTCATGCATCAATGCGTATGCTGCATCAAACATATCATCACAACTCGGTTTAGACGAATAATCACCATCACTTGTGTAAGCTGGGCGGTGCTCTTTAGCAGATAATGTTGCCGGTTCTGAATCCAAGTATTGATAAGCATCCTGTTCTACCAATATTTTTTGTAATATGTATGCACTTGCACCACCGGGAACGTCTTCGTCAACAACTAATAAACGATTTGTTTTCTTTACAGATTCTACAATTTGTTTATCGATATCGAATGGCAACAATGTTTGTACGTCAATTACTTCCACAGAAATACCTTCATTAGCAAGATTTACAGCCGCTTCCAAAGCAATCCTGCAACAACTTCCATAAGTTACCAAGGTTATATCTGTACCTGTATTGATCGTTTCCACAACCCCTAAAGGCACTTTGAAATCACCTATATTGGATGGTATCTTTTCTTTTAAGCGGTATCCATTCAATGATTCTATGACCAAAGCAGGTTCATCAGAAGCTAAAAGCGTATTGTAAAAACCGGCAGCCTGCGTCATGTTGCGGGGCACGCAAACATAAATACCTCTGATTGCATTGATGATCATTCCCATCGGTGAGCCGCTGTGAAAGATACCTTCCAAACGATGACCGCGTGTACGAATGATCACCGGGGCTTTTTGTCCTCCTTTAGTTCTGTATTGAAGGGTAGCCAGATCATCACTCATAATTTGGATAGCGTATAACAAATAATCCAAATATTGTATTTCAGCTATTGGTCTGAAACCCCTTAAAGACAGTCCGATCGCTTGCCCGATAATAGTAGTCTCCCTGATACCTGTATCAAAAACACGAACTTCACCGTATTTTTCCTGTAGATCTTCCAACCCTTGATTTACTCCACCGATCTTACCGGAGTCTTCACCAAAAATCAGTACTTCCGGATATTTAGTAAGAATAGCATCAAAATTTTCACGCAATAAAACACGGGCATCTACCATCTTTACATCAGCATCATATTCTGCTTTTACCGGTTTAATTTTCAAAGCATTTTTTTCTGATTCACTATGCAAATGCGAACCATAACGATCATAATTTGCTTTTTTCGATTCCTTCAACCAATTCAATAATTGCTCTTTCGCTGAAATGTTTTCACTTCTGATTATTCGTAAAATACGTTTGATAGCTTCTAAAATATCTTTACGAATAGGTTCTTTTATTTTATTTAATTCATCTTTTATTTGATTGATAGGCTCCAAATTTACGGACTCTAGACAGATAGAGTCAATGATCTCGCTTACTTCTTTTCGTTCTTTTAATATGGGAGTGATGTATGCGATCCATGCTAAATTTTTAGCATCGTTAACAGTATTCTTCGCATTTACTTCAATTTCTTTAACCTGTTCAGGGGTAGCCAATTCGTTTTCCAGGATCCACTCTCGCATTTTTTTTATCGGATCAAAATCAATTTCCCATTGTAAACGTTCTTTCGATTTATATCGCTCATGCGAACCTGAAGTACTATGCCCTTGCGGTTGATTCACTTCCTCCACATGGATAAGCACAGGCACATGTTCTTCTCTACAAATTTTTACTGCTTTCTCATAAGTGGCGCATAAATGCGGATAATCCCAGCCTTTGGTCTTTAAGATCTCATATCCTTTTTGTTTATCATTTCTTTGAAAACCACTTAAAATTTCAGAGATACTTTCTTTTGTTGTTTGATATTTTTTAGGAACAGAAATACCATGGTCATCATCCCAAACGGATATCAACATAGGTACTTGCATAACTCCGGCAGCATTAATGGTCTCAAAAAATACTCCTTCGGAAGTACTTGCATCACCAATGGTACCAAAGGCTATCTCTGTTCCTTTATTTGAAAATTTATGGAATGGTTCTTTTTGCAGTTCAAGATTTTCTTTGTAATATTTCGATGCCATTGCTAAGCCCAATAGACGAGGCATTTGCGCACCTGTACAGGAAATATCAGCAGATGAATTTTTTATTTTTGTAAGATCTTTCCACGTTCCATCCATGTTGAGGCTGCGTGTACCAAAATGTCCACCCATCTGTCTTCCGGCAGTCATGGGCTCTGCATCCAGATCGGTATGGCCATATAAACCTGCAAACCATTGTTGAAGCGTTAAGTTGTTGGTAGCAAACATAAAAGTTTGATCGCGGTAATACCCTGCTCTGAAATCGCCCTCCTTAAAATACTTTGCCATTGCCATTTGAGCAACCTCTTTCCCATCTCCAAAAATTCCAAATTTTGCTTTTCCGGAAAGCACTTCACGTCTTCCCAAAAAGCTGGCTTCACGGCTTTCGCTGGCAATACGAAAGTCATTCAAAACAATTTTGATGAATTCTTCTTTTGAAAAACTTTGATTTTCTTGCATTAAAATTACTCCTTCTGTTTTCGACATAGTGTTCGCATTAAAAATCTATTAATACAAATATAGCGATTTGTATTCTCAGATTTTAATGATATTTTTTGTAAAAATTTTTTTTAGGATGAACATGGATTTTTACCCGATGTAATAAAATCTATGTACTTTCGTACCAAAATATTTTTATGCATTTAACGCAGGATCTCAACGAACTTTTTTCAATAGCATCCTTAATTAGTTTGCTAACGCTGGCTGTTTTGGAAATTGTACTTGGCATTGATAACATCATATTTATTTCAATAATTGCAAATAAATTACCTCGTGCACAACAAGGCAGGGCTCGTTCTATGGGATTAATGTTAGCCCTGATAATGCGAATTGCACTGTTGTTCAGCATTTCATGGATAGTGGGTTTAAAAGATGCTTTGTTCTTTATCGTTGAATTTGGTGTTACCGGCCGCGACATAATTTTATTTTCTGGAGGCGTATTTTTGCTTTATAAAACAACCATTGAATTGCACAATAAAGTACAAGGCTATGAAGATGAAGAGTTACAAGTAAAGAAGATAAGTTTTAATGCCATCGTACTTCAAATTGTTTTGATTGATATTGTATTTTCTTTCGATTCGATATTAACAGCAGTAGGTTTGGTGACCAATTTATTGATCATGATTTTAGCAGTAATTATTGCTATAGTCATTATGATCAGATTTTCTGAAAAAGTGAGTGATTTTATAAATTTGAACCCAACAATAAAAGTACTGGCATTGGCATTTTTATTGATGATCGGTACGGTTCTTATTCTTGAATCACTTCATCAACATGTTGATAAAACGGTTATCTATATATCAATAGCATTCTCATTGTTTGTAGAAATGTTGAATATCAGAATGAGAAAAAAAATGGAGAGGAAACTACCTCGTGATACCAATAATGATCCACGGGATGTGATCTGATTATTGCATCATATCAACTAATTTTTTACTGTGTTTCTTTTTGGCGCTTTGGATGCTTACATTTAGATCAAAGCCTAACAGCAATATGAAGGAAATAATATAGATCCACAACATAATAACGATAAGTGTTCCAATAGAACCATACAGTTTATTGTAATTTCCGAAATTATTTACATAATAGGCAAATAAGATGGAAGTTATAATTGTTGAAAAAGTCGCTAATATGGAGCCTGGTGATAAGAAACGAAATCCTTTTTTTATTTTAGGACCCATGTAATAATTAAAAGAGATAAAACATAAACACACCCCGATCAAAATAATATATTTTCCTAAGTGGATAAGAAAATAAGTTATTCCGTCCGCATTGATAAGTCTTGTTAACACCACCTCACTTAATATAATTAATACAATTGCGACTGATATTAAAAGTAATGAAATGATAACCATCAGTAATGAAACCAATCGTTGGGCAACTGCCGTTCGGGTTTCAATATCATGATAGGTTTCATTAAAAGAATTTATCATTGCATTAAATCCATTCGTTGAAAAATACAATGCAGAGATAAAACCAAAGGATAATAAACCTCCGTGCGGGTTTTTAATAATATCAGCGATCGTTTCTTCTGCTGCTATAAAAGCAGATTTAGGAAGTAAACTTTGTAATAAATTAAAAAGGGAATCCTGAAAATTATGGATAGGAATGTATGGAATGAGTGTAAACAAAAAGATGATGGATGGAAATAAAGCTAAAAAAAAACTGAAGGCAAGCGATGAAGCCCTCATATTTATTGTGCCATTGCGGATACCTTGAAAAAAAAATTTGGTAACGATATACAATGATAAGCCTTCAAAACCGGGTATGATAATTTTTTTACTGGTTCGTATGATCTTATGAACCGGTTTTATTTTAATTAACCACCTGATATTTTTGACTTGCATGATATAATAGAACGCTGATGACGCTGATTTTTAAGATTAAATAAGATTTTTATTTGTGCATATCAAAAAGTTTCCATTTGCTAACAAGATAAATAAAAAATTTTATCAGTGTTTATCATAATTATCAGGGTTCCATTTTTTTGTTTAACTAAACGGCCTTAAGGCTCAGATCAAGACTTTTAATACTATGTGTAAGTGCCCCTACAGAAATAAAATCAACTCCGCATTTCGCATAACTTCTTATGGATCTTTCTGTAATACCTCCCGACGCTTCGGTTTGGTATTTTCCATTTATTAATTTTACAGCTTTTTTAATATCTGAAATTGTAAAATTATCTAACATGATGCGATCCACATTTCCTATGGAAAGTATTTGTTTTACTTCACCTAGGTTGCGTGCTTCAATTTCTATTTTTAATTTTTTATTTTTTGTTTTAAGATAGCGGTTCGCTGCTTCAATGGCTTGTTTGATGCCACCCGCATAATCAATGTGATTGTCTTTTATTAAGATCATATCGTATAACCCGATACGATGATTGGCTCCGCCTCCAAGCAGCACCGACCATTTTTCAAGGCCCCGAAGGTTGGGTGTAGTTTTTCTTGTATCAATTACTTTGGTTGTAGTGCCTTTACAAAGTTGAACCAATTTGTTGGTATGTGTTGCAATGCCGCTCATCCGTTGCATACAGTTTAAAACAAGGCGTTCGGCAAGTAAAATAGATTGTGCTTTACCTTCCACGGTCAATACGATATCACCAATTTTTACAGGCTTTCCGTCAACAATTAAAATTTTAACTTTCAGTGATCTGTCTACTTGTTGGAAAATTTTAATTGCCAATTCAACACCGGCAAGTACACCATTTTCTTTTACAAGTAATTGTGCTTTTCCTTTTGCAGCGGAAGGAATGCAGGCTAACGATGTATGGTCGCCATCGCCCATATCCTCGGCTAAAGCCTGTTCAATAAATTGGTGGATATTAAAATTGTAAAGTTTTTCGGGGTTTAAGTTTTTACTCATTTCCTGTCTCAATTCTAAATTGCTGAATGAGCGTTTCAATGCCTATAGTTTTAATTAAAAAGTAGGTTCTGAAATTACCGTTAGTGGTTTCCAAAGTTCCGATAATATATTGTGATCCGCCTTTGGGTGTGCTTTTATGAACAATAGTAAAAGCCTTTACAGGATGTTTGTTGAAAAAATCCTTCAATATCATTTCTGCTTGTTGCTTGCTATAAACATCTTCTTGTTCAATTACTTTCAGATCAATATGCTCAATAAAATATTTGGAGATATTTTTAGGATTACCTGAACGTATAGCCGTTGAAATATCATCAATTACATCCAATGTAAATGCTGATGATGCAACAGAAACGATAAGAAGAAGTAGTATAGATCTGATTTTCATTTTTTATTTGTTTGCCTAAACTTCACAACAATTGAGCCATTCTGAATATTTATTTTACCCAATACTTTTGTTATCCTGCAAAAATATAGTTTTTTTGTATTGGTTTTGAAAGCAAAACTAAAATTACCTTTATCAGCACAAACTAAAATATGAAAATTACGCTTATTCTAAATGGTAAAACAGACGATGATTATATCGTGAAGGGTTTCACAGTTTATGAAAATCGTTTGAAACATTATATTGCATTTGAAACTATTGTTATCCCTGCATTAAAAAATACAAAAGCATTAAGCATTGAACAGCAAAAACAAAAAGAAGGAGAATTGATCTTAAAAAATATTCAGTCGCCTGATAAATTAATTTTGCTGGATGAGAACGGAAAGGAATATCACTCTGTTGGTTTTTCAGAATTTGTTCAGCAGCAAATGAATTCGGGAATTAAAAATATTGTATTTGTAGTAGGCGGTCCGTACGGATTTTCGGATGAGGTTTACAAACGTGCCAATGGAAAAATTTCGCTTTCAAAAATGACCTTCTCGCATCAAATGGTTCGCTTATTTTTTGTGGAGCAATTGTATAGAGCAATGACTATATTAAAGAATGAACCGTATCATCATGTTTAGTTTAAAGTTCAAAGTTAGAAAGTTTAAAGTTTTGTGTATTGGAAATAACCTATTTTGAAAGTGGAATAACTTTTAGCATTATAGTCTCTAATTTTATTTCGTTTCCATTTTTATCAATCGCAGTTATAGATTCTACAGCTAATTTAAATCCTTTTTTAGAAGAACGGATAGTTTTAATTAGGTCAGTTCCAAGTGTCGTATCAATTTGACCGTAGTCATAAAAGGTTGAGTTAACAAATAAGGAAATATTACATTTTTTTAGGGAATATTTTTGTTTAGCATTATTTTCAAGGCGTAATATTGGGTCTTTAGTTAACTGTTCCGTTGAAATAATTCCACTTGTCAATTTTGCTAAACTTAATGTTACTTTTGAAGTATCTACTTTTTTTATTGTAATTGTACCTCTTTGTCCCTTAGATGTTAAGGAAAAAAAAATTATTAAAATTGTAAATATTGTCTTAATTTGTTTTTTTATGGTCATAATTGAGATTTCAATAAAATGCCAACTTTGAACTTTAAACTTTCTAAC
>PLYN01000006.1 GCA_003151815.1 Bacteroidota bacterium | reverse complement strand
TATCGGTCTTTTGCAAATTTGAGATTGCTCTTCATGGATACTCGCACTCATACTGGAGGGTATAGTTTATTTCGAAATTTTTGAAAGTGCGCTGTCTTTATGTACTGCGACATGATCGGTTTTATCACTCTTGATTTCATACTGAGGATCATCTTCAGCGGCGTGATGTTTGTAGCCCTTATAATCAAAGTTATTGGTATGTATTTTAGTAATCGTTCCCGACACATGTCCGGCTTCTGAGTTCCAGGTTACATGATCTCCGATCTTAAATTTATGTTTCAAAATTATCGCTATTTTTTAATATTAATGGTTCAATTATCGCTGTCTTAAGGCTTCGGAGTGTGGATTGCTAACCTTATTCTTTTTCGTAATTCAGGTATTGCTTCCTCCATAAACCATGGATTGACCTTCAGCCAATTTTGATTTCGGGGAGAGGGATGTGGCAAAGGAAAATATTTCGGAAGATATTCTTTGAAATTCTTTACAGTTTCTGTAAGGCTGTTTTTGCACTCTTTCTTTAAATAATTACGCTGGGCATACTGCCCTATTAATAAAATGAGTGGTGTACTTCTATAATTTTTTAAGATTTTGGAATGCCATAATGGAGCACATTCGGGGCGAGGGGGAAGGTCTCCAGAGATTCCTTTTCCAGGATAGCAGAAACCCATTGGCATTATTGAAAAAACAAGTGGATCGTAAAAGGTCGCTTCATCTATATTCATCCATTCTCTTAATTTTTTTCCACTTGCATCATTCCAGGGAATTCCTGTTTCATGAACGCGTCTACCGGGAGCCTGACCGATAATAATAATTTTTGAATTAACACTTAATTGTACAATGGGTCTTGGACCCAATGACAAGGCATCTTTACAAACTTTACAGCATTTTATTTTATTTATAAGAGATTTCATTTCAAAATTTTATAGAAGCATTCTAAGACAATTAAAATAATTAAATTTAAGACTAAAAACAGAAATTAGCTTTCTAATTGTGAAATGAAATAACCGTATCAATCTTTATTTTCTTTCTATTCTATTTCATAACTTAATTCACTATCTACAATTTTTGCCGAAGCGGTATAAGGATGTTCATCTTCTTTTCCAATGCCCATAATGTGCATTACTTTCCAATCATGAACTTTTAAGTAATCAGAAACCATGGAGCGGTGACATCGCTACCACACTGCTTCAGAACACATAAAAGCGGTGGGTTGTTTTAGTGCCATCTTTTCAAGATTTTTTATTTCTTTTTTAAAATTATTTGTTTCCATATAATCAGCGTAGCCGCGAAATGCCAAATTCCGCCATGAGGTATTTTTTGAATCCGGATTTGCTTTTCTTCTTCCACCAAGGTTTTTTAAATGAACATACTCTATGTTGTTTTGTGGTAAAGAAATTTCTAAAGCTTCTTTATTGAATTGAGGAAACTTACGTGAACCGGGATAACTTCTGATGTCTGCAATCAATTTAATTTTACTTGAATGCAGCATGGCAACAAACTCTTCCAAAGAGCGGGTAGAGTGTCCAATGGTCCAAATGATTTTATTCTTTTTTTTTATTATCATTTTTTACACACTTTTCTTTTTGTTAAATAAAAGAACTTGGTTGTATTACTATTATTTTACTACCGATGTTGCAAGCGTTAGTAAAAAAATTGTTTCCTCTATTGCGAGTACACTATGAGGAATACGTTCATGTAGAGTAAGCATTTGTCCTTGACCCAATTCAACCGATTGAAGATCGGTATTAAATTTTATTTGACCCTCGAGGATTTGAACGCTTATGATGCCTTCTGCTTTATGTTTAATCATTTCAGCGCCTTTATGAAGCCCGATGAGTACAATACGCATTCCTTCTGTTTTAAAAACTGTTATAGAATTACGGTCGCTGTCTTTCCATGAAGTTTCATGTTTTATTTGTTTCATAAATAATAGGAGGTCAATAGTTACGATTGACGCATCGAGCAGACGATCACCTTCGGGGCGTTGTGAGGTTTCTTTATTAATTTTTTTTTTCATGAGGATAGAATATTATTTGTTTTTAATTAATCTGTTCGTTTGCTACAATGTATTCTTACTAATTGCATAAAATTTGTAATCTTTGTTACAATTATTTCATCTATTATTTTAATTTGAATTGTTGTCACGGTTTCAAAAAAGTTATAATTCACGTTGCTTTTTACTTATTCTTGCTAAATCAAAAATAAACCAACAAAGTGTAATAGTACCAAGAGTAAAAACAATATCTCCTATAATACGAAGCCACTTTAATGTGTGCATGTAAGGCAGTTGCATAAACTCTGCCGAACGGGCATACCACATGCCTTTATTCACACAGGCTACAGTTTGCAACAATCCTACGGGAAGCAAACTCAATACCACCATAAGCATTAATCCTATGTTGATTGACCAAAAAGAAAAACCTAATAATTTTTCATTCCATTTAATATTTCTATAAAGGCTTCTAAATACAAATAACATAAGACCTATGCCCAACATGCCATATACACCAAATAAGGCAGCATGTCCGTGAGCAGCCGTAGTATTCAATCCTTGCATATAATACAAGGCGATTGGTGGGTTAATAAGAAATCCTAATATTCCTGCACCAAAAAAATTCCAAAAGGAAACAGATAGTAAATAATAAATCGGCCACTTGTAATCTTTTAGCCATGCTGTAGCCTTACTCATTTTATAATTGCGAAACGCCTCAAAGCCTATTAATATTAGAGGTACTACTTCCAACGCGCTAAAGGTTGCACCAAGTGCCATAATTGCTTTGGGCGCTCCTGTAAAATACAGGTGGTGGAAGGTTCCTAAAATTCCGCCTGAAAGAAATATAATTGTAGCAAACAAAACACTCCTAGTCGCTGTTTTGGTTTGTAATAATCCCATTCTCAAAAAAAGGAATGCAGCAACTACTGTGGCAAATACTTCGAAAAAACCTTCTACCCAAAGGTGTACTACCCAAAATCTCCAGTATTCGGCAATAGATAAATTGGTTTGTCTGCCCCATATCAACCCTGCACCATAAAAGAGTGCGATAGCGGTGCATGAAATCAGAAAAAGTATCAGAAAATGTTTTTCATCTGTTTTTTTTCTAAGCACTGGTAAGATTGGTCTTACCATTAGCAATAACCAAATCAAAAATCCAATAAAAAGAAATAGTTGCCAAAATCTACCAAGGTCAACATACTCATATCCCTGGTGACCAAGCCAAAAATTTTTTACAAGACCGAGCTTTTGCATTATTCCCATCCATTGCCCCACCATAGATCCCAGTATAATTATCAATAGCGCATAAAACAAAAGATTAACTCCAAGCTTTTGAAGTTTAGGGTCTTTGCCGGATAATGATGGAGCGATATAAAGACCTGTTGCTAGCCAGGTGGAGGCAATCCAAAATAACCCGAGTTGCACATGCCAGGTTCTTGTAACCGAATAAGGAAAATAGTAGGCCATCGGGAATCCATAAAAGCTGTTGCCTTCTACTCCATAATGGGCGGTTATCCCACCCAGTATTACCTGAAGGAGAATTAATAAATTCACGATCCAAAAATATTTTTCGACCGCTTTCATGGAAGGTGTAATGTTCTGACTCATTAATGGATCTTCTTTGGGCGCTTGAAGTTCTTCTTCTCTTTTAGTTTTGATATGATAAAAAACCATAATGCCAATACCCATTAATAACATGATTACACTAAAGCCAGTTAACAAAATAAGGTCGCCAGTTGGTTTATTACCCACCTGCTCATCGGGTGGCCAGTTATGAGTATAAGTAATACTTTCTCCCGGACGTTCGGTTACACAAACCCAAGCTGCCCAAAAGAAAAAACTGGTCATTTGATTCATACGTTTGGGATTCTTGATAGTGTTTTTTGGAATAGCATAATCCAAACGGAGTTGATCTAATTTAGGATCATCAGTAAATAAAGAAGCATAATAGTTCTTTAGATAATTAACAGCTTCTTTTTGTATAGGGGAAATGACAAGAGTTTGGGTTTTTAAATCGAATGTATTTTTTCGCAATTCGTTTTGCAGCCGTTGCTCAAGTCCGGCTTTCTGTTCACTGTTGATTTGGTCAAAAGGTAGGTTGAAATCTGCCTCAGCCCATTTGTATAAAATGAATTGAGCTTCACGGTGTATCCAATCTGCTGTCCAGTCCGGAGCTAAATAGGCTCCGTGCCCCCATACCGTGCCTACTTCCTGCCCACCCATACTCTGCCATACATTTTGCCCGTCTTTAATATCCTGTCCGGTAAATAATACTTCCCCATCAACCGTTATTACTTTTATGGGTATGGGTGGTGCTTCCTGATATATTTCATAACCGTAATAAATCAAAACCGTAAATGAGACACTCATTACCAAGGCAAATGCGATCCAAAGTTTTTTTTCTGATTTCATACCTGTTACAAAAGGTTTACTTCAATCCCAATAGAGTGTTGTGAATGTTTTATTTTAAAAGTATCCTTTGTTTTTTGCTAATTCCAATCATATTCGTCAAGTATAACTTTGCGTCGCCAAGACGAGAAAATAATAAGTTAACATCTTAGCAATAACGAAACAAAATACATCTTTTATAAAAGAATAAGTGTTACACAACTTTTGAAAAAGATTACATAAATCACACATTGAAGTTTGCAATTTTCCATCCTTTCAAGTACCCCAACCATATGAATTATGTTACTCTTTAATAAAATTGTGTAATTCTAAAATGAATTTGTAAATCTACCTTAATACTATTCGGAAATTAATTCACTCGAATGGAATTTCGTCTTATTAAATGATGTGAATTATGTAATTCTTTTATAAAAATGTGTAAGTCTTACTTGAATTTATAAATCCACCTTTGACCTATTCGGAAATTAATTCATATTTAAATTAGAGCAAATGAAAACAAACGAAGAGTTACAAAACGATGTGCAAGACGCAATAAAGTGGGAACCCTTATTACATGCAGCTGAAATTGGTGTAATTGCTAAAGATGGTGTCGTTATGTTAACTGGAGTAGTTGACATTTATGCAAAGAAAATAGAAGCTGAAAATGCTGCAAAACACGTGACAGGTGTAAAAGCTGTTGTAGAAGAAATTAAAATTAAAACTAGTAACTCCTGGGATAGAAGCAATGCAGATATTGCTAATGAAGTATTAAATGCATTAAAAGGACGTTGGGACATTCCGAATGACAAAGTGAAAGTAAAAGTAGAAGATGGATGGATCACATTGGAAGGTGAACTACAATGGAATTATCAAAAAACAGCGGCTAAAGATGCTATAATTAATCATTATGGTGTAAAAGGAATAACAAACAACATCACAATCAAACCTGAATTTCAGAAAGTGATTTTACAAAAAGAAGTAGAACAAGAATTTGCACGCAATTGGTCAATAAATAGAAAAGACATTAAAGTTATTGTGTCCGGTACTAAAATAACATTGAGTGGTGAAGTTAGTTCATGGTATCAAAAAGATGAAGCTGAAAAAATAGCATGGAAGACACCCGGAGTTTGTACAGTAGATAATCGATTGGTTATTGAATATGATTATTCATACGCTGATTGATTATTTGGAAGAGAAAAGTTATATGTATAAAATTATTAAACTGGAAAAAATATGAAAACAAATGAAGAGTTACAAAAAGACGTTCAGGATGCAATCAAATGGGAACCCTTATTGAATGCAGCTGAAATTGGTGTTATTGCTAAAGATGGTATTATTACCTTAACAGGAATAGTTGACATTTATGCGAAGAAATTAGAAGCTGAAATCGCAGCTAAAAATGTAGCCGGTGTAAAAGCGGTAGTAGAAAATATCGAAATTAAATTTAGCAGTTCCTGGAACAAAAGTGATGCAGACATTGCCAACGAAGTATTAGCTACTTTAAAGTCGAGTTGGGCTATTCCCAGCGAAAAATTAAAAGTAAAAGTTGAGGATGGCTGGATTACTTTGGAAGGAGAACTTGGGTGGAACTATCAAAAAGAAGTTGCTGAAAGCTCCATCAATCATCTTAATGGTGTAAAAGGAATAACCAACAACATCAAAATTAAACCTGAATCGCATGATATGGTTGAGCAAATAGACATAGAAAAAGCCTTTGCACGTAATTGGACTCTTGGTAGTCAAGACATTAAGGTTAAAGCGGTTGGTCACAATGTTAGATTAACCGGTACAGTTAATTCATGGCATCAGAAAGATGAAGCAGGAAAAATTGCTTGGCTCACATCTGGTATTGATACAGTAGATAATGAATTAGTTGTTGAATATGATTATTCACACACTGACTATAAAAACAATTAAATGGAAGCCAACCAAAATAATATTATTCTGGCAAAACTCACAAGAACAATTTTAAAATCTATATGAAAACAAATGAAGAGTTACAGAAAGACGTTCAAGATGCAATAAAATATGAGCCATTATTGAATGCGGCTGAAATTGGCGTTATAGCTAAAGATGGTGTTGTTACCTTAACAGGTATAGTTAATATTTATGGGAAGAAAACAGAAGCTGAAAGTGCGGCTAAAAACATAGCTGGAGTAATATCAGTAATAGACAAGATCGAAGTTAAATTAGATAGCTCTTTAAATAAAAGTGATAACGAAATAGCTACCGAAGTCCTTAATGATTTAAAATGGAGACAGGTTCCCTTAGACAAAGTAAAGGTAAATGTGAAAGATGGGTGGATTACTTTGGAAGGAAAACTCCAATGGAATTATCAATGGGAGATCGCAAAAAATGCTATAAATTATATTACAGGAGTAAAAGGTCTAACTAACAATATCTCAATTGAATTGGAAACGCCTGTAGAGATTGAGAAAAGGGCTATAGAGCGCGCTTTAGCACGAAGTTCGTTTATAGTTAGTAAAGATATCCACGTTAATATCACAGGCAGTAGAGTAATATTAACAGGTGTAGTTAATTCAATACCTCAGAAAGATGAAGCAGAGCGAATAGTTTGGAACGCACCTGGAGTTTGGAATTTGGACAATGAATTGCTTGTTGAATACAAATATTCATTCGCCGATTTGAAAAATCAAAAAGTCCCTCCTCCACTATTTTCATACTTTGGTTCCGACACTAAACTTTTTGGTAGAAAACGAAAAGAACAAAATAAAAGCAATCAATAATAAATTCACAATTCAAAAATTAAATATTATGTATATGTATGACGGTTATCACTTTTGGGGAATACACTTAATATGGTGGTTCGTTTGGTTAATGTTTATCTTTTGGATTTTCGCAACACCTTATTATGTTCCCTTTCAACAAAAAAAGAAAGATTCTCCTCTTGACATTTTGAAAAGGCGACTTGCTTCAGGGGAAATTAAAACCGAAGAATATCAGGAGAAGAAAAAAATTCTTGAAAGTGATTTAGCAAAATAGTATTCAAAATAAAAAGTAAGATGCAACAACATATTGTAAAAATAAGATCAATAGATAAGGTCACTCATGATGTATTGAAAATTGTTACTGAGAAACCCAAAAAGTACATCTTTACCTCGGGTCAAGCGACTGAAGTTTCCATAAACAAAAATGGTTGGAAGGATAAAAAAAATCCTTTCACTTTCACGTGTCTGCCTGAGGATGACTACCTTGAGTTTACTATAAAAACATATCCATCGCATAAAAGTGTGACAAACGAATTACTCCATCTAAAAATAAACGATGAATTAATTTTACATGATGTGTTTGGCGCAATCAGCTATAAAGGCGAGGGTGTGTTCATAGCCGGAGGGGCGGGAGTTACTCCGTTTATCTCCATTTTCAGGTATCTTGAGTCAAAAAAGGAAATAGGTAATAACAAACTTATCTTTGCTAACAAAAAAAAGAACGATATCATACTCGAAGATGAATTTAAAAAATTATTAGGCAATAATTTCATCAACATTTTATCGGATGAAAAAGTCCAAGGATATGCGAATGGACAAATAACACAAAATTTTATTAAAGCAAACAGTGGCGGAATAAATAAACTGTTTTATCTCTGTGGGCCTCCACCAATGATGGAAGCAATCGAAAAGCAATTAGCCAATTTACATGTGGATAAAAAATCAATTATCAAAGAAGCATTTTAAATTAACATATTAATTAAAAGATCAAATGAACACAAACAGACTTTCAAAAACTATTGCAGCCGCATTGAATGTACAAATGACAAAAGAAGCACACGCGTCGCAAATATATTTGTCGTATGCAGCATGGGCTGGCAGGCAAGGATTCGGTGGTATAGCCAATTTTCTTTTCAGGCATGCACAGGAAGAGCGAAACCACATGATGAAAATATTAGAGTACATTTTAAAAAGAGGCGCGGAGGTAAAGGTGATAGCTATTCCTGCACCCTTAGAGAATCCGGCAAGTATAAACAACTGTTTTGAAAAAATATTTGGGCACGAAGTTGATAATACAAAAGCTGTTTACAAACTTGTAAAGTTGAGTCAGGAAGAAGAAGACTGGGCAACTTGGAATTTTATGCAATGGTTTGTAAAAGAGCAAGTGGAAGAAGAAACGCTCGCTATGAACTTATTGGATAAAATGAAAATAGCAGGAGGTGAAAAAATGAGCAGCAATGCTTTATATTCATTTGACAGAGATATGGAAAAAACATCCGATGAAGTGAGACCCGCACAGGATGTAACAACTGTGAATCCCTGAATTTTAAAACGACATATTCTCGACTACTATGGTAACTAAAAAGAAAATCATTATTGTAGGAGGCGGATTTGCAGGGATAAAACTTGTAAGCAAATTAGACGAAAATTTGTTTGATGTTTTACTAATTGACAAAATCAATCACCATCAATTCCAGCCCCTGTTTTATCAAGTTGCAGCTTCGCAATTAGAACCCTCAAGCATTTCATTCCCATTACGTAATATTTTTAAAAATAAAACAAACGTACAAATTCGACTTGCGGAGGTTTTAAATGTGGATATTGAAAACAACAAAATAAAGACAACTATCGGGGATTTTGAATATGATTATTTAGTTATCGCAATAGGTTGCAAAACAAATTTCTTTGGCAACAATGATATAAGCAAGTACTCATTTACTTTAAAAACAACTTATGATGCCATTCTAATCCGAAATCACATTTTACAAACTTTTGAAAATATTATTTCAGCTAATGATAATGAGAAAGAAAGTTTGTTAAATCTTGTAATTGTTGGAGCAGGACCTACGGGTGTTGAGTTAGCAGGAGCATTTGCTGAAATCAAAAAGAATGTATTGCCCAAAGATTATCATGGAATTGATTTTTCAAAATTAAAAATCATACTGATTGAAGGAACGAAGAATACTTTAAATAGCATGAGCAGTAACGCAAAAATTGCTTCCCGAAAATATCTACAGGAAATGGATGTAAGTGTTCTTACCGAAACTTTTGTACAAAACTATGATGGTGATATTCTAACATTAAAAAATGGAAATAGTATCAAAACCAAAACTGTTATATGGACAGCAGGCGTTACAGGAAATATTATTCAAGGTATTCCGGATAATTGTTTTGCCGGGGCTAATCGAATTAAAGTGAACAGAATAAATAAAGTTGTCGGGAGTAAAAATATTTTTGCATTAGGCGATATTGCTTTTATGGAAACACCTAAATATCCTAAAGGTCATCCCCAATTAGCAAATGTGGCAATTAATCAGGCGAAGAATTTAGCCAAGAATTTCAAGAGAGTAATTCAAGGAAGAGAAACTGTCGACTATGAATACAAAGACCTCGGCTCTATGGCAACTATTGGCAGGAATAAAGCAGTAGTTGACTTTCCCTTTATAAATTTTAACGGCTATTTCGCCTGGGTAATTTGGATGTTTCTGCATCTAATGCTTATTCTAAGTGTTAAAAACAAACTAATTATTTTTATTAATTGGGCTTGGGCGTATATTACCAAAGACACATCACTCCGTTTAATACTTACACAAAATGAACAGGATTCAACAAAATAATAGTATTTGGACAATTGGTCATTCTACCCGTACTCTTGATGAATTGATTACATTACTAAAATCTTTTCAGATTGAATACGTTGCTGACATAAGAAGTTTTCCCGGTTCCAGAAGGTATCCTCATTTTAATAAAGAGGCACTTGAAGTCTCATTGCCTGCAAATAATATCAAATACATTCATTTGAGTGGACTTGGAGGACGAAGGAAAGTGAGACCTGATTCCACAAATACACGCTGGCGTCTTGCTTCTTTCAGAGGATATGCAGATTACATGGAATCTGATGTTTTTAAGAAAACTATAATTGAGCTTGAACAGATTGCACGTAAGTATCGTACTGCTTATATGTGTTCGGAGGCTGTTTGGTGGCGCTGTCATCGATCACTTGTATCAGATTATCTCAAGGTTAATGGCTGGACAGTTATTCATATTATGGGTATAGCAAAAGGGGAAGAACATCCGTACACAAGTCCTGCAAGAATTGTTGGAAAGCTCCTTTTATATACCAACGAATAATCTTGCTACGAAAATTTCCGTTCCTGTTGATGGTTTCTCCAACAAGCTATTATGTAACTTTTTTCTAAAATTATGTAACACTTATCGCAATTAAAGCACACACCTTCGTGTCCTTGTGAAAATTCATTTGCAAGGTAAATCAAATAAAAATGACAACTACAGCAACACCAATCAAAAAGGAACAGTCAACTATCCCGACTGCCGAAAACAAAAAGGGAATTGAAAACCACAAAAAAACAGCTACTCATTTAAAGGCTGCTTCGGAACATCATCTGGATGCCGCCAAGCATCATGAAGAAGGAAATCATGAGAAAGCTGCCGAAAGTACCGTGAAAGCGCATGGACATGTTGCTCTTGCAAATGAGGCTCAAAAAGAAGACGCAAAAAATCATGCAATCGTTAATTAATAATTGATGTTCTGATGTTTATAAAAAACGGGAGGAAGTACCTCCTATTTTTTATAAAATAAATTATTTGAATTATAAAACATTAATATTTTTTAAAATAACAATATGAACTATCACAATTATAAAGGCTGCATAGATTCCTGTCTACAATGTATTGCAAGCTGTTATCACTGCGCCAGTATGGATTTAAAAGAAAAAGATACTGCTATGATAATGTGAAAACTCATTCATACTTTAAATTAAAAAAAATAAAAAAATGGAAACCACTCGCGCAAATGGGCATGGAGAATTATCTGGCTAATCAAACGGAAAGTCCGACAAGCTGATTCATCATATTTTAATAACAATAATCACCGGAGTTTACTTCCGGACAAAAAATAAGGAGGAAAAACAATGAGAAAACTAAAATTTGCTGCAGCACTTACCCCTTTTGTATTTCTTGGTTTGCAATTCGCTTTTATTGCACAAGCACAAGAGGGTTCAAATGATCAAAAGAAAAATAATCAAACAAATAATAACCAAAAAAAACCAAATCGCCATGACTACACTAACAAAATTCGAATTAAAACCGTTGCCTTATGCTTATGATGCTCTTGAACCTTTCATTGATAAGCTTACAATGGAAATTCATTACAGCAAACACCATAAAGCTTATTATGACAATTTCATGAATGCAATAAAAGGTACCGAGATGGAATCTATGGGCATAGAGGATATTTTCAGAAAGATCAGCAAATATCCAATGGCAGTAAGAAACAATAGCGGTGGTTATTTTAATCACACTTTCTATTGGGAAAACATGAAAGCTCATGGAGGTGGTATGCCAACCGGTAAATTATCAGAAGCAATTGCTAAAACATTCAGTTCCTTTGAAGAATTCAAAAAACAATTTTCAGAGGTGGGTAAAACAAGATTTGGCAGCGGTTGGGCATGGCTATGCCTTGATGAAAAAGGTAACCTGTTTATTTGTTCTACACCAAATCAGGATAATCCGTTAATGGATATTGCTGAAAAAAAGGGAACACCTCTGCTTGCAATTGATGTATGGGAACATGCTTATTATTTGAAATATCAGAATAAAAGGGCGGATTATATAGATGCTTTCTGGAATGTTGTAAACTGGGAAGAAGTAGCTAAAAGATATGAAAATGCTTTAAAGTCATTGGGGAAGAAGTAAATTTTTCCATGAATTTCAAAAGGGCTGAGTGAATACAGAAATTTAAAATCATATACAGATGAAAGGATATAAATTATTTACTCCAAAAAAGGTTGGAGCGATTGAAGTGAGAAATCGAGTTGTCATGTCGCCTATGACAAGAAGCAGAGCAATCGGAAATGTGCCCAATGAACTAATGGCAGAATATTATAAACAACGATCCGGTGCCGGATTAATTATTACAGAAGGCACATCGCCATCGCCAAACGGATTGGGTTATGCCCGCATACCCGGAATCTTTAGCAAGCCGCAGGTGGAAGGTTGGAAGAAAACAACTTCGGTAATCCACAAAAGCGGAGGAAAAATATTTGTTCAGCTGATGCATACCGGAAGGATCAGCCACCCTCTCAATATGCCTGACGGAGCGCAGGTACTTGCACCTTCGGCAGTAAAAGCTGCAGGACAAATGTGGACTGACTCGAAAAAGCTACAGGATTTTCCGGTACCAAAAGAAATGACAGCTGAAGATCTGTTACATACAAAAGTAGAATATGTTACTGCAGCAAAAAATGCTTTGGATGCAGGATTTGACGGTGTAGAGTTGCACGGGGCTAACGGTTATCTGCTCGAGCAGTTCCTGTCGCCTGTAAGCAATATCCGTAAGGATGATTATGGTGGAAGTATTGAAAATAGGTGCCGGTTTGTTATTGAAGTAGTGAGTGCCGTTGCAGAAACCATTGGAAAGGGAAGAACAGGCATTCGTTTATCTCCTTACGGAGTGGCAAGCGATATGCCTCACTATCCCGAAATTGAAGCAACT
This sequence comes from Bacteroidota bacterium, assembly GCA_003151815.1. GTDB lineage: Bacteria > Bacteroidota > Bacteroidia > 2-12-FULL-35-15 > 2-12-FULL-35-15 > 2-12-FULL-35-15. The sequence goes on along the minus strand of PLYN01000006.1, from coordinate 10,651 downwards.
TATAAATACTTGTCGGAACAACTTAACAAACTCGGGATAGCCTATATCCATATTGCTGATCATTCTGCAACAGGCGGTTCTATAGTACCAATTGAAATTAAAAAACTCATGCGGACTATTTTTAAAAATATTATTATCCTCTCCGGTGGTTATAACAAGGAGAGAGCAGAAGCCGATATTCAAAGCGGCCTATGTGACCTCGTGGCATTCGGACGCCCGTTTATTAACAATCCTGATCTTGTTGAAAGGTTAAAAAACAAGTGGCCTTTATCACAAAATCTAAAAATGGATTTATTCTATACTGCCGATGAAAAGGGATATACCGATTATCCGTTCTATAAAGCAATAAATAACGAGGAAAATAAAGAGATAGCTACTGATTCAAAAATTTAAAATACAAACAAATGAAAAATCTTGTCGTACTCGGGAGAAGTTTATTCTCGCTAAATTTTTTATACTTAAAACATTAAGCCAGTATAAAATGCTTTTAATAATGATAAAATCTTATACAAATAAAAGATCACCGCATTTTAGAGTGTAAATTATGCAGCTTAATTGCAAAATTGAAACTATGAAGTGTGAATTATACAACTTATTTCAAAAATTATATAACATTTGAGAATTTTATTTCTTTACCTTTGTGCAAGGTATTCGGTTAAAAATTTTTTATTGCGAGTAAATATATCTTGATTCTAAAAATGAGTAGTTTTTTGAAATAGAAAATATATAAAATGGAATCAAGGTTTGGGATTGTAAACAAATTCAAATTAGAAATTCAACAATTTATTATGCGTAATGCTGGTATTATCTTTACCCATTCAAATAAGATGAACGAATGTAATTATACAAGCTCATGAAAAAAACACTTATATATTGTTCTTACCTGATAGTGCTCTATTATCTTCTGCCTTTCAGCCCTACATATCTTTATTATGCTTGTAATCACAAAACAACTAGTTCATCTCTTGATTATAATTATACGAAATCAACAAAATTTTCAAGTAACAAAACAGAGTTGAAAAGTGGCTCTCACCATTTTGTAAAAAAAGATAAGAATAGATTTGATTTTGATAATGATATTTTAGTACCTGCAAATTTTACCGAGCTTGTATTGGTTTATAAAATAGTTAAATTTTCTTATTTAGATACTTTTCATTCCAGTCCTCTCATTCTTAATAATTCTAACAGAGGTCCTCCTATCGTTTAATCACTCCACATTGAATTATTATACTTCTTTAGAAGTTTAAAGAATCACGTATTTATAGATTCTTGGTTCAAATAGTTCAAATAATTCTGATTAATCATATTGACAATTTTAGTTAAAAATCAGGAAACAATTGCGTATTTCTCCGCAACTGGTATGATTTTATTCATATTGTCTTGTGTGGTTCAAGGAAGAACTCTTAACTATAAAGTTTAATACTTTCTGATACTAATTACACTCTTTGATGATGAAAATCCTAGCTGTTTGTTTTAATACGGCGTAACATTATTTATCAAAAAAAGAAGCATTATAAAAACAATAAAGCTATGATTGAAAAATTAAATCTATGAAATGTGAATGATACAATTCATTTAAAAAATCATATAACATTTTCGAATATCATCTCTATACGTTTGTATCAATTTAATCATAACACTAAAACAAAAAAAATGGAAACCACAAAAACAAACAATGAAGCGCCGAATGAAGGTGCAAAAGTTATTGAAAAATTATTCAATGACAACACTACTGCAATGATGGATATTTATAAGAAACAAATGGATTCGTCCGTAAGTCTTTATAATAATTTATTTAATTCAAGTATGAGTAACAGTAATGGATTTGATCAGAATAGCGGTATTCCCAATATGTTTGCTGATATGGATATGACCAAATGGTTTACAAATCCCTTTTCAAATTTGTCAGAAAACAATTTACAAAATCAATTGCTTAAATCCATTGATAAAACAATGAAACAAGTGATGGAGTTAAATCAAAAATTTCTTTCCTCTTTCACTAATGGTATTCAAAGCAAAGGAACAAACTCAGAATCAATGAGCGAAGAATATAAAAAACTTCTTGAAGACAGATTAAAAGATTCGAAAGAAATGCTGAATACTATTACTGAAGCTTTCAATAAACAACTTGAATCCTCATTGGAGAACAATAAAAAAACAATGGAAGAAATAACTAATCAGTTTAGTTTGACAATGACGCAAAATCAAAAACTATGGGCAGATATGTTAAACACCCACCAAACGTCACTAGTAAGTGATGAAGTAAAAGAGAAAGTGGTAAGTTCTAACAAAAGTAAAATACATTCTGACGGAAGAGCAACCGTTAAAAATTAAGCAATTGTTTCCAAAAAAAAATCACAAAAAAATTATACCATGAGCTTTCTAAAAAAATCCGGTGTATATATAACAGGCGTTGGCCAGTTAAAAGTTGAAAAGAAATCCGAATTAAGCATCCGTGAAATGGGCGCTCAGGCTATAATTTTGGCGATGATTGATGCGGGTGTTGAAAAGATTGATGGCATTTTTTTAGGCAACATGCTTTCAGGCATTTTATCCAACCAACAACAACTTGGTGCTTTAGTAGCTACTACTGCAGGTTTAAAAGGAGTAGAAGCGGTTACGCTTGAGGCGGCATGCGGTTCCGGTGGAGCTGCATTGCGCGCAGGTGTTATGGCAATTATGAGTGGTTTATGTGAAACAGTTGTTGTTTGCGGATTAGAAAAAATGTCGCATGAGGATAAGGATTTTATCACCCGTTCAATTGCAACAGCATCAGATTGGGAAACTGAAGGTGGAAAAGGTGAAACCTTTATTACCTTGAATTCTCAATTGATGCAAAGGTATATCAAAAACTATAAGATATCGCCCGACTCATTTGGTATGTTTAGTGTTAATGCACATGTAAATGCAAATAAAAATCCCAATGCCTTATTTCATAAAGAAATTACTTTAAGTGAATATTTAAATTCTAAATATTTAACCGACTGCGTACGTTTGTATGATGCTTCACCATTATGTGACGGAGCTGCGGCTCTTGTATTATCCAAACATGCTTCTTCCTCTAAAAGTAAAGCAACCCAAGTGAGAATAACCGGATCGGCATCTTCTACCGAGTATATTGGTATTAATGATCGTACCGATGCCTTAGCCGCAGAAGGGATTCAACGCTCCGGTCAGGCAGCATACAAGATGGCAGGGATAAAACCAGCAGATGTTGATTTTTTTGAATTGCACGATGCGTATTCTATAATATCTGCGCTGTCACTTGAAGCAATGGGGTTTGCCAAGCAGGGAGAAGGGTGGCAACTGGCTGAAAGCGGAGACATTTTTTCAGATGGAAAAATTCCTATATCAACATTCGGAGGATTAAAAGGAAGAGGTCATGCAATAGGAGCTTCAGGAGTATATCAAGCCGTTGAAGCCTATATGCAATTAACGGATAGGGCAGTTCACAACTGCATAAAAAAAGAAGCGAATATTGGGCTTATACAAAGCATTGGGGGGACGGCTTCAACAACTATTACACATGTATTGGAAAGAATGTAAGAATTTATAAATTCATAAACTGAATTATTTCTCAATGAATTTTTAAATCATATCATAAATTAAATCATTATCATCAATTGTAGAGATACGATTGAATATACTCCAACAATAAAATACGCTAAAAAAACTAAAAATATGAAATCATTAAAATACATTTTTGAACCAAAGTCAGTTGCAGTTATCGGTGCTTCTGCAACTATTGACACCGTTGGGAATGCGATTTTTTCCAATATACTTCAATCAAATTTTCAAGGTTCAGTTTACCCAGTTAATCCTAAGTATAATAATATAATGAGCGTAAGAGCTTATAAAGATGTAAATTCTATTATTGATGCTATTGATTTGGCTGTTGTTTGCGTTCCTTCAAAAGAAACGGTAAAAGTTATAAAACAATGTGCTGAAAAAGGAATAAAAGGAATAGTATTGATAACAGCAGGCTTTAAGGAAATTGGAGATGAAGGAAAAATATTGGAAGATGAAATAATTGCAATTGCCAATAAAAATGACATCGCTTTAATAGGTCCAAATGTTTTAGGCATAATTAATACACAAAAGGAAATAAGCCTGAATGCAAATTTCGCACTTAAGATGCCACGCGCCGGAAATGTTGCTATTATATCCCAAAGCGGAGCTATTGGTGTTGCAGCATTAGACTATGCACATCAACATGATTTAGGTATTTCAAAATTTGTTTCTATTGGCAATAAAGCAGTAATAGATGAAAGCGATATACTTGAATATTTGATTGATGACGATGCAACCAAAATAATTACAATGTATGCTGAAGATATTGGACACCCTGCCAAATTTTTTGAAATGGCAAACAAAGCAAATGCAAAACAAAAACCCATTATTATAATAAAAACAGGGAGATCAGTCCGCGGTGCCATTGCTACACATTCTCATACCGGTGCATTGTCCAGTTCAGATACAGCGTATGACGCTCTTTTTGCACAATGCGGAGTTATTCGTGTAGAAACTCTTGCTCAATTATTTGAGTATGCAACAGGATTTACGTGTTCGGTGAAGCCAAAGGGGAATCGTATCGTTGTTGTTACAAATGGTGGTGGAATGGGTGTAATTGCCACTGATGCCGCTGAAAGAAATGGTTTGCAGATGACAACATTCGAGCCGGCTACTTTGCAGGCTTTAAAAAAAGCCTTGCCTCCAACAGCAAATATTCATAATCCGGTTGATATAATTGGTGATGCTGATGCACAAAGATTGAATGATGCTCTCTCAATTATTAAAAAAGATAAAAATGTTGATACTATCATTGTTTCCATTTTACCAACTTCAGAAACAAATATGGATGCAATTGCAGCCAACCTTTGTGATTTTGCAAAAGCAAATCCTGACTTACCAATTTTAGCTAATCTAATGTCCCTTGAACCCGAACCTTCTTTTGAACAAGTATTAGAAAAAGCGAATATTCCCAATTTTGATTTTCCTGAAACGGATATTCGGGTGTTGGCAGCAATCATTAAATATTATGAATGGATTAAACGGCCTCAGGTGGAAGTAACCAAATTTAAAGTGAATAAACATCAGGTACAAGAAGTGCTCGATACAATAAGAAAAGATAAACGTGTTCACCTGTCGGAAACGGAATCCTACAAAATATTGGAAGCTTATGGAATGAAGGTAATTAAGTACAGCATTGCAAAAGATTTGGATAACACCATTATTGCCGCCAATAAAATTGGTTACCCGGTTGTATTAAAAATAATTTCTCCAGATATTTTACATAAAATAGATGTTGGTGGTGTAAAAATAAATTTGAAAGATGACAGCGAGTTAAAAAAAGCATTTAAAGAAATTTCCGAAAGTGTCAAGGCTCAAAAACCAAACGCTGAAATTCAGGGGTTTTTAATAGAAGAATTTTTTACCGAAAAAAGTATTGAAATAATTGTTGGTGCTAATGGAATAAAAGGTTTTGGCTCATTAATTATGTTTGGGCTTGGCGGAACATTTGTAGAATTATTTAAAGACGTAGCCTTCCGGCTAGCACCACTCACCAAGCATGATGCGATGAATATGATTAAAGAAACAAAAGGGTATCAAATTTTAAAAGGCTTCAGAGGACAATCGGCATATGACATTGAATCTATAGTTGATTATTTGCTACGCATATCACAATTAGTAACTGACTTTCCTGAAATTAAAGAACTTGATTTGAACCCAATTAAAGTATTAGAAGATGGTAAAGGAGTGGTAATTTTTGATGCGAAGATAATACTTGCTGAAGAAGAAAATATTGCATCACTCAAACAAAAAACAGGCATAAAGAAGGAAACGATTACTGCATAATTAATTGGGTGTTCTTTTCCTTTTGAATTTTGAAATTGATACCCGACCACCCATGAAGTAGGGTGGCTATGAATAAAAAACAATATTTAATACCCTTAAAAATTAAACGTTATGATGCATAATAATGAAGCGTATACTTTCTGGGGAATGCACATCTTTTGGTGGTTCTGCATAATCATTTTATTTCTTGCTTTTTTGATATGGTTTATAGGATTCAGAACAAGAAAGTAAGAAACATTTTACGAAAAAATGAGAATGAAAAAATGAGAAAAATTTATGAATTAGAAGGAATGAGTTGTGGCGGTTGCCTAAACAATGTAAAGAAAGCCTTGTTACAGCATCCTGATGTTACAGAGGTGGAAGTGCAATTGCATTCACAAAGAGTAGTTCTTACGATGATCAAACTCGTTGACGTGGATGAGTTACAAGCCCAACTTAACAATGCGGGACATTATAGGATCAAGGAAATTGTTTTAAAATAGTTAACTAGAAATAAAAAATGATACACACGTATCACATATGCAGCACTTGCCATGAGTTTCAGTTCAGTATCGGTTATTGCTAATGCATTAAGGCTAAGAAATTTTAAATTATAATAAAAAAGATGAAAGAAGTATACATTATATCAGCAGTAAGAACTCCAATAGGTTCATTCGGAGGAACACTTAAAAGTGTTTCTTCCACAAAACTTGGAGGAATTGCAATTAAAGGAGCTTTAGATAAAATAAAACTCGATGGAAAATTAGTTGAAGAAATTTATATGGGATCCGTTTTAGAAGCTGACTTGGGACAAGCCCCAGCCAAACAAGCAGCAAAATATGGAGGATTACCCGATAGCGTAATTAGCACCACAATAAATAAAGTATGCGCCAGCGGTATGAAATCTATTTCTATTGCATGCCAAAGTATCATGTTAGGTATTGCTGATATAGTTGTTGCGGGGGGAATGGAAAACATGAGCAGAGTACCTTTTTATTTAGAAGATAACAGATGGGGGGCAAAATTTGGTAATGGTGTTACCGTTGATGGACTTGCAAAAGATGGTTTAACAGACGCTTATAGTAATGAAGCAATGGGCAATTGTGCGGAACTCTGCGCTAAAGAATATAAGTTTAGCAGAGAGGAACAAGATGCGTTTGCTATTCAATCCTATAAACGTTCAGCAGCAGCATGGGCATCCGGTAAATATAAAGAGGAAATTGTGCCTGTTGAGATAGAAATGAAAAATGGAGTTTTATTGATTGAAGAAGATGAAGAATATAAAAAAGTAAATTTTGAAAAAATTCCTAAATTAAAAACAGTCTTCCAAAAAGATGGAACGGTAACAGCGGCCAGTTCAAGTAAACTGAGTGACGGAGCTGCGGCTTTAGTTTTAATGAGTAAGGATAAAGCAGAAAGTTTAGGATTGAAACCGATAGCAAAAATCATCGGATTTGCCGATGCAGAACAAGCTTCAGAATGGTTTACCACCTCGCCTTCAATTGCAATTCCAAAAGCAATTGCAAGAGCCGGATTAAAAAAAGAAGACATTGATTATTACGAAATTAATGAAGCCTTCGCTGTTGTTGGGCTTGTTAATATAAAACTACTTGGAATAGATGCTGCAAAAGTAAATGTTAATGGCGGTGCTGTTTCATTAGGACATCCATTAGGTTGTTCAGGAGCAAGAATAGTTGTAACACTTATAAACGTTTTAAAACAAAATAAAGCAAAATATGGTGCAGCCGGTATTTGCAATGGTGGTGGAGGGGCTTCGGCAATTGTTATAGAAATCCTATAACTGTGCGTATTTATGTTAAAACAAAACGCTAAATAAAAAATAGAGATAAATATTATTTTATAGTTAATAATAAATAAATCAGAAGCATGTTAAAATTAATAAATGATTTACCAAATGATGTTTTAGGCATTTCTGCTGAAGGAAAAGTAAGCGGAGCAGATTATAAAACTATTTTAATTCCTGCCCTTGAGGAAAAATTAAAATCCGGAAAAAAAATTCGGTTATTATATTATTTAGAAAGCAGCTTTACTGGTTTTGATTTAGCTGCAATGCTGGACGATGCTGGTATAGGAATTAAACATTTGTCCGCATGGGATAAGGTGGCATTCGTTTCCGATCATCACATGATGAACTCTTTTGTAAAATTCTTTGGTCACATGATACCTTGTGAAGTCCGTATTTTTAAAGAGACTGAACTGGATGAAGCTAAAAAATGGATTGCCCAAAAATAGTGTTATTTTCTTTTCCATTGAAACTATCAAAGATGATTAAGATCATAATTTTTATTGTCTAACTATTTATATAAATGAATATCAAACAAGTTTGTGGTACAGTCATATCACAATAACTAATTTTTAAATTAATACTGTTATGAATTATTCTCTAAGATTTTTTTTAAGCTGTTTTATAACTATTATAATTACAAATTCGATTTATTCTCAAACTTCAAGCGATGGATGGGTTGCTCCAAAAACGGCAGACAATTTAATAAATCCGATTGCCGGATTACAACCTCAGCTAGCGACAACACAGTTGTTTAAATCCAACTGTTCACCCTGTCATGGTGACAAAGGAAAGGGAGATGGACCGGTGGGTGCATCATTAACACCACGACCATATAATTTAACAAAGTCAAAGGTTGATAATGAAACTGACGGTGCTCTATTTTGGCGAATCACGAATGGTCATCAATCGATGCCTACATTTAGAAATACATTGAGTGAAATGGAAAGATGGCAAATAGTTCTTTATATAAGGTCTTTGCAACAACAAGAAGAAAACGAAGCAAAAACAAAACATAAAAAATAGATGTTTAATTAATAAAATTATGATAAAACAATTTAAAAGTGATAAGCTTTTGCATGGGTTAAAAATTCAAAATATTAATTTTTAAAAAATGGATACAAATAATATCAATACTAAAAAGTACCTGAAAGAATTCAGCATTGAAGAGTTATTCAACGGAATTGCCAGGATTAATCAGCGCGTTTTTCAAAGTAATATTACGAACTATTCAGGTTATTACCATGATAACCGAGATATAGGACTAACCTATTCTTCTTTTTTTACAAAATTATTTGCAGAACCCAAAGAAATGATAAAGGTGCAAGGTTTTCAAATGGAATTTCTCCAAAAACAAATGGCTCTCTGGCAGCATATTTTTATTAATCCATATATTGATAAAGACAAAAACGACAAAGAACCTTTCGTTTCTCCGAAAAAAGGAGACAATCGTTTTAAAGCTCCCCATTGGAATAAGTACCCGTTTTTTGATTTTCTTAAACAGAACCATTTATTATTAGAACAATTGGCCTTACGTATTGTTGACGAAGTTGAAATGGGAGAACCGACAAAGGGAAGACTTGACTTTTACACAAAACAATATGCCGAATTATTTTCTCCAGCTAATTTTCTTTTCACAAACCCTGAAGTACTTGAATTAGCAATTGAAACAAAAGGCGAAAGCTTATGGAAAGGGTTTAATAATTTTGTAAATGATATTGAAAAAGGAAGAATTACTCAGGTAGATGAATTCGCTTTTGAAGTCGGAAAGAACCTTGCCACTTCCTCTGGCGCTGTGATCTATGAAAACGAGTTGATACAACTGATTCAATATACACCAACTACAAAAAATGTTCAGGAAATTCCTTTACTTATTATACCGCCATGGATAAATAAATTTTATGTTCTTGATCTCACGCCGGAAAAATCTTTCATAAAATTTATGGTAGATCAGGGTTTTACGGTATTTATTATTTCATGGAAAAATCCGTCTTCAGGAATGGGATATTTAACATTTGATGATTATGTAAATAAGGGCGCATTAAAAGCAATTGAGGTAGCAGAGAATATTTCGTTAACAAAAAAAATAAATGTGTTGGGATATTGTTTGGGCGGAACACTTTTGGGTGTTGTTGCTTCTATTTTGGCTGCACAAAAAAAAGAGGTTATTAATACAATAACTTTTTTAGCTTCTATGCTTGATTTTTCTGACATAGGTCCTATGGGTGATGTAATTAATGAAGCTTTGGTGAATAAGCTCGAACGAGGAGAATTACTCAAGGATGGCATAATGCATGGACATGATATGGAAAGAGCATTTAATCTGATACGAGTGAAAGATTTGGTATGGAATTATGCTATTGATAATTATCTGAAAGGAATGCCACCTTCTGTTTTTGATGTAATGTATTGGACAAATGATAATACGAATTTGCCGGCAAGCATGTATGTTTATTACATGAAGGAAATGATCTTAAAAAACAAGTTAGTACAAAAAAATGCGTTAAATATATGCGATACTCTAATAGACATAGGGAAAATAGAGATTCCTGTGTTTGTCGTGGCTATGGAACGTGATTACATTTCACCTCCACAAACAGTATTTATTACCACCCGTCTTGTTAGTGGCCCAGTAGAATTTATACTTGGTGAATCGGGACATGTAATTGGTGCAATTAACCCACCTACAAAAAATAAATATGGTTATTATCTGAATGGTAAATTAGGAAAGGGCTTTGAAGAATGGAAAAAGACAGCACAATTGCATGAAGGAAGCTGGTGGACAGCGTGGAGTGAAAAGTTGAAAGAAAAATCTGGCAAACAAATTCCATCACCTCATATATTAGGTAATAAAAAATATATTGAATTAGAACCAGCCCCAGGTAGTTATGTAAAAGAAAGATGTGAAGTATGTTTTCCGGATTCAACAATAATAAAAGAAAAGGAAAAAAGCAGTATTGGAAATGTTGAAAAAACAATGGATCTCAAAACTCAAAAGGAAGGAATTATTAA
>PLYN01000034.1 GCA_003151815.1 Bacteroidota bacterium | reverse complement strand
ATCTTTGATTTATTGATAAACAACAGAATGTACGTAGATATGAACAAAGAGTTAGTTGTGATTTGCTTTCAAAATGTATCTTTGATTTATTGATAAACAACTTGCCTGCATTATTATACAGTGAATCAATAGTTGTGATTTGCTTTCAAAATGTATCTTTGATTTATTGATAAACAACATATCAGGATATAAATCAACAACAACAATGCTTTAAGGTAAGTTTATCAATAAAAAAATGAGGTGTTTATCAAACAAATGTCCGGGCTCGTACCGGATTTTTTGTTTCTAATTGTTCTCGACTTCGCTCGAACTGACTTTAAAATAATTCTAATTGTTGCGGAACATTTGGCAATTCTACAGGTTTAGACCCATAAAAAAGTTCCATTTGACCGAACTGTTTATCGGTGATTTGTAATATTCCGATCTTCCCATGTTCCGGTAAATTCTTTTTTACCCGCCTACTATGTACATCGGCATTTTCTGAACTGGAACTATGTCTTACATACATACTGAATTGAAACATACTGAATCCATCATTTTGTAAGTCTTTACGGAAACGGGCAGCGACTTTGCGTTCTTTTTTTGTTTCGGTTGGTAGGTCATACATTACGAGTGTCCACATGATACGGTAGGCGTTTAGGCGGTCGGTAGATATGCTCATTATTGTTAACGTTATTTTGTGTGTTGTCAGTTCGAGCACTTCGACTTCGCTCAGTATAAACTCCATCGAGAACGTGCGTTGAATTCTTAGTTAGACTCCTTCGGCTTCACTCGGGATAAACTTTAATAGAGATCGCGAGAAGAATGAACATAAATCAATAATGCTTGCGCTCGTTCTCCACTATGCTCGAACTGACAACGCTCAGTATAAACGTAGTCGAGAATGTGTGTTAGTTTGCTTCATTATAAATCTTATGCGAAGTATCATTTTTACATTCAGCTGCTATTTTTAGTTGATCCCAATTTTCCATTATTAATGCTTCTTTCTTTTTCCTGTTCCAGTTTTTAATCCGTTTTTCCCAACGGATCGCAAGGTTAAAATCGGTAAATTTTTCGCAATAGATCATTTCTACCGGTAAGCGTGAGGCTGTATAGCTGTTTTTATTTACGCCTGAATTATGTTCTATTATTCTTTTTTCAGGATTGTTGGTAACACCTGTGTAATAAGTTTTGTCAGCACATTTTAATATGTAAACGTATAGATACTTAAAAAGGCTCATTGTTTAATTTTTTGTTTTTACTAATGCTTTCGCACGTTCTCGATGGAGTTTATACTGAGCGAAGTCGAAGTGCTCGAACTGACAAGCCCGCGCTCGTTCTCGACTTCGCTCGAACTGACAACACACGGTGCACTTTACCATTCTTAATTATATAAATTCCGGATACACTAATCTCCGTTGCTCTCCATTAAAACATTTTACCAAACTAACGGCAGTACGCTGTGTTGCATTCATCAATGGACTTTTTTCTCCTTCCATCAACACATCCATTGCCGGAATTTTTAATAACACCGCTTTTATTTCCTTAGGAATATCTTCATTAATTCCGTGCTCCTCAATAATACTATATACCACTTTATCTACGTATGGTCGGTAAGGTTCCATCAAGTCATCGGCAAGGCAATATGCATTGTAACGATTATGATGAAAAATACCTAAGGTGGGTAATAAACCTGCGCCAACAATACTTCGCGCCATGGTTGCACGCAAAAGAGCATAGCCATAGTTCAGGTAATTGTTGGGCGGTAAACCTTCTCTGAAACGCTTAAACCTCACCCCCAGCCCCTCTCCACTTGGAGAGGGGAGATTGGAGAAAATATTCCCCCAATAATAAGCCGCTGCTGTCGCTTCGCAATTATCGGGATCACCACTTTTTACATTGCGGTAAAGTGGAATCAAATAGTTATTGTCAATATCCCTGCTACCGAACATGGCTGCCTGATTTTTTATTTTTTGCGAGATGGTTTGAGCCCACAATTGTTTTTTGAGTGGTTCAGTAGCATCTAACTGTGCCCTGAAACGTTCGTTTTGTATAGTATTACCACACAATGGCAACATTAATCCGGTGGGGTGATGGGTACTATCGCAGGTAATAAGCGCTACATTATTTTCAAGCATAGCTTCTATCAAAGCTTGGGTAATGGTAATTTGTTTATGATCCAATACTACAATGCCAATATCTTCTACCGGAATACTTGCTGATGCCTCTTTTTTGAAATGTTCAGGCACTGTATCGTTTTTCTCTACTTCCGGTAAACGCAAAACCAATTGAGCATTGCTGAGGCTCAAATAAGATGGGTTGCCAAAGTAGAGAGTACGTTTAATCATTATTCCGATACTTATTGATGTTTTGTAATTCATCTACATCAGCTTTATCTTTGCCTCTTCCGCTTGAAATTTTGCTGATGATCAGGTGTCTATATTGTATAATGGGAACATGTTCATTTTTAAGCGGAAAAAAGATCTTCTCTTTATCAGCTTCGGCATAAGTTACACCTTGAATTTTTGTTAAAAAATCAATTTTATTAGGCTCCTTACCTATATGAAATACTTGAGTGGTGGAGAAGTCGATACGTTTTAATATATCAGTATCTTCGGAAATAATTCCATATTCATTCAAAGCCTTTATAAATTTATCTCTGTTCGTGTTGTCAGGCTTTAACCAATATATCCATATCGCCCGTTGTTCGGGAATATCCATAATATATTACAGCATACCCACCAATGAGTATGAATTCTACTTTATGTTTTAATAGAAGTAGTAAAAACTTTTTATATTCTTCTAAAAGTATATTCATTGTTTATCAAAATAAATACGGTTACCAAGGGTAGGGTTTTCTTTTAGTTGTTTCTGAAAATGTAGTTTTAGCATTAAGGTAACCGTTTTAAAGTTCTCTAATGGAGTCATTGAAGCACGTTCTTTATATGTATATTCATTTTCTTCTTCAAATGAATTAAAAAACTGTAGGCGATCAGCCCTGTAATTGACCAAAGGTTCATTTGCTACTGTTGATTTTGTTTTCGAGTTATATGTTTTTTTCTTTGCCATTTTACTTTAGTATATCCATTATTAATCAAATTTAATTTTATTACCTATAGTAGGATTTGCTTTTAATTCATTGGCAAATACTCGCTTTATTAATTGAGTAGCGTAGTATAAGTGTTGCTCGGGATTGAGTGATGCCAACCACGAGTAATTATCTTTTTCTTGTTCTTCAAAAGAATTAAAGAATGTGATCCTCTTATTTCCGTAAGTAAGCAAAGGCTCATTTACCGATGAGGATTTTGTTTTGGGTTTATATGTTTTTTTCTTTGCCATTTATATATCAAATTTAAGCTTTTTAAAACTTTCGAACTTGTCTTTTAACTTTTCCAAAGTTCCAAACTTTGGAAATTTGGTGTACAAAGTTGTTTCAATGCCTCCGAAACCTAACAGATTTTTAAAACCTGTCAGGTTTAATACTACATTTCAATTACCATAATACATATAATAAGCATCGTTTATATCATCAGAAAAACCATAACCACAAGGAGAAGCCCACTTTATACACTGTTCTGCGCGGTGTTTGAACTGAGCCAATAAGTGGTTTTTGGCAATAAAATCTAATGCTGTTTTAAAATTAGTGTATGCCGAATTATAAAATTGTTCGGTGTAATCGCCGTATTTATACGTCAATTCGCAGGCGCTTTCCGGCAAATAGAGCATCACATCACATAACGCTTCGGGCGAAGGCTGCAAATCGCTAAAATCTGAAATAGCACGCTTTGCAACCGAAAATTTTTCGGTGCTGCACATAGGGTTTTCAACATTGAACTCTTGGCGTATAATTTTCTTATATTTTTTAACTAACTCCTTTTCACTTTGTGGATTTAAGTAAAAATTGTAAAATTCATTTACCGCTTTGTTTTTTTCGTACAAATCCAAAATTTGCTCAATTAACTGTTCTTTGGTTAATTTTTGAAGTTCCTTTTTTACTGCTGCTTTCGACATGATTTTAGGCTTTTGAAATGTTTCCTAATCGGTCAATTTGTAGTTTGATGCAAATATCTTTGATTTGTTCGCCTTCAAAACTTGCTGTCTTTGTGTCAAACGATCCTGATAGCTTATTCTTTTTAGAATCAAAACTTAAATCTATTTCTTTAGGTGCGATATTTTTTGCGATATGATTTGGTGTGAAGTAACAAGTACTTGAAAAATCATTTACAACAAAAAGTCGCCTCCTCATTAAATTACCAAAATCAATTCTTGTTGAATTTTCTTGTTCTTCCTTTGTTGGAACATATACTAAATCATTAGGAGATAGATAAAATAATAAGGTGCCATTTATAGGTTTTATCGGAATTAACGGTGTTGCTTTTTGTTGCTCTTTAGGTAAAGTAGCTCTCCATTTTTGATGTTCAATGACCTCATTAAGAGGGATAGTTTCAAAATCCCTTTTCCCTTTTTCATTAGTGTAAACAGCAAAGAATAAGTTTGTGCCTTGAGCAGAAGTTACATACTTATATTTTTTGTTTCCAGTTTGTCCTACTTGAAACTGTTCTCCTGTCTCTTTGTAAATTCGTACTTTGTAAATAGGCTGATGAGGTTTATTATCATTGAATTTTATAATATTTTTATTCAACTCTTCAATGCCTTCAGGTGAAAATGCAATTTCAGGATTATATAAAACTTCCTCTTTGTCATTTGTTCCTTTAAATTTTTCTTGTTTTAAATAATTTGAAAGTATCTTCTGTATTCCTATGTCAGTAATTGATTCGATAGTTTTTAAATCGAAAGATGTATCAATCTTTTTTCGGGTTGCCGTTAATATTTTCCCTTTGGGTACTTTTATCCTTGCTAATTTTACTTTCCCAGAAACGGTTTCTTTGTGCATTGGTTTGCGAATTGCCCAGCTATCGCCTTGAGTTTGCGGAATAAAGTCTTTTTCAGGTTTGCCGTTTTTCCCAATTCTTATATTTCCATTTTCATCTTTATAACTTTCGTATTTGTTGGTTGCTTTGTTTATTACACGTAAGTTTTGTTTAAAGCTGATTACAATTGCTTCTAATTTGTTTTTTGCATCAACGGTAAAATTGTCCCAAGGCTTTAAGAAGTCTTTAGGTACTTCTCTTTTCACTCGCTTGCCACTTTTATCATCGTATTCAACGTCTTCAAACTTTCGCAACTTGCGTTGTAAATCGTAACGTTTTGTTTCTGATTTTGCGTGTTGATTGTTTAGTAAATTAACGTGGTCGCGTGTGGCGCAAGCAATAATTAAAGCGTCTAAAGCGTGATGACGGTGGTCGATACGTTTCTTTTTAAAGTTTTTAGAAAATTCATCAAGCGGAACTGTTGGCAAATGTTTTTGTTGTTTTTCGCTATACGCTGTAAATACTGTGCTTTTTGTAAGTTCGTTCATCCGCTCAAAACGTGGTAATATCAATTCATTCCAAACATCGTTTAAGCCCCAATCTTGTTTTAATGTGGCCGTAATTTTTCCGTTACCCGGAATTACATTTTTGGAGTTTATACCGTCATCATTTGTTTCAGAACGAACAATATTGGATAAAATCGATGAAATGAATTTACTAATGTATCGTGTATCGTTTAATTGCCGCTCCACCATTTTTTCGGGAATTTCTTCTAACAGCAATTTATTTTTCTTAGAATGATTCGTTGTGTAATGCTGTTTTACAAAATCTTTGTATCCATCTTCACTAAAAACTTTCACAGTTTTACCTTGACCTAATTCTACAATTTCACCGTGATTATTTTTGATAAACTCCAAACCTAGTTGGTTATCTTTTAGTTTATTTACGGCAGCTTCGCAAATTACTTTGTTGTTGAACCCGTCATCAAAAAAGCGACTTTTCGGAATAATATGTTCTATTTCGTAGTCGGCAGTAAATAATTTATTCAATGGTATCATCTCGCCTGTGTATGGCGAACGATACTTTTGTTCTAACCATAATTTGTAACGTTTTACTTCTGATGAAGTTGGTTGTTTTTTCGAGTCCCTTTCTTTAAATTTTTTAAAAATTTCAGAAACTTCATTCGGAATTTCAACTCCTGAATTTAAAACCCCGTCTTCGTAAATTTTTAAAATTTCTTGTTGTGAGTGCGAATACGGACGAACATTTTCTACATTTTGGTCGTTTAACAATTCAGCTAATAGCAGTTTTATTCTTATGTTGGTGTTTTCATTTTCGTTTATTTGGTTGGTAATTTGTGCACGGTCTTCGGCTGTGTTTTTCATTTCTCTGCCCAACTCAATGTGAATTTCGTCAAAGAATTTTTTTGCGCTCTTTCCATACTTCTTCCAAATGTCTTTTACCACACGTAACGTTTCGGTTATAACTTGCTCCACTATTGGATTTCGTAATGAGTGCTGCTTAAACTCTTCCAAATATTTTTCCAAATCAGCTATGGATTCCCATATTTTTCCATCTTTTCCTTCGGAATGTCTATCGTAAACAATATATTGAGCTAACCAAAGTTGCAAACCTTGAAAACAGTTTTCTGAGGTTAGTTGTATAGCTTTTTCGCGTACACGGTTTTTGATGTTTTCATCAAACTCGCCCGTTATAATTTTGCTAATTCTGTTTTTCGTTTTGTCGTCAATAGCATCCCATTTCCAATATTTACCTAGGCGCAATAAGGGTACTAATTTTTTTATTGCTTTTAATGAGTAACTGCCGTAATCGTTATCAAAAGGCTTAAATTTTTTAAAGTTTTCTACAAAACATTTTTTATCAGGATTTTCAGCATTTCGTTCAGATTTCGGAACATAATATAAATTGTGCCTTTTAGCGAAGGTTTCTAATGCTGTTTCAAACTCATTTTTATCGGTTACTGAATAAATGATATGCCACAATGCTTGCTCTATTTCAGCGGTAAGGAAATCTGTAGGTACATTTTCAACCTTTTCTAAACGTCTCCGTATTTCGTAACCAGTTTCGTTGCAAGGGTAATTTTTTGATTCGTCTTTTTCTGAGTTGTAAACGTAGTTCCATCTGTATTTAACAGTTTCAGTTATTAGGGCTTTGCCTTTTAGTTTATCGTCTTTCTGTTTCAAAAAGTAACCGATAATGTCTTTATGGTCAACTTCTTTTTGAAGCATTAAAAATGCAAATAGTTTTTCGTAATCTTTGATTGAGCTTAAAAATTCCGCTGTTACGTTAGTTTCATCTTCTTTTTTGTAAATGCTTAAATTGTATAACCATTGCCAAACCCTGTATTCTTGATACAGCGGGTGCGATTTAGAAACTGCTTTTAATGGTGCAGTTTGTTCGTTGCCATTTTCGTCTTTGTATTTACGGAATTCTAAAGTACAATTACTGATTGAAGATTTTTTACTTTTTAACGGACGCTGGTAAAAAATAATATCGTTCAGAAAAAGATGAACAAAACCATTTTTACTTAAAATTGTTTGATGCATTTCGTTGTTGCGATACAACTCACGCACACAATTGTTATATAATTCTCGATTAAATAATTCAGGTTGCAACTTAATTTGCCTTTCTAAAATTTGTTTTAGTTCGTCTTCATAAAAACTTCGCTCTATTGTACGAACTAATTTTCCCCTTATTTTTTGATTTGGTTTTTGCAACAAAGTGTCATAAATATATGTGCCGACTGTTTTACCACTATTGCGAATTGTGATTTCTGTTTTAGCTTTTATTTTTTTGTAAACTTTATCTTGGTCTGCTTTGCTCATCAAATCAATTTCTTCAAATGATGGTAGCGGAGTGAACTTTCTTTTTTGCTTTCCTTCTTTATCTGTTTTCTTGTCTTTTACAATTTTAATAATGCCATTTTCATCGTATTCCTCTGTAACTAGCCATTCCTTTTCTTGATTTAACCATAAAGGTTCTGAAGTAAAAGTTGCAGAGTAAATCCAGCCGTTTTCTAACGTTATATTATACCAACTTTTTTTATCATTCTTTTTATCTTTTTCTCCTTTTTCAATTTGAATAACCTTGAGTAATTCTACATATTCTTTAATATTTAATACTGTTTCATCATCTTCGCCACGTAATTGATAATACCCTCTTTTCTGATTAAAATTCAAGAGTATCCAAGCTAACTCTTCCTTTTCTATTTTTTGCTTTAATGCTTTTTTACGCAAATAGTAAATTGCCCAATCGTAAGGTATTTTGGCATCTTCTCCTTTTTTATTTTTTCTGTTCAGTAACTCGGATTTATTTTTTTGGAAATCATGTAACATTTCATTAAAAGAGTTTTTGAAGACAAAATCAAACTTGTTTTTTGTTACTTCTTTCCAAACCAATTTAGGTTCTTTTTCTTCTAAAATTTTTCCTAAGTGTTTTTTAAAATCAATTTCTTTAGCATAATGTTCAGGTAGAAAACCTAATACATTTAGTACGCGATGCAAACGTTCACGCCTTAATAAATGGCGTTCTCTTAACCTGCGAACACTTCGATAGTCTGTTCTATTAGCTGTTTGCGAAACAGAGTTTCCTTTACCAAAATCGCTTAAAATATCCTGACTCATAGGAATGATACGGCTACCCATTCCAAGAATTTCACCTTTTTTATTTTCAAAATCCTGTTGAATCAACGCCCACCCAATTGAGTTCGTTCCTAAATCCAATCCTAATATTTTTTTTGTCATATCAATATTTAATTTACATTTGTATTACATTTTGAAGCAAATCACAATAAGGATTATTCCGTTGTGAAAACATCTAAAGCGGAAGAGCAATCTCTCGCTTTTTTTATTCCCTACCAAATATAAAGCATTTCTGCTTTAGGCAAATATTTAAACCTGCTTTAAACATATTTAATTTAATCGAATAATTACATAATTCGTAAAAATCTTACATCGGTTTTGAGTTTAATTTAAAAACAAAAAAACATTTTCTTTCCTTAACAAAATTTAACACCATCATAAATGCAATATAATTAATGCTTTCCGTTATCCTCCAAAATTATTATAATCAATCAATTTATTTTCAAGGTTCGTTCTTTCAATTATTAGGTTTAAAACAAGATAAGTTCATTTTGGTACAACTTGAATAGGAAAACAACAAGAGTGAATAGGAACCGTACAAGAATGAATAGGAAAACAACCAATTCCGATAGGAAATGGACCAAAGTAAATAGGAACCGGACCAGAGTTAATATACATTGAGCCAATTCGGATAGGAAAAGGACTAAAGTAAAAAGGGATCGGACAAGAGTAAATATACATTGGTACAATTCCAGTATAAATTGGACAACAGTATATAGGAACCGGACGGGTATAAATAGGAAAACAACCAATTCCGATTAAAACCGGGCAAGAGTGAATAGGAATTGGACAAGAGTAAATATACATTGAGCTAATTTATATAGGAAAAGAAACAAGTTAAATAGGAATTGGAACAAGTTGAATCGGAAAAGAGATTAATTATATTTTAAAACAATTAAAGATGATATACCACTACTAGATTTGAATAATAGCTGTCTGCAGACAGGTTGTTTGGATCCTAACCGTTCCGCTTTTTGTTGATAGTAATTCATGATTATTATTGAGAATTAGCGGAACACAAAAACAATAAATTATGAAAAAAGTAGTAGTGGTGCTAAAATTGGCAAAATTGCCCGTTCCACAAAAAATAGTACAAGCAAGATTTATCGTTACGTCTATTACAGGTAATGTTTCTTTTACAACTCCAAGCCCAACGCTGGCAGTTATTACCACCAATATCAACGCTCTTGAAACGGCATATATCATTGCTCAGAACGGAGGGGTGAACGATACAGCCAACATGCATGCAAAAG
>PLYN01000038.1 GCA_003151815.1 Bacteroidota bacterium | reverse complement strand
TTATTAATCGAACTCAGGTTAATAGTATTTTTCGTTTCTGCCCTGTGAGCAACTGGCTGTAAAATTACCCCCACAAGTATTACATATTAAATACCCTCTCATGGGGAACTCATCCCTTGCTTTACTTATTTTAGCCTGTACTTTCTTTTTACCTTCCAATACTCTGTTGTACCTCATTGAATAGTTCCTCACTTATAATAGGCTCATGTATGCCCTGTACTATTTCTGCGGGTTCTTTACAGTAGGCTGGCTATTTTAAATACTTCTTCACCGAAATTCGAGTAAAAGGTTAACAAGTTCATTTAAACTTGCATGCTGTTTCAATTGAATGTTTCATAATCAAACACCTACTATCATGAAAAAAATTATTAGTATCATTTGTCTACTCCTTTGTTTTTATGCAAAAGCACAGCTTTTTACCGGAACAGGAGGAATAATTTTAAATAATGGAACAGACACTTATTTTAATCTTTCCGTTTCGGGCTTAACTCCTTCCATACTCGACAGCACTTTTGGAATTGAGGAGGTATGCATCAATATCAATCACCCCACTGTTGAAGAATTATACATTTATCTGCAATCACCTGCCGGAAATATTGTTGAACTAACAGAAGCAAGCAGTTGTAAAGGTGCCAATTATACAAATACATGTTTTGATAGCAAGTCCGGTACATCTGTAACGGTAGCAACGGCACCTTATACAGGGCTTTATAAACCAATAGGTTATTTAGGTCGTTTTAACAACGGACAATCAGGAAATGGCACATGGCAACTTATTGTAAAGGATTATCTTGCTTTTGTTGACTCTGGTACAGTGGTTAGCTGGAGCATTAAATTCGGTACCTCTCCATCCCCAGCTTTAATATTCACTTCTTCCAATCTTCCTATTGTTATTATTAATACAAATAACCAGCCAATAGGCGATACCACCACAATACTGGCAAGTATGGGAATAATAGATAACGGAATAGGGATAAGAAACAAGATGACGGATACTTGGAATAACTATAACGGTAAAGCCACTATCAGCATTCGTGGGAACAGTACGAGAAATTTTGAAAAGAATTCCTTTAGCTTGCAAACAGATTCGTCCGGCAAGCAGGTTAATAGTTCCTTACTGGGGCTGCCTTCTGACAATGATTGGGATTTGATTGCTCCTTATCAGGATAAAAGTCTTATCCGAATTCCGCTTGGTTATACTATTTTTCGAGAAATGGGACATTATGCTGCACGTTTTAAAAATGTGGAGGTAGTGATTGACAATGAATACAGAGGTGTATATACTTTTATGGAAACGCCAAAACAAGGTAAACACAGAATTAATGTTTCAAAAATGACAACTGCTGATAATTCTGTTCCAACAATAACAGGAGGATATATAATAAGGATTGACAGACCAAAATCAGCCGGATGGTATTCTCTATTTCCCGGAAATTCCAATAAGAAATTTTATTATGCGTATGAATATCCAAAAGCTAAAGTTATTACTTCTCCTCAACAAGTTTATATTAAAAGCTTTCTCGATACTATCGAAACAGTAATGAATTCTCCTTCTTTTGCAAGTTTAACTGATGGTTATCCGAAATACCTTGAAATCGGATCTTTTATTGATTATTTTATTATTAATGAACTTAGTAAAAATATAGATGCCTACAAATTAAGCACTTATTTATATAAGGATAATATTAGTAAGGGTGGGAAATTACATATTGGACCTGTTTGGGATTTTGGTATTGCATGGCATAATTGTAATTACGGTAACGCGTTCGATCCTACAGGATGGCAATATCAATTACAAGACACAGTATATCCAACCCCAATTTGGTGGAATCGTTTTTTTGAAGATCCTAACTTTGTGAATAGTTTATATTGTCGATGGACTGAGTTACGTCAAAATATTTTAAGCATTAAATATTTAAATAATTATATCGATTCTACAGCCAATGTATTTAATGAATCAGAACAACGAAATTTTATTCAATGGCCCATTTTAGGCACTTACATTTGGCCCAATCCTCAAAATCAATTAAATGCAAATTACCAATCGGAAATAACCGATTTTAAAAACTGGATCGTTAATCGCACCGCATGGATGGATGCCAATATACTTGGTATGTGTACAATTAGAACTACCGGAATAAAAGAAAATAACTTTGATAATAATATGACTGTTTACCCTAATCCATTTTCTTCATCGGTATTTGCCAAATATGAAATTAACGGTAATTCAAAAGTAAAGTTGGAACTTCTTAATTCAATGGGAGTGGAAGTCCTTCAGATATTTGATGGAAACAAAACATCCGGAATTCATCAGGAAGAAATCGCCACTGAAAAATTAGCCGATGGCATTTATATTTTACGATTAACAGCAGATGGCAAGACTTCTTATAAAAAGCTGATTAAACTCGATAAATACTAACATCAATAAAATAAAAACTATCATGAAAAAAAATCATCAAACCGGACTATTGTCCGTTCTTTTAGCTATGCAAAGCATTTCTTTTTTTGCGGACGGACAAAATACTAAGATTACTACATTTCAGAATCATTATACTGCTGCGATCAATCAAAGCGGACAAGATGTTTTGCAAACTTCCGACGGAGGATACCTGATTGCATCAACAACAGAAACAAGCATTTTAAACGATTTGGACATCTTGATCACCAAAACAGATAGTGCAGGTGTTACTTTATGGACAAAAAGATATGGCGGTTCCAAGCCCGAATATCCCAATGGAATGCTTCAAACGAATGATGGGAATTTTTTTGTAATCGGCTCTACACAAAGTTTTGGTGCTGGAGATTTGAATCATTACTTACTGAAATTAAAGCCAAATGGTGATACATTATTTACAAAAGTATATGGTGGTAATGGAAATGATGAAGGACACGAAATTGTTGCAACAGCCGATGGGAATTATGTTTTTTCCGGCGGTTCCAATAGTGTACACTTAACTGATTATAATATGGAACTTATGAAAATCGATCCTTCAGGAAAAGAGTTGTGGACACAATATTACGGAGGTCCCAAATACGAATCAGCACGATCAGTAAAATTGTGTTTGGACGGAGGATTCATTCTTGCAGGACATACCGCGCTTAGTGATACGTCTGTTGCAAATATTTTTCTTGTAAAAACAAATTCGGTTGGTGATACACTTTGGACAAAAATCTATGGCGGACCTGATTCTTATGATGGCAAATCCGTGCTGGCAAATACTGACGGAACCTTCACGCTTTGTGCGGACGATAGTTCATTAGCACATGATTCAGATATTCGTGTGATGAATATTAGCTCTACAGGAACAATTCTTTGGAATAAGTCATACGGTGGAGTAGACAAAGATATTTGCAAAATGATTCAGCATACTACCGATGGAGGATATATTGTTGCAGGTATAAGCCGAAGTTTTGGTTGGATAAATCCTGATATGTGGCTTCTGAAATTGAATGCAATGGGTGATACATTATGGACAAGGCATTTCGGAGGACCAAAACATGAACATTGTTATGCTGTACGGCAAACTTCGGATGGGGGTTTTATTACTGTAGGGCACACAACAAGTTGGACTGTGAACACCGAAATTTATCTTGTTAAATTTTATGTTGCACCAAGATCAGTGGCAGTAGAAGAATTGGCTTTAAATAATACAATTAACGTTTATCCCAATCCTAGTAATGGAATCGTTAAAATTGATTTGGGAGAAAATATTACTTCTGCAATGTTAAAAATTCAAAATGCTTTGGGGCAAGAAGTATTTTCGGAAATAATTAATACCTCCAATCAGATTGATAGTAGAAGTATTAATCTGGAAGGCAAAGAACCCGGAATTTATTTTATAACCATTCAATTAAATAATCAGCGTAGTACAAAAAAAATTGTTCTTCAATAATTAATGATTAATTAACTTTTTAAGAAGAGTTATTCTTATTGATTTTGGGACAGATATTATTGAGGGATTAAATTCTTTTAAACAGGTTATTGAAAGAGTATAACCAAAACCTGCAACGTCACCCATCTTGCTTGGCGGAAGAGGTTACGCACAAATAAATGTTGCTGAAAGGATAGGAGCATAATGAGTGGCTGGGGCGAGGTCAGAAATAACAACAACGAATTTTAAAATAAAAGAATGATCTAAAAATATGAAATCAATCCATCTACAGCTATTTTCAATGTGCTTCCTGTTAATTTTTTTCTCTTGTAAAAAAGAAGCCGGTCAAGGTGGAACTTCGTCTATTAAAGGAAAAGTGTACGCCAAATATTATGATAAAACTTTTTATAAATTAACGGATTCAGCCTATGCTCCTAATGTTGATGTTTACATCATTTATGGAGACATGCCCTCTTATGGAAATCATCAAAAAACAAATTATGACGGTACTTATGAGTTCCTGTATTTAAGAAATGGATCTTACAAAATTTATGCTCATTCTCAAGATACAACCGGTCAATACAGCAATCACTTAAATATATATGCGCCTTTGTTGTATATTATTAAAAGTGTTGAAATCACAAAAAGAAAGCAAACTGTGGAAGTGCCGAATATCAATGTTATTATAAAATAAATCTTCATCGCATGAACTTAAAATTTATTTTGTCGCTTTCTATCATCTACATTTCAGAAGAGAAAGCCGTTGAATGGCTTAAAACTTTTTCATAATAAAAGGAAAACAATAAGAATAGATTAATCCGAAACTTTTATTCCCTACCTTAATGATATGAATGGAATGATGATAGGCTTTTATTATAATTCAACTTTCTAATGTTTAACCATTACTTCATCTAAGCTTAAGCGTATGGCTACTTGGGCCAAGACATTTGTGATGCCAAATGTTGCAAAATTTAGCAAAAAAGAACAAAACCGCACACCAAAACTGTACACCTTTGAATTTATCTCGGGAACTTACAGGAGAATCGTTCTTTTTTAACAAATATAATAAATTTTCTCCGGTTTTACTAAAGGCAAATTTTCGGTGGTTCAACCGCAGTAGCCACTGTTGGTATTAATGCAGTAACATCTTCTACTGTGACTGGCACATTAAACGGACTGGATAAAGAAATAATTTGATTTTTTTTACGAAAATAACCCTTCAAAAAATACTTGTTCATAATCAGAATTACGTTGCTATAAATGATTTCAGCTCATATATTGTTTTAAATCTTTCTATCAATTGGTTCGATAATCGTACCTTTGGGGCTACCATTTAAACCCCTGACTTTCTGGGATTTTTTATTTTTACAAGTTTTCAAAATAGTCAAATTTGTATTTTGGTTCTTTTGCTTCTGATGAGTTTTCTTCAACCTTTAAAGGGTACGGTTTTTAGTTTGCCCTTCAAAATGAACTTCCCATTACACTCTCTCAACTATCGAAAACATTCTTTAAAAAAATATCTGTTCAAAAAATTAAAAGACAGTATACATTTGATATAGAAATAAGATTTAACATTCTTATTTGTAGAGTAGATTTCATTAATAATTTCGTAAAGTATAGAAAATGTTGGTCGACGTAGATGGAGAAAGAGGCTACGACGCGTACAGCGACTATATATCAAAACAAAAAAAGGAGTCCATTTTCTTAATGCGTTTTGATATATTGAAAAGATTCCAGCCCCGTAAGGCTGGTTTTTTTTTATTTTAAAAATCAAACGAAAAAAAGGCAAATCATAGATTTGCCTTTATAATTTAATTGGAAGGGTTTTTTATTAGAACAAAAATGTTAATCCTAGATAACCTCCGTATGTTTTTCTGGAAGCGTTAACCATTACATTATAAGTATTAGGAGCACTATTCGTATTAGTAGCATTCATATTAACAAGTCCATAAAACCCGCGAAATCCTGCATCAATTCGAATTGTTCTCATTTTGTTAAGCATAAATTCAAGACCTGTTCCATAAGCAACACCTACATCACTTTGTTTAACTGCTACAACAGCTCTAAGAGTATCCGTAGATGCGCTGCCATTGGTGGTAGTGTTTGATCCTATATTTATTCCAAATTGAGGACCTATTACTACATTCCAATTAACCATTCGGGATTTATCGGTATTAAGCGACAATAAAACAGGTATGTTCAAGTAATTGACATTGACAACCCGATCTAAATTCATGTCCTTATACTTTTGCGAGGTTTGAAGATAATTTACTTCAAATTGCAGCCCTACCATTCTGGTTAAATTAATTCCCATCATAAAGCCATATCCATTGCTCATTGTAGCAGTTCCTTGAATAACTTCATTAGTAGATGTTCTTACTGCCAAAGAAGAAAAGGTGGGCATAAATCGCACACCTAATTCTAAATTGTGTAAGCGAGGTGGCTCCTCTTTTTGATTTTGAACCGGCTGTGTGACAATAGTTTCTTTTGTTTCTATTACCTTTGTGGTATCTGATTGCTGAGCCTTTACTGTACTTAAAAATAGAATAGCCGAAAGACTTAGTAATGTGATTTTTTTCATTTCTGTTTTCATTTTCTTTAGTTTATGTGAATAAAAAATTAATTGATTTATTTTTCAAAACTATATCGAGGAAATGCTGTGTACTTTGGATATTCGTTGAGAGGACATTTTACATAGTTCAAGACTTAAAGTTTATTGACATGAAGGAAATTTGGCAGTATGATAAATTTAATATCATAATTGCATTTGGCTATACAAAATGCCTTCTTAACGAATGAATTGACTTATTATAAAAAACGTAAATACTTTTATCTAAAATAGAAAATGCGTACTACAGGAAACGATATAGAAATTAAAGTGAATGGTATAACAATCTGCTATGATGATTTGGGCGAAGGAAGTATTCCGATAGTGTTTATTCATGGATTCCCATTTGATAAATCTATGTGGCAGCCTCAAATGGATTTTCTAAAAAAAACAAATCGTGTAATTGCTTATGATATTCGTGGCTTCGGTAAATCTACTGCTGACAATGAAGAAGCAAGCATGGGTTTATTTGGCGACGACTTAATAAAGTTCATGGATGCATTGTTTATAAATAAAGCTATCATCTGTGGTTTGTCGATGGGAGGATATATTTTATTAAATACATTAGATCGTTATCCGAATAGATTTGAAGCAATTATTTTAAGCGATACCCAATGTATTGCAGATACATCTGAAGCAAAAGAAAAGAGAAAAAAAACTATTAAGCAGATTGAGGCGGAA
Organism: Bacteroidota bacterium; assembly: GCA_003151815.1. GTDB lineage: Bacteria > Bacteroidota > Bacteroidia > 2-12-FULL-35-15 > 2-12-FULL-35-15 > 2-12-FULL-35-15. Next base: position 19,121 of record PLYN01000038.1, on the reverse strand, counting down.
GGATTAAATAATTTTACAGAATTATTTATTCAAAATATCTTTTGCAAAGAATCATTGAATGATAAAAAGGTATTGGTTGAAAAAATAAAAAAAATCATTCTCTCTACATCATCCGAAATAATCACCGGAACGTTAAATGCACTTGCCAAGCGCCATGAAATGTGTTTTTTGCTCCGGGAGATTTCTATTCCTACACTTGTACTTTGCGGTAAAGAAGATATAATAACACCGCTTATTCAATCGGAGTTTTTACATAATAACATAAGAAATTCAATATTTCATAGTTTGGATGCTGCCGGACATCTCTCCAATCTTGAACAGGCGGACGAATTCAACATACACATCTATAATTTTATTTCTAGCCTTTCAATAGAGTAATACAGCTTATGAACAAATAATGAGCAAAAAAACTACCTTTCCGAATAAAAATAAAAGTGGCAATATTATAGTGTATCTTTGGTTGACTATATGTTCATTACTTCTTTGTCCATATCAATCACCCTGTCTGCTTCGCTTTATTTTGGACAAGCATTTAAACAAAATTTAGTTAAAAGAAATAATGAAAGCAACCCCGAGCATTAAAAAGGAAAAATCACCCATCAAAAAAAAAGCGAAAGAAAAATCTTTTCCAATAGTAGCTATTGGAGCTTCTGCCGGTGGGCTGGAAGCAATTAGTGTTTTATTGAAAAATTTACCTTCCAATACCGGTATGGCATATATTTATGTGCAACATCTTAGCCCCGACCACAAAAGTTTTCTTACTTCTATTTTATCCAAGATCACTAAAATGAAAGTGCAGGAAATAGATGATATGGAATTGATGAAACCAAATAACGTGTATGTAATTCCGCCGAATAAAGAAATTAAAGTGATTGACGGTCATATAAAATTAATGGCTCGCTCGAAAAAAAATTCTACGAATCTCACAATTGATTTACTCTTCTCTACGCTTGCTGAAACGCATAAAAAACATATTATCGGTGTGGTTCTTTCGGGTTATGCAAGTGATGGAATGATTGGCTTGAAAGCGATTAAAGATTCAGGAGGAATTACTTTTGCACAGGATGATACCGCTCAGGCAAGCAGTATGCCTCATTCGGCGATTGCTTCAGGTGTTGTTGATTTTGTTTTATCGCCCGAAGAAATTGCAAATAAAATAGTGCAAATCAGCAAAAATGGTTTTCCGAAGAATAGTCGGGCGTCATTACGAGCGGAGCATTCTGCGTTGAAGCAGACACTCAATCTCAATCTAAACAAGGGATTGCTTGCGCCACCGCTAAAGCTTAAGGCGTCACGCGGTCGGGCGAAAAGCCCTCGCAATGACGAAAAGATGGAAAATAATAATTCTGATCTGAAAACTATTTTTGAACTGTTGCATAAAGAAAAAGGAGTTGACTTCAGTCATTATAAAACGCCCACTATTAACAGGCGATTGAAGCATCAAATGCAACAGAGCGGAGTAAAAACAATTAAGGAATATGCAAAGTTGTTGATCAAAAATAATAAAGAATTAGATTTACTTTATCAAGATCTGCTCATTAATGTAACCAATTTTTTTAGGGATACGGAAGCTTTTCAGTATTTAAAAACCACTTTGCTGCCCAAGCTTCTTAAAAGCAAAACATCCGGCGAAACACTGCGAATATGGGTACCTGCCTGTTCCTCAGGCCAGGAAGCATATTCCATTGCCATGTTGATTACCGAGTTGCAGGATAAAAAAATTAAAAAAATACCCATTCAGATCTTTGCTACCGATCTTAGCGAGCAGGTAATTCGTGCCGCACGAATTGGTGAATATTCGCAAAGCGATATAAAAGCTGTTTCCAAAAAGTATATAAAACGTTTCTTTATTAAAACGGGCGATAATTATCAGATCGTTAAAGAGCTTCGTGAAATGTGCGTGTTCGCAGCTCACAATATTTTGCGCGACCCTCCTTTTTCGCGCATGGATTTTATCAGTTGCCGTAATCTTCTTATTTATTTTGATGCTGCTGCGCAAAAAAGAGTATTTGCAACATTACATTTTACATTGAAGGACGGAGGATATTTAATGCTTGGTAAAGCAGAAACGGCAGGAACATCATCTCAATTTTTTAGCCAAATAAATAATAAATTTAAAATCTATTCCCGCAAAAAAAATACAGGGCTGCGAAAGATACCTGAATTAACACCACATTTTCCAAACACAAATTTTAACAATAAAAAAATAAATTTTCAGCCTAAAAGTATAAATGTAAATCCAACAGGTATAGAGAATGCTATTAATTCTGTACTTCTCTCGCGTTATATGCCTGCCTGCGCGGTTATAAACAAGGACATGGAAATCCTCCAATTCAGAGGTCCAATTTCTTTATTTCTCACGCACCCTTCAGGCAAAGCGAGTTTGAATATTTTAAAAATGACACGGCCTGAATTTGCTTTTGAACTTCGTAATGCAATTCATAAAGCGATAAAAACAAAACATTTAATCATCAAGTCGGGTATTGAAATAAGAGTTGATAAGGTTTTGCGAATGATGTCATTGGAAGTAAGTCCTCTTAAAATTGAATGGGACGAGCCTTTGCTGCTTATTGTTTTTACATTACAACAAGTTGAAAAAATTATTGGCAATAATAAAGGCGGAAGAAATAATACAACAGACAGAGATAAAAGAATAAAAACGCTGATAGAAGAATTGAATAATGCGCGCGCGGAAATGAATTCTATTATTGAAACGCATGAAACTACTCACGAGGAATTACAAGCAGCCAATGAAGAGGCTGTTTCATCTAATGAAGAATTCCAGACCTTGAATGAAGAGNNGAATATTCAGAAGCCATCATTGCTACCATTCATGAACCAATGCTGGTGTTGCATAAAGACTTTCGTGTAAAATCCGCTAACAAATCGTTCTATAAAAAATTTCTTGTTAAAAAAGAAGAAACAGAGGGAGTGTCCTTGTTTGAACTGGGCAATAAGCAGTGGAACATTCCGAAACTGCGTAAAGTACTCCATGATATTATTTCTAAAAACAGTAGTTTCGAGGATTTCGAAGTTACACATACATTTCCCGGCATAGGCGAAAAAATAATGCTGCTTAACGCACATCTTATTATTCAAAAAACACATCGGGAGCAATTAATTCTTCTTACTATTGCAGATATTACTGAGGTCAGAAAATTAACAATTGAACTTCAGGTGAAAGAAAGAGCAAACGAGATGAGCATTGTAAACAAAGAACTTGCCTTTCAAATTGTTGAAAAGGAAAAATGGGCAAATGAATTAATCATTGCAAATAAAGAACTCGCTTCTCAAAATAATGAGAAGGAAAAACGTGCGGCAGAGTTAGCCATTGCAAACAAAGAGCTTCTATTTCAAACTGCTGAGAAAGAAAAGCGTGCAGCAGAGTTAGCTATTGCTGACATAGAACTTAACTTTCAAAACAAAGAGAAAGAAAAACGGGAAATTGCAAATAAAGAACTTGAAGAAGCAAAAAATAAAGCCGTAAGTGCTATGCAAATAGCGGTAGAAGCAGTGAAAGCTAAACAGCAATTTTTGTCGAACATGAGTCACGAAATCAGAACGCCAATGAATGCTATAATCGGATTTACCAATGTGATATTGAAAACAAAATTAGATGAAAAACAAAAAGAATACCTTAGTGCTATCAAAGTATCGGGTGATACGTTGATCGTTTTAATTAATGATATACTTGATCTTGCCAAGGTAGATGCCGGAAAGATTGTAATGGAACGAATGCCATTTAAACTATCCACATCCATTTCCTCCATGCTTCATATGTTTGAAACAAAAATTCAGGAAAAAAATATAGAATTAGTGGAAGAATTTGATGCTGCTATTCCTGAAGTTTTGATTGGCGATTCGGTGCGTTTACACCAAATAATATTAAATCTGTTAAGCAACGCTGTAAAATTTACCAATAAAGGAAAAATAACTGTAAGCGTTAAAATGTTGAAAGAAGATGCTGAAAAAGTAACTCTCAAATTTACTATTAAAGATACCGGGATAGGTATTCCGGAAGATCAGCTGGCAACTATTTTTGATGCTTTTCATCAGGCAAGTAATGACACTACCAGATTATATGGTGGGACAGGCTTAGGACTTGCTATCGTTAAAAAAATGATAGCCATTAAGGGAGGAACTATTGATATTAAAAGCAAAGTAAATGAAGGATCTATTTTTAGTTTTATTTTGAGTTTTAAGAAAACCAGTTTGAAAGTAAAAATAGATGGCGGGTCAGAAATAGAAAGAGAAGCGGGAGTTGGAGCAGTAAAAGTATTAGTTGTAGAAGATCTTACGCTGAATCAACTTTTAATAAAAACATTATTAGAGGATTTTGGTTTTGAAATGGATATTGTAGACAACGGAAAAATTGCAATAGAAAAGCTAAAAAAAAATAATGGGTTGACTATAGATACCAAAGAATATGATATTATTTTGATGGATCTGCAAATGCCTATAATGAATGGTTTTGACACTACAGAATATATACGGAATATTATGCACTCTCAGATACCAATTATAGCCCTTACAGCAGATGTTACTACCGCAGATGTTGAAAAATGCAGAGCTGTTGGGATGAATGATTATATATCCAAACCCATTGATGAAAAATTATTATATAGCAAAATCCTCAAGTATTTAAAGGCCGCCTACGCCAAGGCTACGGCGGATGAACCCGCCTCCACTAAAGTTTTGGCGGATGAAAAAAAATGTATCAATTTGGATTATTTAAAACAACTTACAAAAAATAATTCCGAAACGATAGCGGAAATGATTGAAATATATCTTGAAGAAACTCCTCAATTAATTAATACGATGAAACAAGCTATTGATAATAAGAATTGGGAATTACTAAGGATAACAGCTCATTCAATAATTCCCTCCTTTTCAATGATGGGAATAAATACAGATTTTGGAAAAATTGCAAAAAAAATTCAGGAATATGCTATCCGCCTTCGTGATGAGCATTCCGGCGGACAAGCCCACCTACATTTAAATAATTCCGGCGGGCAAGCGGAAAAAGAATTAACAGCTGAACTCAATGAATTGTTTTTAAAAATAGAAACGATTTGCGCGCAAGCATCCGAAGAATTAAAAAAAGAACTGCTTGTATTAAAAGTGGAGTAGTAAAAAAAATTGAAGAAATGCGAGTTACGATTAATTCGAACGAGGTGTTTTTTGCGTATTGTCAGTTCGAGCCCTTCAACTGCGCTCAGGGCAGGCTAAAGTCGAGAACGTGCGAGTGCATTAAAAATCTCATACATATTTAGGAAAAAGCCAAGAGGGTGTACGACAAATTTCCCTTTTGTAGATTCCTCATTACGCTGCGCTCCTTTTGGAATGACAACCATGTTTGTTTGAGNNGGGGGGCAAGTGGGTGTGGGCAAAGCCCGCACCCACTTGCCCCTTAGCCCGAATAAAAACCTGTCATTCTGAACATAGTGAAGAATCTAATAATAAATAACGAAAGGGAAATTTGTCGTACACCCAGCCAACACACGTTTGTTTCAGAAAAAGAAAAAGGGTGTATCTTTGTAAAAAACAATATACTAAAATTCAAAAAAATGACAATAACAGCCATTCGTCAAAAACTACATAACTATTTGGAAATAGCGAATGAAAAGAAAATAAAAGCTATTTACACAATGATAGAGGATGATGTAGAAGATACCTTGATAAATTATACCGGTGATTTAAAACAAGAATTAGACAAGCGTTTGATAGATTACCAAAACGGAAAAATGAAAATGATTAAGGCGAAAGATAGTAAAGCGAGGATAGCTAAGTTATTAAATAAAAAGTTTAAGTAATTATGTATAGCTACATAATTCACCCTATTGCACAATCTATATTCCATCACAAAAGGAATCCCAATAAAAGGTATAAGAAATAATTTGACGATTGCGAGTGCATTAAAAATCTCGTACATATTTAGGAAAAAAGCCAACACATATTCTCGATAGAGTTTATCCTGCCTGTGGGCTGAACTGCCCTTTGGCAGGCAAGCCTGAGCGAAGTCGAAGGGCTCGAACTGAAGAACTCACCTCCGCCCCGCAAAAACAGTATTATTATAAAAATCCTTTCAATTATCGTCTATTCTTTTTTGCTTCCGATTATTTATAATTCCTTTTCATCAAACATTCATCACGGCGAGATATCGGTTTTACGAATCTTGTATATGAGTAATTGCATGCAATAACTTGATTAAGTTTATTGTGATACGCTATTTCGTTTCGATATATTTGTTTTAATTACCCTTCGAATCCTTTAAAACCGGATGAAATTATCTGCTATAAATTATTGTTGAATAAAATTTAAACAGGTTATAAATAATACAGAATCAATGTCAGAAGATATAAAATCAATAAGAGAAAGTGAAGACAGGTGTCGCAGCTTAATTGAAGCGGGTCTTGACCCTTTGGTTACTATCAATACTGAGGGTAAGATCAAAGACATGAATGAGGCAACAGTGAATATCATTGGAATAACACGCGAAAAAATTATAGGCACCAACTTCTTCGATTATTTTACAGAACCACAAAAGGCTCGTGAAGTTTATAAGGAAGTGTTTGAAAAAGGATCTGTTATCGACTCTCCTCTTACGCTTCGCCATAAAAACGGCAAGCATACTGAAGCAATACTCAGTGGATCGGTTTGTAAAGATGATAAAGGGAATATATTGGAAATTGTCATTGTTGCCAGAGATGTTACGACTCAAAAATTACTTTCCAAAAATCTTAGTCTTATCGAAGCGATTCATGACCCATTATTTGCAATTAATCCCGAAGGGAAAATAACCGATATAAATAATGCTTCCGTAATCGCAACAGGAGTGGCACGCGAGAAATTGATCGGCGCCAATTTTATTAATTATTTTACCGACATAGAAAAGGCACGCAGCGCATATCAACAAATTTTTGCAACCGGTTCTATAACAGATTATCCATTAACCATACGCGATGGCCACCTTACCTATGTATTATGTAACGGCTCTATTTACAGGGATGGCAGAGGAAGGGAGCTTGGAGCTGTAATTGTTGCCAGAGATATTACTGCCCAAAAAATATTTGAAAAGGAATTAATAGAAGCAAAAAATAATGCGGAACGAGAAAAAAAAATAGCAGAAGAGGCAGTGAAATCAAAGCAGCAATTTTTGTCGAATATGAGCCATGAAATAAGAACTCCGATGAATGCGATCATCGGATTTACGAAGATAGTATTAAAAACAAAATTAGATCAAAAACAGCAAGAATACATCGATGCAATTAAAGTATCGGGAGATGCTTTAATTGTATTGATAAATGATATACTTGATCTTGCCAAGGTGGACGCAGGAAAGATGATCTTTGAGCAAAATCCATTTAAATTATCCAGCTCCATTTCTGCAATGCTTCATTTATTTGAAACAAAAATTCAGGAAAAAAATTTAGAATTGGTTAAAGAATATGATCCTGCTATTCCTGAAGTTTTATTGGGCGATGCGGTGCGTTTGCATCAAATAATTTTGAACCTGGTAAGTAATTCTATAAAGTTTACAAACGAAGGAAAGATAACTGTGAGTATTCGTATGCTGAAAGAAGATGCAGAAAAAGTAACCATCGAATTTTCTATAATAGATACAGGTATTGGAATTCCTGAAAGTAATCTGGGAAATATTTTTACCAATTTTCAACAAGCAAGCAGCGGAACTACCAGATTATATGGCGGAACCGGCTTAGGACTTGCTATCGTTAAACAATTGGTAGAACGCCAAGGGGGAACAATCACCGTAAAAAGCAAAGAAGGTAAAGGGTCGACCTTTACTTTTGTTTTAAATTTTAAGAAAACAAACGCAAAAATGGATTCCGTTAGCCATCGGGAGGAAACAGGGGTAGAATTGGAAGCGGGACTAAAAAACATCAGAGTATTGGTTGTGGAAGACATGGCATTGAATCAACTTTTAATGAAAACAATATTAATAGGATTTGGCTTTGAATTGGATATTGCCGGCAATGGAAAAATTGCCATAGAAAAACTACAAAAAAATACGTATGATATTATTTTGATGGATTTACAAATGCCTGAAATGAGTGGTTTTGAAGCTACAGCGTACATTCGTAACACAATGAATTCTCAGACACCAATAATTGCCCTTACTGCAGATGTTACCACTGTAGATGTTGAAAAATGCAAAGCCGCCGGCATGAATGATTACATTGCAAAGCCCGTTGATGAAAAATTATTGTATAGCAAAATTATCAAGTATCTTCCAAAACCTAATCAGATAAACACCATCCCGATAGCTGTCGCATAATTAATGATGGTCTATTCTTTTTCGCTTCCGGCTATTTAGAATTCTCTCTCAATGAAATATAATGCAAAGCAGAATATATTTACACGAAATTTGAAAGTATTAATTTGTTTATTTTATATAATGCTATGAATACTAAAGTTCAAGAAATCAAACCAAACCAGTCAACACAGACTGAACCAACTTCAACCGAACCTAATTCTAAAGTTCTTAAAAATCAATACATACCGACTGCTGAGTTTTATAGTCAGGTGATAAAAAGTTTGGAGGACTATTCAATTTTTACATTGGATAATGAATTACTAGTTAACAGTTGGAGTTCGGGCTCGACAAAATTATTTCAATATGAAACAGAAGAAGTTATTGGAAAACATTTTGATATACTTTTTACAGAAGAGGATAAAAAAAATGAAATTCCGAAAGGAGAAATTGCCAACGCATTAAAAGATGGAAGCGCTAAAGATAACAGATGGCACATTCGTAAAGACGGGAGCAAATTTTATGCTTACGGTTTAGTTTATCCACTAACCGGCATAGGTGGAGAAAGGTTAGGATATGTTAAAATTGTACGCGATAATACCGATAAAAAGAACGCGGAAGATGCCATAATCCAATCGGAACTGAAGTTTCGGGGACTTATGGAAAGATACAATGATGCTATTGTAATGGTTGACAAATATGGAGCAATTGAATTTGTAAATAAGCAGTTTAAGAAATTTTTCGGTTATGAATCGGAAGAAATTATAGGGAAGTTATTGGAAGAATTAATGCCGGAACGCTTTAGGATGAAACATATTGGGCATAGAATGCAATATATGGCACATCCGACCGCCAGACCAATGGGCTTAGGGCTTGAGCTTTATGGCTTACGGAAGGATGGCTCTGAATTTCCGGTAGATATTTCATTGGTTCCGTTTGATACAAATGAAGGAATGGTTTTTTCAGCTTTTATAAGAGATCTATCCGATAGAAAACGATATGAATCACAACAAAAATTTTTGGCAGATACAAGCATAGTTTTACAAGAGAATATTGATTTTGATTTACGGCTTGTAAAAATGGCAAATCTTATTACTCCTTTTTTGGCTGACTTTTGCATGATTTTTATTAGTGAAAATAATCAATTGGTATCAAAAGTAAATATACATAGTAAAAAATTATTAGAAGAAACTCTTGCTTTGGTAGCTGCAAATTTATTCTCAAGACCGGAAATTTCTCCCTACAGAGCCGAAGGCAAAACAGACTCTTTAAAACCATTGCTTATTGAAGATGTATCCGACTCTTTTCTTCAGACATTAACTATTGATGAAAAGCATTTGGAAGATTTTAAAAAGATACTTCCGAAATCTTTGCTCTTTGTTCCTTTAGTTGCCCGTGAAAAAATTATTGGAGCGGTTATTCTCGGAATGAGCAGTTCAAAAAGAAAGTTTTCAGAGGTGGATATTTTATTCGTCAGACTTGTAGAATATAGAATAGCTTTATCTATAGATAATATTCGATTGTATGATGAAGCGCAACGGGCGATTTATGCAAGAGAGGATATTTTATCTATTGTATCTCACGATTTACGTAACCCATTGGCAGCTATAAAAGGCGGTTTTCAATTAATTCCTCAGTTATTAAAAGGAAAAAACGAAGAACAGATAAATACATTAGTTTCCACTTTGGGCGACTCCGCGACTTTTATGGAACGATTGATAAATGACCTCCTTGATTTTTCAAAAATCCATCAGGGCAATTTGTCATTGCAGCTTAAAGAAATTTCAATCGAAAAATTAATAAGTGAGATTATAGAATTATCTCAAGGAAAAGCAAAAGAAAAATCTATTGACCTGTCATCCACCATTACCGAAAACGCTTCTACGTTAATCTGCGACCCTGACAGAATAAAGCAAGTGCTTAATAACCTAATTGGAAATGCAATAAAATTTACTCCTGAAAATGGAAAAATTACTTTAGGGATTCAAGAACAAGCGGAAAAATTTTATTTTTCTGTTATTGATAATGGACCGGGAATTTCTAAAGAAAATCTACTTCATATTTTTGATCGTTATTGGCAGGTAAAGAAAACTGCACATCTTGGAACAGGTTTGGGTTTATTTATAGCAAAAGGACTTGTTGAGGCACATGGCGGTGGGATGTGGCTTGAAAGTGAAATTGGAAAAGGTTCAAATTTCCAATTTGAAATCCCCAAAATAATTAATTCAAAATGAAAAATCTAGCACACATTCTCGTCTGTGAAGATAACGAAGCTATTCTTCTAATAACTACTATCGCATTAGAGTCGGAAGGATTCGTTGTAGAAAAAGCGAGAACAACAAACGAAATATTTTTAAAACTTAATAATGAAACAAAACCATTATTGATTCTTCTTGATTTAAACTTACCTGAAGGCGGAGGAGCATCAGTAATTCAGCAATTGAGAAATCGGGAAGACACTAAAAATATTCCTATCATCTTGTTTTCGGGAGAAAAAAAATTGGAAGAGATTGCTGCAGGTCTACAGGTTGATGGTTTTCTTCATAAACCTTTTGATATTGCTGATTTAAAAACAATTACACAAAAGTTTATTAAAAATGTTTTTTGAGACATGGATGATTCCCCTATTCAGCTATCTATAATACCCTTTCACCGAATATAAATCAATGAACTAAAAAGTGTAAGTAGGTTTATATTTTATGTGGTAATACCATTTGGAAATATATTTTAGTCTAAATTTTTCAACGCTAACACAATTCTCGACTACGCTCGAACTGACTGCGCAAGGTTATTTCGAGCCCTTCGGCTTTGCTCAGGATAAACTCCGTCGAGAACGTGTGGATAGTTCTCTGTTATTTTATTCCGATAAAAAACTCTTCCAAAGAAAGTTTGTGAATATCTAAAACTTTTAAAAGGCTTGCCAATGTGATATTTGCGCCTCTTTCCATCCTACCGTATTGTACACGATTTAATTCATTATCAAACGAAAAATTTTCATAAGATTTATAACCTGCTTTCTTTCGCAGTTCTCTTAACCTTTCGCCAATCTTAATAAGACGTTTCTCGTTCTTAGTTGATAATTCCATGATAATTCTATGGAACGAAAGTCGAACATCCACCTATTATAATGCACCGCATATAATAAGTATATTATATGTATCTATTTATAAATTATTTTATACATTTGGCAAACCAAACAATAAATAAAGTCGAAAATAATTTTGTTCGGTTTATAAAATGCAAAAACTGTAGCCAGCAAACAGTACAAAAACGGAGCGATATCGAAAAGCCAAACGAATAGGACAATAATTTAATATTTAAATAAAATGAAAAAAAACCTTTAATCATTACGATGATATTCATAGCAGCAAGTACTGTTTTAATTCAATCGTGCAATAAAAAATAATACAAATTACCGACTATTCTTTTTCGCTTTCGGCTATTTTAAATACCCTTTTACCGAATATAAATCAATGAACTAAAAAGTATGTTTAGGTTTGTGGTTTATGGGGTAAGTTCATTTTGTTGAAGAAATTAATTATAATTTGCAAAGAACAATCAGAAAATGAAATATTATTACACAACCAATTTGTTAAATCTGTCCAATTAATAGGGGGTTAAGACACTAAATTAAATCAAACAAATCTTAAACCCAAATAAATTATGAAACCGAAAAGAGTTATTGAAATACTGATAGCGGATGATGATGCGGAAGATATCATGCTTATTAAAGATGCGCTGAATGAAAGTCGTTTGAAGAATGGAGTTCAGAGTGTTAAAGACGGAGAAGAACTCATGCATTATCTTCGTAACGAAGGAAAGTATTCCGATAAAGACAAATATCCCACACCGGGTATCATTCTTCTAGACCTAAACATGCCTAAAAAAGATGGTCGCGAAGCCTTGAAGGAAATAAAAGCCGATAAAAATCTGCGCAGTATTCCAATCGTTATTCTCACTACTTCAAAAGCCGAAGAAGATATTTTGAAAACTTATAACCTCGGGGTGAGTTCATTCATTACTAAGCCTGTAAAATTTTCTACAATGGTTGATGTGATGAAAACGCTGAATAAATATTGGTTCGAAATTGTAGAACTTCCAAATAGAGATTGATGAAAAAAGAAATAAAAATATTAATGGTGGATGATGATGAGGAAGATTTCATTATTGTGCGTGATATTGTTGGAGATATTGACCGTTGTAAATATACAGTTGAATACTCCCCTTCTTTTGAAGAGGGAATAAAAGCAATCAAGGAAGGAAAGCATGATGTCTGCCTTATTGACTACCAGCTTGGTGCTAAAACAGGTTTGGATTTAATAGAAAAGGCGATTAAGAACGGATGCGAAATACCATTAATCTTGCTCACCGGTCAAGATAATATTGCAATTGACATGACGGCGATGAAAGTAGGGGCATCAGATTATTTGGTGAAGGGATCTATTTCTTCGCAAACCTTGGAAAGTTCTATTCGGTATAGCATTGCGCATGCCATGCATATAAAAGAAATGAAAGCACTTAATTCAAATCTTGAAAAACGTGTTGACGATAGAACGCGTATGTTACGCGATGCAATTCTTGATTTAACAGAAGCAAAAGACAATGCGGAACGAGAAAAACAAATAGCAGAGGATGCTGTAAAATCAAAACAGCAATTTTTGGCAAACATGAGCCACGAAATAAGAACTCCGATGAATGCGATCATCGGATTTTCGAAGATAGTGTTAAAAACAAAATTAGATCAAAAACAGCAAGAATACATTGATGCTATTAAAGTGTCAGGAGATGCTTTAATTGTATTGATAAATGATATCCTTGATCTTGCTAAGGTAGACTCAGGAAAGATGACCTTTGAGCAAACTCCATTTAAATTATCCACTTCCATTTCTGCAATGCTTCATATATTTGAAACAAAAATTCAGGAAAAAAATTTAGAATTGGTTAAAGAATATGATCCTGCTATTCCCGAAGTTTTATTGGGCGATGCGGTGCGTTTGCATCAAATAATTTTGAACCTGGTCAGTAATTCTATAAAGTTTACAAACGAAGGAAAAATAATAGCGAGTATTCGCATGTTGAAAGAAGATACAGAAAGTGTAACCGTAGAATTTAAAATAACAGATACAGGAATCGGCATTTGTGAAAGTAATCTGGAAAATATTTTTAAAGATTTTCAACAAGCAACCAGTGGAACTACCAGATTATTTGGCGGAACCGGCTTAGGACTTGCCATCGTTAAACAATTGGTAGAACGCCAAGGGGGAACCATCACCGTAAAAAGCAAAGAAGGTAAAGGGTCGACGTTTGCCTTTGTTTTAAATTTTAAGAAAACAAACGAAAAAATAGATTCCATTAGCCATCGGGAGGAAACAGGAGTAAAATTGGAAACCGGATTAAAAAACATAAGAGTATTGGTTGTGGAAGACATGGCATTGAATCAACTTTTAATGAAAACAATATTAGTAGGATTTGGCTTTGAATTGGATATTGCCGGCAATGGAAAAATTGCCATAGAAAAACTACAAACAAATACGTATGATATTATTTTGATGGATTTACAAATGCCTGAAATGAATGGTTTTGAAGCTACAGTGCACATTCGTAACACAATGAATTCTCAGACACCAATAATTGCCCTTACTGCAGATGTTACTACTGTAGATGTTGAAAAATGCAAAGCCGCCGGCATGAATGATTATATTGCAAAGCCCGTTGATGAAAAATTATTGTATAGCAAAATTATCAAGTACCTTCCGAAACCTAATCAGATAAACACCATCCCGATAGCTGTCGCATAATTGATTATCGTCTATTCCTTTTCGCTTCTGACTATTAAGAATTCCCTCTCAACGAATATAAATCAAAATAACAATGATTGTATTTACATTCACATTTGATTGGGGGTTTTCATATAGAATCGTACCCTAATTTTTTAGAAACCACTTATTTAAAATTCAATGTCCGAAGTTATAAAATCAACAAACAAAATTGAAGAGAGTTACCGTAATTTAATTAGAAAGAGTCACGACGCTTTCGTTACCATCAATACTGATGGTAAGATTATGGATACTAATGAGGCGTTTGTGGGCATTACCGGTGTGGAACATGAGCAACTTATAGGTTCCGACTTCTTCAATTATTGTACTGAACCACCAAAACTTTTTGGAATTTATCGGGAAGTACTTGCAAAAGGAATTGTTGTTGATGCTCCGCTTACTTTTCGTCATAAAGATGGTAAGTTAATAGATGTATTATTTAACGGGTCGGTTTATAAAGATGATAAAGGAAATATATTGGGAGGTGTGATTGTCGCCAAAGATATTACAGACCAAAAATTACTTGCCAAATATCTTAGTCTTATTGAAGCGGGCTACGACCCCTTATTTACAATTAGTCCTGAAGGAAAAATTACTGATATAAACCATGCAACTGAAAAAGCAACAGGAGAATCGCGCGAAAAATTAATTGGCAGTAATTTTTATGAGCATTTTACTGAGCCCGACAGAGCAGGTGAAGCCTATAAACAAACTTTTGAAAAAGGTTTTATAGTAGATTATCCATTAACCATAACCGATGGCCATCCTACCGATGTTTTATGTAATGGTTCGGTTTATAAAGATGATAACGGAAAGATATTGGGAGCTGTAATTGTTGCCAGAGATATTACCGCACGAAAAAGATTTGAAAATGAATTGATAGAAGCAACAAGCAATGCGGAACGAGAAAAACAAATAGCAGAAGAGGCTGTGAAATCAAAGCAACAATTTTTGGCAAATATGAGCCACGAAATAAGAACACCGATGAATGCTATTATTGGATTTACCAAAGTAATATTAAAAACAGATTTAAATAAAAAACAAAAAGAATACTTAAATGCTATTAAATTATCCGGAGATGCTTTAATTGTATTGATAAATGATATCCTTGATCTTGCTAAGGTAGATGCAGGGAAGATGACCTTTGAGCACATTCCATTTAGGTTATCCGCTTCCATTGCTGCCATGCTTCATTTGTTTGAAACAAAAATTCAGGAAAAAAATATAGAATTGATTAAAGAATATGATGATACTATTCCTGATGTTTTATTGGGTGATCCGGTGCGTTTGCATCAAATAATTATGAACCTGGTAAGCAATGCGGTAAAGTTTACAACAGAAGGAAAAATAACTATGAGTGTTCGCATGCTGAAAGAAGATACGGAAAAAGTAAGCATCGAATTTGCTATAATAGATACAGGTATTGGCATTCCTGAAAGTAAATTGGGAAACCTTTTTACCAGTTTTCAACAAGCAAGCAGCGGAACCTCCAGAATATATGGAGGAACCGGCTTAGGACTTGCTATCGTTAAACAATTGGTAGAACCTCAGGGAGGAACCGTTACCGTAAAAAGTGAAGAAGGTAAAGGCTCAACCTTTAGTTTTGTTTTGAGTTTTAATAAAACAGATGCAAAAATAGATGCCGAAACAGACATGGGGGTGGAACTGCAAGCCGGAATAAAAAGAGTAAAAGTTTTAGTTGTGGAAGACATGGCACTGAATCAACTTTTAATGAAAACATTATTAAAAGATTTTGGTTTTGAAATGGATATAGCCGGCAATGGAAAAATTGCCATAGAAATGCTTAAAAAAAATACGTATGATATTATTTTGATGGATTTACAAATGCCTGAAATGAATGGTTTTGAAGCTACAGCGTATATCCGTAATACAATGCATTCTCAAATTCCCATTATCGCTCTTACGGCAGATGTTACCACTGTAGATGTTGAAAAGTGCAGAACTGTTGGAATGAATGATTATGCATCCAAACCCGTTGATGAAAAATTATTATATAGAAAAATTATTAAATATATAAAACACCCAATTAACAATAAACCATTGGTATCATGAAAAAAGAAAATGTACAAACCACCTATGCTGACCGAGTGCCACCAATAGCTTCAGCGGTGGCGAAGGCTACGGTGGGTCAACCCTCCTTCGCCAAGGCTACGGCGGACAAAGAAAAAAAGTGTATCAATTTGGATTATTTAAATCAGATTACACAAAAAAATTCCGAATCGACAGCCGAAATGATTGACATATATCTTGAGGAAACCCCAACTTTAGTGAACGCGATGAAACTGGCAATTAAAAATAAAAATTGGGAATCACTTAGGATCGCATCACATTCAATTATACCTTCTTTTTCAATAATGGGAATGGATAAAGAGTTTGAAAACAATGCTCAGGAAATTCAGGAATATGCAAGCAACTTAAATGGGGAGTATTTTAGCGAGAAAGAAAAAAAAGAAAGTATTGTCAAAGTTAATGGATTGTTTTTAAGAATAGAAAAAACCTGTGAGGAGGCTTATGAAGCATTAAAAAAAGAATTACTTACATTAAGAAAAACGAAACAAACACATTAAGATCAATTATACATTTAACATAGTGTGATTTTGATACGCCTTGCTCGTTTCTCGACTCCGCTCGAAATGACCAGTGCGCAGTCATTTCGAGCGGAGTCGAGAAAGTGTGATAGCTTTTACATTAGACTAAAATATATTTAACAATGGTATAAGATCATAAATAAATTAAAAAAACTTCTTTGAAGTTCATCATCAATTACATTTCTCAATATCCATCATTGCAAAGCCCCAATAAAAATTGGGGCTTTTATTTTCACATTACCAAGAATGTTTTTTCCTGCTTCGACTATCTAAATTGGGCTCCTATCGAAAACGTATGATATACAGATTCCATTTTGCTGATGTTTGTCACAGAAATAAAAATTATTTAATCAAATTTAAAATTAAACAAAATGAAAAAATCTACAAAAAATTCGGAAGAGCTGTTTAACCCACATCAAACAAAAGCGCTAAATCAATACCAATTAATTTTACCTAAACTAAAAAACATGACAAACTCAAAAATTACTAACCTGAAATTATTTTTTCTATTGGTGACCTGTTCTTTTATTCACAACATTTCCTTAGGTCAAAGTGCGCCAACCTTAGGAACAGCTTCCGGTTTCGCTTTATTTACTGCAACCGGAGCGTTTAGCAATACAGGAGCAGCAACAAACGTCACAGGCGATGTAGGCACTAATGTAGGTGCATTCACTGCATTTCCTCCGGGAACATTAGTTGGAACAAAACATGTGGCAGACCCTGCTTCAGCAACAGCCGCGACAGATGTGGATGCTGCATATAGCTATTTGTTCGGACTTACCTGCGGTTCTGTTATAGGAGTTACATTAGGAAACAACCAGATTCTTACCCCAAATGTTTATTGTATCGGAGCTGCTTCAACATTAAATGGAGATTTAATTTTAGATGCACAAGGTGATCCTAACGCTTTATTTATTTTCAAAATAGACGGAGCTTTATCGACAAGCACATTCTCAAATGTTAAGCTGACTAATTCAGCTTCCTTATGCAATGTGTATTGGCAAATAAATGGAGCATTCGCTTTAGGAGATAGTTCTGTTTTCAGAGGTACTATAGTTGCTAACGGACAAATCGAATTATTGGAAGGCTCATCTCTTTTGGGTAGAGGATTTACAAAGGCAGGAGCTATTTTATTGCATAATAATATAGTTGCAATCGGAATGCAGCCAACAGCAAGCATCACTACGGGAGGTAGTACAACTATCTGTTCAGGAAATCCCATAACTCTCACTGCCACAGCGGCTAATGGAGCAGGTCAATTTGCTTATTTATGGAGTCCCGGAGGACAAACGACTGCTTCAATAACATCATCTCCAATAGTAACTACTCCGTATTCAGTTGTTGTAACAGCAGCAAATGGTTGTTCAGGGGGGATGGATACGCTTATAATAAACATTAACCCTAATGAAACAGCATCTGCAGGTGCTGACCAAAATTTCTGTCCTGGTGTTGGAATAACTTTAGCTGGTTCAATAAGTGGGTCCGCAACAAGTGGAATATGGAGCGGTGGAACAGGTACTTTTTCGCCAAACAATACTACACTTAATGCTGTATATACTCCAAGCACTGCTGATATAGCAAAAGGTTCGATAGTCCTCACTTTAACAACGATTGGAGGGACTTGTACAATATCTGACCAAATGACTATAAATGTAAACCCTTTTGTAAATCTTGGACCTGATACTACAATTTTTGGATGTATCTTATTGTATGCAGGAAATCCGGGATCAACTTTTAATTGGAGTACCGGAGATAATTATTCTACCCTAACTGTTTGTACAACCGGAAAATATTGGGTAACAGTGAGCAATGGTACTTGCATTGCAACTGATTCGATTACCATTACTGTAACGCCTACACATGTGAATTTGGGGAATGACACCACTTTCACAGGATCGATCACACTTAATGCCGGCAATCCGGGTGCTACGTTCCTTTGGAGCACCGGTAGCACAACTCAAACTATTACAGTAAATACTCCGGGAACTTATTATGTAACTGTAAGTAATGTGTTGGGATCATCGTCCGATACTGTTAATATTACTATAAAAACACTTACCGGAATTAATGAAACTTCCAGCAAGCAGAATTTTAACATTTATCCTAATCCAACTACAGGTATTTTTACTTTCAAAATCGGAGAAACAAAAAATGCAAATTTAAAAGTTACGAATATGCTGGGAGAAACTATTTATTCCGAGCAAGTAAATAGTCAGTCAACAACTATCAATATCAAAGATGCACCTAATGGAATTTATCTTTTGCAATTGCAGGCTGATGGAAAAATATACTATAAGAAGATAATAAAACAATAAAATCAAACATAGCAAATTGTAAAAGCCCTCCCGATAAATCGGGAGGGCTTTTCTTTTTCCATATTAACGATTAGCAATAGAAAATCCTTCAGATAATTACTTAGATATT
>PLYN01000011.1 GCA_003151815.1 Bacteroidota bacterium | reverse complement strand
ATACCGTAAGTGCCTGATTAGTAAGTGGGAGTTACTGGGTTCGAATCAGTGACCCTCTGCTTGTAAGGCAGATGCTCTGAACCAGCTGAGCTAAGCTCCCGACTCCATTTATTGCTAAACGGGTTGCAAATATATATATACTTTTTGTAACCTATACTGCTTTTTTTACTTTTTTTATTTATACCACTTCCGCTACCGTAAACGTGCTGCCGCCAACTATCACCAGATCATTTGGTTTTGCTTGGTGTCTTGCCTCTGACAACGCATCCTTAACTGACCCATATACGTTACCCTTCAGGCCAACTTTTTGGGCTTGGTTGGCTAATTCATCCGCATTTAGCGCTCTTGGTATATCGGCTTTACAGAAATAATAATTTGCATCTTTCGGAAGAAGGCTAAGGATAGTAGAAATATCTTTATCATTTACCATTCCTAATACAAAATGCAAAGAATGATGAGATGTATTTTTAATTTGTTTGATCACCTCTTTTATTCCTGCTTCATTGTGTCCGCAATCTGCAATTACCAAAGGCTCTTGCGAAAGTATCTGCCAACGGCCCAATAGTCCGGTTTGTGTAATAACATTTTTTATCCCGTCACAAATGTTTTTTTCAGAAATATGAAATCCATTTGAATTTAATAATTCAATGGTAGACAAAACAGTAGGAATATTTTTTTGTTGATACAATCCTAATAATTCACTTTCTAAATGAAATCGGACTGTTTGCTCTCCTCCTAAAATATCCATCGACAAAAATAATTTTTCTTTATTCACATGTTGAACATTGAATGCTTTAAATTTTTCATCTGCAAAAATGATCGGCGCTTTATTTCGTTTAGCTTTTTCAATAAAAACTGTTGCAGTTTCTTCTTGCATCTCTCCAATAATTACAGGTGTTCCCGATTTTATGATTCCTGCTTTTTCTTCTGCAATTTTTTGAAGCGTATCGCCAAGCAATGCAAAGTGGTCAAAACTAATATTGGTGATAACAGAACAGATTGGACTTATAACATTAGTAGAATCAAGCCTTCCGCCCAATCCAACTTCTATCACCGCAATATCAACTTGTTGACTTGCAAAATAATCGAATGCTAAACCAACGGTCATTTCAAAAAAGGAAGGTTGTATTTTCTCGAAATTATTTTTGTGCTTCTCAACAAAATCAACAACGTATTGTTGAGATATCATTTCACCATTAATTTTTATCCGTTCCCGGAAATCTTTTAAGTGTGGGGATGTATATAACCCCACTTTTAATCCTGCACTTTGTAATATGGAAGCGATGAAGTGGGAGGTAGAGCCTTTTCCATTGGTACCGGCAATGTGTATGGATTTGAATTTATTTTCAGGATTGCCAAGCAATTTGCAGATGGCAATAGTATTGTCAAGGTTGGCTTTATAGGCTGCACTGCCAATGCGTTGAAACATGGGCAGCTGTGTGTATAGATAGTCGAGCGTTTGTTGGTAGTTCATTTAATCCCCCTAGCCCCCTTTAAAAGGGGGAATTGATTCTGTACAAAAGTAAGAGAATTTTACTCCAATAGAAATGCAAAAAACAGCTGCTGTTGTTATTTTATTTAATTACAGGGTTCTCATGGAATGGTATGATTATTCCCACTTTTAAATGGGGCTAGGGGGATTAATCAATAAAAAGCAAGAAGATTTTATTCGAGAAGGAACACAAAAGTATAAGTGCCTCGTTGTTCTTATTATTCTAACAATTCTCGTTGTGCTTCTTGAAAGGCATAATTATTCCCCCTTTCAAAGGGGGCTGGGGGATTAATTAATGAAGTAAATGATTTTTATTCGAGAAGGAACACAAAAGTATAAGTGCCTCGTTGTTCTTTTATACCATCCGGGCTTGGATTAAACTTAACTGTAAGTGCTGCCTGGCGAGCTTTTGCGTATAAGTTGGAGCTGGTAGTCGTAGAGTTACGTTGACCCGGAGTTGCTTTAATTACCTTACCGGTTTCATCAACAATTATTTCAACTACCACAATTCCTTCTTCTTGTGAATCAGTCATTCTTGCCGGCTTTTGCAGCAGCATTCTGCCCTTCAGATCATAGCCGCCTCTGCCATTATAACCGGGGTTGCCGTTGCCATGCCCGGTTCCATCACCGTCTCCAACACCTTGTTTACTGCCTGTTCCGGAACCGCCTGTATTTCCATCACCTTCGCCATTTCCGCTGTGCTTTTTTTTATTTTTTAAGAACGCTAAGGCATTGGATAATTCCGAACTAGGTTTTGGTTCTTCTACTTTGGGTGCTTCCGTGGTGTGGTTTTCTTTATTTTTAGGATTGGTTTTTACACTTACTTCAGTAGCTGTTTCATCAGTTACAATGTTTGGTGCATCATTGTGTACAACGGCTTTTGTTGTCGCCGCCTTTTCGGTTGTAGCAATGTCTTTATCTTTTTGTCCTGAACCACCTGCATTGGTATTTCCAAGTCCTTCCATCCCCAGTCCGATCTCAATTTCGGGAACGGGTTTAATTTCAAAAGGAGGTATAGGGGTTATAAATACAACGAGAATAAAGATCAAAAACATGATTATATGAAACCCAATTGTAAATGCCAGAGCAGTATATTTATTTTTATTTTCGGCAGTAATGTCCATTTTTATTTATTGGTAGCTTTGGTTGCCAATACCATCTTAACGCCTAATCCATAACCTATTTGCATCACATCCGCCAGATCCTGGATCGACAATGAATTATCAAATTTTAATATTACGGTAGGTGATTGGGTACGATCCAATTCTATTTTAAGGGCATTTTCAAGATCATCAAATGCAATGGGTGTTTTATTTACATAATATTGATGATCGGCTCCAACTGTAACTGTTACTTGTTGTTTTTGCAGTTGTTCTGCCGATTTTGAATTTGGCAGTGTCAATTTTATAACACTCGGATTTGCCAATGTGGATAGGATAAGAAAGAATAACAACAAAAAAAACATAATGTCGTTGAGTGATTCAGTGCTCACTTCAGCTCCTTCTTTATGTCTGCGTTTTAAATTCATTTTTTTATTTAGGGATTAGTTATTAGTGAATAGTTATTAGTGAATAGCAAACAGAGTGAGGCTCTATTGTCTATTCACTAATTAACTATTCGCTATTTTGTTTCTTGCAATATATCCATAAATTCAACCGATGTGGTTTCCATTTTATTAATGATCTTATCAAGCATCGCATTTAAAATAAAATAGCCGATAAATGCCATTAAACCAACAACAAGGCCCGATGCGCTAGTGATCATTTTTTGATATAATCCGGTAGAAATAACGCCGATACTAATATTATCTGTTAATGAAATATCATAGAAAATTTTTATTACCCCGGCAATGGTCCCAATGAAACCCAATATGGGGCCAATGCGACCAACCAAACTCAAAATACTTAAGTTTTTTTCCATTCGGTTTATTTCTAATTTCCCAACACTTTCCATTGCTTCTTCAATTTCTTTGGTAGGTTTACCGATACGCGAAACTCCTTTCTCGATCATACGTGCCGCCGGGCTGGTTGTATTGCGACAAAGTGATTTGGCGGCATCAAGATTTCCGCTATGGATAAAATCTTTAATGCTGTTTATGAAATTGGAATCCAGTTGAGATGATTTTTTTAATGTCATATAACGCTCAAAAAAGAAATAGATAGTGATGCAGGAAAGTATCCCCATGGGTATCATAATTAACCCGCCTTTCATGATCAGATCGAGCAATGAAAGGGAAGCTTGCTTCGGAAGCTCCGCGGGTAAGGGCATTTGAGCAGCACTATTAGCTGTATCAACAAGTTGATTTACAACTGCGCCACTTGTATTGGTAATTTGTAAAAGGATGGATTGGAGCATATTTTCGTAGGTTTTTTTGTTGTAAAACGAAACCGCAATGATTTTATTTTCTAAACTACAGAAATAAATCATCCATTAGTTTCGCCTGCGATTGCTAAATTACTGATATGCAAAGAATATTTTTTTTAAAACCTGGCAAGTTATAAACACAGCATTGTTTATTTAATACTGAATTTACTTCTCATAATTTCTCAATCCAACAGCAAATAAATTCATTGAAAAGAACTGTTTTAAATGTACCCCAAACAATAAAAAATTTGAACTGAAAAAATATAATACTTTTGTAAACAACGATATCAAATCTAATGAATGAAAATGAAAAAATGTAAAACCGTTTTGATTGCAATTATTCTAATTGCTTTGGTAAATTCAAATTCTTATTCTCAGCAGCAGGAACACGGGTTTTCTTCAGGTTTGTGTGTAAAAAAATACGATATAATTATTGATGGTTATTATGGTTATCCGTATTTGATGGGAATTTTAGTTAAGAAAGTTCTTGCCGATTCTTTTGGGATAACAAAAGCTCTTAATATTAATCATATAGGAGCGAGGTTTGAATATATGGTATGGAGTCAAATAGGACTCGGTTTAGAGTATACGTATGCATTATTATCTATTGATTATCAAGGAAAAAACGGCAAGTATTATACAGCGGGTGTCAGTAAACAGCGATTTTTGGGAAAATTCAATTATCATTTTGCAACTTCCGAAAAACTGGATCCTTATCTTACTGCAGGGATAGGCTACTCAAATACGAATGTTTTTAGCAATGAACCGGGAGTAAAAAGCACATCGGTTACTACTATTCCTATTGCTTTAAGAGTGGGTATTGGTCTTCGTTATTTTTTTACTGAAACGATTGGTATAAATGCCGAAGTTGGTTTGGGTGGCCCTTTAATGCAAGCTGGTATGTCATTTAAATTTTAACAAAATTATTGTTATGGCGATAGCTTCAGAATAATCAAACTGCATTTTATTTAATCAAAATTTAAACAGGCTTTTAGAGCCTGTTTAAATTTATGTT
>PLYN01000023.1 GCA_003151815.1 Bacteroidota bacterium | reverse complement strand
TTCTTATTCGGTATAAACTCTATTTTTTTTACTTCTTTGCTCGTAATATCCACAGAATAAATATCCGTGCCATGCGGCATTTCCTTGCCTATAGGAGAATATTTCCCGTATTCATTAGCTTTTAAATAAATGATGCTGTTTTCATACTTAGAAAAAAACGCACTTATTATATGGCTGCCTTCCGTCAATTTTTCTACATTGCTACCATCTGCATTTGAAATATAGATAGACTTTATTTTTGACCCATCTTCCTTTTCTCCAATAAACACAATTTGTTTTCCGTCTTCAGAAAATCGAGGACTCCAAAAAGATTCTTCCTTAGTTGCACTTATTATTATAACAGGATTACTACCGTCTATATTGGTTCGGTAAATAGAACTTCTGTTATTAGAAAATGCACCAAATAGAATGTATTTATCGTCTTTTGAAATATCGTACAAGCCCATTGTATATTTCTTTCTACCTGAACAACTTGTAAAACTGACCATTGCAACTATCAATATTATTATTTTTTTGTACATAATTTTGCAGTGCTATTTTTTAATTAAGATTATATCTTGCATGAAAGTGGAAGTTAATTACCTTTTGTTTATAAGCTAGCCCGCCCGCGCGAGTGTTAGTGCAGTATGCAGGCGCGAGTGTTTTTCACTCGTGCCGATTATTTGGAGGCATCTTGCCTCATACATATATAAACATTTCAAAAAACTACCCCAATTATTTGGAGGCATCCTGCCTCATACATATACATTAAATTTCCCTTATAAATCTAACACTTTTAATTCACTAAATGGATTTGCGCTACTATACAAATAATCTTCAGGATTAGCCACCATGCCTTGTTTAACAGGATTGTTATGCAAATAAATTATTTTTTGCTTTATTACTTCTGCACTCCACAATTCAATTGGATGATTTCCATTTTGCCAAAATTGATATTCTTCATTTTGGCTATTTCCTTTACCAAAAAATTTAAACATCCTAAGCATCCACTCTTTCCTGCTTTCCCGGCTATTATCTTCTATTTGTTTTATTAATTTTTTTGATGTAAAACTTTTAAATTTCCAAGTAAAATATTTAATCTGCCATCTTTTGCTCTTGCAATTAAATGCAAATGATTACTCATAACCACATAAGCATATATTTCCAACCCTTTATTTTCCTGACAATATTTTAAATTTTTGAATAAATCATAAACATATTCTTTTCGTGTGAATACATCCATCCATCCAACAACTGTTATGGTAACATAATATAATTTTCCTTCGAATGTTTTATATTTATCGGACACAAAATTCTTTGTTTTGGTTAGAAAAACAAACTTAGGCAATTTTGTATTAAAAAAAATATAGAAATAATATATAGGCAAGATGCCTTTGAATAATCAGCACGTTGGGACAACGCGCTTGCAGAAGAAGAAAAAATAATATGTTCAATAATTAACATAAAATGGACACAAGGTTAAAATCTGTCCAGTAGGCGGTATGCGAGTTCGCCCATTTAATCTGCTTGCGATTGCAGAACAAAGACTTAAGACTATTTAGAATAACTCTAAATTAAGTTTCAGACAGTTCCATGACAATAGTCCCTCTATAAAGTTGGAAATTTGCTAAAAGATAAAAACTGCGCGGTGAATAAAATAAAGATCATAGCATTTACTCATAAAAATACGGATGTTAACGACATTGGTAAATTGCATATTGATGAAAGTGTGTTGTTGGGGCGTTTAGGGTTATTGAAAAGCGCTTCTAAGCTCGAAGAATTATTGTACCTCTCCACTTGTAACCGTGTTGAGTTCATGCTCTCTAATCATGAAAAACTAAACAACTCCTTTCTCAAAAAGTTTTTTGCTGCGTTTGATACCACTTGGACCGACATAGAAATAAACTGGGCAATTGAAAATGCGCAGCTATTCGAGGGTGATGATGCTATGCGTCATTTATTTAACGTAGCATCATCCATTGATTCTTTAGTTGTTGGTGAACGTGAAATTATTACTCAGGTTCGTAATGCATATGAAAAATGTAATGAACTCGGCCTTACCGGTGATCTGATCCGTCTGGCAATTAAAAAAACAATCGAAACTGCTAAAGATGTTTACACGCATACCGGGATTGCTAATAATCCGGTATCGGTTGTATCGCTGGCGTATCGCAAGTTACGCGCATTAAATGTAAAGCAGGATGCACGGTTTTTAATTATCGGTTCCGGTATTACCAATACCACCATGGCTAAATACCTTAATAAACACAAGTTTGCCAACTTCACTATTTTTAACCGCACGTTAGCAAATGCAGAAAAATTAGCATTTGAACTTAACGGAAAAGCATTTCCGCTTTCGGAATTAAAAAATTACAAAGACGGTTTTGATATCATTGTTACTTGCACCGGATCTTCCGAAAGTATCATCACTCCTGAAATATACAAGAGTTTAGTGGGAACCGACAAATCTAAAAAAGTGGTGATCGATCTTGCTATCCCGAATGATCTGGATGCTGAAATTCTGAATAATTATGATGTTAATTTAATTGCCATCAATAATCTGCAGGAAGTAGCAAAAGAAAATATGATGGCGCGTGAGCAGGAAATGCAAGCTTGTAACTCAATCATCGAAAAAAATATTGAAGAGTTCAAACAGGAATTGAAAGCACGTAAAGTGGTTCTGGCAATGAGCGAAGTGCCTAATAAAGTGAAAGAGATCAGAGAAACTGCGAACCAAGTGTTTGCAAAAGAACTTCAAAATCTGGATGCTGAATCCAAAGAAGTATTGGATAAAATACTTTCTTACATGGAAAAAAAATATATTAGCGTGCCCATGAAAATGGCTAAGGATATTATGCTCAATCAAAAATAGAACGCAGATCATTAAGATTATTAAGATTTTCGCAGATGTATAATCTTTACTAATCTAAATTCCTACCATCAAAAAAATCATTTTTATCTTAACAATCATAAAAATCAGCGTTCCATCACACACAGTATTTAATAATGGATAGAAAAATAATAATAGGATCAAGAGGTAGTGATCTGGCACTGTGGCAAGCAAACCACGTTTTACGCAAAGTTCAAAAATTGGGACTTGAAGCCGAAATAAAAATAATTGTTACACAAGGTGATGCGATTCAAAATTTGAATTTTGATAAATTAGAAGGCAAAGGTTTTTTTACCAAAGAAATTGAAGACGCATTATTAAATAAGGAAATTGATCTGGCGGTTCATTCACAAAAAGATCTGCCAACAACCTCTCCTGAAGGACTTAAAATTGCTGCTGTTTCGGAGCGTGAAGATCCTGCTGATATGATGTTGATCCGTAAAGATTGTGTTGATACATCATTAAAATTGGGCTTTAAAAAAAATGCTATTGTTGGAACGTCCTCTCCTCGCAGAAAGTCGCAATTGCTGGCTTTTCGCAAGGATATTCAAATCGCAGATCTAAGAGGTAATGTTCCTACACGTATTCAAAAATTACGCGATAAAAAGTATGATGCTATCATGATAGCTACTGCCGGTGTGGAGCGTTTAAAAATTGATCTGTCAGAATTTAAAGTGTTACGTTTAGATCCGAAAGAGTTTATTCCTGCACCCGCACAAGGTGTTTTGGGTTTACAAATCCGTGAAGATGATCATCAGTTATTCGAATACATCAATAAATTAAATTCAGAAAAAGTAGAAGACACTATTGGAATAGAACGTAAAATATTAAACTTATTCGAAGGTGGATGTCAGTTACCATTGGGTGCGTATTGCATTAAAGAAGATAATAAATTTAAAGTATGGACTTCCAAATCGGATACTTGGAATTCGATGCCCAAACGTATTTATCGTGAATCGTATTCTGAAAATGGTTTTGCCGAAAAAATTGTGAATGATTTAAACTCAATTAAACCTACATCAGTTTTGATAACACGTGATCTTAAAGATGATTCATTCTTTAAAAATGTGTTGCAAGGCAATGGGTATGAGGTAAACGGAATTTCATTCATTGAAACGAAGAAAATAAACATTGATAATGTTCCGCAAACCGATTGGATATTTTTTGCAAGTTCTAACGCTGTTGATCATTTCTTCGAGCAAAATGTGGAGTTAAGATCAAAAACAAAATTTGGTGTAATTGGAAAATCGACTGAACTGGAATTAAAAAAACACAACAGGAATGCAGCTTTCGTAGGTTCTATTCCTGATACAAAAGTAATCGGTAAAAAATTTGCTAAAACTGTTGGTGCCGAAACTGTTTTATTTCCTCAGGCAAAAGGTGGTTTGCGCACCATTCAACAACAGTTTGAGGATGCAAGTAAATTAACAGACTTAGTGGTTTACGAAACAGTGAAAAAGGAAAATGCAAAATTACCGGAAGCTGAAATACTTGTTTTTACAAGTCCTTCCAACGTAGAATCATTTTTTGAAAAGAGTAAAATAAATGCCAAACAAAAAGTAATTGCCATTGGAAAATCAACTGAAAAAAAACTGAAAGACCTTGGTGTAGAAAATTGTTTATTGCCCGCATCCTTTGATGAGGTGGGATTAGCGGAAGCTGTTTTTGGATTGTAATAGAACGCAGATTTTTATGATCTTTAAGATTTAAAAGAATAAAAATATTTTAAGATAAAAAGGATCTATGAACCTTAACGAAAATTATATTCATTCAGATATTACGAGTACTATCATTAAGGCTTATTATAGAAGTTGTTTAAAGTCCCATTT
>PLYN01000055.1 GCA_003151815.1 Bacteroidota bacterium | reverse complement strand
AATCCTATCAAATGGATTTCAGAAACGGCAATGAATCCTTAACAGAAGGATTGTTGGATGAGGCCGAAGGAGCAGATGTGTTGATGGTTAAACCTGCTTTAGCATACATGGATGTTATCTTTAATATGCGTCAGCATACATTACTGCCAATAGCCTGTTACAATGTGTCGGGCGAATATTCAATGGTAAAAGCCGCAGCGGCAAATGGTTGGATCGATGAACAAAAAATTGTGATGGAAAATATGTATGCTTTTGCCCGTGCAGGTGCAAATATTATAATTACCTATCATACCAAAGATATTTTTGAGAAAGGGTGGTTGTAGTTTTTTAAAGATCGCATTCTTATAGCACTAAAGTATTTGACGCATTACGCCTGATTTTTTACTACCCAATAGCTAATCCTTTTTGTTAAAATCGTCTAACCGCTCTTACCCTGTAAGGGACAGTTTTAAAATCGTTGTAGGTGCTACCGATCAGGAAATTCTGCAACCATGATTTGGTATTAAAATACTCGGTAGAACTCCAATAATATGGATTTTTTATAAATTCAAAACCATTTGTAGTTGCGTCTTCGTCTGCTTCTAAAACAATATTAATTTGAAGAGCTGAGTTATAAAGCTGATTTATTTCCCATGTAGATGGTAAATACCAATCGTCAAATCCACCTTTGGAATATGCATCGCATAAACCTGCTGCTGATGTGGTAGTTCCCTTTTGTCCTGTAATTGACTTTGTATTTGTTTGTCCGTTTATTGCACTTTGAGCAGTTGTACCAATTGCAACCGTATCAATATTACTCCATGATTGACCATCACTTAAATCGCTTAATGATGCTATTAAACCGTGTTCTTTGCCATCAACTTTCCATACAGCAGCTACTATGCCTCCACCAAACAATTCGCCAATATAGTGGGTAAAGTTTCCTGAATTTCCATTTTTAGAATAAGGAGAATTACTAATGTTATTGCAACCAATGGAACCTATAGAAGCCATGAGCAATAATGTTGGTAAAAATAATGTTTTCATGTATCAAATATTTTAGACTGTTAAAGCAAACATACGCATTTTTAAAATTCAATAAGATAAAAATGCCCCTTGTTTGAAACAAGGGGCATTTTAGATATAAGAATGTTCAGTTAAAAATTATTGAGCGAATTTTTTTTCGTTGCGTTTACGCTCTGTCTCATCTAAATATACTTTTCGTAAACGAATAGATTTTGGAGTAATTTCAACATACTCGTCGCCTTGGATATATTCCATTGCTTCTTCCAACGAAAAATTAATTTTCGGTGCAATACGCATTTTGTCATCTGTACCGGAAGCACGCATGTTGGATANNTGGATAATTTTTTTTCTTTTGTGATGTTTACCACAATATCATCCTGACGATTGTTTTCACCGATCACTTGTCCTTCATAAATAGGATCTCCGGCTTCAACGAAGAATTTACCGCGATCCTGCAATTTATCAATTGAATAAGCTATTGAAGTACCTTGCTCACCTGAAATTAATACACCACTTCCACGATTAGGTATCACACCTCTCCAAGGTTCGAATGCTTTAAAACGATGCGCCATAATAGCTTCACCGGCTGTTGCAGTTAAAATATTGTTACGTAAACCAATAATTCCACGAGATGGAATTTCAAATTCGATATGGATCAAATCGCCTTTAGGTTCCATGATCTTTAGATCGCCTTTACGCTGACTAACATACTCAATTACTTTACCGGATACAGGTTCAGGAACATCAACAGTTAAATATTCTATTGGCTCGCATTTAACGCCATCAATTTCTTTAATGATAACCTGAGGCTGACCAACTTGTAACTCGTACCCTTCGCGTCTCATTGTTTCGATCAAAACGGATAAGTGCAAAATACCACGTCCAAAAACTAAATAAGAATCCGCTGAATTAGTTTCTTCCACTTTCAAAGCAAGATTTTTTTCCAACTCTTTAAACAAACGATCACGTAAGTGGCGAGAAGTAACGAATTTACCTTCTTTACCAAAGAACGGAGAGTTGTTGATGGTAAACAACATATTCATTGTTGGCTCATCAATGGCAATAGGAGTAAGTCCTTCAGGATTTTCAAAATCAGCAATGGTATCACCGATCTCAAATCCTTCAATACCTGTGATGGCTACAATTTCACCAGCACCAACTTCAGTCGCTTTTTGCTTGCCTAATCCTTCGAATGTAAATAATTCCTTGATACGGGATTTTACAACAGAGCCATCTCGTTTAACAAGTGATACAGGCATGTTTTCTTTGATAGTTCCTCTTAATACACGGCCTACAGCGATACGTCCAACAAATGATGAATAATCCAAAGAGGTGATCTGCATTTGCAAAGTACCTTCGTATGCCGGTGCTTCAGGGAAAAAATCGATGATCTGATCCAATAAATAAGTAATGTCAGTTGTCGGATTTTTCCAGTCCGGACCCATCCAACCTTGTTTTGATGAACCGTAAACAGTTCTGAAATCCAATTGTTTTTCAGTCGCTTCAAGATTACAGAACAGATCAAATACCTGATCATGCACTTCATCAGGACGACAGTTTGGTTTATCTACTTTATTGATAACCAATAGAACTGTTTTGTTTTGAGCAAGTGCCTTTTGAGTTACAAAGCGTGTTTGAGGCATTGGACCTTCAAAGGCATCTACTAATAAAACTACACCGTCGGCCATGTTCAATACACGTTCCACTTCACCACCAAAGTCGCTGTGACCGGGAGTGTCGATAATATTTATTTTGGTGCCTTTGTAACGAACAGATACGTTTTTAGCAAGAATGGTTATTCCGCGTTCGCGCTCCAAGTCATTGTTATCTAAGATCAATTCACCTGATTCTTCGTTTTCGCGAAATAATTTTCCGGTGTGTAAAATTTTGTCCACTAAAGTTGTTTTGCCATGGTCAACGTGAGCAATAATGGCAATGTTTCTAAGATTTTGCATTTTTTTATTTAATATAAATGATTAGGTCCCTTTACGAAAGGGAGTGCAAAAGTAGTCATTTTAATCCTTATTTAAGGTATATCCTGTGTTATATAATTAAAATGGATTGAAAATAGTTGATTTTTCAGAATAAGAATTTAATATGATACAATGAAATAAAGCAATATCAATGCAATAACAATGCTTATTAATATTTGATTTATTTCTGTTCCATACTGTTTTTTTGATGGTGGCGCGGGGTTGGAATAATGATTGTGTTGTTGTGTTTGATGCTTAGCTTGTTGTTGTGCATATTGATAAGCATTGCCACTATATCCGGAATATTTTTTTTGTTGTGAATAGGCACCATCATAAGAAAATTTAAGATCGTATTTTTTACGTTTTTCCGGATCCGATAAAACTGTATATGCATGTTGTATCTCTTTAAAATGATCTTCTGCAATTTTGTTTCCGGGATTTTTATCAGGATGAAATTTTTTAGCTAAAAGACGATAGGCTGATTTTATTTCTTTGGAATTGGCTTTGCCGGTGACTCCTAAAACGGTATAACAGTTTTTATTTTGCATGTTTTAAGCGTTCAATTATGACAGGAAATAAATCTTCTCCGTTAGCCCTCACCCCTACCCCTCTCCGCCTCATCCGTCCTTTGGACACCTTCTCCAAATGGAGAAGGGAAGCGGAAGCAATTTCGTTAGGAGGGAGGAATGTAAAGTTAACAAAAACAAAAATGCTCCGCAATATTGTGGAGCATTTTTGTTTTATCTGAAAGCATTGAATGCTAATTAAATCTTTATCTCGTCTTCGTCTTTATTCAAAAAATGATATTCTAAAAACGTATAAGAAGATACAGCACGTACTTTAATTTTTTTACCGAATTTGCTGCTCCATTTGCGTCTAAGTGAAGTAAAGAAGCCTTTGGTGATGTATGCCTCTAAGTATGGATGAACGCAAAGTGTAACGGAAGATTCGTTTTGCTCTTTTAAAATATAACCCAGGTTATTTTCTATCTGATCCATTATTAAAACACTTGCCTGTATTTCGCCGGAGCCTCCACAAGTAGGACATTTTTCAACAGTAACAATATTCATTTCCGGGCGTACACGCTGACGGGTAATTTGTATCAAACCAAATTTGCTTGGAGGCAAAATATTATGCTTAGCACGATCTTTCGCCATTTCGTCTCTCATCTTTTCAAAGAGAAGCTTGCGGTTTTCTGCTGAATGCAGATCGATAAAGTCAACAACAATAATTCCACCCATATCGCGCAAACGCAACTGACGTGCTACTTCTATGGCTGCTTCAATATTAACTTCAAGCGCATTTGTTTCCTGGTTATTATCTGATTTTGCGCGGTTACCACTGTTTACATCAATAACATGCAATGCTTCGGTATGCTCAACGATAAGGTATCCGCCACTTTTCATGGTTACCGTTTTTCCGAAAAGGCCTTTTATCTGACGGTCAACACCAAAGTTTTCGAATATAGGAACTGTACCTTTATAAAGTTTTAAAATATTTTCTTTGTCGGGCGCAATGGTGTGCAAATATGTTTTTAGTTCATCATATAACTTTTCATCGTTAATGTGAATGCTATTGAAACTTGCATTTAATAAGTCGCGGAGTATGGCTGAAGTACGATCAATTTCACCCAACACTTTTTGTGGAGGTTGTGCAGTTTTTAAGGCTGCGTAACATTGATCCCACTTGCTGATAAGATCATTCAGATCAGCATGAAGGTCGGCAACGCTTTTGCCTTCAGCAACGGTTCGTAAAATTACTCCGAAGTTTTTAGGTTTTATGCTTGCTATTAAACGCTTCAGGCGATTTTTCTCATCGTTGGTCTTTACCTTTTGGGACACCGAAATTTTATCGGAGAAAGGTATCAATACCAAGTAACGACCTGCCAATGAAATTTCGGTAGTGATACGAGGACCTTTAGTAGAGATAGGTTCTTTCGCTATTTGTATCAGTATTTGCTGATTGGAATTTATCACGGTTCCAATCTTGCCATCTTTTTGAATTTCCTTCTCCAGCTTAAAATCTTCCAGGGCGGAGGAGTTTTGCTTTCCTGTTTGTACAAGCTTCGTGTACTTATTTACAGAAAATGCATTTGGACCCAGATCCAGATAATGCAAAAAGGCATCTTTTTCGTATCCAACATCCACAAAAGCGGCATTCAATCCGGGCATAACTTTTTTAACGCGTCCCAAATATATGTCGCCAACTGAAAAGTTGTTATTACTTTTTTCTTTATTAAGCTCAACTAAGCACTTATCACTTAATAGTGCAATAACAACTTCGGAGGATGTAGAATCAATAATTAATTCGTTATTCACTCTAAAGTTTTTTAAATAAATACAATCGTCCCAAGGTTCATTTTTAATGAACTTCAGAACAATAAATAGGTTTAATCCTGACTAAATCGGTGAAACCGATGAAAGCAAAAACAGGTGTGTAAGTAAGCAGAATGAAATATAAAATTTCATTCTGCCTGAATAGGTTTAGCTTAACACACAATAATAAAACCAGCTATTAACTGTTTTTATTTTTTATGTCTGTTTTTTCTCAAACGTTTTTTACGTTTGTGAGTAGCCATTTTATGTCTTTTTCTTTTTTTACCGCTTGGCATAACTAAAATGTTTAATTACTTTTTTAATTTATTTATATAATTCTGAATCTCCGTTTTAATGGTAATATCATCTACAAGAGTAATGTATTTTTCTAAACTTTCAATTGCTTTTACTTTATCACCTTTTTGTTCGTAAGCATCGGCGAGGTGCAAATAAGCTTCAATAAAATCAGGTTTTATCTTTAAAACCTTTTTAAAGCGGGCTATTGCTCTGTCCCATTGTCCTGATTTTTCTGAGAAGAAAGCGAAGTTGAGTTGCAGGTTCACATTATTAGAATCTGTTTTTTCAATTTCACGCAACATGGTGATTCCTTTCATCGGATCGGCTGTTCCTTCAACATAACAAGAAGCCAAACTAATTTTTGCTTCCACATTGTTTGGATTCAAGTCCAATGTTTTTTGAAAACACTCCAATGCTTTATTATAAAGTATCGGCTTTTCCTCTTCCTTCACAAATCGGGTAGCGGTATAATACCTGTCACCGGCTTCTTTCCAAGTTTTTTCACTGGAAGATGCTATTGCTGCCTGTTCCATATAAAAAGCTGCAACAGCCGGCTGACGTAAACTATCCCACTGATCGATAATGTTCTCGAAAGATCTTTTTTTGTCGGGAGAAGTTTTTAAGGCTTCTTCCAGTTTTTCAAAATTCAGCTTCTGAGCAGCATTTAAAGCACTTTTAGCACCCTCTATCAATGTGTTTATATCGGCACTTTTAGCACCGGCATGATCGGACATTGGCGGCAACCCTTCCTTTTTAGGAAGCTTGGTGTTTGCAAATAATAAAAGAACGATCACTACTATTGAACCTACAATTACTGATATTTGCGTCTTGCTCACTTTTCTATTAATTACAAATCAGTGTTTTATCGCTATGTATGGTCCGACTCCGCTCACCATACGAATCTACTCCTCACCATACTTATCATTTCTAATCAAGCCAAGCTTCCAGTTTTAAAAGCTTTGAACTAAAAAACTTTAAACTTTGAACTGTTTTAATTATGCTGCTACTTTTTTCGAGCTTTTCTTTACTTTTTCAGCAAAAGGTTTAGCCGGTTTAAATGCAGGAATATAATGAGCGGGTATTATGATAGTTGTATTTTTAGAAATATTTCTACCTGTTTTTTCAGCACGTCTTTTAACAATAAAACTTCCGAAGCCTCTTAAATACACATTATCACCATTTACCATTGAATCCTTTACTGACTTCATAAAAGCCTCTACACTTGCCTTTACCGCTACTTTTTCTATTCCTGTTTTTTCTGCAATGTCGTTGATTATGTCTGCCTTTGTCATATGTCTATAATCTATTTAAAATCAAATAATTAATTCGAGAAAATTTATTTTTAGGAGTGCAAAGATAGTATTTTAATATACAAACGAAAAAAAATCTGAACTTTTGTTGTTTTAAATGTTGGATGCTTTTATTTTAAAGGGGAGATATTGAAGAGAATTCGTACTATGATTTCTGCTTAATCGGATCTTGGCGGGTATTTTTTTCTGGTTTTTCTGAAGGCAAATCTCCGTTGTTTCCAAGGTATCAGGTATTATTGTAAATTGCACTCTAAATAAATATGAAACACTTCTCAAATAAAATCATTCATTGGTATCAACAAAACAAGCGTGATCTGCCTTGGCGTGATACCAAAGATGCTTATTTGATATGGCTTTCGGAGATCATTTTGCAACAAACACGAGTTGATCAGGGAATGGAATACTACCGAAAGTTTGCAAAAGAATTTCCAAGCGTAAAACATCTGGCAAAAGCCGACAACGAAAAGGTAATGAAGCTTTGGCAAGGTTTGGGATATTATTCAAGAGCAAGAAATTTACACGCAACGGCTAAAATTATTACTGATAATTACAAAGGAAAATTTCCAAGTGAATACGCCGATATCCTATCCCTGAAGGGTATTGGCGAATATACTGCTGCTGCAATTGCTTCTTTTGCTTTTGATAAACCGCATGCTGTTGTTGATGGTAATGTATATCGAGTATTGGCAAGAGTATTCGGCATTGAAACACCTATTGACAGCTCGCAAGGCAAAAAAGAATTTTATCAATTGGCGAATGAATTGATCGATAAAAAAAATCCGGCAATACACAATCAAGCCATCATGGAATTGGGTGCAATTCAATGTAAACCTGTTAATCCCGATTGCTCGGTTTGCCCTTTAAACACAATATGTTTCGCTTATTCAAAAAAAAGAGTTTCAGAATTACCGGTGAAGGCAAAAAAAACAAAAACGCGTAATCGATTTTTCAATTATATCGTATTGCATCATAATGGAAATATTGCAATAAATAAACGTGTTGAAAAAGACATCTGGATCAATTTATATGATTTTCCGTTG
The DNA here is from genome assembly GCA_003151815.1 of Bacteroidota bacterium. Classification (GTDB taxonomy): domain Bacteria; phylum Bacteroidota; class Bacteroidia; order 2-12-FULL-35-15; family 2-12-FULL-35-15; genus 2-12-FULL-35-15. Next base: position 41,870 of record PLYN01000055.1, on the reverse strand, counting down.
ATCGAAACAGAGAAGGAATTAACAGAGGAACAATTTTTAAGATCGACCGAATGGATTGAATTTATTGAAAAAAATAAGTACACCATAAGAAGTGTTTCCGCCAATTATAAACATATTTTGAGTCATCAAAAAATATACGCCCGCTTCTGGGAAATCGATTGCCCGAAGCCGTTCGATAAGATCATTCCCAAAACGGCATTGGTGATCAACAAAAAAAGTATTCATGATCATGCTGTTTCCAGATTGATCGAAAAATATTTGCAGGATAGAAATTACTGAAGTTCTATGGGTTTTATAGACATAGTAGATTAAACCCTATTAAATTAGTAGACTTTAAACCTCCGAAACAACTGTAATCATTAACTTCTTCAGCGATTTTTTAATGCGTATTTTTTTGTAAAAAAATTAGGTGGATACAATAAAAACACTTAATTTTGTAGTCCAAATCCATTAATAGAATTTTAAAAGAAGATCGACAATGAACTTAAGTATTCAAAATAAGAAGTGTTGTAAAATGAATAATGCTGTGTATAACAGCGAAGGGCGTTTATTATAATGAATTGAATAGTTAACTCATCACATAATAAAAACCCTTCGGTAGACCGAAGGGTTTTTTACATTAATAAGAACATAAAATGAACTCGAATATAAGATCGGAAATCCCCCAATTATTAAGCCTGATCAAGGGGCTTGATATGGATTCTGCCGTTAAATTATTAGCAGATAAGTTTGCCGGAAAGACCGTTTTTTCTACTAGTTTCAGTCTGGAAGACCAGGTGATCTCTCATGCTATTCTTCAAAATAAAATCGCGGTTGATATTTTCACCTTGGATACCGGACGCATTTTTCCGGAAACATATTCGGTTTGGAGCAGCACCAACGAACGCTATAAAACACAGATCAAAGCATTCACTCCGGATTTTAAAACGCTGGAAAATTACATAACAGAAAAAGGTCCGAATGCTTTTTATGAATCGGTTGACAATCGTAAACTGTGTTGCCATATCAGAAAGGTAGAACCTCTGAAACGTGCATTGAAAGGACAAGATCTGTGGATCACCGGATTGAGAGCAGAGCATTCGGCTGCCCGTCAGGATCTGCAAATGATCGAATGGGATGAAGGTCATCAACTGATCAAGTTCCATCCGATTTTGCATTGGACAACTGAAGAAGTGAGAGCCTATGTTACAAAAAACAATATACCTTACAACACCTTGCAAGACAAAGGTTTTGTGAGTATTGGATGTTTGCCTTGTACCAGAGCAATTCAGACCGGTGAGGATTTCCGTGCCGGACGCTGGTGGTGGGAAGATGATAGTAAAAAAGAATGTGGATTGCATGAACAAACGGCTCCTGGCGGAGCAAAATAAAAAACAGGTCGCTCGCAGATAGCGCAGATGAACGCAGAAAAAACAAAATTAAATTACAGATGAAGAGTAAACATCATTTAGATTTTTTAGAACAATTGGAATCCGAGTCGATTCACATTATGCGTGAAGTAGCAGGACAATTTGAAAAACCTGCCATGCTTTTTTCAGGTGGTAAAGATTCGATTGTAATGGTTCACCTTGCTTTAAAAGCATTTCGCCCGGGCAAATTTCCATTCCCTTTGGTACACATTGATACCGGTCACAATTTTCAGGAAGCCCTTGATTTCAGAGATTATCTTGCAAAAAAATTAGGCGAGAAATTAATTGTGCGTAGTGTAGAAGATACTATAAAACGTCAAAATCTGACGGAGACAAAAGGTAAATTCCCAAGCAGAAACGGACTTCAAACATTTACGTTGCTTGAAACAATTGAGGAATTTGGTTTTGATGCTTGCCTTGGCGGAGCGCGAAGAGACGAAGAAAAAGCAAGAGCAAAAGAAAGAATATTTTCTGTTAGAAATGAATTCGGACAATGGGATCCTAAGCTTCAAAGACCTGAACTATGGAATACATACAACGGTAAAATACATCAAGGTGAAAACGTGAGAGTATTCCCTATCAGCAACTGGACGGAACTTGATATCTGGAATTATATCCTTCGCGAAAAAATTGAATTGCCTTCCATTTATTTCTCGCATGAGCGTGAAGTACTTGATTACAATGGACAATTGATGTTCGTAAATGATTTTATTAAAATTGAAGCGGGAGATAAGATCAGCAAAAGAAAAGTCAGATACCGTACTGTTGGTGACATGACTTGTACAGCAGCAGTAGAATCGGATGCTACTACGATAGAAGATATTATCAGTAATATTATCATTACTAAAACTTCTGAACGCGGTCAAACACGCATTGATGACCAGGTTTCGGAAGCTGCAATGGAAGACAGAAAAAAAGGCGGGTACTTTTAACAAAAAGAAATAGAGAATTAAAGAAATGGAGAAATAGAGAGTTTAATAAAATTCTCCCATTCTCCAAATCAACAAATCAATAATTTTTTAAAAAATGGATATATTAAGATTTATAACCGCCGGGAGTGTTGATGATGGGAAAAGCACATTGATAGGTCGTTTGCTGCATGATAGCAAATCGATCATGATAGATCAACTGAAGGCGATCGAGAAACAAAGCAAAAATATGGAAGAGGGCGAAATTGATCTGGCCCTACTTACTGACGGGTTACGTGCTGAGCGTGAACAAGGGATCACGATTGATGTTGCTTATAAATATTTTTCAACGCCAACCAGAAAGTTTATCATTGCAGATGCACCGGGACATATTCAATATACCCGGAACATGGTGACAGGAGCGTCTAATTCGGACCTTGCAATTATTTTGATCGATGCTGAAAACGGTGTTGTAGAACAAACCAAACGTCATTCGATCATCGCATTTTTGCTTGGAATAAAACACATTGTGGTTACTGTAAACAAAATGGATCTGGTAAATTATTCGGAGGAGGTTTATACTAAAATTGTAAGTGATTACGAAAAGGCTGCCGCATTAATAGGAATTAAAAAAGTAACTTTCATTCCCATCAGCGCTAAAAAGGGCGATAACATTGTAGACAGATCACAAAAACTTGTCTGGTATAAAGGAGAAACATTGTTGCAATATTTAGAGAACGTAAAACTCGACGAAGACATTGATCTGGAGAATCCAAGGTTTCCGGTTCAATTTGTAATTCGTCCACAAACTGAGGAATTGCGTGATTACAGAGGGTATGCAGGAAAAATTATAAGTGGGATCTATCGTAAGAATGATAAAATAACTGTTCTACCTTCAGGAGTAGAAAGCAGGATCAGGAAAATTGAAGTTGCTTCTGTTGAACAAGAGGAAGCATTTGCGCCACAAAGCGTTGTTCTTCATCTTGAAAGTGATGTAGATATTAGCCGTGGCGATATGATCGTAAATAGCGGAAAATTGCCTCAGGTGGGACAAGATTTTGAAGTGGTGTTATGCTGGATGAGCAATCAGTCGCTTGTTCCTGGAAATAAATATTTATTGCAAATAGGAAGTCGCAGAGTTAAAAGTGTTGTAAAAACAATCGAATACAAAATTGATGTGAACACGATGGTGAAGGAACCATCGCCGGAACAAGGCGGATTAAATGACTTAGTAAGAGTGAAAATAAAAACAGCATCACCAATTGCTTTTGATTCTTTCACAAAATTAAAAGTAAACGGATGTGCCATATTGATCGATGAAACAAGTAACTCGACCGTGGCAGCGTGTATGATTCAATAATTGATGTGCTGATTTTTTGATGTGCTGATTGGAAAATTACAGATTGAAGATTAAAACGAATGATGTGCTGATGAAGATTAATAGATTAAAAAAAACGAATAACGAATAATTAACCAAGTACTTAAACTTTGAACTTTCAAACTTTAAACTTTCAAACTCAAAAAGATTATGATAGAAACTGATATAGCAATAATAGGTGCAGGTCCGGTGGGATTATTTGCAATTTTTGAAACTGGATTATTAAAATTACGTTGCCATTTAGTAGATTATTTGCCTCAGGCAGGTGGACAACTTTCCGAGATCTATCCTAAAAAACCTATTTATGATATTCCCGGCTTTCCCACTGTTGGAGCGCAGGAACTGGTAGATAATTTATTAAAACAGGCAGAGCCCTTTAAACCATCTTATACATTTGGTGAACGTATTGAAACGTTAACAAAAAATGGTGAAAAAGATTTTGTTCTTTCCACACATTTGGGAACAACGATTCATGCTAAAGTTATTGTGATTGCAGGTGGATTGGGATGTTTTGAACCACGTAAACCTGAAGTAATCAATCTTGATAAATATGAAAATGGTAAAGGTGTTAGTTATATGATACTTGATCCTGAAAAATATCGAGGTAAAAAAGTAGTGCTTGCAGGTGGTGGTGATAGCGCATTGGATTGGGCTATTTTCCTTGCTGATATTGCAGCGGAGGTTACACTTGTTCACCGCAGTGAATCATTCAGAGCGGCGCCACACAGCGTAAATACAGCTTTAAAATTGGCTGAAGAGAAAAAAATTACTGTATTGTTAAACTCTAATTTGCAGGAAGTTTTTGGTGTAGATAATTTGGATATCGTAACTGTTTTAAATACAAAAACAAATGAGATTCAAAAAATTGATGCGGATAATTTAATTCCACTTTTCGGATTAAGTCCAAAGTTAGGACCAATAGGAAACTGGGGTTTGAACATCGAAAAAAATGCAATTGAAGTAAATACGGATGACTACTCAACCAACATCCCGGGAATTTATGCCATTGGTGATATCAACACGTATAAAAATAAATTAAAATTAATTTTATGTGGTTTCCACGAAGCGGCATTGATGGCTCACAGCGCTTATAAATACATTAATCCGGAAGCAAAATACACAATGAAATATACAACAGTAAGTGGTGTTTCAGCCTTTTAAAAAATGGAAAAAGATATAAAATTGACCATAGTTCATAATGATGAAGAAGTAGTTCTGGAAGTTCCCAATGATATGGGTTTAAACCTGATGGAATTTTTAAATGCAAATGACTATGAACAAATTGAAGGAACTTGCGGAGGATTAGCTTTGTGTGCAACTTGTCATGTACGGGTGCTAGAGTGCTCACCATCACTGGATGAGCAAAGTGATGATGAATTTGCGATCTTAGAAACATTACCTGTGATCTATGATAATTCAAGGTTATCATGTCAAATAAAATTAAATAAAAAATTAAAGGATATTAAAATTTTGATTCCTTAATCAAAAAAAATTAACCACATAGCAACATAGTATAGGTTATATTTTGGTGGTTAGATAAGGATAGGAAATAGATATTTTAAAACAAGAATAAAATGGCGATTAAAATAACAGAGGAATGTATAAATTGTGGAGCTTGTGAGCCTGAATGTCCGAACAATGCGATATATGAAGGTGGCAGCGAATGGCGTTTTTCTGATGGAACAACTGTAAAAGGAATGTTCACGTCAAAAAGCGGATTAACTGTTGATGCTGATGCTCCGGAAACACCCGTGTCGATGGATCTTTATTACATCGTGTCGGATAAATGCACAGAATGTGTTGGCTTTCATGATGAGCCGCAATGTGCTGCTGTTTGTCCGGTAGACTGCTGTGTTGATGATGAGAACTGGCGTGAAAGTAAAGAAGAATTATTGGCAAAAAAAGGTACCTTACATATTGAATAGACCAACGCTCGCTCCCCTATCTTTTGGAGAGGGGAACCAGGATAAATAAAAATTAAGATATAAATACCATGCAAAGTTTCAGAACAGAATTAGAAAATCCAATTGTAGAAAAAGACATTATACAATTGGAAAAATCCATCCGCCTATTTAGAGATGGCACATTGGATTCAGAAAAATTCAGAAGTCTGCGTTTGGCAAGAGGTGTTTATGGTCAACGTCAACAAGGCGTTCAGATGATCCGTATCAAATTGCCTTACGGGAAAATGTCGGTGAAACAAATGCTGAAGATCTCCGATGTATCCGATGAATACGCAATAAAAAATTTACATTTAACTACCCGTCAGGATATTCAAATACATTACGTGAGTTTGGAACGTACCCCTGAACTATGGGCAGAATTGGAGAAAGACAATATCACATTACGTGAAGCGTGTGGAAATACGGTAAGAAATGTTACTGCATCATACAATGCAGGAATTGATCCGAATGAAGCGTTTGATGTGTGTCCATATGCACATGCCGTATTTGAATATTTCTTGCGTAATCCTATTTGTCAGGATATGGGACGTAAAATTAAAATTGCGTTCTCCTCCAGCGAAAGCGATACTGCACTCACGTATATGCATGACTTTGGCTTCATTCCAAAATTAAAAATCGAGAATGGTGCTGAAGTACGAGGCTTCAAAGTGCTTGTTGGTGGCGGATTGGGTAGCCAACCATTTTTAGCAAAAACAGCTTATGAGTTTTTAGGCGAAGATCTGATCATACCATTTATTGAAGCATCGTTGCGTGTATTCGATCGTCATGGTGAGCGTAACACACGTAGTAAAGCCCGTATGAAATTTTTGATCAACAAAATAGGCTATGACTCTTTTATGGAATTGGTAGAGAAAGAAAAAACAGCTAATAAAGTAAAATCGTTCAAGATAGATTACAAAAACTACAAACAAACGGAGCCACCAACCAATGTTGTAACCACACCTGTTGAAATAAAAGATAAGGCAGCTTACGATCTTTGGTTGGAGACCAGCGTGTTTGAACAAAAACAAAAAGGTTATTATGCGGTTTGTTTAAAAGTAATAAACGGAGATCTTAAAACGGAGAGAGCACGCAAACTTGCCGATATCGTAAAAAAATATGCGGCAGACGATATACGGGTGACCATCAACCAGGGACTGATTTTAAAATTTGTTCCTAAGGAAGCGTTACCGAATATTTATACCGAATTATCAGCAATTGGCTTAGCGGAACCCGGGTTTGACAAAACATTTGATATTACGTCTTGCCCTGGAACAGATACCTGTAACCTTGGTATATCAAGCAGTACAGGCGCTACTGAAGCACTTGAAAAAGTGATTCGTCATGAATTCCCTGACATGATAAAAAATAATGATATCAAAATTAAGATCAGCGGATGTATGAATGCCTGCGGACAACATACTATTGCCAATATTGGCTTTCACGGAAGTTCTCTTAAAGTAGGAGCCAATACCGTTCCTGCTTTACAAGTATTACTTGGTGGCGGAACATTGGGTAATGGTGAAGGACGTATGGCGGACAAAGTGATCAAAGTACCAAGCAAACGTGGTACTACCGCACTTAGTATGATCTTGAACGATTACGAAAACAATGGTAATGAGGGAGAATATTTTAACAATTATTACGATCGTTTAGGCAAAGAATATTTCTATAATTTGTTAAAACCGTTAAAAGATCTTACCACCTTAACTCCGGATGAGTATATTGATTGGGGACATGATGTGCAATTTGAAACAGCGATCGGTGTTGGAGAATGTGCAGGTGTAATGATCGATCTAGTTTCTACTTTATTATTTGAAGCTGAGGAAAAATTAGAATGGGCAAAGGAAACACTTGCTGCCGGGCAATATGCCGATAGCATTTATAATACGTATAGTTTCTTTGTTAGCACAGCAAAAGCACTATTAATTGATAAGGAAGTGATGTGCAACACACAGATCGGTATTCTCAATGATTTTGATAAACATTATGTTTCAAAAGGATTGTTTACTTTCCCAACTGATTTCAAAACGTATGTTTTAAGGATCAATGAAAATGAACCAACGAAACAATTTGCTGAGAAATTTTTGAGTGATGCGAAACAATTTGTTGAGACATCAAAAAAATACAGGGAAAATCAGTTGGCATAACTCGGAAAAGGAAGGGAGAAGACAGAAGATAGAATTCAGAAGACAATAAAAAAAGTAGACAATTTAAAATTTGTCTGTTTTTTTTATTTGTCTACTGTCTATTTTTAAAAACTATTTCTTCAACAGGAGTTTAAAAAACTGATCTAACTGAGGTAAAATAATTATCCTTGTCCTTCTGTTAATGGCTCTATTTTCAGGTGTATCATTAGAAGCGATCGGAAGGTATTCGCCATGCCCGGCAGCTGTCATACGCAATGGCGTAATACCATAATCTTTTTGTAATAAACGAACAACAGAAGTAGCGCGTTTTACACTCAGATCCCAATTATCCTCCATACACCCATTATGAATAGGCACATTGTCGGTATGACCTTCAACCATAAACTCAATATCAGGGTAAGTATTTAGAACTGTTGCTACTTTCCCAAGAACGTTTTTTGCCTTTTCTGTAACATTATATTTTCCGGTATTAAACAGTAACTTGTCAGATATATCAATATATACAACACCTTTTTCCACTTTGATGTTTATATCCTGATCGTTCACATCGGCCAATTTACTTTTAAGATTCATTACCAAAACCATGTTCATAGAATCCTTTCGGGAAATTGCGGATTGTAATGTTCTTATATAATTATCTTTTTCAGACAAACTTTCAAGTGACTGCTTTACGCTCTCTGCCTGTTTATTTGACATCACCGACATATCTGTTAATGCACTCAAAACCTGATTGCTATTTTTCTTTAAATAATCAACTTGATCCTGTAATACCTTGTTCTGACCGGATAAAGCAGAATTGTCTGATGACATTTTATTTATTTTATCCTCAGAAAGTTTTTCATTTGTCAAACAAACCTTTTCATTTGACTGGCAATTAAAATAATCAGTTTGCAGTTTATGGAATTTTTTTTTGCTTACGCAGGAAAACAATAATAAAGGAAGAGTTGCGATAATTAAAAATTTTTGGCGTTTCATATGGTTTATAAATTATTAAGAGATAAAGATTAAGATATTTTGAGTCAAAGGAAATCAATATAAAATATGGTAAAAATGACGATTATCATTTATATGTATGATATCTCTCATAATTTTACCTCTTACAAATGCTTGATATAGGCTAACTTTTAAAATATCTTTGATTAAAATTAAATAGAGGAATACTGCATGAAAAGAATTGAGTTCGAATCAGGAAATTATTATCTTTGGTTTCAAACTTAATAGATAAAAAAGTATGATGTCAATGAAATGCAAGTATGCCATTAAAGCTTTGGTAAGCCTTGCGGGAAATTATAAAAATGGTTATATGCATACAGCAGATATTGCAGCAGCAGAAAATATTCCTAAAAAGTTTCTTGAACAGATATTGCTGGATCTGAAACATGCAAAAATTGTAAATAGCAAACAAGGAAGCAAAGGCGGATATTATTTGTTAAAGGAACCGAAAGAAGTTTCTGTTGCTGATGTGTATCGTATTTTTGATGGCGCAATATCTTTGTTACCCTGTGTTTCGCTTAACTTTTACGAAAAATGCGATGACTGTAATGACGAAACAACCTGTTCGCTTCGAAGAGAATTCATTAAAATACGGGAAGGGGCAAGGGTTGTAATGAGTAAAACAAATATTCAATCTTTTTTGAATGAAGAAAAGAAAACAGCAAAAAAACGTAAAGCATCTATTTAAATTTCACATTATAGTATAAACAAATTTTAATAATCATTAATAAAAAAACAAAAACATGGCACTAAGACTAGGCGACATCGCACCGGATTTTACCGCAGAAACTACTGAAGGTACAATTGAATTTCACAAATGGCTCGGCAACAGTTGGGGAGTTCTTTTCTCGCATCCTGCTGATTTTACACCCGTTTGCACAACAGAACTAGGTACTGTTGCAAAACTTCAGAATGAATTTAAAAAACGTAATGTAAAAACAATTGCATTAAGTGTTGACCCTTTGGATTCTCATATGGAATGGATCAAAGACATCAATGAAACGCAACACACAACTGTAAATTTTCCAATTATCGCAGATCCGATCTTTGAAGTATCCAAATTATATGATATGATCCATCCGAATGCATCGGATAGATTTACGGTACGTTCTGTATTTGTTATCGGGCCGGATAAAAAAATAAAATTGATCTTAACATATCCTGCTTCAACAGGAAGAAATTTTGATGAATTATTACGTGTGATCGATTCATTACAATTAACGGCGAGCCACAGTGTAGCAACACCGGCAAACTGGCGTGATGGTGATGATGTAGTAATTTCACCGGCAATTAAAGATGAAGATATTGCGGCAAAATTCCCAAAAGGTCACACTAAAATTAAACCGTATTTACGCTTAACACCTCAACCAAATAAATAGTGTTAGATCCTAAAGAAGTAAAAATACCAGTTACTTCAGACAATCATTTGTTTCCTGTCTTCCTCAAATTAGAACACATGCATGTTTTAATTGTGGGGGGCGGAAATATTGGATTGGAAAAAATTTCGGCCGTGCTTAATAATAGTCCTGCTGCAAAAATAACATTGGTTGCAAGAAAAGTTTTACCTGAAATTATTGCATTAAAAAAAAAATCGGACAAGCTAATAATTCTTGAAAAAGAATTTGAAATAAGTGACCTACCCGGGAAAGGTTTGGTAATAGCCGCAACCGGAGACAGAGCAATTAGTGAGCTTATTCGAGCGGAAGCAACAAAACAAAAAATATTAATTAACGTAGCGGACACTCCTGACCTCTGTGATTTTTATTTAGGTTCCATTGTTCAAAAAGGTGATCTAAAAATTGCCATTTCTACGAACGGAAAATCGCCAACATTTGCAAAAAGATTAAAAGAAGTTTTTAATGAAGAATTAAAAGAAGAAGAACTAAATAAAAGTATCGAAAATCTTAGCAAATTCCGTAATCATCTCAAAGGAGATTTTGCAAATAAGGTAAAAAAATTAAACGAAATCACCTCAGTATTAATTGATAAAAACGAACCTGCCCGACTATCTCATGCTAATCATTCAGGCGGGAAATCAAAACGTAATTTTAAAGATCGTTTATTGATGTTTGTATTGTATTCACTTTCCGCTTTGGCATTAATGTTAGTAGGGCATATTGTTTTCACATTGATTTTTCATTAAATCATTAGTATTCCAATGAACGAAGTTTTTTAATAACACAAATAATTTCTACATTTACTGTTATGCTTACGATTAAGATAAAACCGAAGATTTTTTTTCTGATTGCCTTGACGTTTTTGCCATACTTTTCTTTTAGTCAATTTATATCTGTTGATTTTGGGGTAAATGGACTCACTTGCTCTGCTTGTACACGTTCGGTAGAAATGAGCATCCGTAAATTAAATTTTGTTGAAGATGTAGTGATGGATCTGAAAAACACAAACGGAAAAATCACCTTTAATACGGAAATACCTGTTTCCATTGATAAGATTGCAAAGGCAATAACTGACGCAGGATTTTCGGTACGTTATCTTAATGCTGTATTTAAGTTTGATCCAATAACAATTTCGGACAACTATTGTTTTGTGTATGAAAATTCGAATTATCAGTTTATAAATGTTGGCAAAAAAAAAATTGAAGGCAACACCGTAATAAAATTTATCGGCAAAGAATTTCTTCCAAAAAGAGAATATAAAAATTTTATTATCTTCCTTCAACCTCTTTGTGAAACCGGCAAACAAAAAACTTATTATGTTAAGCTATGAGAACCTGTATAGCCTTCGCGATGCTTATATTGTTTTCCGTTCCGGCAAACTCACAGGAATTATTTATTCAAAATCAACCTGCAAGTAGTGTTCCGAAAGGAGTTTTAGGAGTTCGTGCTTTCGTCGACACTTATAAAGCAGATGCAACTCAACGTAATCTGGATGCAGTTCGAGTAATGTATGGATTAACCTCAAAGCTTTCCATTTCACTAACAGCATCGGAATCTAATCATCACGGTAAAAATTTGCCTAAGAATTTAATCACGCATACACACATTGGCAATCAAACAGTTTTTTATACACAAAGTATTTCCAGAGGAATTCCTTATCCTTATCGTTTCAACGGATTTTATTTTTATGCACAATACCGATTTCTTTCCATAGATGGTCAGAACAGTCATTTCAGAATGTCGGCATACGGTGAGTATTCAAATGTTAATGATGCTCATGATGAAGCTGAACCCAATTTATTAGATGATACGAAAGGAGTTGGTGCCGGATTAATAATCACATGCCTGAAAAACCGTTTTTCAGCATCTCTTACAACCGGTGTGATAATTTCCGGAAGTTATGAAGAAACGGTGCCTGTGGGCAATGGAAGCATATTGTTTACAGATACTAAAATCAATTATGGAAGAGCGGTAAAATATAATTTATCATTTGGTTATTTATTATTTCCGAAAGAATACCAGGATTACAATCAAAACAATTGGAATATTTATTTGGAATTTATGGGTAAATCATTCCAAGCTGCAACAGTCATTCAGGATGGTATACCGGTAGCTGTACAAACGCCTCTTCTTAAAGCGGGGAATTATGTTGAGGTTTATCCGGGTATTCAGAAAATAATTAATTCTAATTTAAGGATAGATTTTTCTGTTGGCTTCCCACTGATAAATGGATCCTATACTCGTTTTTATCCCGTATATATGATTGGAGTCCAACGATACTTTTTTCAAAATAAAAAATCTAAAAAAATAAAAGATATCAAAAATAAGAATAACTAAACCGGGGAACTTCCGTATTAATTAAAATTATAACAGCATTCCTATTTTTGAATATTAAAATAAAACCAATGTATAATCACATTTTACTTATCAAGTGTAAAGATCAAAAAGGTTTGATTTCGAAAGTAACAACACTTTTGTTTGAAAACAATTTGAATATTGTTGGAATGAAGGAACATGTTGATGAACAAAATAATGAATTTTATTTACGATGTGAATTTACTGAAAATGCGAACTTAATACTTCTCAAAGAATCACTAACCAGGCTTCTTCCGGAAGATGCAACAATCAATATTAATCCCCGAAAAAAAAAGGACATCGTTATTTATGCCACCAAGGAATACCATTGCCTGAGCGATCTGCTTGTCCGTAATTATTTCGGAGAATTGAATGCCGACATAAAATGCGTTATTGCCAATCATGATGTTTTAAAGGATATTGTAGAAAAATTCAATATCCCTTTTTATTTTATTTCGTATGAAAATAAAAGTAAAATAGAATTTGAAGAAGAATTGTTGAACATTACAAATCAATACAAGCCAGACTACATAGTGCTTGCAAAGTTCATGCGTATTATATCTTCTGAATTTGTAGATAAATTTGAAAATAAAATTATTAATATTCATCATTCGTTTTTACCGGCATTTATAGGTGCAAATCCTTATCGTCAGGCATTTGAAAGAGGAGTTAAATTAATTGGTGCCACGGCGCATTTTGTAACAAACAACTTGGATGAAGGTCCTATTATCACACAAAAAACAAATAATGTTGACCATTCGTTTTCGGTGGAAGATATGAGTAAATCAGGGAAAGAGATTGAGCGTATTGTATTGGCAGAAGCATTACAATATGTTTTTGAAGACAGAGTATTTGTTACAGGAAATAAAACAGTAATTTTTGATTAATGCATTGTTAAGAAATTGACAATCTCTTTCAAATAATATTTAACTTCAACATTTACTTTTTTTATATTTGTTAGAATAAACAATAATATTTATTTCTCATGGCTGGCGTAAACAAAGTAATTTTAGTTGGGAATTTAGGTAAAGATCCCGAAGTGCGACATCTTGAGGGTGGTGTAGCTGTTGCGAAATTCACACTAGCAACTTCCGAATCGTATAAGGACAAAACCGGACAACGCATAGATCAAACAGAGTGGCACAATATTGTGGTATGGCGTGGATTAGCAGATGTAGCAGAAAAATACCTAAAAAAAGGGATGACTATTTATGTGGAAGGGAAATTACGTACCCGGTCATGGGATGATAAAGAAGGACAAAAACATTATTCCACTGAAATTGTTGGCGACACTTTTACTATTTTGAGTAAAAAAGAAAATAATCCAACACAAAGTAAGGATGAAGACAGTAATAATATGGGAGCCAAAATTGGAGATGATTTGCCATTTTAAATAGATTTATAAAGATTTTATTACAATGTCGGATTGGGATAGAAACAACAATTATCCTATTTATTTGCAAAACACTATCTTTGTTCTTTACAATTAATGCATTAACTAAAATACATCATCTTGCCTGTCCAGAGTACCATACAACTTTTGTATACATTACCACTCATTAGTATTATTATAAAACCATTCTCGATAAGTACTATTCTTGCTGTATTAACCATCTTTATATTATTGATTATTGTTGCATTTGTATCCGCTGCCGAATCCGCATTTTTTTCACTCACCCCAACGGATTTAGAAGAGTTGAAAACATCCGGCACAAAAACAGATGAAAAAATAATCAAACTTGTTAATTTCCCAAAACGGTTGCTTGCAACACTTGTAATCAGTGTCAATTTCCTTGGTATAGCCATTGTTATCCTCAATTCAACATTTATTTTCGGAGAAGAAGGATTGTTTAATTTTTCGAGTAGTCCACTGTTAGGTTTTATTATTCAGGTGGTAGTTGTTACCTTTTCAATTTTATTGATAGGTGAGGTAACCCCCAAAATTTATGCTACTCAAAATCCATTAAGTGCCACTCGTGTTCTTGTTTATTTTGTACAGTTTTTACAGGGCTTATTTTATCCTGTAAGTTCATTTTTAATTTTTTCAACTTCTTTGCTAGATAAATTAATTAAACCAAGGTCGCATAATATTTCTGTAGGTGAATTATCTCAGGCTTTGGAACTTACCAATGACAAAGGAATAGCCGATGAAGACCATAAAATACTTAAAAGCATTGTAAATTTTGGAAACATTGATGTGAAGCAAATTATGAAGCCGAGAATGGATATTGCGGCTTTTGAAATGGGAATAGGATATAAAAAATTGCTCGAAGATATCACTGCATGCGGTTTTTCGCGTGTCCCTATCTATAAAGAAAAATTGGATAACATTGCCGGCGTACTTTATGCCAAAGATTTATTGCCTCACTTAAATGAATCCGATAACTTTAATTGGCAAGGAATTATTCGTCCTCCATTTTATGTTCCGGAAAATAAAAAACTGGACGATTTATTACGCGAGTTTCAGCATAAAAAAATTCACCTTGCAATTATCGTTGATGAATATGGTGGGACTTCAGGCATTGTTTCTTTAGAAGATGTGATTGAAGAAATCGTAGGAGAAATAAATGATGAGTTTGATGATGATGATTTAACATATTCCAAATTAGATAGTAACAATTTTGTATTTGAAGGAAAGGCGCATCTGAACGACGTTTACCGAATTATGGAAATTAATGGCGAAGCATTTGAAGACGCGAAAGGAGAAGCCGATAGCTTAGCGGGTTTAATCATTGAAATAGAAGGTAGGATTCCAACCAAAAATGAAAGAATAAAATTTAAAAATTTACTTTTCACTATAGAGTCAGCCGACAATAGAAAAATAAAAAGAGTAAAAATAACTATTGGGAAAAATGAAGAGTAGAAGTTCAAAGTTTAAAGTTCAAAGTTCAAAAAGTGGAAACTTTTTAATGACGATTATTTTTTGTCTCTTATCTCTTGTCTCTTGTCTGTTTTTATTTTCCTGTGGCAGCGATGATGATACACTCGCTCCAAAACCAAGAGCATATTTCAGACTAAATTTCCCTGAAAAAAAATATATAAAATACGATTCTGTTTGTCCGTTTACATTTGAAAGACCGGTGTATTCACAAATGGACAGAGATAGAAATCCCGGCGCTGAGCCATGCTGGCTGAATTTGAATTTTCCGACATTCAATGGAACTCTGCATTTGAGTTATAAAGCTGTAAATGGTAATATTCAACAATATATTGAAGACACCTATACACTGGCTTCAAAACATCAGATCAAAGCTTCGGGTATTGAAGAGAAATTAATTACAAGAGACTCCAGCCATATTTACGGACTAATTTATGAAATTGAAGGCAATGCGGCATCAGCCATGCAGTTTTATCTAACCGATAGTACAAAACATTTTATTCGTGGAGCGTTGTATTTTAATGAAGTTCCGAATATCGATTCCATAGGACCTGTTCTGGAATTTATTAAAAAAGATGTTTACAACATGATCAATACTTTCGAGTGGAAGAATGAGAACACTATCCAACATCAAAAAAAATAATAAAACCACGGAGGCACAGAGAACACAAAGAAACACGGAGGTGCTTCGTATTATTTTTTAAAATACAAAAAAATATTGATTTATTCTCTGTGAAACTCTGTGTTCTCCGTGTCTCCGTGGTAAGAAATTATATAATCATTAAGCCTCTCTCCTAAGACTATGCATAAACAATAAAGCAGAAGCAAATAGGACAAACGCTCCTGTCTGGTGCAATACTCCCATCACAACCGGTACAGAATACAACAAGGTGATGATTCCCAGCAAAAACTGAACGAATACTACCGACACCATAAAATTAGATGTTTTACGCTGCAAAAATGTTAGTTCCATTTTACGCGTTGATTCCCAAACAAAAACCACAACTATCACGACAAGATAAGCAATATAGCGATGTATGAATTGTACTCCTGCCGGATTTTCAAAAAAGTTTTTCCAAAAAGGTTCGAAAGAAAATAGTGTTTCCGGAAACATTGCGTTGCCCATTCTTGGGAAAGTGTTATAAAATAAACCGGCTTTCAAGCCCGCTACAAAAGCACCATACATAATTTGTAAAACAATTACAGCAAACATAAAATAAGATAAACGATTTAATTTTTTAGAGCGATTATTTTCCATTATTTTTTTAGGATAAATCAAATCCAATGCATACCAAAAAGTAAATCCGAAAACAGTAAATGCGCTGATAAGATGTGCTGCGAGCCTGTAATGACTGACATGAGGTTCTTTTTGCAATCCGCTTTTTACCATGAACCAACCCAAAACTCCTTGTAATGCACCAAGAGCAAGCAATACATACATTTTATTTAATAATGATTTGTCGAATTTCTTTTTAATTAAAAAATAAAAAAACGGGATCAGGAAAACCACTCCAATCGTTCGTCCCAACATACGATGAATAAATTCCCACCAATAAATAGATTTGAATTCTTCCAATGAAAATTGGTTATTGATGATTTGATATTCCGGCGATTGCTTATATTTTTCGAATGGTACAACCCAATCGGATTCATTCATTGGAGGCATAGAACCAACAATCATGTTCCACTCAACCATCGACAAACCTGAATGTGTAAGCCTTGTTATTCCACCGATTACAACCATCAGGTATATTAAAAAACATCCAGCCAAAAGCCAAATTATTATTGATTTATGTGGATTGCTTTTCATTATATTATTTTAAATATTTCTATGTGTTAAAGAAACAAAGGTAAAAATTATTAATATTTGTTAGCGCTTTAAAGATTTGGGATTTTGATTGATTTAATCTTATTTTTGCGTGTAAGGGTCAAATCAATAAATTCTAATAAATATGAAAATTGTAAAAAACACTTCAATTCTATTATTCCTAACAATTGTTACAATAACTTTCAATCACAAAGCTTTTGCACAGGTAAAATATCGGAAAGGATATGTTATACAACTGAAAGGTGATACGTTAAAAGGTGAAATAGAGAGCAACTCTAAAAAGGAATTTGATAATTTCAGAAAAATAAAATTTAGAGCAAGTGCCGGAATGCCTGTTAAAAGCTTCAATGCCTCAAAACTAAAAGAATACCGAATGGATAGCATCATTTTTATTTCGCGTAAAATTGATGATTTGGATGTTTTTATAAAACAAATATTAACCGGAACCCATAATCTTTACGAAGGCAGGACAGAAGAAACAGATGGTAAGGAGACCAGTTATCTGCCTGATTATTTTTATACAAAATCCGATGAAACAATACTGATACAAGACAAACCCAGTAAATTCAAAAAACAGATGATCGCTTTCATGTCAGATAATAAAGAAATCGTGAAAGCATTGGAAGAAGAAAAATACAATTATGCCAGTGTAATTGAACTGTTCAAAGCATACAATAAATAATTGATGTGCTGATGTGTTAATTAGAAAAATCCTATCTTACATTATCAAATTTACACATCAATATATCACACAATTAGCACATCAGCACATCAGCACATCAATTAATCAGCACATTCATTTATTATCACATCAACCACCATGTCCGAAAATAATAAAAAACTTTTTTTACTTGACGCTTTTGCATTGATCTACCGTGCTTATTTTGCATTCAGTAATAATCACCGTATCAATTCTAAAGGATTAAACACATCAGCCATATTAGGTTTCACAAATACGTTGTTAGAAGTTCTTAAAAAGGAAAAACCAACACACATCGCTGTTGTTTTTGATACGTCAGAGCCAACAGTTCGCCATATAGAATTTACTGAATACAAAGCGCATCGTGAAGCGATGCCCGAAGATCTTGCAAAAGCAATTCCATATATTAAACAACTGATTGAACATTTTAATATTCCGGTTTTATATTCCAATGGTTACGAAGCCGATGATGTAATTGGCACACTCGCCAAAAAAGCGGAACAACAAGGTTTTGTTACCTATATGATGACTCCTGACAAAGATTACGGTCAGTTAGTTTCTGAAAATATTTTTATATATAAGCCTGCACGCATGGGAAATGGTGCAGAAATAATGGGTGTTGCTGAAGTATGTAAAAAATGGGATATTTTAAATGTGAATCAGCTGATCGATATTTTAGGATTAATGGGCGATAAGGTGGATAATATTCCCGGTATCCCCGGAGTAGGCGAAAAGACAGCTATTCAACTAATAAAAGATTTTGGAAGCATTGAAAATTTATTGCAAAACACCGATAAACTAAAAGGTAAATTAAAAGAAAAAGTTGAACAAAATACTGATAAAGCAATTCAATCAAAATGGCTGGCAACAATTATTTGTGATGTGCCCATCGAACTGGATGAAAAAGCATTGGAGATTGAAGAACCGAATAGAGAAGCGTTGAAAGAGCTTTTCAATGAACTTGAATTCAGAAGGTTGGCTGAGCAAATGGATCTTGATGGCGCAAGCCCATCACAAATCCTTAGCCCCAGCCCATCTCCAAAGGAGAGGGGAACAAAAACAAATCCTGACCAAACTGATTTATTCGCCCAAGTAGATGAAGATATAATAAATAATGATCCTGCGGAGTTTACCTCCCTCTCCTTTGGAGAGGGTCGGGGTGAGGCTTTAACAGAGATACTAACTGAACGAAACACAATAGCTACAACTCCCCACACCTACCATTTAATAGATACAAAAGAAAAACGTGAACAATTAATTGTGGAATTAAATAATCAATCTGAAATTTGTTTCGATACCGAAACAACCGGTTTGGATGTTTACACTGCCGAACTGGTAGGTATGTCCTTCGCTTATAAAACTTCGGAAGCCTATTACATTCCTGTTCCTGAAAATTTTGATGAAGCGCAACTTATCGTAAATGAGTTCAAAGCACTATTTAAAAATGAACACATCACTAAGGTCGGACAAAATATTAAATATGATCTATCCATTTTAAAAAGATATAACATTGAAATAAAAGGAAAACTTTTTGATACAATGGTAGCACATTTCCTTATACAGCCTGAGATGCGCCACAACATGAATGTGCTTGCCGAAACATACTTAAATTATTCACCAGTTTCCATTGAAACTCTGATCGGAAAAAAAGGGAAGGAGCAATTGACCATGCGTTCAGTAGCTATTGAAGAAATTAAAGAATATGCTGCAGAAGATGCCGATATCACTTTGCAACTTAAAAATAAATTTGAGCCGATGCTCAATGATACATTTACAAAAAAATTATTCGATGAAATTGAAATTCCGCTTATTCCTGTTTTAGCTGATATGGAGGAGGAAGGAATAGCTTTGGATAAACATGCGCTGAACGAATTATCTGCTGAATTAAAAAAAGATATTTTAATTATTGATACAGAAATTCAACAACTTGCCGGAACTCCTTTTAATATTTCATCACCAAAACAGGTGGGTGAAATATTATTTGAAATTTTAAAGATCGTTGAAAAACCTAAGAAAACAAAAACAGGTCAGTATGCAACAGGTGAGGAAGTATTAGTAAAACTGGTAGGAAAGCATGAAATTGTCGGAAAAATTTTAGACTATCGTGAATTGGTGAAATTAAAAAATACGTATGTTGATACGCTTCCGGAATTAATGAATCCGCTAACAGGCCGTATCCATACATCATACAATCAAGTGGTGGCTGTTACGGGTCGTTTGAGTTCCGATAATCCAAACTTGCAAAATATCCCTATCCGCACAGAAAGAGGAAGAGAGATCAGAAAAGCTTTTATTCCGAGAAATGAAAATTACGTATTGCTTTCTGCCGATTATTCGCAAGTTGAATTACGTGTTATTGCTGAATTAAGCGGAGATATGGGCATGATCGAAGCTTTTCAATCCGGGCAAGATATACACAAAGCCACAGCAGCAAAAGTATATAACGTAAGTTTAGAAGAGGTAACTTCAGATATGCGTAGAAATGCGAAGATGGTGAACTTCGGGATCATCTATGGAATATCCGCTTTCGGACTTTCTGAACGATTGAACATACCTCGCAAAGAAGCGGCATCCATTATTGAAAACTATTTTGAAAAATATCCGCGTATCAAAGCATATATGGATGAAAGTATTGAAATTGCAAGAGAAAAAGGGTACGTAGAAACAATTATGGGACGCAGACGTTATTTACGTGACATCAATTCAAGCAACCATACTGTTAGAGGTTATGCAGAACGCAATGCCATTAATGCACCCATACAAGGCAGTGCCGCCGATATGATTAAGATTGCAATGATTAATATTCATCATGAATTTAAAAACAAAAATTTAAAATCAAAAATGCTTTTGCAAGTTCACGATGAATTAGTATTTGATGTATCAATAGATGAATTAGAAATTGTAAAACCGATCATTGAAAATCACATGAAAAATGCGATTCCAAATTTAATTGTTCCCATTGAAATTGAAATGGGTATTGGCAGAAACTGGTTAGAAGCGCATTGACCCTTCACTTCGACTATGCTCAGTGCAGGCTCGCTCAGGACGACAAAAACGAAAAATAATTTTCTAAAAATGATAATCCTTATAATCTTTCGTAAATTCTTCAGAGAGTATCGGTGTATTTATTTGTAAATTAACATATTCATAAGTTTCATAAAGTCCCTTATCGTCATATACTTTATTACTTAAAGGTAAAAACGATTCTTTATCAATAAGTAACATAGTAAGTTTTGCGTAAACATTGGGAACTTGAATTATCTGTCCGGCTTTTATATCATCATACCAACTTAAATTAGGATTTTTCTCAAGAACCATATATTCGCTTATATGAAGCCTTCTGGAAATTGAAGTAACAGTTTCTCCCTTTTTAACAGTATAGGATTCCCATGAAAAATCAGGAAAGGCTATTGAAAGCCTGTAGCAATGATGTCCATCGTATTCTTCTTCTCCCTGAATAACAAAATGTCTATCAATATTATTGCCAGCCTTTACCAGCCCATCTCGCATTATATCAACAAGGTAATGAATCCCCATTTCATGTATTGTATGATGTTGATCTTTTCGCATCAATAATCCAAAAGGGTCGAGGTTAAGATTTATATATGGAAATGCAGCAGGATTGACAAATGCGTCTCCATTATTTTCTCCCTGTATCCATAATACTTCTGGACCTTTTAACGACAAATATATTTTACGTGGATTTATTTGCAGCTTCACATGCGACTCTGTATGATGCATTTTGCCCTTAATACGCTCATTGCACTGTAGGTTATATCGCATCGTTTTTACATTTGCGACTGAAGCAAAAATATTTTTGAGAATTTCTTGTGGATTGTATACCGTCTTTTTAGAGGAAGGGTTAAATGAAAGCAGCGAAATACCAATGCTTATAATTACAATATACAAACCGATAAAAGATGCTTTCAAATCATTATTTTTTATTAATCTATCATGTAAAGTTAATTACATTTTTAAATTAAGAAATTTTTAATTTTATGACTGGGATTTTAAATATGAAATATAAAACTCTAAAACGCGTATTCCTTAAAGTTTTCAGAAAATTCATCAGAAGCAAAAGTAGTGTTAATTTTAACATTATAAAATTCGTAAGATTCGAAAAGTCCTTCCTCATCATATATTTTAACATTAACAGGCATATATGTTTTTTTATCAATATACACGATCACCTTGTTACCATAAGGTGTAGGGACCAACAATTTTTTTCCTTCTTTTATAAAACCATAATAACTCGAAAGTCCATTTTTATTACGGATTTTAAAATCGCTTGTGCTAAATTTCTTAGCGATACCGTTAGCCGTTTCTCCTTTTACAGCAGTATATTCAACGTATCTGTATTCAGAAAAACTAATTACAATTTGATAGCATTCAGTATGATTCCATGTCAGCGTTCCTGCAAATGCAAAATGTTTGTCAAAATCTTTTGGTGACTTTACAATTGTATTTGCAATAATAGAACCGATGTATGGAAATCCTAAATCAAAAATAGTATGATGATTATCCTTACGCATAAGGCTTCCATAAGGATCTAAATCCAAATTTATAAGAAGTAGTGAGCGCGCATGCACTCTTGCATTTCCTTTATTTTCACCTTGAACCCACAATACTTCATTCCCCTTTAATATACTTTTATAATAGATCATTTTAGGGTTGACATTCAATTTTAAACGGGATTCTGCAAAAAAAAGATGACCGTTTATACGTTCAACGGATTTTACGTCACAATGTTGAGTTCTGATATTTTTGATGCTATCTAGCAAGTGACTGACAATTTCTCGACAGGATAAATTTTCTTTCGGCTGACTGGCAGCCAAAAAAAGAAGAGGAATAATAATTAGAACTGATAATTTTAAAAATCGCATTTGCAAAAATAACAAAAAATACAAAAAAAGGCAATGAAAGTTCTCATTGGAAGACGCAATAAATAAATTAAATTCTGTATTTTCGTCAAAATAAATCTTGTTTGTGAAAATAATCGGAATAATACCTGCACGATACTCTTCTACACGATTCCCCGGAAAGCCATTGGTGGATATTGCCGGAAAATCAATGATTCAACGTGTTTACGAACAAGCAAAAAAATCAAAATCCTTAGCTGACGTGATCATAGCTACTGATGATATACGCATTGAAGAGCACGTAAAAACATTTGGTGGAAACGTAATAATGACCAAAGAAAGTCACCAAAGCGGTACTGACAGATGTTTTGAAACATTACAAAAATATACCGGTTCAGCGGACATCATAATAAATATCCAAGGTGATGAACCTTTTATACATCCTGAACAGATTGATTTACTTGCTTCCTGTTTTAATTCCGATAAGGTACAACTTGCTACACTTGTTAAAAAAATTAATAATTATGATGAATTGTATAACAACAATACTCCAAAAGTAATCTTGAATAAAGTTGAAGAAGCCATTTATTTCAGCAGGCAAACAATACCTTATATCCGAGAACAAAAACAAAATGAATGGCTCAATTACCAAACATTTTATAAACACATCGGTATTTATGGATATACCGCAAAAGTATTGTCTGAAATAACTTTGCTGAAACAATCTTCTCTGGAACTTGCAGAAGGCTTAGAACAGCTACGTTGGATAGAAAATGGATATAAAATAAAAGTTGAAATAACTGATTTTGAGAGTATTGCTATTGATATTCCCGATGATCTTAAAAAATTGACAAAGTTTTTGTAATTTTGATTTAGAAATGAAGGTAGATAAACATATCAGTGAATTATTATACGAACACAATTGTGTAATTGTGCCTAATTTTGGAGGCTTTGTGGCGAATTATGCTTCCGCAAAAATTCATCCGACGCAACATACTTTTACGCCCCCTTCTAAAAATATTGTATTCAATAAAAATCTGAATACCAACGATGGTCTTTTGGCCAACCACATAGTAAGTACTATAAAAACAAGCTATCCGGAAGCTATCAACACGATTAATCAATTTGTATCTTCTACAAATTTACTACTGAAAAGAGGAGAAAAAATAACAATTGAAGAAGTTGGCACTTTGCATTTAGATGTCGAACGCAACATACAATTTGTTCCCGCAACAACGAATTATCTTTTAGATGCATTCGGACTTCCGCATTTCCAATCCCCGGCCATAAAGCGTGATACTATTGGGAAACGCATTGAAAAAGAATTCAAAGACAGAGATGCTATTCCTTCAGAAAAAAATCCCACACGTGCGGGAAACATAAAACGTTATGTGGCAATTGCCATCCTTGTCCCTTTTATTTTTGGAATGATTTGGATTCCATTAAAAACGGACTTATTAAAAAATATCAATTACTCTAATTTGAATCCTTTCGCATCAAAAGAAACTACAAAAAAGGTTATTAATGAAAAAGCAATCACTGCCAAATTAAAAATTAAAGTTATTAAGCCTGAACCTTTATTAGTTAAAAACGATACTGCAACAAATGCACAATTAATTACTGCATCAACTGTTGCCGGCACCAATGCTACTGTTGATGTAAAGGCTGATACTACTAGTGTTTCAGTTGGTGATGTAGTTAATAGGAACGACTTGAAATTTCATTTAGTAACGGGTTGTTTCCAGATTGAACAAAACGCCATTAATTTTGTAACGAGTCTTAAAAATCAAAATATCCCTGCATCCATAATAGGAAAACGCAACGGCTTGTATGTAGTTAGTTGTGGAAATTATTCTACCCGAAAAGATGCTTTGGATAATTTGAATCAACTCAGAGTCAATCAACCAAATGCATGGTTGTTAAAAAATTAGCGCTGGGTCATTCTGAACTTGATTCAGAATCTGAGCGTGGATTTTCCAAAGATTTCACTTCTTCAAATTTTTCTCCCTGCTCTTCTTATAAATTTTCACAGCCATCATCAAGGTAACTGCAAATACTGCTAATCCAAGCAATCCCCAAATAAATCCGGTATTACTTTTCAATACAATTAAAAAAACAATAGCCACTAAAAAAATCGTAGCTACTTCATTCCATAAGCGCAATTTAAACGATGAATGTTTTACAACATCATTTTTAATTTGCTTAAATATCACATGGCACTGCATATGATACAAAACCAATCCTCCGACAAAACATAATTTTAAAATAAAATAAGCTTGATTTAAAAATGCAGGATTTATCCAAATCATCCAACCTCCTGAAGCAAGCGTTAAAATCATGGATGGCCAGGTTATCCCGTACCATAAACGCGTTTGCATTATTTTATATTGGGTTTGCAAAATACTTTTTTCAGGTTCTGTTTTTGTATCTGCTTCAGTATGATAAATAAATAGTCGAACAATATAGAATAAGCCGGCAAACCATGTAACCACAAAAATGATGTGCAACGCTTTAATGTATAAAAAATCCATATTTATTTTTGTTATTTACCCTTGGAGTTAGTGAAGGCGTGTTTGTTTTTACGAAGATACGAATCAAAAACTAAATTATAAAAAAAACGATTTAGTAACTGTTTAAATTTTATTCCTAAAATTAAAATCCTCTCATTATCTTTACAAAAAAAACAGATGAAACCAAAAACAGCTAAACAATCACTAACCGTGCAAACTCAGTTTGTATTACCGAATGATACTAATTCACTTGGCAATTTATTCGGAGGTCAATTATTAGCATGGATGGATATTGCAGCCTCTATATCAGCACACCGCCATTGTAAAGCAGTTGCAGTTACTGCATCGGTAAACAATGTATCCTTTAATGTACCGATCAGGCAGGCAAGTATTGTAACACTGCAAGCAAAGGTATCACGGGCATTTAAAACATCCATGGAAGTGTTTATTGATGTATGGATAGAAGATCATGTTAGCGGTGAACTTTTAAAATGCAACGAAGCCATTTACACGTTTGTAGCCATAGATAATAACGGTTCTCCTTTGCCGGTTCCCGAATTAATTCCTGAAACAGAAGAAGAAAAATATAGATTTGACAGTGCTTTGCGACGCAAGCAGTTGAGTTTAATTTTAGCAAATAAAATGGATCCTAAAGAAGCTACTGAATTAAGAGCATTATTTTTAGGAGAGAAATAAACTTTCTTTTGTCATTTCGAGTAGCGAGGCACGAGCATATCGAGAAATATACTAGCCGAACTTGTTCTCGATAGGGGCAAAACCCCTACTCGAACTGACAATTTTAACATGACGAAACAATCTCATTTTCATCAATATCATTCATACATTTAAAATGTCCTTTCGGACATTTATCATAACCAATTTTAGAGCAAGGCCTGCACGATAAACCATTCACCTCCACTATTCTCGACTTAGCATCAGGTAAATAAGCAGTAAAGCCAAAGGCTGGAACAGTATTTCCCCACACCGAAATGATTTCTTTTTTAAATGCAGCAGCAATGTGCATCATACCTGTATCGTGTGTGATTATTTTTGTAGCCTGCTTTACTAATGATGCGGACTGATTCAAACTGTATTTTCCACAAGCATTATAAACAGTAGATCCTACAGATTTTTCAATTTCAATCGCCCGCACATTATCTTCTTTTCCACCAAGCAAAATAATGGGTTTATTTATTTTTTTACAGATAGAAATAATTTTTTCGATTGGTAATTGTTTGGTGAAATGCTTTGCACCGATAACAAAACCAATATATCCATGTTGATGTGATGAAGGAAGAGAAGAAATTTTTATGCTTTCATTTTCAGGAATAAAATAATCCAAGCCTTTGTTATCATTTATAACTCCCAATGGTAAAACAGTTTGCATATAGCGATCAACAATATGCAACGCAGGCATTTTATTGATCTTAAAATTAACCAGTATCCATTTTTTGAAATTCAACTTTTTGAATGTTGACGACCGTTTACCAAGCAGTTTTTTTATTTGCATGGATCTGATATTGTTGTGTAGGTCAATTACAAAATCAAAATTCTCTTTCTTTAAATCGCCAATTACCTCACTTATATTTTTCTCGATCGTATGAATTTTTGTGATATACACATTATGTTCTAAAATGCCTTTGAACATTTTTTTTGTTACATAATGAATTTCAATATCCGGTTGATGATTTTTAATACAGCGGATTACAGGCGTTGTTAATACAATATCGCCGATGGAACTAAAACGTATGATGAGAATTTTTTTCAGTTTACTTTTCGCTATAGATCACTTCTAACAATGTTTGTCCTACTGCTTTCAAGGTGTTTTTATCAATCAAACTCATATTATCTTGATGAGTATGATGGTAATCCCCAAACCCTCCGGAAGTCTGGTTATACTCTATCAGATCAATGCATGGAACTCCTCCTTTATTAATAAATACATGATCGTCTACTCCAACAAAATCTTTTGTTTGCGGTACAAAATAGTTGCCATAACCAATTTCATTTGCCGCTTTCCATACCTTGTCAACAGCAAAAGATGCCATATCTACCGACTTTTTTTCTTTAGGGAAAATTGCGTTTGGTCCACCAACCATATCTAACAATATTCCGAAGTTGGCGAAATAATTGGGTTTATGTGGATTGTTCGCCCAATATTGAGAACCCAAACACCAGGAATTTTCATTTCCATTTGTTCCATAATCTTCCAAATCAAAAAGAATAATATCTAAACCAATATTTGGTTTCGAAAAACTTATCTGCCTTGCAATTTCCAAAGCAATTCCCACTCCGCTTGCTCCATCATTTGCTCCTTCAAAAGTCTTATCTTTATTTTTCGTGTCCTCATCAGCCCACGGGCGCGTATCCCAATGCGAACTGATCAAAATTCTACTTTGCGCTTCAGGTTTATAGGAAGCAATAATATTTTTTAATGAGAATTGTTTTTTATCGAATGTTTGAACCGTGCCATTTTGTATAATCACATCAAAGCCGGCCGATTTTAATTTTGCAACCAAATAATCCGCGCATTTTGCATGTGCTGCGGTTCCTGGAATACGTGGTCCAAAATCAACCTGAGCCTTTACAAGTGAATAAGCCGAATCTGCATTAAAATCAGGAGTCGGAACTTTTTTCACCTCCGAAGTTTTTGTAGCTTCACTCTCCGCTTGTTTTTCTTTTTCAGGACTACATGCAGCAAGAAAAATAACGAGCATATAAATACTGCAAAGCCTCATCCGTCCTTCGGACACCTTCTCCCAAAGGAGAAGGGAAACGGAAATAGCTTTATTTTTAAATTGACCAGATAGCACCATCTTTTGTATCCTTAATTGTAATATTAATTTTGCTCAGATCATCTCTTAACTTATCCGAAACAGCGAAATCTTTTCTTGTTTTTATTTCTTTTCTGATCTCTAGAATAATTTCCATAACACCCTGTAACGCTTTATCATTTTCCGTATTTGAGGTTTCTGATCTCAATCCCAAAACATCAAACACAAAATTGTGCATTAGTTTTTTTAGCCCATTAATATCACTCTCTGTTAAAGGCGTTTTACCATCATTAGCCAAATTGATATATCTAGCAATTTCAAAAAGTTCCGCAATGAGTACTGGTGTATTAAAATCATCATTCATTGCATCATAGCATGCCTTGATGTGTTCATTGAGAAATATTCCAGAACTAATTGAGGGTTTCAAACTTTCTAATGTTTTTATTGACGCGATCAGGCGCG
Organism: Bacteroidota bacterium; assembly: GCA_003151815.1. Taxonomy (GTDB): domain Bacteria; phylum Bacteroidota; class Bacteroidia; order 2-12-FULL-35-15; family 2-12-FULL-35-15; genus 2-12-FULL-35-15. Next base: position 13,326 of record PLYN01000055.1, on the reverse strand, counting down.
CATAGCCTTTTTCGGATGCTTGCAATGCTTCGTTAGAAAAATCAAGTGTGCTGCGGTAATGTGTTTGCATCATAAAAAAACGAACGCCCATCGGGCTGTACCCTTTTTCCAATAATGGATGATTGCCCGAAAATAATTCACTTGGAAGGAAGCCATTATTTGCCGTTTTCGACATGCGCACACCATTTACCGTTAGCATATTGGTATGCATCCAATATTTAACTGGTGCTTTATGATTACATGCTTGTGATTGTGCTATTTCGTTGGTATGATGAGTTGCCTGTAAGTCCATTCCACCACCGTGTATGTCGAATGTTTTACCTAAATATTTACTGCTCATTGCCGAACATTCAATGTGCCAGCCTGGAAATCCCCAACCCCAAGGTGATGGCCAGCGCATAATTTGTTCAGGTTTTGCTTTTATCCATAACGCGAAATCCAAACGTCCACGCTTTTCATCTTGTCCTCCAAGTTCACGTGTACCACCAATCAGATCATCTAACATACGATTGGTCAATTGTCCGTAGTTAAATTTAGTATTGTATTTTTCAACATCAAAATAAATAGTGCCATTCACCTCATATGCATAATCATTGGCTATTATTTGTTTTACCATTTCAATTTGCTCACAAATATGCCCCGTAGCAGTAGGCTCAATACTTGGTGGTAACGTATTAAATTCTCGCATTACATCATGAAAACCAAGGGTGTATTTCTGCACAATTTCCATGGGTTCCAATTGTTCGAGCCTCGCTTTTTTTTCGAATTTATCATCTCCTTCATCACGATCACCTTCTAGATGTCCTGCATCAGTGATGTTACGCACATAACGCACTTTAAAGCCCAAATGCAATAAATAACGATAAATTAAATCGAAGGAAATAAAGGTGCGGCAGTTACCCATATGAACATCGCTGTAAACGGTCGGGCCGCAAACATACAGTCCAACCATTCCTTTATGGATAGGTTCAAATTTTTCCTTTGTTCGGGTTAGCGTGTTGTAAATTAAAAGTTGATTTTGCATAAAATAAAAAAGACTTATGAAATTTTCATAAGTCCAAAGGTATTAAGATTTTTAAGATTTTATGCGATTGGGGTGTTAATCTTCAATAACACTATCGCCAATATATCTTCCTTCTTTATATACAGCAATACGTGTTAAAATACCATCGGGACTGTAAAAATATGCTTTGCCATCTACTAAGCGACTACCAGTAAAATTACCATCTTTTGAAATTTGTTTGTTTGCATTATATAGTTTCCAATACCCCTCACCGGTAAAAACTTTACCAAGGTTATCTTTTTCACTTTTTTGTGCTAAAACAGGAGGTGCCGGTGCCTCAATCATTATCTCTGCCGGTGTTTCCACTAATGGTTTTTTAGGCTCATATGTTTTTACAGAAGCAACATCCAGATTACCGCCATTAAAATCTTTTTGAGATCTGAGATCTCCATTTTCGTAATATTCCTTCAAAGTGCCACTTTCTTTTCCTTCTGCCCAAGTTCCATCAATCATCAATTGACCATTTTCGTAAAAATATTGCTGCGCCCCTTCACGTTTACCGGATGTATTAAATGTAAAAGCTTGTTGTACCTGCCCATTCGAAAAATATAATTTATAATCACCTACCCAACGATTATTCTTCCACAAACCCTCTTCTTTTATCTTACCATTATCATGGTACATGATAGCATAACCGCTTGGGCGATTATTCTCGTATGCAATTTTGCTTTTTAAGGCATTGTTACAGTAATATTCTTTCCAAAACCCTATCTTTTTACTATCCGAAAATTTTCCCTCCTCTACTTTTTGATCATCGGCATAACAAGGCTTGTGAAGCATAATATTCGTAATTACCCATTTACCTTGTTTTTTACCCGTCAAATCAATAACATTGATAGTATCATTGTTAACCAACTCATACGATTGAGCAATAACAATTTTACAAGTAATAAATAATAAGATTAAAGTAATTTTTTTCATCTGAATAGAATAATTTATTTCAAATTTCAATACTAAAATAGAATGCCTTTTTTAAACAAAATTGATTTTTAGACTAATTGAACTATTAAAACGATAAATATAAATAGACTTTTTTTAACGCCCTATCTTTATTAAAGTTCCATTTATTAGACAAATATGAATAATAAATCGATAAAAATTAAATTTTAATGAACGAATCCTAAAATAATAGCCGAATTGGTCAAATTCTACGATGATGTTCTACGATAATGAATTTATAAAGGTTTCATTTAAAAAAAATAAATTTTAAATAATTAATTATCAATATATTACATTTAAATATAGAGTTGATCCATATTATTTTATATTTATGTAATGGTATTTTTTTTTAAATAATCTCCTTAAAATACTTATTAAAATAAGTAAATTTGCACAAATTTTAAATCCCAGATACTATGTTATTGCAAAACAGAGTTAACAAAAAGGAGCTTAAAAAACGCATTCAGGAAGAAACCGTTAATCGTGTTACTGTTTCGTTTTACCGCTACGTCATTATTGATAAGCCCCAAGAACTTCGCGACAATTTATTTGAACAATGGAACAGCCTTAATATTTTAGGTCGAATTTACATTGCCCGCGAAGGAATTAACGCGCAAATGTGTGTCCCGAAAGAGAATTGGGAACTTTTCAAAAAAGATCTGGATGCTGATTTCCGATTTGCGAATATGCCATATAAGATCGCTGTTGAAGATGATGGAAAATCGTTTTATAAACTCACCATAAAAGTGCGACATAAAATAGTTGCAGATGGCTTGGATGATAATGCTTTTGATGTTACTAATGTAGGAAAACACTTAACAGCAAAAGAGTTTAACGATGCGATGGAGATCCCGGATACCATTGTTGTGGATATGCGCAATCATTATGAAAGTGAAGTAGGACGATTTACAGGTGCGCTTTGTCCTGATGCTGACACATTTCGTGAAGAATTACCAATAGTACTGAATGAATTAAAAGATAAAAAAGATCATAAAATACTGATGTATTGTACCGGTGGTGTTCGTTGCGAAAAAGCAAGTGCTTATTTTAAACACCATGGATTTAAGGATGTAAATCAATTACACGGTGGTATTATTGATTATGTGCGACAAATAAAAACGGAGGGTCTGCCTTCTAAATTTATTGGAAAAAATTTCGTTTTTGATGAACGTGTGGGAGAACGCATTACTGACGATGTGATTGCTCAATGTCATCAATGTGGCAAAGTTTGCGATACACATGTGAATTGCGCTAACGATGATTGTCACCTTTTATTTATTCAATGTTCAACATGTGCCGAAAAAATGAGTAACTGTTGCACGCATGAATGCATGCACATTGCAGCGCTGCCGGTAGAAGAGCAAAGAACGTTACGAAAAGGAAGAAAAAAAGAAGATTGTCTGTCGGTTTACAAAAGCAGATTACGTCCTAATTTAAAAGATATATTGGCTACGAAAATAATTTAAAAATTTATCTATTAGTCTCGACAGCTCATCGGCATTTAAAATGAATCCGATCCTTCATTTTAAACAAGGCTTCATTTTTAGAATTAACGCAACGAAGCGCAGGAACAACTTCAATATAAAATTCCTTCCAATTCTCTTTTTGTCGGTATTATTATTATGTTTAATTTCGGGAAATAAACGATGTTGAATTATTATCGATAAAACGATCAACAATTCTATTATTTTATTGCCAAAATTAATTTATCAAAACGCCTATGTGGGCTTCAATAGCACGATTTATATTACGAAATAGATTAACGATCATACTTGTACTCGGTATACTTACTGTTGGTATGGGTTATTATGCCCAAAAGGCGGAAATTTTTTATGAAACACCTAAACTTCTTCCTGATAATGATACTACTGCGCTTGAATATGTGCAGTTCAAAAAACTATTCGGACAAGATGGAAGTGTTATGGTTATTGGCATTCAAGATGATGGGCTTTATACCCTTCAGCGTTTCGGAGATTGGTACGATCTGGGGAATGCGATCAAGGATGTAGTTGGAGTAAAAAATGTAGTATCCATAGCCCGACTAAAAAAAATTGTAAAAAATGACAGTTTAGGTAAATTTGAAAATGTTTCTTTAGTTGCCCATAAGCCTCAAACACAGCTGGAAGTTGATAGCATCAGAATGCTCATTCAGAGTTTACCATTTTATCGTGGTATTATTTACAACGATTCCACCCACTCCACATTAATGGCCATTACTTTTGATAATAAACTTTTGAATACAAAAAATCGGTTTGTAATTGTTGATTCGATTAAAATTCAAGTGGATAAATTTCTTTCCAAAAACAATGTTGAAGTTCATTATTCCGGGATGCCATATATACGCACATCCGTAGCTCGTAAAATACAACATGAAATGGTTTTATTTATGCTGCTTGCCATACTTGTCACAGCTATTATTTTGTTTCTGTTTTTTCGTTCTATTTTACCAGTATTGTTTTCGTTGGCAGTAATAATTGTTGGTGTTATATGGTCAATAGGATTATTGGTTTTAGTCGGATATAAAATATCAGTTTTAACCGGATTGATACCGCCACTGTTAATTGTAATAGGTATTCCCAATTGCATTATGTTGCTTAATAAATACCATACGGAATTTGAGAAACACCGAAATAAAATGCGTGCATTATCACGTTCAATTGAAAAGGTAGGGATTTCATTATTGTTAGCCAATGTAACTACGTCAATTGGATTTGCTGTTTTTTGCTCCACCGATACTCAAATGCTTTTTGAATTTGGATTGATATCATCTATCAGTGTAATGTTAACCTATTTAATATCCTTAATGCTGGTACCAATTGTATTTAGTTTTTTGCCACCACCATCTATAAAACATACAAAACATTTACAAAGCAAACTGATTTCAAAAATATTGGAACATGTTGATTATTGGGTACACCATTATCGCCCCCGAATTTATATTTCTGCAATAGTCATTGTAATTTTATCGGTTTTGGGAATTACAAAATTATTGCCTTTGGGTTATGTAGTGGATGATTTACCAACAAAAGACCCCGTTTTACTGGACTTAAAATATTTCGAAAAAAATTATAACGGTGTATTACCATTTGAAATAAGTATTGACACTAAAAAACCAAATGGAGTATTTGCCGATGGTGGTCGCACACTTTACAAAATAAATAAACTTCAAAAATTATTTCAGCAATATCCCGAATTTTCAAAAGCTGTTTCTATTGTTGAAGGAATTAAGTTTGCCAATCAGGCAATTAATGATGGTGAAGAAAAATCATATCGATTACCGGGAGCAATGGGGTTGCAAAAAATTGCTGACTTTGTGGGTGATGGAACGAAAGATAAACAAGGTCAGTTTGTTGCTTTTATTGATGGTACAAAACGTTTTACACGTGTCAGCATTCAAATGAAAGATGTTGGATCAATACAAATGAGAAAGTTGGCCGATGAACTTAAACCACGCATTGACAGCATTTTTAATTTTGATTATGAAGCCAACACATGGGCTGCATCCGACAAAAATTACAAAGTATCTTTAACAGGGAACAGTTTTATTTTTCTGAAAGGAAATCAGTTTTTGGTGCAAAATTTACTGGAAAGTGTATTACTTGCCATTATACTAATTGCTATTGTGATGTATACTCTTTTTATGTCACCTAGGATGATCCTGGTTTCTGTGATCCCAAGTTTAGTTCCTTTGATCATAACCGCCGGATTAATGGGTTTTTTCCAAATTTACTTAAAGCCAAGCACTATTTTAATATTCAGTATTGCCTTTGGTATCGCGTCTGATGGCACTTTGTATTTTCTAACCAAATACCGTCAGGAGTTGAAAGGTTCAAAAATAAGTATCTCTAAAGCTGTATCTCTCACCATCAAAGAAACCGGTGTCAGCATGGTTTATACTGCCATTATTTTATTCTTCGGTTTTGGTATTTTTGCTGCATCGAGTTTTGGTGGAACTGCAGCTTTGGGTATTTTAATTTCAGGTACACTATTGATCGCTTATTGTTCTAATCTTATTCTATTACCTTGCTTCCTTCTTACTCTTGAAAAACGTTTAACAAATAAAGAATTTTTGCAAACCCCACTCATTGAGATGAATGATGAAGAAAGCGAAATAGAGAAATGAAGAAATGAAGAAATGGAAAATTAGAGTCTGCAATCGTGAAAGAGAATTTTAAATTGATAGACCATAATAACACTTTAAAAATTATAAAATAAAATTTGTACATGAAACAATCATTAAATTATTATAGTTTAAACTTCCAATTTGGAACAAAATTTATTATGCCAAAGGAGGGCAAACATTCTCCAATTCTCCAATCCCCTAATTTTTAAAATATGAAAGGAATAATTTTAGCCGGAGGTTCCGGAACCCGCTTACATCCTCTAACACTCGCTGTTAGCAAACAGTTGATGCCTGTTTATGATAAACCAATGATCTATTATCCTCTTTCAGTGCTCATGATGGCAGGTGTTTCAGAAATATTAATTATTTCTACACCGCATGATCTGCCAAATTTTGAACGCTTATTAGGTGATGGAAAAAGCTTGGGTTGTAAATTCAGTTATGCAGTGCAGAAAATCCCGAACGGACTTGCACAAGCATTTGTGATTGGCGAAAAATTTATAGGAAATGATAAAGTAGCATTGGTGCTTGGCGACAATATTTTTTATGGAGCTGGCTTAGGCAGATTGTTGCAACAGCATCAGGATCCTGATGGAGGTGTTGTATTTGCTTATCATGTATCAGACCCTGAACGTTATGGCGTGGTAGAATTTAATGCAGCCGGCAAAGCTATTTCCATTGAGGAAAAACCTCAAAAACCAAAATCAAACTATGCTGTACCGGGTTTATATTTTTATGATAACAGCGTGGTACAAATTGCAAAAAATCAAAAACCAAGTGCCCGCGGAGAATATGAAATTACTGATGTGAATAAATATTACCTTGAACAAGGTAAATTAAAAGTTGGTATTATAGACAGAGGTACCGCCTGGCTGGATACAGGAACTTTTGCCTCGCTTATGCAGGCAGGACAATTTGTACAAGTGATCGAAGAACGTCAGGGACTCCGCATCGGGTGCATTGAAGAAGTTGCTTTCAGGATGAATTATATTGATAAAGAACAACTGAAAAAACTTGCTATTCCATTAATGAAAAGCGGTTATGGTGATTATTTAATGGCAATAGCGAATGGTTAATAGTTATTAGTGGTTAGTTATTAGTTGTACTAAAGACTGACCACTGACAACTAACCACTAACAACTAAAAAAATATGATTAAAATATTAATAACCGGAGGAGCAGGATTTATACCAAGTGCGTTAGCAGAAAAACTTGCTGAAAATGCCAATCATCAAATTGTTATAGTAGACAATTTACTTACCGGCAGCTTGGAAAAGGTACCTACGTCTATTCACAATAATATTAAATTTATTAAGTGTAATGTAAACGAATTCGGAGATATATCAAGCGTTTTTTATGCTTACTCATTTGATTATGTTTTTCATTATGCTGCAATGGTGGGTGTCAGCAGAACACAGGAACATCCAGTGCGTGTGCTGGATGATATTTCGGGAATTAAAAATGTATTGAATCTTTCAAAAAATACAGGTGTAAAACGCGTATACTTCTCATCATCATCTGAGGTATACGGAGAACCCGTTGAGTTTCCTCAGAATGAACAAACGACTCCTTTAAATTCGCGTTTGCCATATGCCATTGTTAAAAATGTTGGTGAAGCGTATCTTAAATCATTTAAAAAAGAATATGATTTAGAGTATACCATTTTTCGATTTTTTAATACCTACGGACAAAAACAAAGTAAAGATTTTGTTGTTTCAAAATTTATTTCAAGTGCACTGAAAAATAAGGATATTACCATTTATGGTGACGGAAAACAAACCCGCACATTTTGTTATATTGATGATAATATTGAAGCAACGACCAATGCATTTTATGAAAATAAATTTGTCAACGATGTGGTCAACGTAGGTGGAAATGAAGAAATAACTATCTTGGAATTAGCACAAACAATTATTAAAGCAACTAATTCCAGCTCAAAAATAACGCATATTCAGGCATTAGAAGACGGTGATATGTCAAGAAGAAACCCGGATATAACCAAAATGAAACAATTACTAAATCGTGAATTGATTTCTTTGGAAGATGGATTAAAAAAAGTTTTAGAAAACACTCAATTTATTTTATAGAACATTTTGGAAACGATCACCGACTTTCAGCAACAAATTGAGCTTGCTTTAAAAAATAAAAAATACGGCTCAAATCCGAAGGAACTTTACGAACCTATTGAATACATTATGTCATTGGGAGGTAAACGAATGCGCCCCGTCTTTGTTTTTGTAGGTTGTGATTTTTTTGGAGGTGATACATCTAACGCGATCCACCCTGCACTCGCAATTGAATTATTTCACAACTTCACGTTAGTGCATGATGATATAATGGATAAGGCTCCTTTAAGAAGAAATCAAAGTACAGTTCATGAAAAATGGGATGAGAACACTGCCATTTTAAGTGGTGATGCAATTATGATAAAAGCATATCAAGAGTTGTGTAAATATAACACAGACATACTTCCACAATTATTAAAAATATTTAGTAACACAGCTATTAAAGTATGCGAAGGACAACAGTTGGATATGAACTTCGAAAAACTTGCAAAGGTTTCGATACCTCAATACTTAAAAATGATAGAATTGAAGACTGCCGTATTACTTGGTGGCAGTCTTGAGATGGGCGCATTAATTGGAGGCGCCGATGAAATAAATGCACAATTACTTTACGAATTCGGAAAACACATAGGAATAGCATTTCAATTGCAAGATGATATATTGGATGTATATGCAGACACTGAAAAGTTTGGCAAACAAAAAGGCGGTGATATCGTTTCTAATAAAAAAACATACCTGCTTTTAAAAGCAATGGAAATGGCTGATAGCAATCGATATTTGAAGGAAGAATTACATCAATGGATCCATGCTCCACAGTTTGTTCCAAAAGAAAAAGTAGAAGCGATTACTTCTATCTATAATTTTTTAAATATAAAAGAACTTGCTCGTAACGAAATGAAAAAGCATTACGATACCGCACTCACATTTCTCGAAAATATACCCGTAAACAAAATGAAAAAAGAAAATCTGATCACTATTGCTGACAGCCTTATGGTGAGAGAAGTTTAATTCAAAAGAGCTGGCGGGATTAAAATAGTTTTGCTAAAATGACTTATAAGCCCTATTCATAGGTTATTGCTTTAAAAATTAATATATTTACACTTGGATGAAATTACTTAAAATCATACCTCGTATATTATGGAAAGCCCTGTTTATGCTAAATTTCATATTTAGTTTAATTATACTATATCCGTTATTTTATATTTTACTTTCAAAAAAGGAATGGTTTTCAAAAGCATTTCGGTTAAAAAAAATCTGGTCGCGCTGGCTCTTTATTGTTCCTGGCATTATTACAAAAGTTAAATACATTACACCTGCCAACAAACTGCCTCAACCTGCTGTATATTGCGCTAATCATGCATCATACTTAGACGTAATTGCCGGTTATCTTATTATACCTAATTATTTTGTTTCAATGGGTAAAAAAGAGCTGGACAAAGTCCCTTTATTTCGTAGATTTTTTAAAGAGATGAATATCCTCGTTGATCGAAAAAGTATAACAGGTTCACACAAAGCATTTATACGCGCCGGGCAAGAAATTGACAAGGGAAATAGCATTTTTCTTTTCCCTGAAGGTGGAATATTATCGAATACCGGAAAGCTGCATAATTTTAAAAATGGAGCCTTTAAATTAGCAATTGAAAAGCAGGTTTCGGTTATCCCAATCACCTTTTTAAACAATTGGAAAATTTTTCAAAATGGCGTTTTAACGCGAACATACGGGCAACCGGGAATATCAAAAGTGGTCGTGCATGAACCCATTTCCACACTTGGAATGACCGCAAATGATTTAGTATCTTTGCGAACAAGAGTTCATGATATTATTCAGAATGAATTGAATAATTATAATAGTAAGTATGAAAATAGATAACGAAACAATAGATAAAATAGCTCATCTGGCACGTCTGGAATTTGATAACGCAGCCAAAGAACAAATAAAAAAGGATATGAATAATATGCTTGCTTTTGTTGATAAGCTCAATGAAATAGATACCTCAAGCATAGAGCCACTTATATATATGAGTGACGAAGTAAATGTATTACGTGAAGATATTGTGAAGCACGAAATTACACAAAGTGAAGCATTAAAAAATGCACCAAAACATGATTCGGATTATTTTAAAGTGCCTAAGATGATTGAGAAATAAGATAACCCATAATCTTGTAAATATGTTTGTAATAATAAAATTCACCTTTGTTATAACCTTGAATTTTCTGTCGATTTCGATTTAATTTTTTATCTCGCCTATTTTTCTGTTTCTTTTCAATTTCCCAATACGGTTCTCTGATTAAATTTATGAACTTCTGATGAAGCATGAATATTGTAAAAATTATCTTCATTACAATTGTATCCTATACATTATAATAAAAATTACCTACTCATTATAAATTAACAAAAAAATAATATCGTCTGAATTGCCTGTATTTATTGAAATTCATTGATCTTTCTTAATTTTTTTGCCATTTTAAAAAATAAATTTGACTTGTATATTATAAATGAATTACTTTCGCGCCGAATTTAAGTGGACTTGTTTCTTAAGTTTAAAAAAAATAGTGATAAAAAACATAAATTTATATGATAAAAATCACAAACTACAATTAAATTTTTCCTCAATTTCGCAGCGTCAAAAAAATAAAGTAATTTTTGATAAATGAATCATCTATTAAACTCATACCTACCAAATTATACTGTATTTCGCATGACAGATATTTACACCAAACCATTAGTTAAAAAGATTTACAGATCCTTACTCTTATTGTGTTTAGGTCTCACAAGTGTTCAAGCTCAGGAAGGAACAACCGCTTCAGGCGGTGAGGCTAAAGGCAGCGGTGGCTCTGTGAGTTATTCTATTGGTCAGGTTGTTTATAATACAAACACCGGCACAAATGGTTCGATGTCTGAAGGTATTCAACAACCGTATGAAATTTTTGTTGTAACCGGACTGGAAGAGGTCAATGGAATTAACCTAATCATTTCTGCCTATCCCAACCCTACAACTGATGTTTTAATCTTGAAAGTTGAAAATTACAAAAATGAAAACCTGACTTATCAACTTTATGATATTAGTGTTCATCTTTTAGAAAACAATAAATTATACACTAACCAAACAAGTATTGTCATGAGCAATTTTGTTAGTGGCACTTATTTTTTGAAAGTAACCGAAAACAACAAAGAAGTAAAAACATTTAAAATCATCAAAAACTAAGTTCTATGAAACCAAATATTAACTTTTATAGTGGCAGTAATTAACTGCAAGTATGTTTAAAAACACTTCAGAAATAGAAGCGAAAATTTAATCTGTGAGGCTAAAATCATTTAAGAAAGTGACAATTTTAAAAGGGTATAGTTTTGCAGTGGCTCTTAACACTAAGGGTTAAGTGTCTCAGATACTTTTGCTTTTAATGTTTTAGCGGCATCAACCATTGTTTGAACTGCTTTTTCAGAATAGGCGTCCCCGCTTTCAATATCCTTAATTAAGTAAGATGCTTTACCAACTTTTGAAATTGAATAAAAATGGAAATTTGAATTCGGCATATCGGCAATTTTAGATTCCCAAAATAGTAAGGTAGGTTCATCTTTTAAATAACGTTGAAGTTTATATACTTCATCACCGGCAATATCACTTTTGGCTAATGTTACATCCCCTTCTCCCTGCTCAATAGAAAGTTGAAAATCTTTACCAACTTTAATTTCAGTAGCTCCCCATGGTTGTTCAACAATTTCTACTTTACCTTTTGTAGAATCAGGAATGATCATCGAAAGTGTATCACTGGCAACTATCAGTTGAACTTTCATCATGCCCGGCAATATTACTTCTTCATCTGCTTTTGAACCACCGCAACTTGTAAAACATATAATTACAGGAGCTGCTAATACTATAAGTGCTTTTTTCATGGTATAGATTGTTTTGGTTTTTGTAAAGCAAATATATACTATTTAATACAAAAATAATGAAACAAACATTTTTAAATAAACATTTTAGTTTTTTAGAATACTTTTGTAGAATCAAAAAAACGAGCATTTTAATCAATAGTTTTAATTTTATTAAAGCAATGAAAATATATACTAAAACAGGTGATAAAGGTCAAACTTCATTGATTGGCGGAACTCGTGTTCCTAAATATCATATTCGTATTGAAGCTTACGGAACAGTTGACGAATTGAATTCATATATTGGTTTGATCCGCGACCAGCAAATTGATGAACATAGCAAACAAATATTAATAGAAATACAGGATCGTTTGTTTACCATTGGTTCATCATTAGCATCAGATCCTGAAAAATCGAAAATGAAAATTCCTGATTTAAAGGAAGAAGACATTACATTGTTGGAAAATGAAATGGATAAAATGAATGAGACATTACCCGAAATGCGTTCGTTTGTTTTGCCTGGAGGTCATACTACTGTTTCTTTTTGCCATATTGCACGTTGTGTATGTCGCAGATCGGAACGTTTAACAATACACCTTTCAGAAAACAGTGTTGTATCCAACATAGTGATCAAATACCTGAATCGTCTCAGTGATTATCTTTTTATGCTTTCGCGTAAGTTTACTCAGGATTTACACGCTCAGGAAATACCTTGGAAGCCACGCATGTAAATAATTATTGCATATCATTTTGATATGTGAAATTAATATTTACTTTTGCACAAATATCAAAAACCCTTTTACAAATTACTTTTAGAAGATAAAACACGATGTACTGGACACTTGAATTAGCAAAAAATTTAGAAGATGCACCCTGGCCTGCAACAAAAGATGAATTAATTGATTTTGCAATTCGTTCGGGTGCTCCAATGGAAGTAATTGAAAACCTTCAGGAAATTGAAGATGAAGGAGAGACGTATGATACCATCGAAGAAATTTGGCCCGATTATCCAACCAAAGATGATTTCTTTTTTAATGAAGACGAATATTAGTATTGAACATCCCTACAAAAAAGAAAGCCCCGCGATATTGTGGGGCTTTCTTTTTTTGCTCCGTTTCTTTTGTCAGGATTATAAATCCTGACAAAAGAGCTTACAGATTTGAAGTCTGTAAGAATACTTGATTTAATAATAATAGCTGCATAAAATATTTGCAATTTTTTTGAATAAATAATTGATTTTTATATCGAAGTTGTTTAAAGTCCCA
>PLYN01000056.1 GCA_003151815.1 Bacteroidota bacterium | reverse complement strand
AAATTATTAATCGAACTCAGGTTATGAAATTAATTATTAATCAGGCTAAAACTTGCATATAGCTTGCACAAAAAGAAATTGGATGAATGAAAGGCTTATGAATATTGAATCTTATGAAAAGCACCCACAGATTATGAGTCTGTTGCTCTAACCGAATGAGCTATAGGCCCTAATTGCTTAAATTGCAATTATAAGTTTGCGAAATTATATATTTGTAGCCAATTAACAAAAGTATTCCTGTTTTATTATGACTGTTGCGGCAAATAAATATAAAAACATCATTTTTGATCTGGGTGGTGTTATTCTTAATATTGATTATTTACTTGTTGTTAAAGCATTTGGCGATTTAGGGTTAGCTAATTTCGATGATTTTTTTTCTCAAACACAACAAAAAAACTTGTTTGATTTATATGAAAAAGGACAAATTACTTCTTCGGATTTCAGAAATGAATTAAAAAAACATTGCATTAGTAGCATTGATGACATAATAATCGACAAAGCATGGAATTCGATGTTGCTTGATCTACCACAAGAGCGACTTGATTTGTTAAAGCGCTTAAAACAAACGCATCATACATTTTTGCTTAGTAATACCAATGAAATTCATATCGATTCGTTCAATGCGTATTTGCAAAACAACTTTAATATAGCTGATTTATCAGGGCATTTCGAAAAGTTATATTTATCATACAAAATCGGAATGCGTAAACCCGATGCAGAAATTTTCGAATTGGTTTTATCCGAAAATAAACTCAACTCATCGGAAACACTATTTATTGATGATTCCATTCAACATATAGAAAGTGCTAAAAATTTGGGTATTCAAACGTATTGGCTGGATGTGAAAAAGGAATCCATTTTAGACCTATTCTCTATTGTCTAATTTTTTTTGCCGATTTACTTTTTGTCTATTTCCTTCTCCCTTATTTTATTTCCTGACATAACTCAATTAGCACACCGTTGCTATCTTTGGGATGTAAAAAGCAGATCAATTTATTGTCGGCTCCCTTTTTAGGCTGTTCAGACAATAGCTTAAATCCTTCGTTTTGCAACCTTTTCATTTCAGAATGGATGTCAGCCACCTCAAATGCAATATGGTGTATTCCTTCGCCCTTTTTTTCGATGAATTTAGCTATTGGGCTATTAGGTTCGGTGGCTTCTAAAAGTTCTATTTTGCTTTCTCCCATCATAAAAAATGAAGTAGAAACGTTTTCGCTTTCTACCTTTTCCAATTTGTAAGGTGCTTTTCCAAATAGCTTTGTAAATAAGGCATTGGAAGCCTCAAGGTTTTTTACAGCAATTCCTAAATGTTCAATTTTTAACATATTTCTAGTTTTGAGTACAAAAAAATAATCCCGATTTTTGAATTCGGGATTATTTTTTATTAGAATAAGATTTTAATAGATGTATAAAAACAGGGTGTTACTTTTTAATGAACTCGCCCATTTTGTTGTCGTAATTCAAATAATAAACCCCTTTGGTAAGAGTTGATGCATCAACAGTTGAAGCGAATCCTCGTTTTACAATATTTCCGAACTGGTCATAAATTTCAAACATTGTTTCTATCGGCGTATCACCATTAAAGAAACTAATTTCTTTTGATACTTTAGCAGGACTGAAAGTAACTACCGGTGAACTGGACATATAATCAAGTGTTTTTGAAAATTTAGGTTGACCGGTATAATCAACTTGTTTAACACGGTACTGATTTTTACCAGAGTGGGGAACTACCTTGAATGAATAATTATTTAATTCGGCTGTTCCGACGCCTTCAATCTCGCCAACTTTAACCCATTTGTTCCAACGGAATTGTTCAATAGAATATGGAAGTTTACCCGCTTCACCTTTGGTTGACCATTTAAAGGTTAAATCTTTTTCAACAGACATACTTACAATTTCGAAAGTGCTTTTCGGATTTAACACTTCCGGATTTAACACTTTTGGCTTGCAATCGTCTTTGTGAATAATTTTAATTTCTACTTTATCACCAAGCTTAAATTGAAAGTTTCTTAAATCAATTTCAAAAGCACTGGATGCAATTTCATCGGTAGTAACATTGCCATTAACGCGTACCTCTTGAACACAAAACCCAACTCCCGAAGAGCCGAATGGATTTTGTATGTATAAATTTTTTCCTTGATAGATACCTTCCAACACAATTACGCCTGTAGAAAAACTTGCGGTTGAAACTAACAAACAAAATATAGAAAAAAGTATTTTTTTCATTTCCTTTTTTTAATTAAAAATAACACCTTGTTTAACGGCACCTTTATTTTCGATTGCAATATTATAACCTTATTCTATCATTTCAAAATAAAAAGACAATCTTATTTTCATGAAAATCAAAAATAAACATTTTTTTTATCTAAAACACTATTTTAAAAATTATTTTGTTGTTTTTAACAAAAAATTTAAAAAACATTAATTCACTTTTAGCCCTTTTTTGTAGGTGGTTTCCATTATAATACCTCCATTTTTATCGTAATAGATCCATTTTCCATTTGGCTTACTTTCTATTCGTTTGCTTTTAGGGTCTTTCACTAATTTATATGAGGTGCTGCTTTCCAGTTGGGCGTTTTCGTACCAGGATTTACAATCCCCACTCAATTTTCCGTCTGTAAATTCCTGTTCTGTTGATTTTACTCCTGTTGGGTAATAATAACTCCAATGCCCATCAGGTTTTTCATTTTTGTAATTCCCTTCGCTGGCTTTAATGGTATAAGGGGTCCAGGTAATCCAATGACCATTTTTCCTTCCTTCTTTATAGCTGCCATCTTCTTTTATTTTTCCGGAATCAAAATAATATTTCCAAGCACCATCTTTTAAATCATTTTTATAAAAACCTTCATAAATAAGATTGTTGTTAGGAAGCCAACCTTTCCAATATCCATCCATTTTCCCAGCTTTAAAATTTCCTTCGTCTTTTGATTTACCATTATCATACCAGGATTTCCAGGAGCCCTCTTCCTTGCCTGCGATATAAGAGCCTTCTTGTAGTTTTTGACCATTTTCGAACCATATTGTCCAAAGGCCCTCTTTTTTATTTGTTTTGAAATTTCCTTGTTTCCATTTCGATCCATCGCGATACCAATAAGTCCATAGGCTGTCCTGTAAATCATTTTTATAATATCCCTCCGATTCTTTTATGCCTGTTGTAAACCAATACATCCATTTTCCGATTCGGAGGTTATTTGAAAAAATTCCTTCCATTTCAAGTTTCCCATCTTCACTAAACCATTTCCAGGAGTCGTTTTTAAAATCATTTACATAATTTCCTTGACTTTTTACATTTCCATTTTTGTACCAATTGCTGAATTCCCCGTTCTTTTTCCCATTTTGATAGGTAACTACATAATCCTTTTCTCCTGTTGGCAGATAAAACAACCATTCACCATCCATTCGACCACCCTTGTAATTCCCTTCCCCTTTCTTTTTACCATTATCATATACAATGGTAAATTTACCAGCACCATTTTTTATTATTTGTTCTCCACCCTCTAACCATAAGTTCATTAATAGAATCTCATCATTCAGATATTGAAGTTCTTGCTTCGGATTACCTGTTTTAAACCACTCTTTCCACAAACCATTCCCTTTCCCGTTTTTGTAAACGCCTTCTTTTTGTTTGTTACCATTTTTATACCAGCCGGTGCAATTTCCTTCGGCTAAATTGTTTTTAAAATTTCCTTCGCTTTCTTTTTGTCCTGTTTCGTAATAATAGATCCATGTTCCTGTTTTTTTGCCATCCAGATAATTTTCTGTGCTTTTTATTTTTCCGCTTTCATACCAACCTGTCCAGGTGCTATCCGCTTTGTCATCTTTGAAAAAAGTTTCCTGTGCTTTATTTCCATTGTTATACCAATATTTCCAGCCGCCATTTTTTTTCCCTTTTATATAATTTTCTTCTGCTTTCGGTTTTTTCCCTGTATAATAAGAAATAAATTTTCCATCCTCTTTCCCTTCAATAAAATTCCCCTCTTTAGCGATTTCCCCGTTTTCATACCATGCCGTATATTTCCCATGCTGCATGCCATCTTTCGTGTTTTGTTCGCTTTTCTTTTTGGTTTGACTAACATCCCAGAATTCTGTTACAAGCTGTGCAAATACAGTGTTTAATGAAAATAAAAGAATTAAAATGAAAATTATTTTTTTCATTTTAATTGGTTTCAAGAACCTTGAAAAGTTCATCTAATTTAGGTGTTAAAATAATTTCGGTTCTGCGATTTTTTTTACGTGCTTCTATTGACTTTGCAGGATCAATAGGGCTATATTCCCCTCTACCCGCAGCAGTTAAGCGACGAGGATCAATGTTGCTGTTTTTTGTAATTATCTTTACGATAGAAGTGGCGCGCATTACACTTAAATCCCAGTTATCTTTAATTTCGCCTTTGCCCATCATAGGGACATCATCAGTATGACCTTCAATTAAAATGTTTATTTCTGGGTTTTGTTCCAAGACTTTTGCGACTTTTTTCAATGCTTCTATACCTTTTGTTTCAACAGTAGTACTTCCCGATGCAAACAAAAGATTTTCCTCCATGGAAACATATACTTTTCCATTTTTTTGAGTAATGGTCAAACCTTTACCTTCAAAACCAAATAATGCATCCGATAATTTTTTCTTTAATCCATTAACAGCCGCATCCTTGTTTTTCAATACTCCTTCTAATTCAGCAACTCGGGCTTCACGTTTTTTTAATTCGATAGTAAGGTCATCTAAATTTTTCTTTTGTCTATTTAATTCTGTCTCTAATTGTTTTAACTCATCTTCTTTTTTTAGAAGCCGCTCTTGGGTAAATTGCAATTCTTTGGAAAGTTTTTTGGTGTCTGCAATGTTCCCTTCCAACAAACGATTGTATCTTTCAAGTAATTGTTCATTAATTGTATTCAGATTATTATGTTTTGAAACTAAATTGCGATAGTTGGTTCCGGCGGTGGCGGTATCAATCTGCAAGTCGGCTACTTTTTTTAAATTATCTGCTAAGCTCTTTGAGGCTTCTGTAAGTTTAGTTTCGCAATCTTGATTTGAAATTTTTAATGCAGCAAGATCTTTTTCACATTTTTCACGTTTGGCTTGCTCCTCTTCTAACTTGCGTTGTGGCACGCAAGAGAGCATTGCTGATAGTATAAAAAATACGATGATATAGTTAAAGTGATTTTTCATTTGCAATTTTTTTTAATATGATATTTATTAATATTACAATATTATCAATAAAGTGTCCGTGTTTTTAATTTTTTTAAAAACGTTATAACAATAGGTTTGTTAATAATTTTTGTTTTTTTTGACCTAAAAAAGCCATCCTTTCATATTTTGAAAGGATGGCTTTTTCATTTTTTAAAAATGATCTATTTTACGATTGTAGAGGTGGGTTCAAAATAAACTCGTGTCATATCGCGGTATTCCATTGCATTTGCAGGGAAATTTTTAACGTATGGTTTTAATAAACGATAATTTTCATCATAACAAACCGGCATGATGGCACCGTCATTTATCGCTACCTGATCGGCCTGAAGATAAAGATCCATACGTTTCCTGTCGTCTAATTCATGCATTGCTGCAGCAAACAGAGTGTCAAATTCTTTACTTTTATAACGTACGGTATTTAAATAAGATTTATCAGATACGTTTTCGGGAACATGTTTCCCGTAAAGTAACGTTAGGAATGTTTCAGGATCGGGATAATCTGCTATCCAACCGCTTCTCCAAAATGTCGCTTTTCCTGACTCTAAACGATCAAGATGTTCTGCAAATGGCAATACATTAATATCTACATTAACGTTCAAATTTTCTTTTAACATTTTTTGAATTGCCTCAGAAATTTGAAGATTTCTGTTACCGCCCCCACTATTAGTTTGCAGTGTTATTTTAGGAAATCCTTTTCCATTAGGGTAACCTGCCTTAGCCATATATTTGCGTGCTTTATCTATATCTAATGAATATCCTTTTAATTTATCATTTTCGTATCCTGAGAAAGAAGGTGGAACAATACCATATATACCCGGAATTCCTTCACCTTGAAGAATGTTGTCAACAATTTTTTCGCGGTCGATAGCATAGTTAAAAGCTAAACGAACTTCTTTTTTCTTGAATGCTTCACTTTGGTGTTGAAAGCCGTAATAGAAAATGCTCATCGCTGGAACAACCTGCATTTCAAACGGTGCATTTGTTTCTTTTGCATGAGAAAGATCGCCTAAAATTTCAGAAATCATTTCGACTGGCAATCGGAAGATCATATCCAAATTACCTCTTTTAAATTCTAGAAACTCTGATTTTTTTTCTTTTATGAAACTAAATTTAATAGCATCTAAATAAGGTAATTGATTTCCTACATCATCATAATCCCAATAGTTAGGATTGCGTTCTAAAACAACAGCTTCGCCTTCCTTAACGCTTTTTACCTGAAAAGGTCCTGTGCCCACGCATTTGGTACGCATATCAACACCGTATTTTTCAACAGCTTCTTTTGGAAACACCCAGCATCCGGGAGTGCTTAAAATATTTAAAAAACCTGAAAATGGCTGAAGCAATGAAATTTGCAAAGTATAATCGTTTAATACCTTTATTCCAGTAACACCTGCTTTTAATGGTTTTTTAAGTATGGTTGATTGAAAATACTCATTGGCTCCAATAACTCTATCTTTAAAGGTGTTGCCAAAATGTTGATTTTCCGGGCTGGAGGTGCAAAGTTGTTCAAAGCAATATTTAAAATCTTTCGCTGTAATTTCACGGCCCTTCCCATCAGGAAAGCAGGCATCATCTTGAAATTTTACACCTTTACGGATATAAAATGTCCAGACAGTTGCATCCGGATTAAATTCTAATTGTTCAGCCAATGAAGGCAAAATGGTTAATTCGTCTTGCGATTGTTTTATTAAACCTTCATAGATCTGCTTAGTGATACGGTCAGATGTAACTTCTGTAACACTTAAAGGGAAAAGGTTACGAAAATCCTCCACTTCATTCATTCTGAAAACACCGCCATAATATACAGTGCCTTTAGCTTTTCTCGTTTCATAAGAGGAGTCATTTCCTCCGCCACATGATGATATAATTACTGCTACCAATAATAAATAGATAACTTTTTTCATAGTAGTTAATAATAAATTTTAAAATTCATTAGTTTCATGAAGCACAAATATATAGCATTATCTCTTAAATGCATTAAGAATTATTAAAAAATTGTAAAAGGTCATAGTTTTTTTGTGAAAAATCAGGTATGAAAAATGTTTAGTTATTCTATTAAAGAGATAATAATGGTTGTATAAAAATGTTGATCTTGGGTAACAAACTTAAAGTTTGCAAACAAAAAAAATCTAAAAATTTACTTTGATTAAGCGGTTTTTAGATTTTTTGAGGTAGTTTTTTGAGTAATAAATAATTTCATAATCCCAGCATTTTTGTTTTTAGGTCAGGATCTATAGGGTCATCAGATAGCCATATTCCTATAAGCGCATGTCTGAATTCTGGACCACAAACAATAATTGGTCCCCAGGGTTTTCCATTTTTATAACCTTGAAGTCCTTTGCCGGGAGTATATACCATGTCGTATAAATCATCAACATTTACCGGTGTTTTTTGAAAATTGGCCATTAACTCATCAATTTGAGACTGAATAGCTGTTGTTTTTCCATTTGTTGATCTTACAAAACCTTCACGAACTACCCTTTCCATATTGTCTCTGGTTATTAATTTGGAAATAATATGTAAACGAACAGCTACAGAGCCGTCGGCATTGACAATTTCAGCTGCATTTTTGCTTTTTTCAGGGAGGTAAAGTCCACATACGTATGCTTTAACAAAATATTTACTTCGGATGCCGCTCCCGTTTAATATCAATTTGGAATCATCATATGAAAGTTTATCAGGAACACCTGTAAGTTTTTCGTTGTTAAGGTTCTTCTTATCTTTTTCGGGATTAAGTGAGTTTTCGTTTCCGCCACCGCAGGATGTTAATAATACTGCCACTAATAAAGAGTAAATAATTTTTTTCATATTAAGCAGGGGATATTATCTTTTTGGTTCTTTTTTTGGTTCAAAATATACACGTGACAAATCACGGTATTCCATCGCATTTGCTGGAAAATTTCTGACATTTATTTGAACCAAACGATAATTTTCGTCATAAAAAACCGGCATAATGGCTGCATCATCAATTGCAGTTTGATCTGCCTGACGATACAAATCCATGCGTTTTTTATCATCCACTTCTTTCATTGCTAAAGAAAAGATAGAGTCAAATTTTGCACTTTTATAGCGTACTGAATTTAAGTATGATTTATCGGATAAGTTCGCCGGAATATGTTTTCCATACAACAGTGTTAAGAATGTTTCTGGGTCAGGATAATCCGCCATCCATCCACTTCTCCAAAATAATGCTTTGCCCGTTTCTAAATTTTCAAGATGCTCGGCAAAAGGCATTACGTTTATTTCAACATTGATATTTAAATTTTCTTTCAGCATTTTTTGAACCACTTCGGCAATCTGAACATTTCTGTCGCCACCGCCACTGTTTGTTTGTAATGTTAATTTCGGAAATCCTTTTCCATTCGGATAACCCGCTGCTGCTAAATATTTTTTAGCTTTATCAACATCCAAAGTATATCCTTTTAATAGTTTATTATCATATCCCGGTAAAGAAGGAGGAATGATACCATAAATTCCCGGAACCCCATCTCCTTGTAAAACATAGTTAACGATTTTTTCGCGATCAATCGCAAAATTAAAAGCTAATCGCACATCTTTTTTACTGAAAATATCGCTTTGATGCTGAAAACCATAGTAGAAGATACTCATGGCGGGAACTACCTGCATTTCAAAAGGGGGGTTTGCTCGTTTTGCATTATCAATTTCACCTAAAATGTCGGATATCATTTCAACAGGCAGGCGAAAAACCATATCTAAATTACCTCTCTTAAATTCTAATAATTCCGCTTTTTTCTCTTTCACAAAACTGAATTTAAGAGCATCTAAATAAGGTAATTGGTTGCCGAACTCATCTATATTCCAGTAGTTTGGATTTCGCTCTAAAATGATGGCTTCGCTTTCTTTTAAACTTTTTATCTGAAATGGTCCTGTACCAATGCAAATGGCACGCATTCCTATTCCGTATTTATCGAGTGCTTCTTTAGGAAACACCCAACATCCGGGAGTACTTAAAATATTTAAAAAGCCTGCAAATGGGTAAAGCAAAGAAATTTGGAGAGTGTAATCATCTATCACTTTTATGCCTGAAACTCCTTCTTTTAAAGGTTTTTTATCGATTGTAGACTCGTAATATTCGTTTGCTCCAACAACTCTTTCATTAAAAGTATTGCCAAACTGTTGGTTCTGTGGACTTGAAGTACAAAGTTGTTCAAAGCTATATTTAAAATCGTTTGCTGTTAATTCTCGCCCTTTGCCTTTTGCAAAACAAGAGTCGTTTTGAAATTTTACGCCTTTTCGGATATGGAATGTCCATATTGTAGCATCTTCATTTTTCTCCCATTTTTCAGCCAAAGATGGCAAAACAGTTAAATCTTCCTGAGATAATTTTACCAGTCCTTCATATACCTGTTTTGCAATATGGTCGGAGGTGGTTTCTGTAATATTTAATGGAAAAAGATTGCGAAAATCTTCCACTTCATTCATTCTGAAGATTCCACCGTAATAAACTCCGCCGTTGGCTTCTCTGGATTCGCCGGAGTTGTTTTTTCCACCACCACACGATGCTAAAAGCATTACCACCAACAATGAGTAAATAACGTTTTTCATATTGATAATTTAAATAATAGAATTTTCTTTTTTATTAAACACAAATATATAATAATATCTGTATATCTTTAAATGAAAATTATTAAATTAATATTTTTTCGAACAGTTATTAATATTTTAATTGAATTAGGCATTTAGTTTATAA
>PLYN01000043.1 GCA_003151815.1 Bacteroidota bacterium | reverse complement strand
ATTTATAATGCGTGTTGCCCTGAATGGATAAAAGCAAATTTATTTTTGATACCAATTTATGGCTATTTTTGCCAAAAATTAATTCGTGTATAATTTTTTAAGTATAAATTTTTTAAATAAGGATCAGTAAAAAGATGAGAGTTTTAAAATTTGGTGGAACATCCGTTGGGTCAGCAGAAAGGATGCATGCACTTGTTCATTTAATTAATGATGGCGTACCTAAAATTGTAGTGTTATCTGCTATGAGCGGAACAACTAACAATTTAGTTGAAATTAGTAATGCCTTGTATGCAAAGGAAAATGAGAAGGTCAAACGATTGATCGATGCATTAGAAAGCAAGTATAACGATGTGATCAAACAATTATATAAAACTGAAAAAGCATTAAGCAGGGGTAAACAGTTAATTGATTCTCACTTTGATTATTTGCGTGCCTTCACTATTGATGTATTTACTGTGAATGAAGAACGCGCCATCCTTGCTCAGGGAGAGTTGCTTTCAACTGCGCTGTTTCATTACTATCTGGAAGAAATTGGTGTTGATTCGGTTTTGCTTCCTGCGCTTAATTTTATGCGCATTGATGAAAATGATGAGCCGGATATGAAACATATTGAAACACATATTCAGCCCGAACTTGCTAAAGATCCCGGTTGTAAATTATTTATTACGCAAGGATTTATTTGTAGAAATGCTTTTGGCGATATTGATAATTTGAAACGTGGTGGAAGTGATTATACTGCAACGATCATCGGAGCAGCTATCCGTTCCGATGAAATTCAAATTTGGACGGATATCGACGGAATGCACAATAATGATCCGCGTATCGTAGATAAAACACATCCGATCGCTGAATTGTCGTTTGATGAAGCCGCGGAGTTAGCTTATTTTGGTGCTAAAATTTTACACCCTACCTGCATTCTCCCTGCACAAATGCGCAACATACCTGTTAGGTTATTAAATACCATGCAGCCGGAAGCGAAAGGCACTTTGATCAGTTCGAAAGCTACAGAAGATATATTTAAAGCGGTTGCAGCCAAAGATGGAATTACTGCTATCAAAATAAAATCAGCCAGAATGCTATTGGCTTATGGTTTTTTACGTTCTGTTTTTGAGATCTTTGAACGTTATAAAACTCCGATCGATATGATCGCTACTTCCGAAGTGGCTGTTTCATTGACGATAGATAATGTTAAGAATTTAGACGAGATCGTTAAAGAATTAAGAGAATTTTGTTCTGTTGAAGTAGATACTGATCTATCGATCGTTTGTGTTGTAGGTAGCTTTACTGCTCAAAAGCAAGGGTATGCGGTTCGGATCTTTGATGCATTAAAAAATGTTCCTATTCGAATGATCTCTTATGGAGGCAGCGAAAATAATGTGTCTGTTTTGATCGATACTAAATTGAAAAAAGAAGCGCTCGTTGCTTTAAATAATGGGTTATTTTAGAGAATAGAAGCGCGCGGTCAGTCTGAGCTTGTCGAAGACTTTACCTTTACAATTATAAAATATTTGAACAATATTTAAACAGGATTTAAAAGAAATACAATGTTCGAACAAGAAGTAACAGCCAAATTTAAAAATATTCCAACACCCTTTTACTATTACGATGTAGAAGTGTTGAAACAAACACTTCAAAAAGTAAAAGAAGAATCCAACAAGTATGGATTCAATGTACATTATGCATTGAAAGCAAATGCAAATAATAAAATATTAAACATCATTAAGTCTTTTAATATCGGTGCAGATTGTGTTAGTGGTAATGAAATTAAAAAAGCTATAGAATGCGAATTTAGTCCTGATCATATTGTATTTGCAGGTGTTGGTAAAAGTGATGCCGAAATTAATTTCGCATTGGAGAATGATATTTTTTGTTTTAATTGTGAAAGTTTGCAGGAGCTGGAAGTCATCAATGAACTTGCAGGTGCAAAAAATAAAACGGCCCGTATTGCATTGCGCATCAATCCAAATGTAAATGCAAACACACATAAATACATCACTACGGGTTTAGAGGAAAATAAATTCGGGATCAATTTATGGGAACTGGATGCAGTTATTGCGGCATTAAAAGAACATAAAAATCTGAAATTAATTGGTTTGCATTTTCACATAGGTTCACAAATTACAGATCTTAGTTCATTCAAAACATTGTGCTTAAAGGTGAATGAGATACAAGCCTGGTTTGTTAACCATAAAATAAAAATTGAAAACATTAATGTTGGAGGAGGCTTGGGCGTTGATTATCATGAGCCGGATGCAAATTTAATTGCAGATTTTGCAGCATATTTTAAATTGTTCAATGATTTTTTAGAATTACTTCCCAATCAAAAAGTTCATTTCGAATTAGGAAGATCTATCTCAGCACAATGCGGAACATTGATATCCAGAGTGCTTTACATCAAAAAAGGAGTGAATACTAATTTTGCAATTTTGGATGCAGGTATGACCGAATTGATGCGGCCGGCATTGTATCAGGCATATCATAAGATTGAAAATTTATCAACCTCACCTCCTTCCCCTCTCCAATTGGAGAGGGGTGTCCGCCAGGACGGGGTGAGGTACGACGTAGTAGGTCCTATCTGCGAAAGCTCCGATTGTTTTGGTAAGGCTGTTGATTTACCTGAAACCTTACGTGGTGATATCATTGCATTACGCACAGCCGGTTCATACGGCGAAGTAATGAGTTCTGCTTATAATTTACGTGACAGGGTAAAGGCTTTTTATTCGGATGAGATTTAATGGGTATTTAATAAACACTTCGCTCGAAGTGACATGATTGTAGTCAGTTCAAGCATTTTGTTTGAAGCAGACACATCGAGAACCAGTCAAACTAAAACAATCCGTTTATTTCCGCATCAATTTTATTGATGATCAATCCTAGGTCTTCTGAATTTTCGGAGAAGTTATTATTGTCCACATCAATGATTAAGAGTTTTGCTCCCGGGTGCTCCTTTTCGTAAGAAGAAATAAATGCTTCGTAACGTTCGTTCAATCGTTTTAAATAATCCAACCGAATAGCATTTTCATAATCACGTCCGCGTTTTTGAATTTGATTCACTAATGTAGGTACAGAGGCACGCAAATAAATTAATAGATCGGGAGGGGTAATATATGATTCCATCAATTTGAAAACGGCGTAATAGTTTTCAAAATCACGTGTGGTCATTAATCCCATTGAATGCAAGTTGGGAGCAAAAATATACGCATCTTCATATATGGTTCTATCCTGAATGACCGTTTTCCCGCTATTGTGAATTTTTTGTACTTGTCCGAAGCGGTTATTTAAAAAGTAAACTTGTAAGTTGAATGACCAGCGTTGCATGTCTTCATAAAAATCATTTAAATAAGGGTTGTCATCGGCATCCTCAAAATGTGGTTGCCATTTATAATGTTTTGCTAAAAGAGTTGTAAGTGTAGTTTTACCCGACCCGATGTTACCTGCTATTGCTATATGCATAATTGAATTGAATAATTTGAATAATTAGATTTGTTTAAGCATCATTTAAATTGATAGATACGTTCAATAAAAATTTGTCTGCCTGAAAAATATTTACAAACGAAAATACAAAAACTAGCCTTGACTCCAGTAAAAAAATGAAAATTGTGAATAAGTTTTTGAAGGGAAAAAATTGCCGGGTTTATTGATTGCTGTATAGCTTAACCGAATTGGTGTTTTGAAGTATTAAAACATCATTTTCTAATCTGAAATTTATAAAGTCTGTTTCAGGAATTTCAAATTCTTTTTCCTCGGTTGTTTTTGTATTATAAGCTTTTATTTTTTTTTCGGAAATAAAATATATCCAATCTGTTATTGGTTGAAAACGTTGCAAGTTTTTTATAGGAATTGTTTTATAATAAGTACCATAAATATCGAAAATTAAAATGCCTGTAGATGGATTATTGAGATATACTTTATTGTCGTATTCTAATAACATATTTGGTTGCAAATTCAAGTTCAACAATAAACTCAAATTACCTGTTCCTTCTGTTTTTTCAAATGTTGGAGAGAGACGAACCAATTCCAAATTCTGCTGGTCATACAACCAAAAACCATTGTTGTTCGAAGAGCAAACCAACTGAGCCTGTTGGTATTGAATTTCGTCAAGACTAACAGGTTCACCATCTAAGCTCAATGTATTATCTAAAAAAACAATCTGTAGAAAATTTTTATAATACAATAATAATCGCATCATATTGGAAGCATCAACAAAATCAATATTTCCAAAATTTTTATTGCTGTACTTATAAAGTAGTTTTCCGGTTTTGTTGTATTTCGTAAGTTCATTTCCTTTTACAGCATAAACATTACTTTGATTATCGCTGGTAAAAAAGTCAGCTTCAACATCAATGGTAGCAATGAGGTTAAATTTGCTTTGTGAGAAGCCGGCTGTATTGATAAATAATAATATGTATAGAAGTTTTTTCATTTAATAATAATTGTTCTGTTGTAAATTTAACAATTTTTATTCCAATTATTTATTGTTTCAGTTCGTTAGTTCGAAATATCCGCCTATTGCCGTCATTGCGAGGAACGAAGCAATCTCTAAAGAAATGCTTGAGGTTAAGATTGCTTCGTTCCTCGCCATGAACGTTTGTTATTATGGTTTAACAGTTTATATAATTATTCTTTAATTATAGCGTGAATTTCTTCCACATATTTTCTATCATTATTCAGACGAGGTACTTTATGCTGAACTCCTAATTTATTTTTTGATTCCAACCATTTGTAAAATGTGCCTTGCGGAAGAGATTGAACAACCGGAGGTTTTAATACAAGGTTTTTATACCGTTTCGCTTCATAGTCTGAATTAATTGATTTTAAAGCATTGTCGAGCATTTCTGAAAAATATTCGATGGTGCTTGGTGCTTTCTCAAATTCAATGAGCCACTCATGCGCACCATTATCATTGCCTTCTATATAAATAGGTGCAGCGGTATATTCTTTTATTTGCGCTCCTGATTTTTCGCAGGCAATGCTCAATGCTTTATCAGCATTGTCTACAATTATCTCCTCACCAAAAGCATTCATAAAATGTTTGGTACGTCCTGTAATTTTAAAACGGAAAGGGTAGAGGGATGTGAATTTAATGGTATCACCTAACATATAACGCCACAATCCGGCATTTGTTGAGATCACAAGCGCATAGGTAGTATCCAAGGCTACTTCATCTAAAGATAAAGTTTTTGAATCATGAATTCCTAATTCATTTACCGGCATAAACTCATAATAAATTCCATAGTCGAGCATCAATAAAAGTTCGTTAGAATCTCGTTGATCCTGAATTCCGAAAAATCCTTCAGAGGCATTATATAACTCCAGATAATTCATATCCGGTTTATTAAAAATATTTTTGAATTGTTCTTTATAAGGAGCAAAATTTACTCCTCCATGAAAATATACTTCCAGGTTGGGCCATACTTCAGCGATGGATTTTTTACCGGTAATTTCCAACACGCGTTTCATTATTAATAACATCCATGATGGCACTCCGGCAAGACTTACCACATTCTCGTTAATGGTTGCGCGCGCTAATTTTTCTAATTTTTCATCCCATTTATCCATCAATGCAATGGATAGATCCGGTGAACGAAAAAATTCGGCCCACATCGGTAAATTATTAATGACGATGGCTGACAGATCACCATTCTGAGATTCGTGATCGCCGAAATTGTCAGTTACCAAACTGCCGCCCAATCCAAGATTTTTTCCGGTGAATAGTTGAGTTTCAGGATGCAGGGAGCAATGGATGGCTATCATATCGCGCCCTCCATTGTATTGACAGTTGTCCAAAGATTCAGAACTTACAGGAATAAATTTGCTTTTATCGTTGGTGGTACCCGAAGATTTTGCAAACCATTTTATATCCGTGTTCCATAAAATATTTTGTTCGCCTCTGCGAACTCTGTCAATAAAAGGTTTTACGGTTTCATAATCCTGAATAGGAACATTTTTTTTGAACTGTTCATGATTGTGGATATTTTTAAAGTCGTGCAGTTTTCCCCATTCAGTGTCTTGTGCAGAGCTGATTAATTTACGCAAACATTCATTCTGAACATCATCAGGGTACTTCATAAAAAGTTCTATCTGATGCATTCGCTTGCACATCCACCAACTGGCGATACTGTTTATAATAGCCATACAATTAGTTTAAAGTTTAAAGTTTGAAAGTTCAACCTTTGTTCGCGATGTCCTTAGCATGTTTCTCGACTTCGCTTGAAATAACAAGCCCGCTGTCATTTCGAGCGGAGTCGAGAAAGTGTGATAGCATCAATTCAATTTTCTTTTTTCAAAATACGTTCTAATTTCCTCCAGCGACAATGCGTTAAAACACATCTCTTTTGTTAACATTCCTTTTCGTGCAACGCAAGTACCGAAATACATATCATGATAGCCTTGTTTTTCATGTGCATCAGGATTAATGGAGATCATTATACCTTTTTCGAGACAATAGGAAATCCAACGCCAATCAATGTCTAAACGATACGGATGTGCATTTAATTCCATAATTACTCCGTTTGCAGCGCAGGCATCAATTACTTTTTTATGATCGATCGGATAACCGGGACGTGATAATAATAAGCGTCCTGTGGGATGTCCCAATATTGTGGTGTATGGATTTTCAACGGCTTTGATCAAACGTTCAGTAGCTTTCTCTTCATTCATTTTTAAATTCGAATGAACGGAAGCAACAATAAAATCAAATGTTTTTAAAATATCATCACTATAATCCAGGGCACCGGTATTTAAAATATCACTTTCAATTCCCTTTAAAA
This sequence comes from Bacteroidota bacterium, assembly GCA_003151815.1. Lineage (GTDB taxonomy): Bacteria > Bacteroidota > Bacteroidia > 2-12-FULL-35-15 > 2-12-FULL-35-15 > 2-12-FULL-35-15. The sequence goes on along the minus strand of PLYN01000043.1, from coordinate 36,741 downwards.
TTCTGAAAGGAAATAAATTTTTATTGAGTTCATCGATTTCTGCATGCTGCTGGATTACCCGCTCCGGCTTTAAGCCTTGTGCATAAAATGCCGATTGTGAATGATCACAAATTCCAAGATATTCATAACCTAATTCTTTGCAATACTCCGCCATCTCTTTAAGAGTATTTTGTCCATCGCTGTATGTGCTGTGATTGTGAAGGATACCGCGCAAGTCGGATACGTCGATCAGTTTTGGAATTTTATTTTCACGCGCCAGATCAACTTCATTACGACCTTCGCGTAATTCAGGTTCAATGTATTGCAAATTCAATGAGCTATAAATAGCTGCTTCCGAAGGGTAATTATTTTCATTAGCATTTTCACTTTTCACTTTGAACGTTAAACTTTTCACTTTTTCTAAATGTTCTTCAGTAGCAGTAGTTTCAAATAGTTTGCTGTAAAATTCATTTTCAGGGCAGGTAATCAATTCGATTTTTACATTTGCTTTGTTTTCTACTTCTCTAATGTTTACTTCATTTTCAGAAGCAATTAAGATCTCTATCTTGTCGATCACTTCGCACTTTCTACGCATTTCACCTGTGAGTGAAACAAGTTGAGTGTTGTATTTTTCTTTAAGAAGATCTACTAAATGATTTGCAAATCCTTCCATTGCAGCATAATGAAATTTGCCTCTGTTGGATTGGTGGAATTCAATTTGTTTTTTTACCTCCGCTTGTGTTTTGGCGCCAAAACCTTTTAATGCGATTAGCCTGTTTTCATTACACGCATAAAGCAATTCGCCAATGCTTTCAATTTCTAATTCGCGCCAAAGTTGACCCACCTTTTTAGGTCCTATTCCTTTTATGCCAAGTAGATCAATCACTCCAAGAGGAGTTTTTGATACCATGTTATTCCATTCTTGTAATGTTCCGGTAGTTTGTAATTCAATAATTTTAGCTGCAATGCTTTTGCCTATCCCTTCAATTTTCTCAAGCTCCTGTAGAGATTTACCTTCTAGATTAATGTCGGTTTTGTCTAATTTGAAAGCGGCGTTGGCAATGGATTTTATTTTGAAGGGGTTTTCATCATGCAGCTCCATTAGCTGGGATGTACGCTTTAATACAAGTGCTATTTCTTCTGTGGTCATAATTAAAGAGTAGCTATAATTCTTTTATAATTTCCGGGCTCATTGGTTTTACTGACGAATTGTAAAATTTAATTAATTCCCCTTTTTCATTAATTAAGTATTTACAGAAATTCCAGTTGGGCGCTTTGTTGTTCCAGCCATTTTGTTCTTTGTTTGAAAGCCATTGGTAAAGCGGGTTTTGTTCTGCATTTTTTACGACAGATGATTTTTCAAATAACTGAAAACTTAAACCAAAATTCCGTTGGCAGAATGTTGCAATTTCTTCATTGCTTCCCGGTTCCTGTCCGCCAAAATTGTTGGCAGGAAAACCAATGATTACTAATTTATCATTGTGTTTTTGGTACAACTCTTCCAATTCTTCATACTGCGGCGTAAAGCCACATTGAGAAGCAATGTTTACGATCAGTACTTTCTTTCCTTTGTAAATAGTAAAGTCAATTATTTTTCCTTCTATTGATTTTAATTGAAAATCATAAAATGTTTTTGCGTCTTTTGGAACAGTAATATTTTGTGGTCGCGTTTTAACCGCTTTCGGAACTATTAAACTTAAAAATTTGTATTTAATGTCTGCAATTATTTTTTTCATGTAAATGGATTTTTTTGAAAATTCTTTCTCAATCGGTAAATTTAGTTAACAATGGAATGCTTAGTGTACTCTTCAAAAGAAACTCCTTTTTTAAAATCATCGGAGTAAATATATTGTTTTATATGCTCAGCCCAGGCTTTGTGAGATTTACTTCTGTTTAAAATAGATGTATCAAATGGCTTACCGAAACGAACTTTAATAGAGTGTCCTCGTTGCTTAAACATTTCATCGGGCAAAAAAAGCATTTCAATATTTGCTTTTATTCCAATACGTTTTCGGAAATTAGCGAATCGGTAAAAAAAATTAGAATTTTCTCCTTCAATAAAAACAGGAACAATCAATCGTTTATGATCTATAGCTTGAGTAACAAAGCTTTTTTTCCATTCCAGATCTCTTATCAAACCATTTTGTTTTCGTGAAACAAGTCCTGCAGGAAAAAATCCAATTGCGTCATCTGTAAGCAGAACGCTTTCTATTGTTCTAAGAGAGGTGGCTGATGTAGTTCTTATTTTATTTATACCAATAAAAACATCGCCGTAATTTTTTAAGTTTTTCAAAACATCATTTACAACAAATTTTATGTCGGGCCTTACTTCTGCAATTGTTTTAACAAAAGCCATTCCATCTAAACCGCCTAAAGGATGATTGGCGGCAAGAATAATGCCGCCTGTTTTGGGAATATGATAGGAATTTATTGATTCAACCTTGGCGCCAAGTTTATCTATTATCGCATTGTTAAAATCTACTCCATAAACATCTTTTAGCTCATGCATTACTATGTTTATTTCATTTTCATGAAGTTTGTTTTTTAACCAATTTAATACAAAACCCGGCAACCATTTTTTTAAGCCCGGAGCTTTTTCTTGTAAAACATTTTCAATATCTATAAATTTTTTTTCTTTCATAAACTAAGGTGGTACAGCAATAATATTTAGAAATAGTTTATGACAATTATAGTTGGATGATTTTTTTAATTTCAGTTTCCAGAGTACGTAATCTGTTGTTCAATTTTTGCAAACCTCTGAAAAGTACATAGCTGCGTTGGTAATCACCTATTGGAAATGCGGGCGAACCTTGAACTACAAGCCCTTCTGTTTCAATTGTAGATGCAACGCCTGATTGTCCGGCAATTTTAACGCCATCTGCAACTTTAATGTGTCCGATAACTCCCGATTGTCCACCCATCATTACATTTTTTCCAAGTTTGGTGGAGCCCGCAACAAAAGCGCCACCTGCTAAAATAGCATTTTCACCTATTTCAACGTTGTGAGCAATTTGCACTAAATTATCAAGCTTCGCACCTTTACGTATTATTGTTGAGCCCATCGTAGCTCTGTCAATAGATGTATTAGAGCCTATTTCAACATGGTCTTCAATAATTACATTGCCAATTTGCGGGACTTTTTTATAATTGTTTTCGGAGTTGGGAGCGAAGCCAAAACCATCGCTGCCAATAACAGTGCTGGCGTGAATAGTGCAGTGGTTGCCAATAATACAATCATAGTAAACTTTTACGCCTGAAAATAAAATCGTGTTATCGCCTATCGTTGCATTGTCGCCGATAAAACAATGCGGATATATTTTTACATTGTTACCAATGCGTACATTTTCGCCGATATAGGCAAATGCTCCAATGTAGCAATCATTGCCATATTTAGCGTTTGCAGAAATAAAAGAAGGTTGTTCAATGCCTTTTTTATTTTGCTTTATTTCGTAATAAACCTCCAGCAATTTGGCAAAACTTCCATAAGGGTCTTCCACTCGGATAAGCGTTAGAGTTGGTTTTGTTTTTTTATCAAGTATCAGGGAGTTATTTACAATTACTACTGAGGCATCTGTTTCGTAAACAAAAGGTGTATAAAGCGTATTGGACAAAAATGATAAACTACCGGTTTTACCTTCTTCAATTTTTGATAAGCTGGAAACAGTAATATTTTCGTCGCCTTCAATTGTTCCGTTTAATAATGCGGCTATTTGTTTCGCTGTAAATTCCATTCTATTCTATTAATTTTTTATTATTGAGAAATCCGTTTTTTATTAAATCGAAAAGTAAATATAAAAAATTCGATTATTTTTTTCTAAAAAGGTAGAAAGGGTTTAAATATTTTTGTTCTTCAATGATAGCGATTTCTACGTCTTTTAAATTTTTTGTTAAAATTATAGATTTTTCTTATATAATCTTAATAATTAAGGAAAAGGCCTAAGTTTTAATTTGTACAACTGATAAAATATTTTTTTAAATAGCATCATATTTTGTCTTAACTTGGTTTTAAATTTTTAAAGAATTTGAATTAAAGTTTTACCTTTGAATTATTAATGTATTTATTTATAAAATTCTTCTTTATTTAAAATTCAAATGATCAATAAAAATTTACTAATTGTTATTTTTATAGCCATAGGCACACTGTTTATCACAAGTTGTAAAAAAAAACTTACTGTAAATAAACAGGTTGTAAATACGCCCTCCGTTTTAGCTGCTAATGAAGGTCCACTGATTGCTATTGGTGAGAGTTATTGTGGTGGCATTATATTTTATGTGGATAGTACCAAGAAGCATGGATTAATAGCTGCTGCCAATCAAATGTTACGTTCGAGGTGGGGATGTTTTGGGAAAACTATAGGAGGGACAAGTGCTGCTATTGGTTCCGGTCAGACGAATACCTTGGCTATAATAAATGGATGCGATTCAGCAAATACGGCAGCACACCTGTGTGATCAATTGGTATTAAATGGTTATAGCGATTGGTTTTTACCATCCAAAGACGAACTTGATATGTTATACAAGAATAAAACACCATTTCGTGGATTAAAAACAGATTATTATTGGAGTTCCACTGAAGCAAATGCCAATGAAGCAGTATGTCAGGATTTTTATGATGGTCACCGCATGAATTATGAAAAAAACAGGAATTATTATGTTCGCGCAATAAGGGCTTTTTAAGTTTGTTTAAATTTTAATTTAATATCGTTTTTAAAAACTATAAACATTTCCTAAAAAATGTTAAATATAAATGGAGATGGTCATTGGTGATATATTTTAAATACTTTTGGTATCAAAATGAAATCAAAAATTTCAATATATTACATTTTATTCTTTTCTCTTTTCACCTCCAATAAAATAATATTCTCCTTATTACAAAATTAATCACCCATGAAATATGCTTAAAAATATTTTTTTAATTACTCTTTTTATTTTTGTTGCATATGTTCAAAGTTTTTCTCAAAACAAGTACACAATAAGCGGAACAGTAAAAGATACCAAAACAGGTGAAGTAATGATAGGTGCTATTGTTAGGGTAAAAGAAATACCCTTAGTGGGTGCAGCAACCAATGCTTACGGGTTTTACTCCATTACAGTTCCTGAAGGAAAATACACCTTTACCTATTCTTATGTAAGTTATACAACTCTTGAAACAAGTGTTGATTTACATCAAAACAAAAAATTGGACATGGAAATTTCAGAAGCGTCCAGCACTTTACAGGAAGTAATTATTTCTTCAGAAAAGTCGAACAACAACATTGTTTCATCTCAAATGAGCGCACAGAATTTAAACGTAAAGGAAATAAGCGCAATACCGGTTTTTTTTGGTGAAAAAGATATATTCAAAACAATTCAGCTTTTACCCGGTATTACTAATGTTACTGATGGAACAGCCGGATTTTATGTGCGAGGAGGCGGTGCAGACCAAAATCTTATTTTACTGGACGAGGCGATAGTATATAATCCTACCCATTTATTAGGATTTTTCTCTGTTTTTAATTCCGATGCGATTAAGGATGTAACTATTATTAAAGGAGGCATTCCTGCAGAGTATGGTGGTCGCATCTCTTCGGTGCTGGATATAAAAATGAATGATGGTAATTCCAAGAAATTGGGTGTTAGTGGCGGCTTAGGTCTTATCGGTTCACGTCTAACAGTTGAAGGCCCTATTAATAAAGGGAAAGGTTCTTTTATTATTTCAGGGAGAAGAAGCTATGCCGATCTGTTTTTAAAAGCATTTGGACCCAAGAACCTGCGAAATACCTCTTTATATTTTTATGATTTAAATTTAAAAGCCAACTATCAGTTAGGCAGCAAGGATCGCATTTATTTATCAGGCTATTTTGGGAAGGATAATTTTTCCTTTAGTAACAGTTCTGCCGCCAATAGCGGTTTTGGTATCAATTGGGGAAATGCAACCGGTACCCTGCGCGAGAACCATTTATTTAGTGATAAATTATTTTTAAACTCATCTCTTATTTTTACTAATTACCAATCAAATATTATTTTGGGTGCAGGCGATGCCCAATTTAAGGTAACAACAGGCATACAAGATTTTTCACTAAAGGAAGATTTTAATTATTTTGTAAATAGCAGGCACAAAATAAAATTCGGTTTCCAAAGTATGTCTCATACGTTTACTCCCGGTGCGGTTACTACCAATAACGCTTCTTCAGCAGGGCCGAGTCGCCTTGGCAGAACAATAGAAAAAAAACACGCCATAGAAAATGCAGTGTATATTTCCGATGATTATGCAGTAAACCCCTGGCTTCAGTTGTCATACGGCTTTCGTCTTTCCACCTTTACTGCTATTGGTCCTAGTACTGTTTATGCTTATGATGCTTCCGGAAATGTTGCAGATTCAACAATATACCGAAGCAATCAAGCGATAAAAACCTATATAGGGTATGAACCCCGCGCTTCTGCTTCGTTTCTGATAAATGACAGAAGTTCCATTAAAGTTTCCTATAATCGCATCAACCAGTATTTACATTTGTTATCCAACACTACCAGTTCAACTCCCCTCGATATTTGGGTTCCATGCAGCCAGATCGTTAAACCACAAATTGGCGATCAGGAAGCGATTGGTTATTTCAGAAATTTCAGAAATAACAGTATCGAAGCATCCGTTGAAGGATTTTATAAAACCATGCAAAACCAAATAGATTATGTGAACGGTGCTGATCTTAGATTTAATAAAAATGTAGAATCGCAGCTGGTTTTTGGAAAGGGCTGGGCCTACGGGACTGAATTTTTTCTGAAGAAAAAAACAGGTAAATTCACAGGATGGATATCATACACATTATCGCGTACATGGAGACAATTTGATAGTCTTAACTACGGTAACAAATTTCCCGCTAAACAGGATATCATTCATAATTTATCGTTAGTGGGTATTTATAAATTAAATTCTAAAATTACCTTTTCAGCCACATTCGTGTATCATACAGGATTTGCAGCTACTTTTCCCAGTGGAAAATATTTAATTGGAACCCAAGTGGTAAATTATTATACGGAGCGTAATGGGTATCGCATGCCTTCATACAACCGTCTGGATGTTGGTGTAACGTTGCAAGGGAAGAAAACGGATAAGTATGATTCTGACTGGAATTTTTCGGTTTATAATGTTTATGGAAGACAGAATCCATACTCAATTTCTTTCCAGCCTGATCCAAATGATCCTTCTAAAACGCAAGCCGTTCAGCTTTCATTATTCAGATGGGTTCCATCTATAACCTATAATTTTAAATTTTAAATCATGAAAAATAGATGTTCGTATAATAAATTTTTCATTGTCTTGGTTTCAATTATTCTTATGCTTTTTTCTTCCTGCGTGAAAGTGATTACGTTGGATTTAAAAAACGCGGATAACAAAGTTGTTGTGCAGGCTAATATTTCGAATGCACCAGGTCCATATATTGTTAACTTAAATTATAGTGTTGCTTATTACAGTGATAATACCTTTCCTGCAATATCGGGTGCTAATGCAAAAATAGTTGACGATGCAGGCAATAGCGAAACGCTGACGGAAACGACTCAAGGCATTTATAAAACCACTTCATTAATCGGAACACCGGGCAGAAAATATACCATTGAGATAGTTACTAATGGAAACACGTTTACCGGTATATCTACAATGCCATTTCCTGTTGCCATTGATTCGTTTTTAATTGAACCAAGTACGAATCGTTTTACGAATGCAGTTAGTGGTTATCGGGTGGTATGTAAGTTTACGGATCCTGTTGGGGTCGGAAATTTTTATAGAGTTGTAATTAATTCAAATGATTCATTGGCAATAGGAGATAATACTTCAAGGATTGTTTCAGATAAGTTAAGCGATGGTCAGCAACTTTCAGTTACTTTTAGAACAAAGTTAATCTTGGCAGATACAGTAAGCATACAATTACAATGCATTGATAAAAGAGCGTACGATTTTTATAATACTATTAACGGAGCGATAGGAAGCACAAGTGTTAGGCAGTTTTTATCGGCTTTGCCTGCAAATCCAATTAGCAATATAAGCAATGGCGGACTTGGATATTTTTCTGCTTATTCCGTTAGCAAGATGTCTGCAGTGGTTCAGTAAGAATTCTTTTCCTATATTTCGAAGATTAATCTTATCGGTATCAAAATAAAATTTACGTAGAAATAAATTTACAATTTCAATAACCATTGAATTTAGGAAATATCGAATATCAAATTTTCAGGCCTAAAAGAATTATTGAAATAATAATTATTTTTTATTCAATATTTTTTTCATCTGATGCCAATGCTCAATTTGTTAAATCTGAAAGTGCCATACCAAAAGATAGTTTAATTACTTACGAACAACTGGACATAAAAGATGTTCTTAAGGAACTTTTTGAAATACGCCATCATGCAGCATTACCCATTGAAGATACCGCAATTGTTATTTTACCGCTTTCCGTGTTACCAAAAAAAAGTGAAGTCTTAAAATCTGGCAAGGTACTCGTTGCAGTTTTTCCGGCTGTTGGTTATGCTTTACAAACCGGAACAACTGCGGTTATAGCAACAAATTTATCTTTTTTAAGAGGTAAGAGTGACAGTACCAATCTTTCAACTATTTCAATTAATCCTATTAAATCATTGGATCACAATCAATTTTTATTGAATATCATTTCTAATGTTTGGTCAAACAAAAATAAATTTGTTTTTTTAGGCGATTGGCGTGCCTATAAATATCCCACATATACTTATGGTTTAGGCGGTCATACTGCGATTGATAATGCTAATTTAATAAATTATTCATACATCAGGGTGTATCAGGAAGCGTTGAAAAAAATTGGTTCTTCTAAATTTTATTCCGGACTTGGGTATAATCTGGATTACCATTTTGATATTAAAGAAGAAGGATCAGGAACAAATTTTCAAGAGTATAATGCAAACGCACGAACTACGGTATCATCTGGATTATCATTGAATTTTTTATATGATAGCAGAAAAAACAGCAATTATGGAAATGAGGCAAGTGTTTTCAATTTCTCGTATCGGTATAATTCCAAATATATGGGAAGTAATCAAAATTGGCAATCCGTATATTTAGAATTTAAGAAATACATTAAGCTATCCAAAAAATCAGACAATGTATTGGCTTTTTGGAATTTGAATTGGTTTACTTTTGGTGGTAACCCTCCTTATTTCGATTTGCCAAGTACTGGATGGGACGTTAATTCCAATTCAGGAAGAGGTTATATTCAGGGCAGATTAAGAGGACCTGCTTTTTTATATTTTGAATCGGAATACCGTTTCAGGTTAACTAAAAACGGTTTGTTGGGTGGGGTAGTTTTTGCAAATGCTGAAAGTGTTTCAGAATTGGGAAGCGTTCGGTTTGAAAAAATTCTACCGGCAGCAGGATTCGGATTCCGTGTAAAACTTAATAAAATTTCTGGTGTAAGACTTGCTGTTGATTATGGTTTTGGGGAAAATGGTTCTCAAGGGTTTTTCTTTAATGTTTCCGAGGTATTTTAATGTAAATTTTATAAATAAAATGATAAAATATAGTATATAAAATATAAAAAAAAGTGTAAATTTCAATTCCAAAAAATCATGAAACAAAATTTTTTATTGTCAGAAAAATTATACCGATTCATTCGGTTCATTGCCATTATGATGGTTATTTATATTCCGGCTCTTAGAGCTCAGGATACCATTGTAAAACGAAACGATGAAAAAATTGCAGTCAAAATACTTGAGGTGAATCCTACGGAAATTAAATACAAGCGTTTTGATTATCAAACCGGTCCTACCTTTACAACTTTAAAATGGGAACTGAAATATATTATTTATGGTAGTGGAGTGAAAGAATCATTTGAAGGTTCTTCCGCACCCCAAACCCCAGCGGTTAAAAATGATCTGTCGATACAACCAGGTGGAAAAATTTATTATTATAAAAGTCAAAAAATTACAGAACAAAATATGCTGGATATTGTTTGGAAACAGCAGAATGCAAAAATCAACCAGATAATAACAAAAACAGAAAAAATAAAATTCACAAAAAATTGTTTTCTTATTGGTGGAGTTGCTCTTGGTGCAGGTGGAATTTTAACATTTGCAGGAGTTTTTTCCGCTTTAAAAAACAGGACAAATATCTCGACAGTTGGCAGCAGGAAGGCGCAAAGAATTGCCAGGACAGACCGGCAAAGACTTGGTGCATATATGATATTGGGTAGCTTAAGTTGCGAAATACTTTCTGTTACCTTTCATATTAAAGAGAAAAAACATGCTAATATGGTTGTTGATTTATACAACAAATCTCTGCTTCCATAAAATGTTTTCCATCTGAATATTTTTAAATTAAGAAAAAACTTGAGTAATGAATTTAATTAAAAAAATGTGGGCTGAAAAGCCACTCCAATTAATATTATTCGTATCCGCATTTATCAGATTATTTGCAGTATTGTTTTCTAAAGGATATGGAATGCATGACGACCATTTTTTGGTAATAGAACCTGCTCAATCATGGGTTGATGGTTTTGATTATAATAATTGGTTACCAGGCTCCCAATTGGGTCAAGCGCCAACACCTTCAGGGCATAGCTTTTTTTATTCGGGCTTGCATTATTTTTTATTTTTATTTCTTAAAGCTATCGGTTTGGACGATCCTCAAACTAAAATGTATATCGTACGATTTATACATGCTTCGCTTTCTCTTCTAATCATTTTCTTTGGTTATAAAATTACAGAAAAGGTAGCAGGTAAACATGAAGCGAAAATGGTAGGCATTTTACTGGGATTATATTGGTTTATGCCATTTATGAGTGTACACAATTTGGTTGAATTTGTATGCATAACACCATTAATCTATGCTACATGGATAGTAATTAAAAATGAAGAAAAGGAAAAAAATTCCCCATACATAATAGCCGGTATCCTATTAGGTATCGCATTTTCTATTCGTTTTCAAACCATTATGTTCACAGGAGGATTTGGTTTAGCATTGTTGTTTATGAAACGAATAAAAGAAGCATTTGTTCTCGGTTTCTTTTTTTTACTTGTTGCCGCTCTAATACAAGGTGGAACCGATTATCTTATTTGGGGAAAACCTTTCGTTGAATTTCAGGAATATGTACGTTATAATATTGAAAATGCGAATACTTATTTTGTTCAGCAATGGTATATGTATTTTGTATTAATTCTTGGAATATTAATTCCACCAATAAGTTTCTTTTTATTTTTCGGATTTTTTCGCCTTTGGAAAAAGCATTTGTTATTGTTTCTTCCTAGTTTTATTTTTTTTGTTTTCCATTCTTATTTTGCAAATAAGCAAGAGCGTTTTATTTTACCCATTATTCCTTTTGTTATTATGCTTGGTTATATCGGATGGTCTGATTTTATTAGTAAATCTAAATATTGGTTCTCTCATAAAAAACTATTAAGAGGATTTTGGATTTTCTTTTGGATAATAAATACAATTCCATTAGTGGTCGTATCTGTTGCATATTCAAAAAGAAGCAGAGTGGAAGCTATGGTTTACATTGCAAGTAAAGGTGATGTAAATTCAATAATAATAGAAGACAGCAATAGAGATGATTTTATTATGCCCCCCTTGTTTTATTTAAAAAAATGGGGATATGTTACAGGAATAACAAAGCTTCTCCCTGCAGATGCTTATTATAATAATACATATGTGAATCTGTCGGCAAAGGATAAACCCAATTATGTTGTATTTATGCAAGAAGAAAATATAGACAAACGAGTTGCGAATTTGAAAAAATATATTCCTACGCTTACTTACGAAGCTACGATACAGCCCAGTTTCATTGATGAATTGATGCATTGGTTAAATCCGGTAAATAAAAATCACGTAAGTTTTGTTTATAAGATCAGGTGAAAATAAAGTGTAAATATTTAAAAGTATTCAAATATTAATTCAATAATTAAAAAAAATGAGTCACCGAATTAAACTATCTAAAATTTCAACTTCGCCCACTGAAAAGATAACTAAGGCAGCCGCAGCTAAAGAAAATATTCGTTTAATAGAAAGGCTGTCTACTATTCAAAACAAACTGTATGCACAACAAAAATATGCTGTTCTTATTGTTTTGCAAGGAATGGATGCCTCAGGTAAAGACGGTGCGGTAAAGAATGTTTTTTCTGGTGTAAACCCCGCCGGCTGCAATGTAAAATCTTTTAAAGTGCCTTCAGCAGAAGAGGCTGCTCATCACTTCTTATGGCGAATTACTAAAGAATGTCCTGCAAAAGGTTTCATACATATTTTTAATCGATCCCATTATGAAGATATACTGATGCCGGTTATAAATAAATCAGCAAATGATAAACAAATTAAAGAACGTTTTAACGAAATAAATGTTTTTGAAAGAGGATTGATAAAGAGCAATACGATTGTAATGAAATTTTATCTTCACGTATCCCATAATGAACAGCTAATGCGGTTAGAGGAAAGAAAAACAGATGAGCATAAACGTTGGAAGTACCAAAAAGGAGATATTATTGCCATCAGCAAACACGATGAATATAAAAAAGTATATGAAACTATTTTTGAAAATTGCTCAGAAGATGCGCCATGGCATATAATTCCCGCAGATGCAAAATGGTATAAGAATTATGCCATTCTAAAAAAAATAGTAGAGACACTAGAAAAATATGACATTAATTATCCTGAAGTAAAACTATAGTTTTTATCTGAAAATAAATCTGACACGAATTCCACGAATTGTAGGCGAAAAAATTAGTGAAATTCGTGTCCGAAATTTATTGTTTCAGTTCATTGAGTGGTTTACTCAATAATTATTTTACCGGCTCCCATTATTCCATTATCATTTTTTATAAAATAGATGTAATATCCTTGGGATTCCTTACTGATGTCAACGATTACTTTGTTAGCATTCATTTTGGCTGAGTAAATTGGTTCTCCAATTATATTTGTAATAGTCAGTTGAGCGTTCGAAGCCCCTTCTGCAAGGATGGTGAATACACCATGACTTGGATTAGGAAATACAGAAGTAACAATATTCTTTATTGAATTTTCTTTGATTCCGGTTACGGTAAAAACACTGCATAAATTTGTTACCTTCACCGGAGATGATCTATTAACAAATGTTCCGTCTCCTAATTGTGAATTTGTATTCATTCCGCTGGCCCAAACGGTGCTATCATTTTTATTTAAAAGAGAAAAATAATCTCCTGCCGAAATAGCCTTAATGCCACTCACATTTGCCTGAATAGGGGTATGTCGTTCAATACCAGTTCCATCTCCCAATTCTCCTTCACCATTTATTCCTGAACCCCAAACTGTCCCGTCATTTTTGAGGTAGAGATTGTTGTCACTTCCGGCATCAATAGCTACAATCTCGCTCAAAGAAGTTATCATAAACGGAGTAGATCTGTTTGTCGTTGTTCCATCAGCTAATTCTCCGCACAAATTAAGTCCGCATGCCCAAACGGTCCCGTCATTTTTTAGAAATACAGAATGATCAAATCCTGCAGCAACAGCCCTCATACCTGAAAGAGCCATGATCTGAATAGGAGCGTGTTTATCACCCGTTGTTCCATCACCCAATTGACCTGCGTAATTGGCTCCACAAGACCATACAGTGCCATCATTTTTCAAAAACAGGGAAAAATTATCTCCACCTGACATGGCAACAATGCCTGTAAGACCATTCACCTGGATTGGACTGTGTCGTTCGATTGTGGTTCCATCACCCAATTGACCACCACCTAAGAGCATATTATTTCTTCCGCAAGCCCAAACAGTTCCGTCACTCTTCAAAAATAAAGAATGATGATATCCCGCATCAATTGCTATAATGCCCGAAAGAGCATTAATTTTAAAAGGTGTTGTTTTTTGAGTGATTGTTCCATCGCCCAATTGTCCAAAAGTGTTATCTCCGCATACCCAAACAGTGCTGTCATTTTTCAGGAACATAGAATGTCCTCGGCCTGCAGAAACAGACACGATGCCTGTAAGGCCATTCACTTGAGTGGGTATTGTTGTTGGTGTAGTGGTTCCATCACCTAATTGTCCAAAAGGATTATCTCCACAAGACTTTACCGTACCATTGCTACAAATGAACAGAGAATGTTTTACTCCTCCTGCTATCGATTGAGTGGTTCTGACCGGTAATGGAGAAATTGCCGGACCGGGTGTGACAGTCTGGGTGATAGGAGCAGCAGGGGTTCCAACAGTTATTGTTAAAGTATCCTGAGGGCGGGCTCCTTGATTTTGTACAATCTCATCACCAAAAGCAGTTAAAAAGAAACTTGAAATACCAAAAGCAGTATTTGGAATTACCATGGTATATTTTACATCGTTAGTACTTGGTAAAGTACCGGAAATAGTATAACAGCCAATGCTGTTTCCATATAATGTACAACTTGGATAGCCACAGGTAACAGAAAGACCCGGAGGCATTCCTGAAGGATTACCCAAATGCACACTATCCAATGGATCAATAGTCAAAGGAAAAACTACAAATGTAGCAGTAGTAGGACTAGGAACAGAAGCGGTAAATGTATAAGAAACAGTACGGGAATCAGTATTTGCTAAAACGTATTCACTAGCCCCTGGAGTTATTCCCGGAGGATTTGGTTTTATAACCGGAGTACTGCTTCCTAGTGTTACGCTTGGATCGGGCGAACAAGATGAAAATCTTAAAACATCCACGTATAAACTGTCTCCAATTGCAGCTACTTCATTTGCAGCAGGAGGAGCTGTTTTAGAAGACATCAGGATAATTTGAATACTGTCCGGTGTTATTCCACTGAATGAAGGATTATATGTGATAGGGATATTAAAATTTGTAAATTTTGAAACGGCATTGATGGAATAAATGCCACTTGAGTATCCGCCAAGTGTATCTCTTTTGTGAGTCCCGGTATTCCAGTGAGATACAACAACGGCAATACCACCATGGTTGGATCCCGATGTTGCGTATTTAGCAAAGCCGGACAAATTAACCGGACGGGCTGTGGCCGGGAAACCTCCGGTTATACCGCTTAAAGTTACAGCAGCACCATTGCCAACTCCTGAAACAATAACACCTGGATTTATAGTACCAAGATTCTGAGCCGTTACAAATACAGCAGTTGAATCATCATTTGTTCCCACTATTGTTGGATTCACTCTGATTCTCAATGCTCCTGTTTTGCTACCCGTAAAAGCTGAATTGGCTGCTGTCCAACCGTTAGGAACTCCAGCTGTAAAAGTTTTAAACCCCCCATTAGGTATTTCTTGAGCAAAACCCGATGCTCCGATAACCAAAGTAAATACTAACAATAATGATTTTTTCATTTTTTATATTTTTTTGGATTATTCAGTTTGCTTTAAACTGTTAATTATTTTATATTTGATTTTGTTTATTCTGATGCAAATATATTGGACAATTTAAGAGAAAACAATATTGATTATAAGTCGATATTTTTATTAACTTTATTTTTGTAATTGTTTAGTGATTATCAACTAATTGCATATTTTTAAAACAAAACATTTTATGTTTTAGCTTATGGAATACATGTTTTAACTTAATGAAATTGTTTCTCGTAATTGCAAAAAAATAAAATGAAGGTGGAATTTAATCATCATAAATGGAACAGGGTGCATTAGAATTACAAATGGTGAGGAAGCAGTTTATGAATCGCTTCGTAGCTTCTATAATGGGTTTATTGATATTTTATTCTGTATTCTATTATTTGTTAGATCTAAAAATAGTAGCCTATATTGAGTTTGCTTCCTTTTGTGCAACCGGATATATTTATTATTATATAATTTCTAAATTTGAATACAATTTCGAAGCAGCAACGGACATTGCCTTTCCCGCCTTTACATTTTTGGCGTATATAAAATTGCTGATACTTTGGGAAATTCTACCCATTTCATATATATGGTTTTTTACCATCCCAATAGCAGTATTAATGATAAAATCGTTCAAAGCTACCATTTACTGGACCATCATTGTTTTGACCTTAGCTGTTTCAGCTCCTTTTGTTTCTGATCTATTGAACATTCAAAGTACCGCAAAGCTATCACCTAAAAGTGTCATGTTTGTAAATTATAGCATTATTACATTATCGATCTATCTGCTGCTTTTTTTACTTTATTATATGAATGAGTTTAACAAACTTAAAATAAAACAATTTGGCATTATTAATGAAAATAAAAAAAGTGAAGTTCTTATAGATGAAAATAAAAAAAAGAATGACATACAAGATTTTGTCAAAAAAGAAACTCCAGTTTTCAATGATAAGTTTGAAGAATTATATGAGCAGATAGAACGTTATTTTGAAACACAACAACCCTACCAAAATCCGGATTTTAATATCCAGCAATTAGCAATAGACTTAAACAGCAATGTTACCTATATTTCTAAAGCACTCAATCAAAAAAATGGTGCCAATTTTAAATCATTTTTAAATAATTACCGGATCAACGAAGTAAAGCGAAATTTGAATAATAAGGAACATGAAAAATTCACACTTAAACATATTTATAACAAGGCAGGATTTATTCACCAAACAACTTTTAATCGTGTTTTTAGAGAGGTAGAAGGTACAACACCTTCTGAATATATTGAAACAATGAAAATAAATCGTTCTTAAATGTTAATGGATTTCTAAAAGTTTAAATAGTATGCCCCATGAATTGATTGATTTTATTGCTAATTATGGATATTTCGCACTTTTCATTCTCATCTTTATTCAAGAGATGGGTATTCCAAATCCGGTACCAAACGAATTGGTACTTATGTTCTCAGGCTACCTTACACTTAAAGGAATACTAATTTTTCCTTATATTATTTTAGTAACTGTATCTGCTGATTTAATTGGTACCAGCATTCTTTATGCTGTTTTTTATTTTTTTGGAATATATATTCTTAAGCGCAAACCCCGTTGGTTACCTACATCACAAAATACAATTGATAAACTATCTAAACGAATAACAAAAGGCGGAAGATGGATTATTTATATAGGTCGTATTATTCCATTTATCCGTGGTTACATATCCGTTATAGCAGGCTTAATGCAAATTAAGCCCGGGGTATTTTTACCAATAGCTCTTGTTTCAGCAATAACATGGAGTGTATTGTTTGTTGCAGCGGGCAGGATGTTCGGACCATATTTGAACTATGCCGGAAACAATATAGGAAATATGAAATATATAATTATTTCCATTGTCCTGATTATTATCGTAATATTAGTATCGATCAGATATTTTAAAAAACGTTCAACAATAAAACAATAACCATGTATAAATTTTTAACAATCATCTCAATAATTTCAACTTTAAATATAAATGCACAATCAAATGGTGCTCAATATAAAGTTGTAAAAAAAATAAATGTAATTGGTGATGGAGGCTGGGATTTTCTAGCCATAGATGAGCCTGCCCAGCATTTATTTTTATCTCATGGAACGGTTGTTAATGTTTTAGATTTAAAAACTGAAAAGACCGTTGCAACTATTTCTGATACTAAAGGAGTTCATGGTATTGCTATTGCTAACGACTTAAATAAGGGCTTTATTAGTAATGGAAAAGATACTTCAATAACTGTATTTGATTTAAAAACATTTGTTACACTCTCAAAAATAAAAATAAAAGGAATCAATCCCGATGACATTTTATATGATGAATTTTCTCATAAGGTATTTATTTTTAATGGTAAAAGTAAAGATGCCACTATACTTGATGCGAAAACAAATCAAATTATTGAAACTATTCAACTGGATGGTAAACCGGAAGTTTCGGTTACTGACGGGCAAGGAAATATCTATGTAAACATAGAGGATAAAAGCACTATAACTGTGATCGATGCTACAACGTTAAAAATAAAAAATGTTTGGAGTATTGCACCGGGTGAAGAGCCGACAGGATTAGCAATAGATACTAAAACACATCGACTTTTTTCGGGATGCGGAAATAAATTAATGGTAATGCTAAATGCAGAAAATGGAAAGGTGATAAGTACGTTGCCTATTGGTGAAGGCTGTGATGGTGTTGCTTTTGATTCTGAAAGAAAATATGCATATTCTTGCAATGGCGAAGGAACTATAACTGTTATTAAGGAACAAGACGAAAATACGTTTAAGGTAATTGAAACAATCTCTACTCAAAAAGGAGCAAGAACTATTACTTTAAACAAAACTACACATCAATTGTTTACACCTACGGCAGAATATGCAGAACGCCCCGAACCAACAAAAGAAAATCCAAAACCTCGTCCTTCAATTAAACCTAATAGTTTTGTAGTATTGGTTGTAGAAGATGTAATTGCTGTACATTAGAAAGTTAATATTTTAACTGCAAATAGAAAGAATAAATTCTGAAAATATTGTCGGTTTGATGTAAGGATCTCTATCGCACGTGCAATACGACCATTTCCATCATCAAAGGGATGTATGGTAACAAACCATAAATGCGCAATCGAAGACATTGCGTTTGCCGTAACAAAAAAATTAAAACGGTTATTTAATAATTAAAAACTACAGTTTGTTTTAGTTCCGCTTTTAAACTTTGAGCTACAGGGCAAGTACGAGCAGCATTTTCGAGCAATTGTTTTTCTTTATCAGAATAATTATTTGCGGGCAAATAAAACTCAACAATAATTTCGCCAACTCGTCTAGGGTTAGATTCCATAATTTTTGTAATGTCAATAGTTGTTCCTTCGATATTTATTGCATGTCGCTCTGCAACAATTCCCATAATGGTTAACATACAAGAACCCAATGACGTTGACATCAAATCGGTAGGTGAAAAAGCTTCGCCTTTACCATTATTGTCGGTTGGTGCATCTGTAATAATGGTAGTGCCCGATTGCAAATGAACAGCTTCTGTACGTAAGTTTCCGAGATAAATAATTTTAGATGTTTTCATAGATGTTTATTATCAGTGTTTATAAGGATTATCTATATTGGAAATGTGATTATACGCATACAAATTCTGGTTAAATAAATAAATTCGGACTAATACAAAAATACAATATGACACGAATTACACTAATTTTATTGATAATTCGTGAAATTGTTGTCAAAAATAAACTTCTGCGTAAACTCAATGAAATTATCAATAAAAATGCATAATAAAATTAATACATTTGTGATAACAAAGATAATATAATGTATAAAATCATTTTTGCTTTTATTTTATTTTCCTTTTTTTCTTTTGGAGTTGCCGGACAGCAGACAAAGGATGCTATTTCGCGTTTGGAAAGCGGTGAGGACTTAAAAGTAATATATCGGAATGAAGCAAGCTTTGGTGCTTTCGTGCATTCTGCAGGAGGTATAGGTCTTAGTTTTAGAAGAGGCAAGCAAGTTAATGTTGACAGAAAAAGAATGTTTGAAGTGGAAATGCAAAACTTCAAACATCCTAAAGAGGTTAAAACTGTTAACTCCTATTACCAGAGTTCACAGGGTTACATATATGGCAAACTCAATTCTATTTTGTTGGTTCGATCAGGTTTCGGTTTTCAAAATATACTTTTTCAAAAAACCGAAAAAAAAAATGTAGAGATACGTTATTCTACCTTTGTAGGTGGTGTTTTGGCTTTTGCAAAACCTGTTTATCTTGAAATTAAAAAGACCAATACGAATGACCTTCCGGTAGCAGAAAGATATGATCCGACCGCTCAGCAACAGGAAGATATTTTTGGCAAAGCACCTTTTTTTACCGGAATGAATAAAACAACATTAGTTCCGGGAGCCTATGCAAAATTGGCTTTGAGTTTTGAATATGCCGACCGTTACGATGCGATAAAAGCAATAGAAACAGGAGTTGTAGCTGATGTGTATCCTCAAGGGCTTCAGATAATGGCATACAACAAAAAACAAATTGCCTATTTTTCTTTATACATTAAAATGATCTGGGGTAAAAAATGGTTTTAAGGCCTCACCCCTTAATCCGCTCTCCTAAAGGAGAGCGGGTGTTAGTTGAGTAGCTTGCAGAAAATAGTTTAATGGAAATTAGAGAAGAAACACCATTTAAGAAAAAGCCTGATTGGTTGCGGGTAAAACTTCCGACAGGTAAAGAATATGCGAAGGTGAGTGAAATGGTTTCCACCCATAAATTACACACCATTTGCGAAAGCGGTAATTGTCCAAATAAAGGCGAATGCTGGGGTGCAGGCACTGCAACATTTATGATCCTTGGGAATATATGTACCCGCTCATGCGGATTTTGCAATGTAGCAACCGGTAAACCCAAGGCTGTTGATTTACAAGAGCCCGAACGCGTTGCACAATCGGTGTTGTTGATGAATGTTAAACATTGCGTCATCACTTCGGTTGACCGCGATGACTTAAAAGATGGCGGTTCTATCATTTGGGTAGAAACAATTAATGCCATCCGGAGAGTGAGTCCGCAAACAAAATTTGAAACACTCATCCCTGATTTTCAAGGCAACCGGGAAAACCTCCAACGTATTATTGATGTTCATCCTGATATTGTTTCGCACAATACAGAAACTGTTCGACGACTTACCAAAGAAGTTCGTATTCAAGCTAAATATGACAGAAGCCTGGAAGTATTGAAACGATTGAAAGAAGCAGGTTTAAAAACCAAATCGGGAATTATGTTGGGTTTGGGAGAAACGGAACAGGAAATTTACGAAACGATGGATGATCTGCGTGCCGTGGGTTGTGATGTTTTTACTATCGGACAATATCTTCAACCATCACCAAAACATTTAAAGGTACAAGAGTTTATTCATCCCGATGTATTTGCGAAATATAAAGTTGTTGGTCTTGAAAAAGGTTTTCGTTTTGTAGAAAGCGGTCCATTGGTGCGTTCTTCCTATCATGCAGAAAAACATATATTTTAAATTGACGAATTACGATTGTTGATTGACGAATTTTCTTATCTCGTAAATTAATTATTGCTTGCTTATTTTTTTGAACGTATTACCCCGTTATCGATCATTTGCTGAAAAAAATCGACAATGGATTCACTAACCGGGCGATAGTCCATTCCTAACTCCTTTATACTTTTTGAGTTGTCGAGCGCTAATTTTATTCCAATATTCAGTTGGATCATTTTTCTTTTATAGCCGGCAAAAGGTGCAAACACCCAAACCAGAAATTTAGGAAATTCAGTTCTTGGAAATGGATATTTATTTCCGAATTTACTTCGTAAGATCTGACCTAATTTTAATAAAGTTACATGCTCGTTAGAAATGATATATCTTCCTTTTGCTTCGGGAGTATATCCTGCTTTAATTTGAGCATCCGCCAGATCTCTTATATCTATTGCACCTAAATGGAGATTAGGAACACCCGCTTTTGTTAAACCGTTTCCTAATTGTTTTACAATGCTAAAACTTTCCGATGTTCCTTTTGGATTAATTCCGGGACCTAAAACAAAAGAAGGAAGTATGGTAACCAGATCCCATCGGTCTTGTAATTTATTTATCGCCCACGCTTCTTTTTCAGCAACTACTTTAGAATAGGAATAAGGTTGATGA
This sequence comes from Bacteroidota bacterium, assembly GCA_003151815.1. Lineage (GTDB taxonomy): Bacteria > Bacteroidota > Bacteroidia > 2-12-FULL-35-15 > 2-12-FULL-35-15 > 2-12-FULL-35-15. The sequence continues at coordinate 15,334 of PLYN01000043.1, read as the reverse complement.
TCTATGGTAGACGTTTCGTTCCAATGTTCTTCCGTAAAAATTCCATTTGCAATTTTGTCTGCATCCTTGTTATCTCCGTATACGGATGCAACGCTGCTGGTCAGCACAACTCTTTTTACGCTTTCGGTTTCATTAACGGATTCCAATACATTTCTTGTTCCTTTTAAGGCAGGATCAACTAAGTCTTTTTGATTATTTTTTACTACCATTTTGAAAGGTGATGCCGTGTGAAATACTAATTCACAATCTTTCATGGCTTCTTTATAAGAACCCTTTTCAAGCAGGTTAGCTTTAAAATATTTTATTTTTCCGGAAGATTTTTCCGCTAACTGATCTAAATATTTTAATTTTTCTTTGTCATTCGGATCCCTGACAGCAGCGTGAACAGTTATTCCCTGGTCTAATAATTTTTTTACTATCCAACCAGCAACAAATCCTGTTGCCCCGGTTACCATTACCGGTTTACTCGTATCTATATTTTTCATTTTATTTTGTTATTCATTTTCTTTGGGATCATGATGCAACTCCAGGTTTTGAGGAAGGAAATAAGCAACGGCGATCATTAAAATAATTGCGTAAGAAATATAGGTGGAAAGATATCCAACAGCAATAGCAGTTAACCACAAAATACAGCTTATGATGATCGTCCTCAAAATTCGTCGGATAGAAGCCTGGTTATAATTATCCAATGTTAAATTTTTTTTGGATGCATACAATACAAGGAATCCGAAACTGGCATGACTTATAAGCATAACAGTACCATATAATGTAGTTGCGATCGGTGAATCATAATGATTTGCAAGGTAGGAGGTGGGTAATGGAATAAGCGATAACCAAAATAATAAATTCAAATTCAGCCAAAGAAAATTTCTATCCGAATGCTTTATCATGTGAAAAAAATTATGGTGATTGATCCAGAATATTCCCAAGCCATAAAAACTAACTGAATAAGCAATAATTTGGGGGAGCATTCCGGATAATTGTAACCATATTTTATCTGAGCCAGATTCTGAAGCTATTGTTGGAAAGTGTATATCCAGGATCATTAATGTTATTATGATTGCAATTACTCCATCACTAAAGGCAACAATTCTTTCTTTACTTAGATATTGGATTGTTTTTATCATTGTTATCGTTTTAAAATATGACTATAATTACCAAATTATTTCTTTGATCTTTGTAAATGTAATACTAATTTAAAAAATTATTGAATAATGAGAAACGATTTATACTCTTGCTCGTTATATGCTTATAGATAAATATTGTTAATCTGGTTTCTTTCGATATATCTTTGTAAAAAACATTAAGTATGAAAAAAATAAAAGTTGCTATAAATGGTTTTGGACGAATAGGACGTGTTTCGTTTCGTGTAATGCTTGAGCGTGCGAACATTGAAATAGTTGCGATCAATGACCTTACAGATAGCAGAACACTTGCTCATCTTTTAAAATATGATTCAATTCATGGAGTGATAAAAGCGGATGTTAAAGCGGAAGATAAAGCAATCATTGTAAATGGAAAAAAGACCTTGATCTTTGCTGAAAAAGATCCCGCCAATTTACCTTGGAAAAAGTTAGATATTGATGTTGTAATAGAATCAACAGGTTTTTTCTTAACCAAAGAAACTGCCGGAAAGCATATCACAGCGGGAGCTAAAAGAGTAATTATTTCGGCACCACCGGAATCAAGTGATATAAAGACGATCGTGCTTGGTGTGAATGATAGTTTGTTAAGCAAGGATGATATTATTATTTCTAATGCATCCTGCACTACTAATTGTGCAGCACCAATGATAAAAGTATTGGATGAAAACTGGGGATTGGAAGATGGTTTTATTACAACAGTTCACTCGTATACCGGCGATCAGCGTTTGCACGATGCACCGCACAAAGATCTGCGCAGAGGGCGCGCAGCAGCACTTTCCATTATTCCTACATCAACAGGTGCTGCAAAAGCGATCACAAAAATATTCCCGCATTTAGAAGGTAGACTCGGGGGTTGTGGTATGCGTGTTCCTGTTCCCGATGGCTCGTTAACAGACATTACTTGTGTATTGGAGAAACCGGTTACTGTAGCAGAAATTAACGCGGCATTTAAAAAAGTTAGTGAAACTAATTTGAAAGGATATTTACAATACATGGAAGATCCGATTGTATCTGTTGATATTATTGGTAATTCTCATTCATGTGTTTTTGATCCTGAATTCACTTCAGTAGTAGGTAATTTGGTAAAAGTGATCGGATGGTATGATAATGAATTTGGGTATTCTAATCGCTTGGCGGACCTTATCGAAAAAATAATGTAATGTGCTGATTGATTGCTCATTTTTTTTTATTAGCACATCAGCAAATTAATAATCAGCACATCATTTATAATACTTTAGTTCCAAATTTTCTCCATCAAAAACCGCATAGCTATTATAATTTATCCATTCGCCCAGATTTATATATCGGCTTTTATCGTTCAGTTTAATATCTAAAGGTAAATGACGGTGACCAAATATTAAAAAATCAAAATGTTCTTTTTGTAATACTTCTTTCGAATAAACTACCAGCCATTCATTTTCTTCACCGGTAAATTTTTCATCAATAGTACCGTTCGATAATCTGCTTTTCTTGGACCAATAATTTCCCATACCCATTGCAAAGTTGGGATGCAATCGGGCAAACAGCCATTGGCATATCGGATTCGCAAATACTTTTTTAATGAACTTATATCCATGATCACCGGGACCTAATCCATCACCATGACCTAAATAAAATTTTTTGCCATTGTATTCACGTGTTATCGGTTCTCTATAAATACTAACTCCTAACTCTTTTGGAAAATATTCGAACATCCACATATCATGATTGCCCGTAAAAAAAGTTACAGGTATGCCCGAGTCGGTTATTTCTGCTATCTTCCCGAGCAAACGGGTAAAACCTTTCGGGACAGTATGTTTGTATTCAAACCAAAAATCAAACAAGTCGCCCATCAGATATATTTCCTGGGCATCGTGTTTTATTTCATCCAGCCATTTCACAATACGCTTTTCACGAACAATACTTTTTTCGTGGTTGGGTATTCCTAAATGAAAATCGGATGCGAAATATATTTTTTTGTTTGGCTTCAACAGATTAATATTTTAGTGTTATTCATTTTACAATTCAAAATTTTTGATCAGATCAAATGGATTTAACAAGTTCAAATTTAATGTAAATCGGACGGTTTCAATGTATTTTAAATTATTTGTTTGAATATAATTTTTAAAATCCTGTGATAAAAGCAATGGGAAATAAATTTCGAAAACATTTTTTTTGACAGAAAAAGAAAGACCAGCATTGTATAAAACATTATCCGTGAGTCTTCCGTCTTTACCCGTCATTCCAATATCTGCATACACATTCAAGGGTAATTTTATATTGCCCAAGGAGGATTTTAAGTTGACTGCAGTTATCCATTTTGATGTTTGTCCTAAAGCTGAATAAAATTTAAACCCTCCATCTGTTTCGGTAAATTGATTAGCATATACACCGCTAGTTTCTGTACGGCCAAGGAAAATATTGTCATAAAAATAATCCTGATAACCACGTTGACCGCTTAATCGGAAGCGATATGGACCTGCATCAGCAGCATTGGTTCCTATGAATGTTCCGGCAAAAAAACGAATATCAAACCCTTTGTTTTTCTCCTTGAATTTGTGAGAATAGTTTGCAGTGATTGATGTTTTACACATTTTTTCTCCTTGTTGTAAATTTAATTTTATGTTATAAGGCTTAATAGCATCTGCTTTGGAGAAAACATAAGTGATGTCGTTAAAATTTTTTCTAAGTTTCGTTGATTCATAAGACAAAGTATTGCCTGAAGGATCCGCATGAATATTGGTATTATAAGAATCTTGAATAATACTGATGTTGCGGTAACGGATCGAATTTGAGTAAGGGCTTGTTGCTCGTTTCTTTTTAAATTTGATATTTAATTCGGGAGCAATTTTATTAAAATTCAAATCAAAAGGAATATTGGAATAGGTATATCGTGTGCTTGTTGCTCCAATGGAGATGTGTTGAAATATATTACTTTTCGGAAAGATATTATATGTTAATCGTCCATAACCTATAAGATCTTTTGTAGTGTAGCTATACATTGGCATTAATTCGAATTCAAACTTTTTTTGTATAAGTGACGTGTTGTAGAATGCCATACCAAACATATTTTTATTATAGTTATTCCATCCTGCAACAGGTGTAAAAAAGAGTTGTGTTTTGTCCGGATTATTTAGGCTTCCGAGAAATTGTAATTTGATCGGTTCTACTTTTTTGAAAATGCCTTTGGTACGAATAGTATTGTTATTTCTGTTTATTTCAGGCATATTTTCTTTTGAGTCAATTTTAAAATGATCAATGCTGGCAGGAGGAAAGCTTAATAATTGCTTGCCATCAAAACCCTCAAACATGATTTCTCCGACTAATTTATTGTTTTTTATTCCCTGAATAAATACAGGACCTTTTATATCACCTTTATTTTTAATACTTATGTCCCATGATCCATCAGGGTTTTGGTGGGTATATTTTATTTTATAGTCCAGTTTTTTTGTAGAGTTAATAAGATCATCAAAAAACCAATTCAGATTTTTCCCTGTTGATTTTTCCATAATTTCTCTAAAATCATTTGGTTGCGGATGCTTGAATTTCCATTCGTTAAAATATTGTTGCATTGCCATATCCATTTTATTTTCGCCGAGATAAGCAGCCAGATAATCAAACACTACAGTTGTTTTAGAATATACATCAGCACCATAATTTAATTTAGTGAATGCTGTTGAAGGGTTTTCAATTGCCTGATCTTCATTTTTTGCTGCAGAAAGCAAATACATTAATTCATATTCTTTTTTATGTTTGTATTGCTGGAGATCAAATATTTTTCCGATAGCATTGTCTCCAAATCTTCCAAACAAATTTTTATCCAGATAAATTGTTTCAACATATCTATTTTCATAAAACGAGTTGATGCCTTCATCCATCCAGGGGTGCACACGCTCATTGGTTCCCAGCATTCCATAAAACCAGTTGTGTCCAACTTCATGTGCAATTACCAAATCCAGTTGAAAAGCATTTGTTGTACTTCCAATTACTGTAATGTTTGGATATTCCATTCCGCCACCTGCACTGATAGTGCCATCAACAGCAGTACAATTGTTATAGGGATAATCGCCATTCCAAAGTGAATAATAATACACTGCATCATTCACATATTCGATACTTTTTTTCCATAGGTTGGCATCGGCATTGGTGAACATCGTCCAGGTGGTAACCTTATGCGGTGTGTGTGGCGTTATTATTCCGCCTTTTAAAACATGGTAACGTTTATCGCAAAACCAGGCAAAATCATGAACTTTTGATTGTTTGAAACGCAGTGTTTTCGTTGCAGTATCGGAAGGTGGAAATGATAAATCTTTGGAATCAAAGGTAGTGATAGCTTCTGTTTCTTTCACTTTTTGATTGAGCCATTCCAATTCTTTTTCTCCATCTATCATATCGCCGGTAGCGCCCAATACATAATTTTCAGGAAGTGTAATGCTCACATCAAAACTTCCAAACTCCGAGTAAAATTCACCTTGATTGATGTAAGGCATTTGGTTCCATCCGTTTTTGTCGTAAACAGCCGGTTTTGGATACCACTGTGTAATTTGGTAGGACTGTCCAATATGTCCCAATCTGGAAAACTCACCGGAAGGGATTTTTACATGAAATGGAGTACTGACAGTTATTTTTTTTCCGTTTATTAATGGCTCATTCAGATATAATTTACAAATGTCAATGCTGTCCTTTATCAACTCCCATTTTGCAGCTTGTCCGTTAATTTTAAAATCAAGTTTATCGATGTAACCTCGATCAGCTTCTTTCGAAAAATAAAATTTATTTTCGCCGTGCTTTAAAAAATCTTTGGCAAGCGCGGTGGTATTTTCTTTATAGGCATTCGGCCATAGATGAATATAAATAAAGGTAAGATCATCAGGTGAGTTATTAATGTATTCAAAACTTTCATCAGCGGTCAGCTCATTTTTTTTATCATCTAATTTTACATGAATGGTATAATTAACTTCCTGTTGGAAATAGGTTTGAGCATTAGTAACGCTAGAAAAAAAAGTAATAAAAAATATTGAAATATTGAAAAATTTCATTGTTGTTGTATTGCTCCCCTCTCCATGTGGATAGGGGATTAAGGGGTGAGGTGTTATTTAAAAATCTCAGCCAATTTATTTTCTAAATCAATGCCGCGTAAATTTTTCGCGATCACATTTCCTTTTTTATCAATTAGAACATTAGAAGGTATACCGTTAAAGTTATATTCTGCTACCACCGATGATTTCCAACCTTGAAAATCACAAACATGATTTTTCCATGACAAATTATCTTTCTGTATGGCAAGTTTCCATTTATTCAAATCATTATCCAAAGAAACACTGTATATATCAAAACCTTTTGCTTTGTATTTGTTGTATGCCGCCACTACATTGGGGTTTTCCATCCTGCAGGGTCCACACCATGATGCCCAGAAATCAACCAATACTACTTTGCCTTTTAAGGATGATAAAGCCAATGGTTTTCCGTTTGGTGTGTTGAAGTTTATTTCGGGTGCAGGTGCGCCAATTGCACAGGCAGTTTTTGATTTCACCTCTTGATGAAACGCTTTGATGTACGGTGAATTTGGATACTTGGCAAATAATACTTTATCTAAATTAATATATGTTGAAACAAACTCTTCTATTGGTAATTGTTGAATAGCCGCTAAGGATGCAAATGAGGTACTGTTTTTATTAATAAAATAGATCAAATAATTATTCTGTTCCTTAATCAAATTTTGATAAGGCATTTCCAAAACTTTAGCCATCGAATCAATGCTCTTAGAATTTGCTTTATTTATATCTACAAAAGCCTGATATGTTTTTTGCAATGAATCACGTTGTTTATAATTTAGAGAAGATGTGCGGCTGACTTCCAAAAATAATTTTGAGTCAGGCGAACCATCAACCTGGTAACTGTTTCCTAAATCAGCAACATCGCCGGTTACCTTAACTTTTTGATTGACCTCAAAAACGAAAGTTGCAAAATTTTTGTCAGTAATTTTCAAACGATAAAATCCAATTTCTTTGATTTTCGGTGTTAAGGTAAATTCTCCTTTATCGTCTATGGTGGCAGTGTCGACAGGTTTTATACCATCGGGTGCCATTTTTTCAAGATAAACAGTTTCACCATGTGTGTTATTTAATTTTCCTTTTAGTTCAAAACCTCCTTTCGATTCAGGGTTGGTGTTTGAACATGCTGCTAACAGGATGATTGGAAGAGCTAATAAAAAATATTTAAGTTGAAGTTTCATTTTTATTCTGTTTACTTTTTTTCTAACATTTCTTTCACAAGTTCAGTCGTTATTTTAGGGTCGGCTTTCCCCTTTGATAGTTTCATTACTTCACCCATAAATAATCCTAATAAAGTTGTTTTTCCATTTTTATATTCAATCACTTTTTCAGGATATTTTGCAATGGCTTGTTTAACAAATTCGGTTAATGCACCACTATCGCTTTCCTGTATCCAATTATTTTCTTCCGCAATTTGAGATGGTGATTTATTCTGATCCTCAATCATAATTGGAAATATTTTTTGAATTGCAATGGTGTGACTTACCTTTCCACCTTCAATAAAATCAACTAATTCAGCCATGCGCTTTGGACGTATCTTAAAATCAGAAATGTGTAATGCATTATCATTCAAATATGATTTAATTTGCACCGTTAGCCAGTTGGCGGCCGATTTTACATTTTTGGTTTTTGAAATTATTTCTTCAAAATACAAAGCAATTTCTTTTGAATCGGTTAATACACCTGCATCATAGGTTGATAAACCTAAATTGATATATTTTTTATATAATTCGTTTGGCAAAGGAGGTAACGAGTTTTTTATTTTAGCAATGTATTCTTGAGATATAATTACCGGCTGTAAATCCGGCTCAGGAAAATAGCGGTAATCATTTGCCATCTCTTTGCTGCGCAATACAAATGTAGTGCCTGTTACGGCATTAAAACTGCGGGTATCCTGACTGATCTCTTCACCATTTTCGAGTGCTTCGATCTGACGTTTTGCTTCGAATTCAATAGCACGTTGCACATTACGAATGGAGTTCATGTTTTTTACTTCGCAACGTTTCCCGAAAGCGGTAGTGCCTTTTAATCGTACGGAAACATTGGCATCACAACGCAAACTTCCCTCTTCCATATTACCATCACAAATTTCAAGGTAACGTACAAGTTTGCGAACTTCTGTTAAATATTTATAGGCTTCCTCACCACTGCGCATTTCAGGCTCACTAACAATTTCCACCAACGCAACACCCGCACGGTTTAAATCGATCAAGGTATCGAACGGATCTATGTCGTGAATACTTTTTCCGGCATCTTCTTCCATGTGAATACGGGTGATGTTGATGTTTTTTTCTACCTCGCTCGATTCTCCCCTCTCCAATTGGAGAGGGGTTGGGGGTGAGGTTTTAATGGTGATGTAACCGCCGGTACAAATAGGAGTTTTATCTTGAGTTATCTGATAACCTTTAGGCAAATCGGCATAAAAATAATTTTTTCTTGCATACTCGTTATACTCACGGATAGTACATTTGCAGGCCAAACCTAAACGAACGGCATACTCAATTACTTTTTTATTTGTTTTGGGTAAAGTGCCAGGATGCCCCAAGGATATTGGGCTTACATTCGTATTGGGTAGTACACCGAATTCAGTTGAATCGCCGGAGTATGCTTTACTCTTCGTTGATAACTGTGCGTGAACTTCTAAGCCAATAACTGTTTCGTACTTATCGTAAATATTCATTTTTATCTATCCTGATTGAAAGGCGAAAGATACAAAAAAAATAAATTTGAAGATGTGCTGATTTTGTATTAGGTTTTAGCGAAAAAGGAAAGTAAAAAAGCTCTCTAATTAATACTATAATTTTCTCATCAGCACATCTTCTCATCAACACATCATTTTTATTTCGCTACAATTTTACAAACGATTTAAAATTCATTCCTGATTTCAGAACAAGTTTGATAAAGTATGTTCCTTTACTAAATGAACTTGTACTGATTGTTATTAATTTTTGAGTACCTGAATAAGTATCGGATTTAAAAATTGTTTTACCTGAATCGTCTGTTATTTCAAAGTATTCAACGGTGTTGGCATTATTCAACAACAAAATATTTAAAACGTCTTTTGTTGGATTTGGATAAACGGTAACTTGATTGTCATCAGAAATATATTCCTGTTTTTCTGTAATAGTATTTCCTGCTGATATGATTCGTAATTCAGGATCGAACTTCACTCTTGTGATCGGAAAATTAATAGTTGCAGAAAAAATTTGCGCCGAATACGTATGGTCAAAAATAATGGTTGTGTCTTTTGTTTGACCAATAAACAGTATCTCTATAGGCATTTCAAAAAATGAAACCGATGAATGTGATTGTGTTTGATCAACTGTTAATGTAACGGCACTTCCCGATTGATTCCATACAATATGGTAAGATGGATATCCTTGACTATAATACCAATCATTAAAAAATCCGGACAGACTTTGACCGCTTGTTGCTTCTAAATGATTTATCAATGCTATAGTATGAGCATAATTTCCTGCAAGGAGAGAATCGTTCAAATAATTTTTAAGTGATAAAAAAAAGAGGGAGTCGCCTAACTTCCTGCGAAGCATGTGCAATACATAAGCTCCTTTGTCGTAGGATAATCTTCCGCTAAATATTCTTTTTGCTGAAGTAGTATCATCACATAAAACGGAACCTCCAGGCAAAGAAGTAATGTTTGTAATTTTCTGCTGCTTCCATGCCATCCAGGTATTTGGGAAATAACGCTCCTCTGTTAAACCTTCAAAATAGGTTGCAAAACCTTCATTGAGCCAGATGTCTTGCCAGGAAGCACATGTAACATGGTCACCAAACCATTGATGCGCGCATTCATGAGCCATTAACGCATGATTAAAATTGTTGAGGAAGGTCATTGTTTGATGCTCCATTCCTCCGCTCCAGTTAAATTGCGCGTGTCCGTATTTTTCTTTTGAAAACGGATATTCAATCGTGAGGCTGTCATAAAACTTAATAATGTTTATGATATCCTGTGATTGAGATTGTGCTGTTGCTAGATTTTCAGGATATACATAATTTAACACTTCGAGTGAATCGCCGTTTTGCAGTAGTACAAAATCAGAATAGCTGGAGTAGTTGGTTACCGCGATCCCTACAAGATAGGCAGCAATTGCATATTTTGTTTTCCAATGATAAGTAATATTGTTTCCTGATAAAATTGTGGAAAGTAAAATGCCATTACTTCCAACTTTATTTTGTTGAGGAGTTGTTACAATAATATCCAGTGAATCTATTTTATCAGTTAAACTTTGTTTGCATGGCCACCAATCTTTGGCACCAAAAGGTTCGGATAAGGTCCAGATAATTGGCGTTCCGTTATGTGTTGTTCTATAAAAAGAAGCGGTGTCATCATTTGGAGGGATGCCTTGATAAAAAACGGTTACCGAATCCAAGGTGTTGATGGGAATGATTGAAGGGATATTGATTTGTAAAACATCGCTTGATTGTTGTGTGAATGAAATTGAATTACCGTGATACATTATCGAATCAACGGTAAGTGTTGTTGTAAAATCAAATTCCATTTGATTGAATCCATTTATTATTGTCTTAAAATAAGATGTAATATTTCCTTTTATAAAACTTACGGCAGGGTCGATCTCCCAAACACAACGATGATATTTTAAATCATAATTACTACCAACACCGGATGAAAGAGATTTTGTTTTTCCTTCATGTGCTTTTTGTTCCATAGCAGGTATTTCATCTACTGAGAAAACGCTTTGTTGTGCCTTAGCTATTTTAGATAAACATAAAATGGAAATTATGAATAGTAATAGACTTGTTAGGTTTGGTTTAAACCACATAGAAACATAGGATAATTGATTTCTAAACAACATGTAATAGATTGAATTGAATTGTTTTAAAGTTTTACATAGTTTTGAAGCCTTGCTTCAAATGGCACATGAGTGTTAAATTCTATGCTGAAAATTTATTTTCCTATGTAATACTAATTTTATTTAATACACTAACTGAATAAAATATCTATGTTTCTATGTGGTTAGAAAAATTTACAATTCCCTAATCAACTCTTTCATGATAAGCGTCATTTTTATCTCTGCTTTTGCAGCCGCTTCGATCACATCCTCGTGTGTTACTTTTACAATTCTTCCTGCTACGCCTAAATCAGTAATGATAGACATTGCAAAACAAGGAATGCTCATGTGTCGCGCAACAATAATTTCAGGAACGGTACTCATACCAACAGCATCAGCACCAATAATTTGAATAAATTTATATTCGGCAGGTGTTTCAAATGTTGGTCCGGATAAGCCCAGATACACACCTTCCTGCACGTTGATATTATTTTTAGCCGCTATTTTTTTTGCTTTTTCAATAATGTTTTTATCATACACATCGCTCATATCTGGAAAGCGAGGACCCCATTCAGGAATGTTTTTTCCGATAAGCGGATTGGATGGAAACATATTGATATGATCATTGATGATCATCAGATCACCAATTTCAAAATTTGCATTGACACCTCCTGCTGCATTGGAAACAAAGAGCTTTTGTATGCCTAAACATTTCATTACTCTCACAGGAAATGTAACTTGCTTCATGTCATATCCTTCGTAATAATGGAATCGACCTTGCATCGCAACCACATTTTTACCACCCAGTTCACCAAAAATTAATTTACCTGAATGACCTTCTACTGTTGAAACAGGGAAGTTTGGAATGTCTTCATAATTGATAGAATGTTTAATAGTTATTTCTTTCACCAAGCCGCCAAGGCCTGTGCCCAGTATGATTCCTATTTCAGGCTGGATCGAAATTTTACTTTGAATAAACGCTGCTGTGCTTTTGATTTGCTCTAACATAATGTAAAATTTGTTCGTTGAATTGTTCTTTTTCATGCTCGTAAAAATCAATTTCTATCGGCATGTAAAAAATAGGGAGAGTATCCAAAATAGCTGAAAATTCAGGTAATTTCAAACGCATTGCGTCTTTTTCAGTGGTTAGAATAATTTTATTTTCAGTAGGAATCGAGTGGAATGTTTTCTGAACAAGTCCCAGATCACTTTTTGTGAATTGATGATGGTCAGGGAATTTAACAGGAATAACAGTTTTTACTTTGGTTCGCAAATACTGTTCCAGAGGTTGCGTATTAGCGATTCCTGTTAGAAGTAGGATAGAATAATTGTGTTCTGAATAATAGGATTTTGAAACAGGGTTTTTCTTTTCCGAGTTCAAAAGTAGAAACTCGCTATATTTTATAAATGAAAAATAGATGGTTTGATGAGGCAAGGGATTCATTTCTTTCATCAGGCGTTTGCGTTCAATAGGGACTAATATTTTCGGGCATTTGGTTACAATAATAATATCTGCTCGTTTTATTCCTGAACGGAATTCACGCAGGGTACCTGTTGGGACAACATGATCATTGAGATACAAATTGCTGAAATCAGTCAAAACTATTGATAAGCCTGGTTTAACAGCTCGGTGCTGAAAAGCGTCATCTAATAAAATGGATTGTACAGAAGGGAAAAGTTCGATGATCTTTGTTATTCCATTTACCCGCTTTGCATCAACTGCCACGTGAATAGCATTGTATTTATTTTTGAATTGAAGTGGCTCATCTCCAATATCCGCGGTAGTTGATTGCATGTCGGATAAAACAAATCCTTTTGTTTTTCTTCCATAGCCACGGCTCAATGTTGCCAAATCAAATTCGGGACTAAGCAGTCGGATCAAATACTCAATGTGTGGCGTTTTCCCTGTTCCCCCAACACTTAAATTACCAACTGAAATGATTGGGATCTCAAATTCTGTAGATGAAAACACTCCCCAATCATATAATTTATTCCGCAAAGACAAGATTGCACCGTAGGCGATCGAGAAAGGAAATAGAATAATTTTTAAAAATTTCATCGGTTAAAAATACGATTTTTTTGGGAAAGAAAATAGAAGACAGAAGTGAGAACTTAGAATATGGAAGTAGGAATAAAATAATAATAGAAATATGTAGGATGGAACGAGAAAGAATGATAATATGAATATTCAAATCAATAAATAATGTTAATTCATCTCGTACTTTTTTCTTCTACCTTCTGAATACTATCTTCTGATTAAATAATTTGTAAATTCGTGACAAAATGTAATATCAGAATAAATGAAATTAAAAGAAATAACAGATTGCTTAGAAAGCTTTGCCCCTTTGGCTTATCAGGAAAGTTATGATAATGCAGGGTTAATTTGTGGCAACAAAAATATGGAAATAACATCGGGGCTCATCTGTTTGGATAGCACTGAAGAAGTTATTGACGAAGCCATTGCAAACGGTTGTAATCTAGTGATAGCGCATCATCCCATTGTGTTTTCAGGTTTAAAGAAATTCAATGGCAACAATTACGTGGAGCGGGTTATCATTAAAGCCATCCAAAATAACATTGCTATTTATGCAGCTCATACTAATTTGGATAATGTTCATAATGGTGTAAATGCGAAAATTGCTGAAAAATTAGGACTGATCAATTGTAAGGTATTAGCACCATCCAAAGGAGCGACTTTAAAAAAATTAGTCACATACTGTCCGGAAGATAAAGCGGAAGAGATACGAATAGCCCTGTTTAAAGTCGGAGCAGGACATATAGCCAATTATGATGAATGCAGTTTTACTTCTTCGGGCATCGGAACCTTCCGTGCAGGCGAAGGTGCTAACCCATACGTTGGTGAGCAAGGCAAACAACATCAGGAAAATGAAGTAAGGATTGAAACAATTTATCCTGCACACAGTGAATCGGAATTGATAAAAGCACTTTGTGCAGCTCATCCTTATGAAGAGGTTGCTTATGACCTATTCCCGATAACCAATATCAATTATAGAGTGGGAGCGGGCATTATAGGTGAATTAGATGCTGAGATGAATGAAATGGATTTTTTAAAAAATATTAAAAAAGTCATGAAAGCGGAAGGTATTCGTTATACAGCTTTGCGCGATAAAAAAATAAAAAGAGTCGCAGTATGCGGTGGGGCAGGTAGTTTTTTACTTGCCGATGCTATAAAAAATGAAGCGGATATATTCATAACGGCCGATTTTAAATACCATCAGTTTTTTGATGCCGAAAACCGCATCATCATTGCCGATATAGGCCATTATGAGAGTGAGCAATATACAAACGAATTATTTTATGAGATTTTAAGGAAAAAATTTAATACATTTGCACTCCTTATATCAAAAATCAATACGAATCCAATTAAATATTTATAAAAATGGCAAAAGCTAAAACTGAAGAGATCTCTGTAGAGGAAAAGTTGAAAGCGTTGTTTGAATTACAACAAATCGACTCCAAGATTGATAAAATCAGAATCGTTAGAGGTGAATTACCTTTGGAAGTTAGAGATTTTGAAGATATAGTAGCCGGTCTGGAAACTCGCATCGCTAACTTTACGGAAGAATTAAAAACGCTTGAAGAATCAATTACAGAAAAGAAAAATGTAATGAAAGAAGCTCAGCTTTTAATTAAAAAGTATGAAACGCAACAAAGTAAAGTACGCAATAACCGCGAATATGATTCTATTACTAAGGAAATAGAATTCCAAAATCTGGAAATTCAATTGGCTGAAAAACGTATCAAAGAATACAAAGCAAACATTGTTTCTAAAAAAGAAATTGCTGCTCAATCTGAAGAGGAGTTGGTTAGCCGTCAAAAAGATCTTAAATTTAAGAGAAAAGAATTAGAAGATATCGTTGCTGAAACAGAAAAAGAAGAATCAGCATTATTGAAAAAATCAAAAGGTGCCGAAGGTGTTATTGATGAACGTTTATTGAATGCATACAAACGTATTCGTACAAATGTGGTCAATGGACTGGGAGTTGTTACTGTTGAGCGTGATGCTTGCGGTGGTTGCTTCAATAAGATCCCACCACAACGTCAATTAGATATTCGTACTCATAAAAAAGTAATCGTTTGTGAACATTGCGGTAGAATATTAGTAGATGCCGACATCTTAACAGGGAAACTTGAAAAAGTATAAATTGAATTTGAACAAGTAAAAAAACTCCCAAAATTTTTGGGAGTTTTTTATTTAGTAGTGTTTGTGAATATTTAAAAGTTAAAAAAAGTTGGTTTTAATATGCCCAGCTCGTTTCTCGACTTCGCTCGAAATGAACCGCGCGCTGTCACTTCGAGCGAACAATGTCGTTTAGTTAAGGGA
>PLYN01000033.1 GCA_003151815.1 Bacteroidota bacterium | reverse complement strand
TTAAATGGGACTTTAAACAACTTCTACGCATAAAGAGGAGTAAAAGGTTGGGTAGTCCATAAATCATACAAATAAAAGGTTGGACAAAATTGTTTTTCACCCAACCTTATCGTGCATTTTTTCGTGTTTTACTTTTACAATACATTCACCTCATCATATTGCGTTTGTTGTAATTCCTTATTTCTAAAAAAACTGATATAACTCATAGAAAAAATAAATGTTTTTTATCACTATTTTAGTAACTTCGATAAATCAAATTTAATAAAGATGAAAAAAAAATTTATCATTTTATTTTTTGCAATTGCATTACCTGGTTTTGTAAATGCGCAATTTAACAGTGTAATACTTAAAGTAGATGGCCTGACATGTTCTGCTTGTTCTTTCTCTACTCAAAAATCTATTTTGCAATTGGATTTTGTGGATGATGTAAAAATTGACCTAAATTCACATGATGCGATTGTAACGTTTAAGCCTGCCAAAAAAATTTCGATTGATAAAATTTCAAAAAAAGTATATGATGCCGGATTTTCGGTAGGAAGTCTTGACGCAGTATTCACTTTTAATTCGAAAGAAATTTCTGATAGTACTTGTTTTGAATTTGAAGGAGACATCTACCATTTTGAACAAATGCCCCAAAAGACTGTATTGAACGGTATTACAACAATTAAATTCATTAGTGAAAAGTATATGAGCAAAAGCGAATTTAAAAAATGGAAAAAAATTATTCATAACGATGTTTGTAAAAAGCCCGACAATTTTTCAGGTAAAATGTATCATGTTATTTTATTAAAATGAGAACACGATTTCTGATACTGTTATTTTTATTCGGTACGGTAATTATCAAAGCGCAAGAGTTGTATCCCAATACTCAGCCTGCAAGCAGTGTTCCCAAAGGAGCATTAGGTGTGAGGGTATATGATAAATCTTATCAGGATATAACTATTTTACGAACATTAAATGTTTTAAATTTAATGTATGGTTTGACATCAAAGCTCAGTATTTATGGGTCAATCAGTATGTCCAATCACCACAGTATAAATTTTCCGGCTAATTTAGCTTTTCATACTCATAATGGTAGTCAAAGTGTTTTTGGCTCCGGTAGTATTACAAGAGGATTACAATACCCAACTATTTATAATGGAGTTAACCTGTACGCCAAATATCGTTTTTTAACTTTGGATGGCGATAGCAGACATTTTAGGATGGCTGCGTATGGAGAATGGTCGAATATTAATGTAGCGCATGATGAAGCTGAACCGAATTTGCTTGATGATACAAAAGGTATTGGCGCAGGATTAATAGCAACCGGTTTGATTAAACATTTTGCGGCTACCCTTTCTTCAGGTATAATTCTCCCGGGCAAATACAATGGTTTTTCACCCGATATATATGGAGGTCCGATGGTTCCAACACAACTTCAATATGGCAGAGCGTTAACTTATAATTTATCGCTTGGATATTTGTTGTATCCGGCTCACTATGCAGATTACAAACAATTGAATGTGAATGTGTATGTAGAGTTTATGGGTAAGGCATACGAACAAGCAAAAATAATACAATATGGAATTGTTGATGTACCGATACAAACTCCTTTACTTAAGGCAGGTTATTATTTAGATGTAACTCCGGGAGTTCAGGCAATTATTAATTCCAATCTCCGGATCGATTTTTCTACCGGATTTCAATGTATCAATAAATCATACGCTCATTTTTATCCGGTATATATGTTTGGGATCCAACGTTATTTTTATTTTAAAAATAAAAAGAAATAGTTATTCTAATAATCTTTCTCATTCACTAATTTTGTACACATGAAACTATTTTTCAATATCAATAAAACACTTTTAATATGTATTTATTTAACGACATCTATCACCCTTTACTCCTGTCATAAGGCAGGAACAGGTGGTAAATCGAGTGTAAGCGGAAGTGTTTATCATCATTCAAAACTTATTCCCGCTGCCATCGTTTATATTAAATACGGTGCTACTGAATTTCCGGGCGCAGATGTGTCCGTCTACGATGACCACATAACGGCAGATGCCAATGCACATTATGAGTTCAGCGGTTTACGTAAAGGGAGTTATTTTTTGTATGGGGTAGGATATGATAATGCTATTTTCAGAACTGTGACGGGTGGAGTAGGAATAACACTTAAAAACAACCAAAATTTATCCAGCGATGTTCCGGTTACAGAATAATGCTCAACGTTATATTATCAGGTTTTGTTCTTAAATTTGATACTGTTTTAAACACTCCATTGAATGAATCGCATTTATTATTTCCTACGAATCGTTTCATTTATATTTATTATTAGTATTGGCTTTTCTGCTTGTTTAAATGATAAAGGTATTCCGGATTACAATGAATATCCTGACGACATCGGCAAAATATTTTTCACCAAATGCGCTACACCGGGCTGTCATACGGATGCCAGCATGGGAGCCGCCGCAAATTTGTCAATGCAAAGCTGGGATAAGTTATTTGAAGGTGGCAGAGGTAGCGCCTGTGTTATTCCATACAGCCCTGATTACAGCACGCTCCTGTATTACGTAAATACGTTTCCGGATTTAGGACCCACGCTTGGCCCTGTAATGCCTTATAATAAAGATCATCTAACACGTGATGATGTAATTTTAATAAAAAACTGGATTGTTGCCGGAGCACCAAACAGAGATGGTTTTGTGAAATTTTCGGATAACAGCAATCGCAAAAAATTTTATGTTGCCAATCAGGGATGCGATGTGGTAACCATATTTGATCAACAAACAGTGTTGCCGATGCGTTATGTGGATGTGGGTAATTCAACAGCACCGGAATCACCTTACAACATTAAAGTATCGCCCGACGGACAATATTGGTACAGCCTGTGCATTAAGGGAAATTCCGTACAAAAATTCCGTACCAGCGACGATAGTTTTGTTGCTGAAGCATTTATCGGTTTTAATTTCTGGACCAATGTTACCATCAGTAATGATGGACAAAAAGCTTATGTTTCCGGCTGGAACAACAGCTGTAGCAGCAGTAGCAGTAGCAGTGAAATTGTAGAAGTAAATTTGAATACCTTTATGGTTACACATCATGTAGGGTTTATTTACCCCCGTGGCTCTTGTCTTAATCCTTCCGGAGATACTTTGTATGTTGCACAACAGGCAAGCAGCAACCAAATTTATAAAATCCCTGTAAACAATTTTGCAGCTAGCAGCCAGATAAATTTATATACTACTCCACCTGCTTCGGGAGTGCTTACACCAGATGAAATTTTATTTTCACCGGATGGTTCAAAATATTTTGTTTCATGCCAGGGCACTTCAGAACTCAGAATTTTTCAGCGTACCAACGATTCGCTTTTGGCAATTATTCCGGTTGGCTCTTTACCGTCTGCAATGGCTGTATCAGCAACACATAATTATTTATTTGTTTCCTGTCAGGAAGATACGGTGTCGTTTCAGGGCTTTAGGGGTACTGTAGCAGTAATTGACATTGCCACTAATTTATTAATCACAAAAATTTATTCCGGACATCAGCCTCATGGAATCGCCGCTGACGATAACAACGATTTAGTGTATGTTGCCAACAGAAATGTTTCATCCGGCGGACCGGCACCTCATCACTCCATTGCTATCAGCACGTGTACAGGCAGGAACGGTTATGTTACTTTTATTGATATGAAAACATTGACTCTTGTAATGACGGGTTCATTTTCAAAACAAGTGGAAGTGGCTGTTGATCCGTATTCTATTGCTATACGGCCTTGATGAGCTTTTTATCGTTAATTTTTAAACCGATTAATTATTTTTTGCGCCTTGCTGAATCCATTCTAAAATGAGTCCAATCGTGCAATCATCTAATTTTCCTGTCTTAGGCATCGGATTGCTACTGGAATTCATTTGTGAATAAAGCAAACTGAAATTGGGTTGTGATGTGTTAATATAGCCGCTGCCTGATTTCATCAACTGGGCGTATGATGCAGAAGGTTCCAAATTCAAATTTCCACCCGGACTTGCACCTGAATGGCAACCTGCATTAATACAATACGTATTAAAAATAGGTTGGATATGTTGCTGATACGAAATTTGAGCCGGAGGATTACATCCCTTCACCGGGAGCGACCCTTTATCCTTTTCGCATGAATAACAATACATCATTAAAACCAAGGCTACATATTTTTTATACATATTTATAATTCATAAAAAACAGTTTCTGCTTTCTCATTCGAATAGAAAAAATAGTAATACCAACCAATGCCGGTATTACTATTTTGAAAATATTTACTTTTTTTACATTTCATATCTGAACATCAACGGAATATTATTTGCAAGTTTAGTTCCAAGTGGAGTAGCATTTTCAGAAACAGTATTCATAGTAAGGTTATTAATATTATTCAATTGAATTCCGGTAAACAGCTTATTATAATCAACTATCATGTGAATGAATGTAAGTTGATTCGGAGATATGGTAAAATTTTGAACCGGCATTGTCACGCTTCTTAAACTTGAATTGGTTCCAATCTTGTATGAGAAAGGTACTAATCCAGTTCCATTAGCAGCAGCAGTTGTATCAATTGTTCCTTGAAAGTTCACAAAAACAAATCCTCCTGATGTTTGTGGAGGATTGCCAAACCACATGGTAGGTTGGTGAAGCACAGTATCAGTAGTAAGCGGAACAGTTGAATTTAAAGCAGCACTTAATCCAATATCAAACTTTACTGATTGGTAATTCCCGGAAGGTACGGTATCAATTGTGTACACTTCGTTTTGCTGTCTTTTAAATATTACAATACCGGGAATAGAATATGTTGAGCCATCTAAATTTACCAATTGAATATTTGAAATATAAAGCTGAGCTGTACTTACAGTTATTTTTCTACCTCCTGTCATTATAATTTGTGAATTATAAGAATCCACTTCTGCGGAATCAACATTGGTATGCAAATGAAACGCTATTGTTCCTTTAGCCGGCACCGGGGTTATTGTATCGCTTGCTTTTTTTTTGCATGAACTAATTGTTATGCATACTGAAGCGGCAATTGCCATAGTAAGTAATTGAATGTTTTTTTTCATTTTTAGATTTTTATTAATTGATAAATGTTAGTTTTAATAGATAAAATATTTTTAAAAAGATATCATCCAACCGGCATATATGGTTGATTTTAAAGCAAGCTGAACTCCATTTACATTTTGATATACAGGCATTCCATACTCAACTGATAATTTATTGTTTTTCAGCCAGCCCCTGTTTAAATAAAAATTAAGTCCGAGATAACTCTTAACAATTTGTCCGCCATAATTCAACGAAGTTGCACTTGGCTCTAACACTCCGTAGAGTGATGGATCATAACCATTTATTGCCCCAACAGAAGACCCTTCTATTCTTACAGAAGAACTTACCCATGGAAACCACCGGTATGCGCTCCAAACATTAAATGTAAATTCGTTGCCTAAACGATAGTTCAATGAATTATTGAAAGGTCTTATTACTGATGTGATTTGAGCACTTAATGAAGCTTTATTTTGTTTCAGCAAATAAGTTATCCCCGGCATAAAATCAAAAGTCCCTGAACCCATTTGCATCATATACGGAAATCGTTGTGATGGATACATCATATCATCCGATTTACCTTTCATCTGAATACTTCCTGTAGGAAGGCTAATTCCTCCACTCAACAAAATGTGATGAACATTGTGATTGATGATTGAATAAACAGCATATAATTTAGTATCTCCCAATCCTGATGTTTTAGAACTCATCGTATTTGAATTATTACTTGACATCATTCCTCCAGAGCCATTCATTGTCATATTCATAGTGCCCGGAAGTGAATTCATGTTCATAGATGAGGCATTGTAATTAAACATCGCCATCAGTGATAAACGGTTGGTAACACCATACATTGCCATTACCATGTGCATATCCATACGCATATTTTGTGGCGACATAATATATTTGTTAAAAACAAAATTATCATCCACTTTTGTTGTTCCCGATAAATTCCCATCCATCATCATACTCATATACCTGTATGAAATTTTCCAAATCCCTTTCGGATGTTCATGCCCTAGCATGATGCCTGAAGGACTAAGATCCTTAGCGGCACAATCGCAGGCACGCACAGAGTCGCATGTTTGTGAAGATAATAGTACACTTTTAAAAAGAAGTACCATTACCAATAAATAAGCAGGTAATTTCATTTGAATAATTTGAAAATTTGAAGATTCGCCAATTTAAAAATGTTTGTCCGCTGTTGGCAGATAATAATTTTCATTCCGAATTGTGAAATTCAAGAAATAACAATTCAATATGTTTATGTAAGCCGGAAAATATCCTTTGAACCACAAAAAAATAAAATATTCCTTTTGGTGTTCAATTATATGAAGGTAAATCGGCTGTATTAAGCCTGAGGCGGGTGAAAAATGGAATCCAGGTGTTTATCTGACAAGTGAAAAGAACAGTCAGATACTAATTTATTAGGAGTTAAAATAACGGTGTTCAACAAATCAAAAGTTGAATTAGGTTCTGAAAAAAGCTGGATTTCATTTTTTTCATTTACCGGATTAGCGGGTGAATGTTCTTTCTTTTCAGCTTTATTCAATTCGTTTTTCAAATGGCATTTTCCATTACAATGCATTTTTGGCTTGCTCTTATTAACACAAAGCACCTTCGCAATATACTCTTTGTTAATCTGGTAATCGGTTAAAACAATAGTCTTAATAAAAGTTTGCAGCAAGAATGCTGAAACCAAAATAAGATATACTATTTGTTTTAAAACTTTAAACATGATACAATTTTAAGCATTATTTTTTTGAAAAAAAGAATAAAAATAAAAGTTCATCACACCAAGAAGTCTTTTAAAGCAAGTCTTCTTATAAAATCAATACGCAACAAAATGCAAAAAGGTTGGGTTTTTGCGGTTTTACCTATAGATCCATTGTTATTTGCCCTTCCGAATCGTCATCCGATTTTTTCTTTTTCTTTTTTTCTTCAGAGGGTAATTTTAGTTCTGCATTTATTTCATGATCGATCGAAATAACAGGTTTTTCTTTTGTTTTTTCGGGTGTTGTGGATTTTTTTAATGCCTCCAAAGGCGACATGCCGCTTTCTTCAAATTCATCCAATACATCTTCATCAATTTCCACCTCCATGGGAGGCAATAATTTTATATCTTTTATTTTACTGTAGGAGAGCTTATTGCCTTTTGCTTTAAAACCTTTTACTCCAATAAAATCAACAAGGTTAATTGTTTCATCAGGCAACTCTTTATCTTTTACTTTACTGAATTTCAATTCCAAAACAGGATTAGCATCTGTCGTTACCATTTCTAATCGGGAACCTTCCGCTTCACTTATGAATAAAACTTTTTTATCAACGGATTCTACTAAGAAACGTTTTACAAAATATGTTTTGCTTTCACCATCCAAATATACCGCGGATACCGGTTTAGCAGGATTAAACTTTTCAATGATCAACATATCTTCATCAAAATGTGTAGCCAGATCAAAACCTGAAAGTTTATAATTTCCACTTTGCATGATGGTCAAAATTTTATCATCTGGTCCGAAACTACCTAAGAATGTACCGCGCCTGTCTGTATTCAGACGTTGTACGGTATCGTCAAACCAAATATCTAATGCGCCAAGTGTCGACAAACCTTTTTGTTTCAATACAATTTTTTTGATGGTGTATTTGGTAACCACATTACCCATCGAGTTACGGCCTTTTACGGCTAAGTCAGCGAAATTAAAATCCCATTGCACTTTTCGTAAACCGGGCAATGGTTTTAACTGTACATCTACAATTTCGGATTCACCATTTGGATTGGCTGTAAAATAGAGAACTTCAGAATCTTTTGTTCCTTTCGTTAAATTATATTCTTTGTCGCGTGATACACCGGTAACCGGAAAACGTTTCATGAATACACTTCCATTTTTTCCATCACGATAGATCATGTTATAAATGGTTCGCTCATCATTTTTCTTAAAAACAGCAATGTGTATCAGATCCTTTCCAACAAAGGCCTTGTCCTGTACCTTGGTAACCAAAAATGTACCGTCTTTACGAAAAACAATAATATCATCTATGTCTGAACAATCAGAAATAAATTCATCTTTTTTTAATCCGAAACCTGCGAAACCTTCTTCACGGTTTACATATAATTTTTCATTTGCCACCACAACGCTTGTAGCAACAATGTTTTCAAAATATTTTATCTCTGTTTTACGTTCGCGCCCAACACCATATTTCTTTTTTAAATTTTTGAAATATTCAATTGCATACTCAACCAAATTAGCAAGGTGATGATCAATTTCTTTGATGCGCGCATCCAAGGCTTTCATTTTATCATCCGCTTTAGCAGAATCAAAACGGGTGATACGGATCATTGGTATTTGTGTCAACTTCTCAAAATCCTCATTGGTAATCTCACGAATAAATTGCCCGCCCGAATGATCGAAATCTTTCGTTCGGGCGGTTTTTTTATATTTCGTGAAACGCCCATCCAGATAGCCAAATAAGGTTTGCTTATCGGAATAATTTTTGAAATCAATATACATTTCATCTTTAATGAAAAGTTTTTCGAGTGAAGCAAACATATAGGATTCCTGCAACTCCGCTTTTTCGATCTCCAACTCTTTTCTCAATAATTCCAACGTTTTGTGCGTTGAAATTTTGAGCATTTCATTCACACCAACAAAACGTGGTTTATCATCTTCGATGATACAAGCATTCGGTGAAATAGATAATTCGCAATCCGTGAAAGCATACAAGGCATCAATCGTTTTATCGGGAGAAATACCGGGTACTAAATGAATAACGATCTCCACATTTTCTGCTGTGTTATCTTCTACTTTACGGATCTTAATTTTTCCTTTGTCATTAGCAGAAACAATGGTATCGATCAATGAACCTGTGGTAGTACCAAACGGAATTTCATTGATGACTAAAGTCTTTTTATCTAACTGAGAAATTTTTGCACGCACACGAATTTTTCCTCCACGCAAACCATCGTTGTAATTGGAAAAATCAGCCATACCTGCTGTAACAAAATCAGGCATGATGTCCGTTTTTTTGCCACGTAACACAGCAACCGAAGCATCACATAATTCATTAAAATTATGTGGCAACATTTTACAAGCCAAGCCAACAGCAATACCTTCAACGCCTTGCGCCAATAATAAAGGGAACTTTACAGGAAGTGTTTCAGGTTCCTTATTTCTACCATCGTAACTGGTTAACCAAACTGTAGTCTTCGGATTAAAAACCACCTCAATAGCAAATTTGGAAAGGCGCGCTTCTATATAACGTGGAGCCGCGGCTCTATCACCGGTTAAGGTATTTCCCCAGTTACCTTGCGTATCGATCAACAGATCTTTTTGTCCTAATGCAACCAATGCATCACCGATACTCATATCACCGTGAGGGTGATATTTCATAGTATGCCCAATGATGTTTGCTACCTTATTGTAACGACCATCATCCAAGTCATTCATGGAATGTAAGATCCTACGCTGAACTGGTTTTAAACCATCTTCAACGTAAGGTACAGCACGTTCTAAAATTACATAAGATGCATAATCCAAAAACCAATTTTGGTACATTCCCGAAACATGAATTACGTTGTGTAATTCTTCGCCATCGTGATGAATTTCATCATTTATATTTTCGTCGTTGCTCATGTATAGTTACCTCTAAAACTATTAATAACAAAGGGATTCTAATTCTGCAACAGCTTGTTGCAGAATTAGAAATTATAAATTATTAAACCAATCATTTTTTATCTCTACAGTCTCTGTTAACTTGGTGTCAATACCTAATTTCAATTCCTTCAACTTATCGCAAAGAAGCTCTCCATCAATTAGATCAATTGGTGGAGCACCATCCCTTGTAGCTTCCTTAATTGCCTCTCTTGTAAATGTTCCCGTTGTAATTACAAGTCCCTTATCTGCCCGACCTTGCATAGCACCTCTAAAATCACGAATTTGACTTGGTGTCACAGAACCTCTATAACGCTTACACTGGAAAATAACGTGAAAACTTAAAAGCCCGCTAACTCTGACAATTCCTTTCCCATCAATTCCTCCATCACCAACCTTTCCAGTTACTTCAACTTGAAAGAAACCACTTTCCCTTAATAATCGCTGCGCTAATCTTTCAAATGCTGCTGGTGTTATGTTGTATAGAACATTTAATAATTTCTCCTTCCACTCTTCTGTATTGTCAATCTCTTCTGTTACTTCTTCTTCTATTTGGTTTACTGTTACTTTCTTAATTTTAGGTTGAGCTGGTTTGTCTTGTTCTCTTACTTTTCGAACAATTTCAATATAATCAAGTTTATTTACATCAATATTAGCCTTAGATAAAGCCCAAATTCCTCGCGATGAATTCTCAAGTAATCCAAATTTTTTCAAATAAGTTCTACTCCATGCTAACCGATAATCAACTTCATTTGTCGTCCCTTCATCACCATGTGGAACTTGTAAAACTGTTTCGGGAAGTTTCGCTATTTCATAAACCTTACTGTTTATTTCTTCAACCGTACCCGATCCACCTAATTGCACAAGAGCTTTTACCGTAGGGACGATTAATTCGTCGAACGATGGGAAATTACTATTCTGTTTTTTTCTACCCATTTATTAATGCTTTTGTTGTGATGTTCTTATGTGTTATCTTATGATACCTCTAGAACAAAAAATGACCTTATTTTATTATCAGGTCGCTCCTATGGAGCTTTAAAATATTATCCTAATAACTTTCTACAAACAGGTCGCCTCTCTGAGGCTTTAAATTCTGCTCCGTAGGAGCAAACTGTTTGTAGAAAAAACATCATCCGATTGCATTAAGCTCCGTAGGAGCGACCTGTTCATTTTCAACCCAATCAAACAAATCTTTTTCATCATATTCAATTTCAAACTTTGTCAAAAAATTAATGTATTCTTCTTTAAATGAAATTTGTTTATGATGCTCCTCCTGATTCAAAATATATTTTACAACATCATCAATTTGACTTCTTGAATATGAAAATGCACCAAAACCTTCTTGCCAATTAAATTTACCTTTTACCCATTTTTGCTCATTTATAAAATGGGACGAACCTGCCTTTATATCTCTTACCAAATCCGAAATAGCAATGGATGGTTTTATTCCAATTAATATATGTGTATGATCCGGCATACAAAATATTGACAATAATTTTTGTTCGCGTTTTTGAACTATGCCTGTAATATATTTATGTAGCTCTTCACGATTATTTTTAGATATTAGATTGTCTCTGCCTTTTACAGCAAATACTATCTGAATGTAAATTTGTGAATACGTATTTGGCATTTTACAGGTCGCTCCTATGGAGCTTGTTTTATTTACTATATTCTTTTCTACAAACAGGGCGCTCCTCTGGAGCTTTTAAAATTGTTGCCTATCCTTTGTTCAACAACTAATCCTATTCCATCTTAACAATCATAATAATCTGCGTTCTATTCCTCCACAAAATCCTTCTCCACCACCAAATTATCAATAATAAAATCTTGTCGCTCCGGTGTATTTTTTCCCATATAATAACTCAACATATCCAAAATGGTTCTGTCTTTACCAATGATAACAGGGTCTTTACGAATATCTTTACCAATAAATAATTTAAATTCATCCGGAGAGATCTCTCCTAACCCTTTAAATCGTGTGATTTCCGGCTTAGTGCCTAATTTAGAAATTGCTGCTCTACGCTCTAATTCACTGTAACAATAAATGGTTTCTTTTTTATTACGCACACGGAACAAAGGTGTTTGCAAAATATATACGTATCCGTTTTTTACCAAATCAGGAAAAAATTGCAGGAAGAAAGTCATCAACAATAATCGGATATGCATACCATCCACATCGGCATCGGTAGCAACCACAATATTGTTATAACGCAAATTTTCTATTCCATCTTCAATGTTTAAAGCGGCCTGCAATAAATTAAATTCTTCATTTTCGTAAACTATTTTTTTTGTAAGACCAAAGGCATTCAATGGTTTTCCTTTCAAGCTGAATACCGCTTGAGTATTCACATCGCGAGTTTTGGTGATGGAACCACTTGCAGAATCCCCCTCGCAAATAAATAAAGTAGTATCTAATTTACGTTCATCGTTGGAGGTTAAATGCACTCTGCAATCACGTAATTTTTTATTATGAAGATTTGATTTCTTCGCTCTGTCGCGCGCCAATTTCTGAATACCTTGCAGATCCTTTCTCTCACGCTCATTCTGAACAATTTTTTGAAGTATGGCTTGTGCAACTTCTGTATTTTTATGAAGGAAATTATTTAACTCCGTCTTTAAAAAATCTCCCACAAAGGCTTTTACAGACGGCCCTTTCGGAGCAACTTCCTGAGAACCCAATTTGGTTTTAGTTTGAGATTCGAAAATAGGTTCCTGAACTTTTATACTTACCGCAGCAATGATAGATGTGCGCACATCAACTGCTTCATAATCTTTCTTAAAAAATTCACGAATTGTTTTCACCACTGCTTCACGAAATGCGCCCTGATGTGTTCCGCCTTGCGTAGTATGTTGTCCGTTTACGAATGAATAATATTCCTCACCATACTGCTGATTACTATGTGTGAGCGCAACTTCAATGTCATATCCTTCCAAATGTATGATGGGATATAAAATAGCGCCGGTGATATTTTGTTGCAAGAGATCCAACAAACCATTTTCGGAATGGAACTTTTGCCCATTGTAATTAATGGTTAAACCTCTGTTGAGATAGGCATAATTCCAAAGCATTTTCTCAACATATTCATTGATGAAATGAAAATTGCCGAATATTTTTTCATCAGGAATAAATGTTACAAGCGTGCCTTTGCGGGAATCGGAGGCAACAATTTTTTCTTCCTTCGTTAAATTTCCTTGCGAAAATTCGGCGGTCTTTGTTTGCTCATCTCTGAAAGATTGTACTTTAAAATAACTAGACAATGCGTTTACGGCCTTGGTACCAACTCCATTCAGACCAACGGATTTTTTAAATGCTTCCGAATCGTATTTAGCGCCTGTATTAATTTTAGATACAACATCCACCACCTTACCGAGCGGAATGCCTCTTCCATAATCGCGCACACGCACCGACTTATCCTTTATAGTAATGTCAATATTTCTGCCATTGCCCATCACAAACTCATCGATACAGTTATCAATGGTTTCCTTCAGTAAAATATAAATCCCATCATCACCCGATGAGCCATCACCCAATTTACCAATATACATACCCGGACGCAAACGGATGTGCTCGTTCCATTCTAAAGTGCGGATACTGTCTTCGTTATATTTTACTTCTTTTTCTGCCATCTTTTTATTTAGTTTGAAAGTTTAAAGTTCAAAGTTTAAAGTTAGCCCAACTTTGAACTAACAAACTTTGAACTTTGAACTAACTATACGTTAAACCTAAAATGCATCATATCACCATCGTTCACCACATATTCTTTTCCTTCAACGCCCATTTTTCCTGCCTCTTTACAAGCGGCTTCAGAACCTAAAGTGATAAAATCATTATACTTGATAACCTCTGCTCTGATAAATCCTTTTTCAAAATCAGTATGAATAACTCCGGCAGCTTGCGGTGCAGTCATGCCTTTATTGATGGTCCAGGCACGCACTTCCTTCACACCTGCAGTAAAATAAGTTTGTAGATTTAAAATGCGGTAAGCCGCTTTGATCAATTTATTTACGCCTGGTTCAGGCAAACCCATTTCTGCCAAAAACATTTGTCGCTCCTCATATGTTTCCAAACTGGCAATCTCTGCTTCCATTTGTGCAGTGATGATTAACACCTCCGCTTTTTCATCTTTTACGGCTTCTTTAATAGCATCAACGTATTTATTTCCCTTGATAACGGAGGCTTCATCTACATTGCAAACATACAATACCGGTTTAATAGTTAACAAACAACAATCAGCAACATATTGCTCATCGGCTGCTGAAAGGTTAGCCGAACGTGCCGACTTCCCTTGCTCCAACAATGCTTTAAGATCTGTCAATACTTCAAATGCTTTTTTCGCATCCTTGTCATTGCCTGTCTTTGCTTGCTTCTCTACCTTTTTTAATTTGGTTTCTATTGATTCCAGATCTTTCAATTGCAATTCAGTATCAATAATTTCCTTATCTCTGACAGGATTTATAGAACCATCTACGTGAATTACATTGTAATCATCAAAGCAACGCACCACATGAATAATGGCATTTGTTTCACGAATATTAGCCAGGAATTTATTTCCCAGACCTTCGCCTTTACTGGCACCTTTCACCAATCCGGCAATATCAACAATTTCAACGGTTGTAGGAACAACACGCTCCGGCTTCACAATTTTTTCGAGTGTCGAAAGTCGTTCATCCGGTACAGTAATTACACCCACATTGGGCTCTATCGTACAAAATGGAAAGTTCGCCGCTTGCGCTTTTGCAT
Source organism: Bacteroidota bacterium (assembly GCA_003151815.1). Classification (GTDB taxonomy): domain Bacteria; phylum Bacteroidota; class Bacteroidia; order 2-12-FULL-35-15; family 2-12-FULL-35-15; genus 2-12-FULL-35-15. The sequence continues at coordinate 57,802 of PLYN01000033.1, read as the reverse complement.
TTGATAAACAATTAAAAAGAGTTGATTTTCCTACGTTGGGTAATCCCACAATGCCACACTGTAAAGCCATAATTTTAGTTCAAAGTTTAAAGTTCGAAGTTTGTTGAGAAGTAAATAATGAAGGGTGAAATCCATACTATTTAATCATTCTCTTATTCAATCATTTATTTTTAGCATACAAAGATACCAAAATATGCCATTTTAATAAACCCTGTAACAACCTAATTTGATGAGTTTTCAACAACGAATAAATATTGTCAACAAAGCCTCATATTACCATAAAAAACTATACTTTTGATTTCCATAAAAATAGATAAAAACCTTGAAATTTAATATATAATGGCTTCAATTACAGAATTAGAAAAAATTTGCACACAGGTTCGCAGAGATATACTTAGAATGGTACATGCTGTAAATTCAGGGCATCCGGGCGCTTCATTGGGTTGTACTGAATTTTTTGTATCGCTTTACTTTGAAACAATGAAACACAATTCCAAAAATTTTACAATGGATGGCATCGGTGAAGATTTGTTTTTCTTATCCAATGGACATATCTCTCCTGTTTTTTATAGTGTTTTAGCACGTTCGGGCTATTTCCCTGTAAAGGAATTGGCCACCTTCCGTAAATTAAATTCCCGTTTGCAAGGTCACCCAACCACGCATGAAGGCTTACCCGGTGTTCGCATTGCCTCAGGTTCCTTAGGACAAGGATTATCAGTAGCCATCGGTGCTGCTGCTGCTAAAAAACTAAACAAAGACAATGGTATTATCTATACTTTATGCGGTGATGGCGAGTTGCAGGAAGGACAAGTTTGGGAAGCCGCCATGTATGCAGCAGGAAAAAAAGTGGACAATATCATTTCAACCATTGATTTCAACGGACAACAAATTGATGGCTCTACCAACGATGTATTGCCAATGGGCGATTTAAAAGCCAAATGGGAAGCTTTTGGCTGGGATGTACTTTCAATGAATGGAAACAATATTGCTGAAGTAATTGAAACCTTAAAGATCGCTAAAACGCATACCGGAAAAGGAAAACCGGTAATGATATTAATGAATACCATTATGGGTAACGGTGTTGATTTTATGATGTACACACACAAGTGGCATGGACAGGCACCTAATGATGAACAATTGGCAAAAGCTTTGAGTCAGAATGTGGAGACTTTAGGGGATTATTAAGCAAGAAGAAAGTAGAAGACAGAAGGAAAAAGTTAGAATAAAGAAAAAATATCCGAATGAAAAATAAGATGAAGCCAATTTTAAAATCAAAACCTTTTACCTTCTGCCTTCTTCCTCCTACCTTCCTAATTCTAATTTCTGTCTTCTTCCTTCTAACTTCATCCTCCGCCAACGCTCAACAAAACAGACAACAACCTAACAAACCATTAACACGTATTTTATTTGTTTTTGATGCTTCATTCAGCATGTTCGGCCAATGGCAAAGCGGTATGAAAATGGATCTTGCAAAAAAATTATTAAGCGAATTTTTAGATAGCATCGATGGTTCCGAAAATCTGGAACTGGCTTTTCGCCCTTACGGACACCAGGTTCCACTTCGTCCGGAACGCAGTTGTACCGATACTAAACTAGAAGTTCCTTTCGGCAGAAATAATATTCAGGCTATCAAGAATAAATTGAAGATGATCGTTCCCAAAGGAACCACTCCCATTGCATATACGCTTGAACAATGTGGCGGTGATTTCCCTACGGCCTCCACAAAAAGTGTAAAAAATATAATTATTTTAATTACTGATGGTATCGAAGAATGTGATGGTGATCCATGTGCAGTTTCGCTTGCTTTGCAAAAGAAAGGAATTGTTTTGAAACCTTTTGTTATCGGCATCGGGCTCGATCAAAGTTATATCAATTCATTTGGCTGTATCGGAAAATTTTATGATGCATCTAGCGAAGCAAATTTTAAAAATATTTTAAAGATTGTTATTTCGCAAGCCTTGAATAATACAACAGCACAGGTAAATCTGAACGACCAGATCGGAAGGCCCTCTGAAACAGATGTAGACATGACCTTTTATGAGGAACACTCCGGCGTTATCCGTTATAATTACATGCATACCATCAATAACCACGGTGTTCCTGACACGGTGGTTATTGATCCGATTGGAACATACAAAATGGTGGTACATACCATTCCTCCTGTTGAAAAAACAGGCATTGAATTAATTCCCGGCAAACATAATATTATAGCTGTGGATGCGCCTCAAGGTTATTTGAATTTGAAAACAGCAGGCAACGCAAATATTAATTGTATCATCCGAAAACATACGGAAATGCAGACACTCCATGTTCAACAATTTAATACTACTGAAAAATTTATTGTCGGAAAATATGATCTGGAAATATTAACGCTCCCTCGTATTAAAGTGGATAAGGTGGACATCGCTCAAAGCAAAACCACATTCATAGAAATTCCACAATCAGGAAGTGTTACTATTTCCAAGCCAAGCGAAGGTCCCGGAAGTGTTTATGTTGAAGAAAATAATAAAATGGTTTGGGTTTGTAACTTAAACAGTAATCTTACCAATGAAACTGTTACGCTGCAACCCGGAAGATACCGTGTTGAGTATCGCCCGAAAAATGCAAAAGAATCAATTTATAGTATTGAAAAAATGTTTAAGATTGAATCGGGAATTTCAACGGCTGTAAGGTTAAATTGAGAAAAATATTTTGGAGAAGCGAAATGATTAATTGCATAAAATTGCTAGCGTAATTTTAAATATAAATGACAGAAATAAGAAAATCAATTAATTCAGTTTTATATGAAAGACTTGCAAGTCCTTTTTATGGAACACTAATACTTTCGTGGCTTATTTGGAATTGGAAGATCGTGTATATAACTTTTTTCATAAGTGAAAATAAAATTGAAGGTACTAAGATTGATTATATCGTTACTAACTATTCTGATATAAACTATTTAATAACCTTTCCACTAATTTCCACTTTGCTTTTACTAACCTTAATCCCTTTTATAGGTAATGGTGCTTATTGGTTGAGTTTAAAATTTAATAAATGGAAATCAGATAAAAAAAATGAAGTTGAAAAGAAACAACTTTTGACTTTAGAACAGTCAATTCAATTAAGAGAAGTAATTGCCGAACAAGAAAAAAGATTTGACAATTTATTGTTAGATAAGAATACAGAAATAAAACAATTAAAATTACAAATTGATTCTTCAAAGGGATTTGTTGTTCCTACTTCAAAATCAAAAGTAAATGATGGAATACTTCAAAATTTAGCTGACAGAATAAAATCCAATACTCAACTTTCACAATCATTAGAAAAGATTAACTATTATATAAAGGGCGGATATAGTGGACTAAATGACCAAATGGATGTATCATCATTAAACTTTTTTGAATCCAACGATATAATTGAAAATAAAGGAAAAGGGATGTTCAATTTAACTGAAAATGGAAAGGAAATAAACCGATTACTTACAAACGATACGTTTAAATAAATTACATTAACATTTCACTTGCCAACCATTAACAAAAAAATATACCAAACAACAAAATGAAAAAATATCCTTACACCGAAAAAAAAGATACCCGTTCCGGCTTTGGAGCAGGCTTATCCGTATTAGGAAAAACAAACCCGAATGTAGTTGCGCTTTGTGCAGACTTAACAACATCCTTAAAAATGGATGATTTTAAAAAAGATCATCCCGAACGTTTTTTTCAAATAGGCATTGCAGAGGCAAACATGATTGGTATTGCTGCCGGTATGACTATTGGAGGTAAAATACCCTTCACGGGAACATTTGCTAATTTTTCTACCGGACGTGTATATGACCAGATACGTCAATCCGTTGCTTATTCCGATAAGAACGTAAAAATTTGTGCATCCCATGCCGGATTAACGTTGGGTGAAGATGGTGCAACACACCAAATATTAGAAGATATCGGCTTGATGAAAATGTTACCCGGAATGACTGTTATCAATCCTTGTGATTTTAATCAAACCAAAGCTGCTACTATTGCTATTGCTGAACACCACGGACCTGTGTACTTACGCTTTGGCCGCCCGGCTGTACCTAACTTCACTCCTGCTGATCAAAAATTTGAGATTGGTCAGGCAGTCATGTTAAATGAAGGAACCGACGTTACCATTTTTGCTACCGGTCATTTAGTTTGGAAAGCCATTGAAGCCGGCGAACAACTGGCTGCTCAAGGCATCAACGCAGAGATAATAAATATTCATACCATCAAACCTTTAGATATAAATGCAGTTATTGCATCGGCTAAAAAAACTCGTTGTGTTGTTACTGCCGAGGAACACCAAATGAATGGCGGACTTGGCGACAGCATTGCTCAGGTTTTATCCCGTGAATTACCTACACCAATTGAAATGGTTGCTGTTAACGACAGCTTCGGAGAAAGCGCAACACCCGACCAACTGATGACAAAATATGGTTTGGATGCAATAAACATTGTTGCTGCCGCTATAAAAGTTATTGCCAGGAAATAAAATTCATTCCCTTATTTTTAGCCCCTCTCCAATTGGAGAGGGGTTGGGGTGAGGTCTTACGACCTCGGATGAAACTGTATAATCGCCTGTCTTAAATAATCCCTGTCAAGGTGTGTATATATTTCCGTAGTTGTAATAGATTCGTGACCCAGCATCTCCTGCACAGCACGCAAATCAGCTCCCCCTTCAATTAAATGTGTTGCAAAAGAGTGTCGGAATGTATGTGGACTGATATGTTTTTTCAAGCCTATCTTAAATGCTAATTGTTTTATAATAGTAAACACCATCACCCTCGAAAGCTTCGCTCCACGCCTGTTTAAAAATAAAAAATCTTCCTGGTCCTTTTTTATATTGACATGACACCGTATTTCATCCCTATAGATATTTATTTGTTTTATCGCCACACTACCAATAGGAACAAGCCTTTCCTTATCACCTTTGCCAATAACTTTTACAAAACCATCATTAAAAAAAAGATTGGAGATCTTTAAATTCACCAACTCACTTACCCGTAATCCGCAACTGTAAATGGTTTCAAGCATTGCTTTATTACGCTGCCCTTCCGGCAGACTCAGATCTATGGCATCAATAATTTTATTGATATCCTCAATGCTCAATGTATCTGGCAGTTTACGCCCAAGCCTTGGAGCTTCCAACAACGAAGTAGGATCGTTGTTCAACACATTTTCCAATAATAAATATTTGTAAAACGCTTTTATTCCACTGATCAATCGGGCTTGCGTACCGGCACTCATACCTAACTCATTGATCCATTTTAAAAATTCCTGCAAATGTTTTAGCTCAATTTCTTTTGGAGAAAAACTATATTTTTTATATTCAAGGAACTGTACCAATTTATTTATATCATGCAAATAAGCCTCAATAGAGTTTTCCGACAAGGATCTTTCCAACGCTAAAAATGATTTAAAACCGTGTATATATATTTTCCAGTTCAAAGGATAATGATATCGATCAACATTATTTTTACAAATTGTACGAATACAAATTTTTGCATTTGAATTTTTGACATATCTTTACAATGCAAAAAATAAAAATAAACATTAACTAGTAATTTATGAAACTAATAATTATTAACGGCCCAAACTTAAATTTATTGGGTACTCGTGAACCCTCTTTATATGGAGATCAAACTTTCGACGAGTATTTTATAACATTACAAAATAGTTTTCAAAATATTGAGTTAGAATATTATCAAAGCAACGTAGAAGGTGAGTTGATAAACAAACTTCACGAAGTTGGTTTTACATATGATGGTGTTATTTTAAATGCCGGCGGTTATACACACACATCTGTTGCTTTGCGCGACGCCATTTCTGCTATCACCACTCCGGTAATTGAAGTGCATATTTCAAATGTTTTTGCCCGTGAAGAATTTCGACACATCTCATTAATTGCTCCAAAATGCAAAGGCTCTATCTCCGGTTTTGGAATGGATTCGTATCGTTTAGCGGTAGAAAGTGTTTTGGATATTGAGTAAAAGATACTTCAAAAAGTATATCCTTCTATAAATTACATTGGCAAGCAATTGATGAATTTCTTTTAAATCAGAAATTACATAAACCTATCTTTTAGATCGATCTCGGAAAACGTTTTTTTACCTCTTAAATAATAATCCGCAATTATGCTGTGCAAATAAACGGCTATGGTAGTATATTTTGTTATTTGCTTTTTTAATTCCTTGCGCTTTTTTAATGTTTTACCCAAGGAAGCATAAAAACTGAAATGCGCTTTTATAACTGCAACCGTATGACCAAATTCTCCTGATAATAAAAATTTAATTCCTGCGAGCCCGTCAAGTAAAAAACGAAAAAGCATTTTTAAAACAAAATAATCTGTTGCATGATTTTTAAATAGCAACATTAAATTGTTCCGAAAATTTAAAAATGTTTTATGAGGGCTGGTCTTATTTAATGTGCCGCCGCCAACATGGTAAACTGTCGAATCTGAGCAATACATCACTTTGTAGCCCAAATTTTTCAATCTCCAGCACAGATCTATTTCTTCCATATGCGCAAAAAAATCTTCATCAAAGCCTCCGACCTTATGGAAATATTCTGCTCTTATAAACATACAAGCTCCGGTAGCCCAAAACACTTCACGAATATCATTATACTGCCCTTTGTCCTCTTCAATGCTGTCTAATATCCTCCCACGACAAAAAGGATAACCGAACTTATCAATAAAACCACCGGCAGCACCTGCATACTCAAAATAATTTTTCTTATTGAAATCTTTTATTTTGGGTTGGCAAACAGCAATGGACCTATCACTATCCATAAGCTTTATAATACTTTCCATCCAACCATGTGTAACCTCTACATCAGAATTTAATAACACATAATATTCGGCATCAATATATTTTAAAGCATCGTTATAGCCTTTCGCAAATCCACCATTTACATTGTTCTTAACGATCTTAACCTGTGGGTAATTATTCTTTACAAAAGAAACTGAATCATCGGTTGAAGCATTATCAGCAACGATTATCTGTGCATCGGTTGAATTGCAGATAACAACAGAAGGCAAAAATTTTTCAAGAAATTTTTTGCCATTCCAATTTAAGATAACAACTGCAACCTTCATAAAACAAATGTAAATGAAATGTTTCTAATCAAAACTACTGAGCAAATTTAATTTTGACAAAATGTTTTTAAAACAAGAGAGTCTTTTCTATCTCTTATAATAAAGGAGAACATCATATGTTATTGATGAATATATTTTTTCACATTTTTTAGCGGTGAAATCAAAAAAATACTACTTTTGGGGTTCGGAGAAATGGCAGAGTGGTCGATTGCGGCAGTCTTGAAAACTGTTGAGGGTTACACCTCCTGGGGTTCGAATCCCTATTTCTCCGCCTTCGCTCGCCACAGCGAGCTTCGGCGGGCACTATCCGCAAGAACTCGCGAAGGAGAGTTTCATAAAATGAATAAAGCCAGTTAAAAATATTTAACTGGCTTTTATTTTTTACCCCGAAACGTATTTAAAAACCGAATACCTTTGTGTCATGTCTGAACACGTCTCAATACGCCCCTTTACAGAAGCCGACTTTACCGACATTATAGCTATTGCGAATAAACGTTTTGGTAATGAGTATTTGAATTTGAATGACCTTCAGGACTATATGAATAATGGCAATAAAATAGGTGTAGTGGCCATATCAAACAATGAAATAGCAGGGTTTGCATTAGCACAGATCTGTAATTTCGATGAAGCAATGGCAATTATTTTATGTGAGCATGATTGGTTCCAAGAACAATTTGCAAATAAACAGTCGATTGGCGTATTAAAAATGATCGCTGTTAATCATAAATATTCAAATCAAGGTATTGGAACGTCCTTAACAAAACATCGAATCGAAATTCTTAAAAAATCGACTAACTCAATATTCGCTGTTAGTTGGGAACACAAACAGGATATTCAAAATACAAAAATTTTACAAAAATTTGGATTGACCTTGAAACGTAAAATAGAAAATTACTGGAAGGAAGACAGTTTAGATAAAGGATATTCCTGTGAACAATGTGTCGCCCCGCCTTGTAAATGCTGTGCGTTGATATACGTGATGTAAATTGTGAGTTGTCAGTTCGAGTAGGGCTTTTTCTGCCCGTATCGAGAACTCTGCTTAGCTTGCACACTTTTTCGACCTCGGCCTGTCCTGAGCTTGTCGAAGGGCTCTGCCTCGCTACTCGAAATGACGACGCCCTGGCCATTTCGAGCATTCTGCGTTGAAGCAGACATACCGAAAAAGTGTGTCAGCTTTACTAAAACACCAAATGTTTTTTTGTAAAAACCCTCACCGGATACCAGGCAGCGAAAAAACCGATCAATAGCACCACCCCTAAAACCATTACAAAGTCTGCTGCTTCCAGCTTTATGGGATAGGCATCAACAACATACCCTTCAGTGAAACGAATGAGCGAAAATTTAATTTGCAGCCAACAAACAAATGTTCCAAGTATTAATCCCAATATGGCGCCAATGAGTGTGATGAGCATTCCTTCTATTAAAAATATTTTGCGGATCAATTGACTATCTGCACCCATATTATGCAAAATAGTAATGTCCTTTTTCTTTTCTATTATTAACATTGTTAATGACCCTATTACATTGAAAGTGGCTATTATCAATATAAAAACCAGGATAAGGAATGTCCATAATTTTTCTGATTTCAATGTTTTATAAAGCAATGCATTTTGTTGATGGCGATTTTTTATTTCGTATTTATTTCCAAGCAGTGCTGTAATTTGTTCTTGCACTTTTTCCGGATCCGCATCCTTCTTTAAACTTAATTCGATGGATGTAACTTCATTGGTATAGTCAAACAGTTCGCGTGCTTTATTGATATCCATGATCACATATTTATAATCAAATTCATCATTGATCGAAAATGCTCCTGCAGAATATGCTTTCAATTCACTTAATCCGCCTTCGGCATCAAAAGTATTTACGATACCACGTTTAGGAGCATAAATAGAAATAGCTGTATATGCATCTTCCGGCCCGGTTTGCAATATATTGCTGATGCCTTTACCAATAACAATGTTATTTTTTTCGAGATTAAAACTTCCTTCACTCACAAGGGTATCAAATTTACTCATCTTCGCAAAATCACTGCTGACGCCTTTTATCGTGGCAACACATTGTTTTTCGTTATATTTTAACAAAGCATTTCCCTCTACTATTTCAGAGTAATAAGCAATGCCATCAATTTTTTTTAATGAGTTGAATTCAGTTGAATCAAGGGTAAATGTTTTCCCTTGTTTGATAGTAATCTCAATGTCAGCATCAAATGAATTATAGAGTGATTCCACTAAATTAGAAAGTCCGTTGAATGCAGAAAGAACAACTATGAGAGCCATCGTTCCAATACAAACACCTGCAACCGAAACACCCGAAATGATATTGATGGCATTGTGTGATTTTTTTGAAATCAGGTAGCGCTTGGCTATAAAAAGTTCAAAGTTCAATTTGGAAAGTTTAAAGTTTAAAAATTTAAAGTTAGAAAGTTTAAAGTTTGTTGATTAGATTAACGTACACAGAACTTTAAACTTTCCAACTTTGAACTTTGAACTGAATTACTTCTTAAGTAATTCATCAATCCGCATTGCATAATCCAACGAATCATCTACAAAAAACACAAGGTTGGGAATGATGCGGACTTGTTTTTTAATTCTGTCAGAAAGTTTTGATCGGATATCTTTTGTATGCACTTGAATTAATTTAAGCAATGCTTGCACATCCGGAACATTGAATAAACTCACATACACTTTGGCTACACTAAGATCGGGGCTAACCCTAACCTGAGTAACTGTAATAAGTGCGTTGCCAAAGAAAACGCGTGTCTCCCGCTGAAAAATTTCACCCAGCTCTTTTTGTATTAATCGAGAAACTTTTAACTGACGTGTTGAATCCATTATTTTAGTTTAAAGTTTAAAGTTAGAAAGTTCAAAGTTAGTGAATAAAGGAAAAAAAATAAAGAATAAGCCAAAAAGAAGATAATCACATAGCCAAACAAAAACTATAGAACCTTTGTTTCTATATGGTTTTTATGTCAAATATATGGTTTATATGGGCTAAAGCCGAAAAAACTTTGAACTTTAAACTAAAAAACTTTGAACTTTAAAGTTATATATTTGCGACATGAAAAACATTTTTGGCATCCTTCAATACGTAAAAGGATACTGGCGCTATGCTATTTTGAATATCACCTTCAACTTGCTCTCCGCAGTTTTTGCTTTGTTTTCCGTTGCCATGTTATTTCCATTTTTACAGGTCTTGTTTTCAGACGACAGTAAAAAATTAAAGGAAATTTTACAAAATGGCAAACCGGAATTTCATCTCTCTTCTTCTTCAATTATTGAAAATGTAAATTATTTTTTGGCAAGCGATATTCAGGCTCACAGCTCCATTCATGCACTGGTGGGTATTTGTTTATTTATCATTACCACCATTTTCTTTAAAAATTTATTTCGGTATTTAGGTATGTTTTTTATTGCCCCGATCCGCAATGGTGTTGTAAAAGATATGCGTAATAACTTATTCAAAAAAATATTGGTATTGCCATTGAGTTATTATTCCGATGAACGCAAAGGAGATATTATGTCGCGCATGACAGCCGATGTGCGGGAAATAGAATGGAGTGTATTAAGTTCACTCGAAATGATCTTTCGTGAACCTGTTACCATCACTATTTCGTTGGTATTTATGTTTTTGATGAGTTGGCAATTAACTGCAATGGCTCTGGTTTTATTACCAATAGCAGGGATCGTTATTGGTCGTATCGGAAAATCGTTAAGAAAAACATCCACTGAAGAAAAAGAAAAAACAGGAATATTAATGTCCATCATGGATGAAACTTTGGGAGGTTTGCGCATCATTAAAGCGTTTAACGCCGAGAAAAACATAAAACAAAAATTCGAAAAAATAAATAATGACTATACCAACCTGATGGTAAAGGCTTATCGTAGGGTTGATCTATCGTCACCATTAAGTGAATTTATGGGGATAACCGTTTTTGTTGCCATTTTATATGTAGGAGGTAAAATGGTGCTGGCAGATCAACCTACCATGAACGGAGCTGTTTTTATTACCTATCTTGCTTTATTTTCACAATTGATCGCACCCGCAAAATCATTCACCACCGCCTATTACAACATACAAAAAGGTCTTGCATCTACCGAAAGGGTTAATAAAATATTAAACGCTGAAGTCCTCATAACGGATCCTTCACATCCGAAAACGCTGAACAGTTTTGAAAAAGAGATCGAATATAGAAATGTATCCTTTGCTTATCGCGAAGCCGAAGTAGGATGGGTGTTGAATAACATCAATCTGAAAGTTGGAAAAGGAAAAACAATTGCGCTTGTTGGACAATCAGGTTCCGGGAAAACCACTATGGCAGATATGTTGCCGCGTTTTTATGACCCTTCGCAAGGCGAAATTTTAATTGACGGAGTTACCATCAAAGATCTGAAGCTTGCCGATCTAAGAGGATTGATGGGTATTGTAACACAAGAATCAATTTTATTTAATGATACTCTATATAATAACATTGCTTTTGGAATGGATGGCGTGACCGAAGAGCAAGTGATAGAGGCTTCTAAAATTGCAAATGCACATGAATTTATTTCACAGATGCCACAGGGTTACCAAACGAATATAGGTGATCGCGGCAATAAGTTATCTGGCGGGCAGCGGCAACGGGTAAGCATTGCCCGTGCCGTTCTAAAAAATCCACCAATTTTAATATTGGATGAAGCAACGTCTGCTTTAGATACGGAGAGCGAGCGTTTGGTGCAAGATGCCTTAAATAAGCTGATGAAAAACCGGACTTCACTGGTTATCGCTCACCGCTTATCAACCATACAACACGCCGATGAAATTGTTGTACTGCAAAAAGGCCAAATTATTGAACAAGGTACACATGCCGTCCTTATCTCTGGAAACGGTGCCTATCGCAAGTTACACGATCTTCAATCTTTTGTGTAAAGGTATTTTAATTTTTATTTAAAAAATACCCAACCTTTTACTTTTAATATTCGTGTTTTAATGTGAAAGGTTCTTTAATTAAGAATTTTTGTTTTTATAGTCGATTTATATTATATTTGCTTTCTTTTTATTAAAAAAACATATTATTTTACCTGAAAAAATAAATAAATAAACATAAATTAAAAACCATGAAAAAATCATTACTAATTATTTCTGTATTAGTTTCAGGGCTTGCAAACAGTTTTGCTCAAACTTGTCAAATAGGATTAACTTCTTCCGTTGGCACCGATACTCAAGCTGTATGTAAAAACACTGCAATTACAAGCATTACCTATTCGGTTTCCAATACAGGTGCAAGTGTTGCCGGTTTGCCATCCGGGTTGACAAGCCAATACAATGCCAATGTATTTACTATTTCAGGAACACCAAGCGTTGCCGGAATTTTTAATTACACAGTTACAACAACAGGTACTGCTTGTACACCGAATGCCATTGCTACCGGTAGTTTAACCGTAAATGAAGCAACGATTAATTTAACTTCAAGTGGCGGAACAGATGATCAAGCTGTTTCTAAAAATATTGCAATTACAAATATTACCTACCAAATTGGAGGCACCGGAACAGGCGATACAATTACTTATCTGAGCGGAACGACTCTTTTGGGCACAACATTCCCTGCCGGACTGACTGCTACTTATAATGCCGGACTGCTCACGATAAGCGGTACACCATCTGTCCCGGCAGGTGTATATACTTACACCGTAACACCGAAAGGTACGTGTATACAAAATTCCGAAATGTTTAAACTTACAATATTATCATGTACTACTGATCCAACTATTTCGACAAGCGCCAGTGCACCTGCTATCTTGCCGGATACAAATGTTGTAACAATAGAAAAGCCGGATTCTGTTTTCTTTCAAACATATACGATATATGCTCCTGTTAACGCTAACTTTACTCCTGCAGGGATTCCTATTGCTGTTCAAGCTACAATAGACAGTCTCCATATTGATGGTGTAACAGGTATTCCTTCCACCTTTACAGTAACGTGTGGCACTCCAGATTGTATGGTATATGGCGGACAAGTGGGTTGTTTTACTGTTCAAGGGATCATGCCGGCTAAAAACGATACCTTGTATAAATTTCATGTTACTATTTCCCCTTACGGGCTGATTACAGGACCGTCGACGATACTCTCATTTTTAGGAAGTAATACTACCATACAAGGCAATGTAAGTCATCAGGCTTTTGCTACTTATAAGGTTCAGGTTGGTACGCCACCTCCTCCAACCGGAATTCAATCGTTCGATATGAATCAATTTAATGTATCGCAAAATAAACCAAACCCTTTTGATGACAATACTGTTATTAACTTCAATTGCCCTGTTAGCTGTAAAGTTGATTTTACTGTTGTTGATATATTGGGTAGACAAGTTTACGATACCAATATCAGCGCTACTGCAGGTTCAAATACATTCACATTTAATACTGATCTTGCTTCCGGTACTTATTTCTTCTCCATTTCTAATGGTAACAATAAAATCACTAGAAAAATGGTTGTTACAGGACATTAACTTTTAGGTCTTCTAAAAGCCGGAACACACAATTGTTCCGGCTTTTTTTATAGAATATATTTTAAAAACTGGAACCTTCATAGAACATCTGAATTTAAAGAATAATCTGATAAATGTATTTTAAAAATTGTTCTTTGAAATTTATACTTTAATTCAAAAATTGTTCAAAACTTTTTTAGTGATATATTTCGCAATAACCCTGTAAGGCCATCTAACAATGAATTATCTGACAATTATTAATTAAAAAGAAAAAAAAGAAATATTTGCATTGCCTTTTATTATTATTATATTTGTGTCCTTGAAAATTCTAAAATCCAAATTATCTAACTAAACTAAAAATTAAAAAATCATGAAAAAATCATTACTTATTATTTCAGCATTATGTCTGGGTGCTTCTAGTGGCTTCGCGCAACTGGATACTATTCCAAATGCAAATTTCGACAACTGGACGGATGCTACTCATCCGTCTAATTGGGGAACATTGAATGGGCTTATTCCGGGTGGAGTTACACAAGCAACAGCTCCAGATGTAAAAGGATCTCATACGATTGCTGTATCAACACATACTGTAAACGCTGGTGGTGTTCAGACTGTTGGTGGTATGGCCATTTCAAATGGCACTATTACTGCAGCATCACTTACTTCATTTAGTATTAAGGGAGGTTTTCCATTCAGAGAGCGCGCTGTTGCCTTAACAGGTACAGCTAAATATACTCAAACAGGTACCGCAGATCAACCTTCTGTTGGAGTAATTTTGACTCATTGGGTTTCTGCTGTAATGACAGGAACTGTTACAACCACACCAGGTCACAGAGATACAGTAGCAGTAGGTGGAGTTTTTACACATTCTATAACTTCAAATTTCTCAGATTTTAGTGTACCTTTGTTGTATTATCCTAATATGCCTAATGGTACTGTTGGGCTTGCCCATCAAAGTAAAGGTGCAGTTGCACCTGATTCGGCTCAAATTTTATTATTTTCATCTAAGCCAAGTCAATTAGGCGGTACTCCTGCCGTAGGTTCAACATTTTTTGTTGATAGTTTAGCTTTTGATTACGGATGTGCTCTTAGCCCTAATATTCATTCAAACGCTTTAGCACAAGATCAGTATCCTGCAGCCGGCGATACGTTGCATGTTAATCCAGGTGCTACTTATTCTCGTACCTGGACTATATTTATTCCAAAATCAGTTACTTCTCCTATTGCTGTTGGGATTGATAGTGTTCAAATTACCGGAGCTCAAATTACAGCTACTCCAACCATTGCTGGAGCAACGTATACCGTTACTACTGATTGGCCTAAAGGTATGATCGGATCAGGTACAATTGCATGCGTAACTGTTACTGGTAATATACCTGCAAATGCCGGTAATCACTACGTTACAGTAACAATGACTCCATTGCTTAATGGACCATCCCCTATCGGTTTAAACTTTACATCACCTTCTGCTTCCGTTTCTTATTTGAAAATTGGTACAGGAACAGGTATTGCTACATTGGATTCTCTTGGATTTAATGTATCACAAAACAAACCTAACCCTTTTGACGGTACTACTGTAATTAATTTCACATGCCCTGTTAGTGGTAAAGTTGATTTTGTTGTTGTTGACGTATTGGGTAGACAAGTTTATGATACCAATATCAGTGCTACTGCAGGTTCGAATTCATTCACATTCTCTTCTGATCTTGCTACTGGTACTTATTTCTTCTCTATTTCTAATGGTACGGATAGAATCACTAAAAAAATGGTTGTTACTGGTCATTAATCTTTAGTTAAAATAAAAAAAGCCGCCATGCTTAATTGCGTGGCGGCTTTTTTATTTTTTATAAAAGTTTAAGGCACTTTATAAACTATAGAATTTACATTTATTCCTGCACCAACAGCAACAAACATGATATTGCTCCCTTTTTTAATCGAATGATTTTTAAGTTCGCCTTTACAAATCAAATCATATAAAGTGGGTACTGTAGCTACTGAACTATTTCCAAGAAAAGAAACAGTCATTGGCATAAAATTTTCAGGAATTTTTTTCACGCCACACAAATCGAAAAGTCGTTTTAAAATTGCATCATCCATTTTAGTATTCGCCTGATGAATTAAGAGCTTATCGAAATCTGTGAGAGATAAACCTGCTTTTTCAATACTTGCCTTTATTACCTGAGGGACGATTTTTAATGCGTATTCGTATAATTTACGGCCTTGCATTTTCAGGAATAAATGGTTATCAGGATAATTGGGGTTGTATGACTTTCCCATTCTCAAAATAAATGCAAGTTCGGTAGTATAGGATTCAGTAGTATAGGCAATTATCCCCACCGGCTGCTTACTTTCTACGGCCTCTATTATAATAGCTCCGGCACCATCTGAGTATAACATACTATCCCTATCATGTGGATCAATCACTCTGGAAAGTGTATCAGCGCCAATAACAAGTACCTTTCGGGCTGCACCCGACTTGATATAACGTTCGGCATGAATAACCCCTTCTACCCAGCCGGCACATCCGAAAGGTAAATCATAAGGAATAGTATTCGGATTTTTAATTTTTAAATGATGTTTGATGCGTGATGCGAGTGTAGGTAAAATATCTGTTCTTCGGTTTTCATATTTTATATCGCCCCAGTTATGAGCCATAATAATGTAATCGATAGTTTCAGGATCAATGTTTGCAGAAGCAATGGCTTTCTGAGCTGCATAAAAACCAATATCGGAAGCAACAAGATTATTGTCAACATATCTCCTCTCTTCAATACCGGTAATACTTTGAAACTGAAGAATGATTTCTTCGTTAGATTTTTCAAGTTTTAAACCATCTTCTCCGAAGAAAACATGATCTTTAAAATAATCATTCGGAATTTTATTGGTTGGAATGTAGCTGCCGCTACCGGTAATAACGGAGAATATGTTTTTAGTCATTTTTCAAAATTAATAAAATTTAACCAGTCGCATTTTAAAATTAAAAATATACCACATATTGTATATTATTTACCATATATCTATAAATTTAAAGACCAAAAGATATTTCAAATAAAACATCTGATTGAATGAATCTTTTAAATCCTTCAATGTTTTTTTTATTGCTACTTTTATACCTTCAAAAAAAATAATTATAATGACTAAACAAGGCCATACCAATCCATTTAATATAGTTGTAATTGTAGCCGCATTGGGTTATTTTGTTGATGTTTACGACTTAATCCTTTTTGGTATTGTAAAGGATAGTAGTTTAATGGCAATAGGTATTTTAGATCCTCAACAAATTAAATCTTCCGGGGTATTTTTGTTAAACTTACAATTAATTGGATTAATACTTGGAGGAATTGTTTGGGGTATTTTAGGAGATAAAAGAGGAAGAATGTCAACATTATTTCTCACCATTTTATTATATTCAATTGCAAATATTGCGAATGGTTTTGTTCAGAATATTAACCAATACGCTTTTTTGCGTTTTATTGCAGGTTTTGGTTTAGCCGGCGAATTGGGGGTTAGCATTACACTTATTTCAGAAGTAATGACAAAAGAAACACGCGCCTGGGGTTCGGGGTTGGTTTCTTTTATTGGAATATTGGGAGCCGCTTTCGCTTTCTATGTTTCAAAATGGGGCTGGAAGGAGGCGTATTGGTTCGGAGGCACAATGGGATTGATGTTACTCGCTCTTCGAGTATATGTTCATGAATCGGGGATGTTTGATAAATTAAAATCATCTTCTGCAAAACGCGGTAATTTTTTAATTTTATTCACAAACAAAAAACGTTTTTTAAAGTATTTAAGTTGCATCCTTATTGGTGTTCCTACTTGGTTTGCCATCGGAATCCTCTGCTTTTTTGCTAAAGATTTTGCATTAGCACTTGGCGTAACTGAACCGATAATTACCGGAAAAGCAATTATGTACCATTATATTGGAGCATCGATAGGAAGTTTAATAATAAGTATTATTAGTCAAAAACTAAAATCAAGAAAAAAGGCATTAGCAATTGCATTAATTGCATTAGCAATGATAAGTGGATGGTATTTTTTATCTGAAGGCGTCTCCTCACAAAAATTTTATTTTATTTTATTCATTCTCGGAATGGCAATGGGCTATTGGTCTATTTTTGTTACCGTTGCTTCGGAACAATTTGGTACAAATATTCGCTCAACAGTTACTACCTCTGTTCCTAATTTTGTGCGAGGTTCTGCGGTGCTTATGTTGCTTGGCTGGCAATATTTAGAACCATCCGTTGGTATAATTAAATCGGCTATCGTTGTTGGCTCCATAGTTATAGCGCTTGCCTTTATCGCTTTGTCTTATTTAGATGAAAGTTATGGCAAGGACATCGATTATATGGAAGAAGATTAGTTTTTTTAGAATGAAGTTCGAAAGTTTATCTTTATTTTAGTTCAAAATCCTGCTACATTTACATTATTTCCATCCAAATAAATACGTATTATTTGACTCACTTATTAACGTTATGAGTGATTCATTTAACCACCGGATTTGCAATTCATCATTGTGCAAAAACAATCCCTTTTTTATGTCTTAATTTTTAATTTTTTTGATTAATTTTACATAAGTAAAAGATGTTAATCGATTTTGATAATTTTCGGAGTAGAAATAAACTAAATAAATCGATTATGAGCAACGAAGAATTTGGAGAACACGAAAATCAAGGTACCCGACATCTATTGATATTGGTTGACCGTTTTGAGGAAATGATTCTTAATGGGAAACATTATTTTTTTGATGCGGAAGAATTTGAAGAGATTATTGATTATTACTTCGATAAAAATAATGCCAAAAAATCATTGCAAGCCATTGATTTTGCTATAAGTCAATATCCTTTTTCATCCGTGTTTTTTTTACGTAAAGCTCAAATTTTAGCAGCAACCAACCAAAGTCAAAAAGCGTTGGAAATTTTATCTTACGTGGAAAGTATGGAGCCTTCCAATACAGAATTATTTATGACAAAGGGCTCTATTTACAGTCAAATGGGACTCACAGATCAAGCCATTGAAAATTATAAAAAAGCTGCTGAAAATGCAGAAGAAATTGATGAGGTATATCTTGCCATGGCATTTGAATTTGAGAATACAACCAAATTTGATGATGCTATTTTTTATCTGAAAAAAGCCATTGCCGCAAACCCTGAAAATGAAGCTGCTTTATATGAACTCGCATTTTGTTATGAATTAAACGGACAATCAAAAGAAAGTATAAAATATTATAGTGATTTCATTGAGAAACATCCTTATACTACCACTGCCTGGTTTAATCTTGGTGTAGCATACAACAGATTAGAATTTTTTGAAAAGGCTATTGACGCTTACGATTATGCCATAGCCATTCAAGCGGATTTCGCCTCGGCCTATTTCAATAAGGCAAATTCATTAGCCAATTTGAATCTCTTTGATGATGCCATTGAAGTATACAAAGAAACGCTGAAATTCGAAGAGCCGGAAGCAATTACTTATTATTACATAGGTGAGTGTTATGAGAAAAAAGAAGATTTTGAACATGCCTTGGTATTTTACAACAAAGCAATTGCACTTAACCCGCAATTAGCTGATGCATGGCTGGGTATAGGAATTGTGCTGGATGCAAAAGAGCGCACGAGTGAGGGAATACATTACATAAAAAAAGCAATAGAACTTGAAAAAGACAATGCCGAATATTGGCATATATATGGTGAACTTCAACAAAAAATGTTATTTTATGAAGATGCTGAACTATCTTTCAAAAAAGTAATTGAACTGGATCCTGATAACGCTGAAGTGTGGTTGGATTACGCCAATTTATTATTTGAGCAGGAAAATAAAAACGGTTCTTTGGAGATATTAGCAGAAGGTATTAAATACCATCCTCAAAATGCTGAACTGCAATACAGGATTTCAGCTTGTTTAATGAGTATCGGACAAAAACAAGAAGCGTTGGGATTTTTACAAAATGCCCTGAAACTCAATTACGATATGCATAATGAACTGTTTGATTATTTACCACAGTTAAAAGAAAATAGCAGCATTACCGATTTAATTGAATCGTATAAGAAATAAATCAATTTGAAAATGTGCTAATTTGAGAATGTACCAATTTAATTTTCAAATTAATTAATTTTCAAATTTTCAAATTAACATTTATGAATTTTACTTTACCGCACCTTCCTCTTCGTCCTGAAAAACCCCGCAACAAAGGAATTACCATGATGATGGATAAAGGATTAAGCATACGTCAGGTGGAAGATTTTTTATCACAAAACAGTGAATTAACTGACATCATTAAGTTGGGATTTGGCACCTCTTATCTTACAAAAAATATTGAACAAAAAATCAAACTATACAAAGAAGCCGGCATGAAAGTATATTTAGGCGGCACTCTTTTCGAAGCTTTTATTATCAGAGGAATGTTTGATGATTATGTAAAGCTTCTGGATAAATTAAAATTGGATTGTGCAGAAATTTCGGATGGTTCAATTGTACTTCCGCATGATAAAAAATGTGAATATATTCACACGCTCTCGAAAAATTTTACTGTATTATCAGAAGTGGGATCTAAAGAAGCCGGAATTATTATTCGTCCTGTTAAATGGACGACCATGATGAATAAAGAACTACAAGCGGGCTCCTGGAAAGTAATTGCTGAAGCTCGTGAAAGTGGCACAGTGGGCATCTATCGTCCTAACGGAACTGCTCATGTTATGTTGATCAATAAAATTTTGGCGAAAGTAGATCAGGACAGTATTTTATGGGAAGCGCCACAAAAGGCACAACAGGTGTGGTTCTTAAAACTTTTGGGACCCAATGTAAATTTAGGAAATATTTCTTATGATGATGTGATACCTCTAGAAACACTACGCTTAGGACTACGTGGCGATACATTCTTTAGTTTTTTACCAAAGGATCTGAAAGAATCAATGGAACAACATTAATAAATTCCATCCTGAACAAGCTATAAATCAAATTTTAATTTTAAGCAGATAATACAATGAAAGAAATTACAGTAACCGAATTTAAAAAATTGCAAGACGAAAATGCGGAGTATCAATTGATAGATGTGCGCGAAGATCATGAATTAGAAATATGCGAAATGGGTGCTGAACACATTCCTATGGGTGACGTGATGGATAACCTAGATAAGATTTCAAAAACAAAACAAGTAATTATTCATTGTCGTAGTGGAGCTAGATCCGGCACTATTTGCAAGGCATTGGAAGCAGAAGGTTATAACAATGTTTATAATTTAAAGGGCGGAATTATTGCCTGGGCAACTGAAATAGATCCGACGATGGAGAAATATTAAAAAATAGTCGTTAGTATTTAGAAAATTTTTGCCTCAATAATGATTCCCAACTTTGAACTTTCAAACTTTAAACTTTGAACTAAAAATATGATCGAACTTTTTAAACACATTATCCATCTGGATTTTGAATGGCTTTTTAGTAGTTACGGAACCGCTGTTTATTTTATCTTATTCCTTGTTATTTTTATTGAAACAGGTTTGGTGGTAATGCCATTTCTTCCCGGTGATTCTTTATTATTTACTGCCGGATTATTCGCTCGTTTGGGTTATTTGAATATGGCTTCTTTGGTGATGCTCCTTTTTTTTGCTGCAATTTTAGGTGATAATACTAATTATTGGGTTGGCAGAAAAATAGGTCTCAAAGCCCTTCAAATAAAATTCAATGGAAAAAATATTGTGAAGCCGGAGTTCATTTCCAAGACTCATGAATTTTATGACAAGTATGGTACAAAAACTATTATATTAGCTCGCTTTGTTCCCATTGTCAGAACATTTGCCCCCTTTGTTGCCGGTGTTGCCGAAATGAATTACCGCAAATTTTTCACCTTTGATATTTTAGGTGGTGCCGTATGGATTTCAAGTTTAACTTTTGCTGGATACTTTTTGGGAGAAATTCCATGGATCAGAAAAAATATTGAATTGGTAGCCTTAGGTATTATTTTTATTTCGGTGCTGCCAATAATAGTCGAAGTTATAAAAGTAAAAATGAACAAAGGAAAGCAATGATTTTTATCTAAATCAATACCTAAACTCCAATTCGTCAAATCTCTAACTCTCCAATTCTTAATGATGAAACAATATGGCCTGATAGGTTACCCGCTCTCCCACTCCTTTTCAAAAAAATATTTTACCGAAAAATTTGAAAAAGAAAACATTAAAGATTCTGAGTACAATTTATTTCCAATTGAAAACATTAACCTGTTACCACAATTGATTGCAGATAATCCCTCACTCTGCGGATTAAATGTAACAATACCCTACAAAGAAAGTGTAATCCCTTTTTTAAATGAATTAGACGAAACAGCAAAAGCCGTTGGGGCTGTTAATTGCATTAAGATTCTAAAATCCGATTCCGCAATCCACAATCCGCAATCCGCAATCCTTAAAGGATACAATACGGATGTGTATGGTTTTCGTCAATCCATAAAACCTTTCCTGGAAATACAACATGAACGTGCCTTGATACTTGGTACCGGCGGCGCATCAAAAGCTGTAGCGTTTGTTTTAAAAGAAATTGGTATTGATTGTTATTTTGTAAGCAGAACAAAAAATCAAGAATCAAATGACAAAATTTTTACTTACGACGAACTCAATGAAAACATTATCAATGCTTTTAAATTAATTGTAAACACTTCGCCGGTTGGGACATTCCCCAACATAAATGATGCTCCTGCAATCCCCTATAACTTTATTTCTCCATCGCATTTATTATACGATCTGGTTTATAACCCTCCTGAAACTGAATTTTTAAAACGCGGAAAAGCACAAGGTGCGGCAACCGTAAATGGACTGTCTATGTTACAACAACAAGCAGAAGAAGCCTGGAATGTTTGGAATAAATAAATATAATGTGCTAATTTGAAGATGTGCTAATTTGAAAATTGAAAGATTCATAAATTTAAATTTTCGTTATTTCAAAAAGGAATTAATGGTTTAATTTTTGCTTTATAATAACCAGATTGCCGGCATTTTCAAATTAGCACATCTTCAAATTTTCAAATTAGTATCATGGATTTCAAAATAATATCGGATTTTCTGCCTACAGGTGATCAGCCGTCAGCCATCAAACAATTAGTAAGTGGTATTCAAAACAATGTTCCTGCGCAAACATTATTGGGTGTTACAGGTTCGGGAAAAACATTTACCATTGCCAATGTTATCGAGCAAACTCAAAAACCTACACTTATTTTAAGTCACAACAAAACACTTGCAGCGCAGTTGTATGGCGAGTTTAAACAGTTCTTTCCGAAAAATGCCGTTGAATATTTTGTAAGTTATTACGATTATTATCAGCCGGAAGCATTTATCCCCAGCTCAAATACCTATATCGAAAAAGATTTATCCATCAATGATGAAATAGAAAAATTACGCTTAAGCACCACTTCTGCCCTGCTTTCGGGCAGACGCGATGTGATCGTTGTTTCCTCCGTTTCCTGTATTTATGGTATTGGCAATCCCATTGAATTTAAAAGCAATGTGATCCAAATCAAAAAAGGAGAGATTATCAGTCGTAATAAATTTTTACACAAATTAGTGGAGAGTCTTTATTCACGGACTACCGAAGATTTTTTACGCGGTAACTTCCGTGTAAAAGGCGATACCGTTGATGTTAATTTGGCTTACGCCGATTATTCATTACGTATTGCATTTTGGGGTGATGAGATTGAAGACATCGAATATTTTGAAACCAATACCGGCAGGAGCATTGAGAAGCTTGACAATGTAACAGTTTACCCTGCAAATATTTTTGTAACCAGTCCTGATACTATGAAAAGCGCCATCTATCAAATACAGGATGATATGGTAAAACAGGTTGACTACTTTAAAGAAATAGGAAAACACCTGGAAGCAAAACGCCTTGAAGACCGTGTTACATACGATTTAGAGATGATGCGTGAATTGGGTTATTGTTCAGGTATTGAAAATTATTCGCGTTATTTTGATAACCGTGCCCCGGGTTCACGTCCGTTTTGTTTAATAGATTATTTCCCCGATGATTTTTTAATGGTGGTAGATGAAAGTCATGTTACGCTTCCGCAAATACGTGCTATGTATGGTGGCGACCGCGCCCGTAAAGTAAATTTGGTTGACTATGGTTTTCGATTGCCTGCTGCAATGGATAATCGCCCTTTGAAATATGAAGAGTTTGAATCCATGATCCCGCAAATAATATATGTAAGCGCAACGCCTGCTGAATACGAGTTGCAGCGTTCTGAAGGAATCATTGCAGAACAAGTTATTCGTCCTACAGGTCTTTTAGATCCGATCATTGAAGTTCGTCCAAGTGTAAACCAGATCGACGATCTGTTGGAAGAAATTAATAAAGTAACCAAACGCGATGAGCGTATTTTGGTAACAACACTTACAAAAAGAATGTCGGAAGAATTACAAAAATACATGCTGAACATCGGCATCCGTTGCAGATACATTCATTCGGATGTAGAAACATTAGAACGTGTTGAAATTATGCGGGATCTGCGTCTTGGCGTTTTCGATGTACTGATAGGAATTAATCTTTTGCGCGAAGGATTAGATCTACCTGAAGTTTCACTGGTTGCAATACTTGA
Source organism: Bacteroidota bacterium (assembly GCA_003151815.1). Lineage (GTDB taxonomy): Bacteria > Bacteroidota > Bacteroidia > 2-12-FULL-35-15 > 2-12-FULL-35-15 > 2-12-FULL-35-15. Next base: position 33,665 of record PLYN01000033.1, on the reverse strand, counting down.
TGCAGATAAAGAAGGATTTCTTCGATCCGACCGCGCCTTAACGCAAACAGCGGGACGCGCAGCGCGTAACATCAACGGCAGAGTAATTATGTATGCCGATAAAATTACAGGCTCCATGCAACGCACTATTGATGAAACGGAGCGTCGTCGTCAAAAACAAATTGCTTACAACTTACTTCATGAAATGGTGCCTACTGCATTGAATAAATCAAAGGCATCCATTATGGGACAAACAACCGTTATTGTAGATTCGAAAGGAAAACTGGGACGTGCTTATGTTGAAAATGAAACCATCAATTATGCCGCCGACCCAGTGGTACAATATATGAGTAAGCCGGAATTACAAAAAGCAATTACGCAAACAAGAAAAGCAATGGATGCTGCTGCAAAAGAATTCGACTTTGCCGAAGCTGCCCGCTTGCGCGATGAAATGTTCGCACTTGAAAAATTATTTAGTAGTAAATAAAGCTAATTGAAAAATTTTTTACCACAGAGTTTCACAGATAAAATTCTCAGTTTTTTCATAGTGTTCTCCATGTCTCTATGGTGAATTTTTGAATTTGAATAGTAGTTAAAAATAATTATCTTTGAGTAAACATCATTATCATGCAAAAAAAAATTATTGTATCTATTTTATTTGCAGTTGGCTTGATTTCTGCATGTCATAAAAAAGCAATGAAACAGTTAATCAATAAAAACAATACAACAGTCGCAACCATTAGTGATCTGTCCGAAATTAAAAACATAATTATCGATCCTAAAATCAACATGATGGATACGGGTGCTTCTTACAATATTGATAGTATGAAAGTGAATGCTGATATTTTATCAGTATTTGTAAATTATTCGGGAGGATGCAAAACGCATTCATTTGATTTATATTCAAATGGAGCTTATGCAAAATCATTACCGCCACAAGCTTCGTTATCTTTAAAGCACGTCAGTAACGGAGATGCATGCAGGCAGTTGATTGTGCAAGAACTTAAATTTAATATTTCGAAACTTAAATATTCAGGACAAAATACCGTTATAGTAGAACTTGGAAACACACAACCTGTTTACTACATTTCAAAATAAAAAAAACGGTCATTTAAAAACGATATTAACAAGGAAAAAAATAATGAAAAAATATTTATTATTATCTTATCTCTTTTCATTGATCCTATTTTGCAGCATAATTAATGCACAGAACAGTCAAGGTGGTAAACCCTTTAGTTTCGATACAAATTTGAGGGAAATTTCAATTCAAAATCTGAAGGAAGAAATTTTACCTCCTTTTGATCTGGCATCAATGCAAGCAGAAGATTCAGTAAATGACCAAAGCAAAGGTCCTTTCCGTTTTGGTTATAATCATGATGTGAATTACAGTTTAAATAATTCCGGGATATGGATTATTTTGCCTAATGGTGATCGGTTGTGGCAGCTAAGTATAAAATCTCCCGGAGCATTGTCAATGAATTTAGCCTTTGATGATTTTTTTATGCCGGAAGGTGCTAAATTATTTGTTTATAGTCCGGACAAAAGTTATACAATTGGTGCTTTTACATCCATAAATAATCAAGATGACAAAGCATTTGCAACGGACTTATTACTCGGAGATGCAGTAGTGTTAGAATATTACGAACCCATTGCTGTAGCGAATAAGGGGCATCTAAAATTATTTAGAATAACGCATGGCTACAGAGGGGTGAAGGATTATTTGAGCAAATCATTTAACGCTTCCGGTTCTTGTCAGGAAAATGTAAATTGTCCATTAGGAGCGAATTGGCAAAATCAAAAAAACTCCGTGATCTTATTAATAACTGCAGGAAACCTTGTGTGTTCCGGTGCGCTCATAAATGACGTGCCGGAAGATAATAGACCTTTTGTATTAACAGCCAATCATTGTAGTTTAAATAGCGGGTATGGCACATGGGTATTTCGTTTCAATTGGGAAGCTCCCGGATGCTCCAACCCTGCATCTTCACCTTCCTTTTTATCCCTAACAGGTTGCACAAAAAGAGCAACAAATCCGGGATCTGATATGTGTTTAGTGGAGATTTCAGGAGGACTTGTAGGAAACAAGATTCCATCTAATTATAATCCTTATTTTTCAGGTTGGTCGAACATTGATACGCCGGCGACATCGGTAGTATGCATTCATCATCCCAATGGCGATATTAAAAAAATTTCACAAGCACTAAATTCCACACAGTCCGCAACTTTTACTTCTGCACCTGAAATAAACAATGCCGACTGTTGGAGGATTGGTAAATGGACAACAGGTTGTACAGAACCCGGTTCGTCTGGTTCTCCTTTATTTGATCAGAACCAAAGAATTGTTGGGCAACTTGCCGGTGGACCATCAAGTTGTGGCAATACGTCCAATAATATGATTGATAACTATGGAAAACTTTCAACTTCATGGTTGGGAGGCGGAAGTGATTCCACTCAATTAAAACATTGGTTAGATCCTGAAAATACAGGGAAACTAGTTATGTCAACCTTCACAACTGATAAAGAAATGATTTCGTCATTCACTATTTATCCTAGCCCAAGTAATGGAGATTTTAATATTGACATAACACTTGCACAGCCACAAAATGTCACTATTAAAATAATAAACATTTTTGGTCAAATAATTTATTCCAGAACGTTTCCAAATACTTTAAATGGTGTTCACAACATTGATCTAAGTGCTGAAGCAAATGGAATTTATTTTTTAGAAATATCAACTGCTACCGAAAAGTCAGTTAAGAAAATTAATATACTCAGGTAATTAATACCAATACATAAGTCATCCTGCCCTATTTTGCTGATATTTTAATATCTTCGTATTATCATAAAATGCAAAACATTCACAAAATATTAGAACAATATTGGGGCTATAAAAGCTTTCGTCCTTTACAGGAAGATATTATCAATTCCGTCCTGCAAGGAAAAGATACTCTGGCGCTATTGCCCACCGGTGGCGGAAAATCAATCTGTTTTCAGGTTCCTGCATTAGCTCAGGAAGGTATTTGTATCGTTATTTCTCCATTGATTTCACTAATGAAGGATCAGGTAGAGAGTCTCGTAAACAAAGGAATAAAAGCCATTTCAATAACATCTGAAATGCACAAACGCGAAATTGATATCGCTCTTGATAATTGCGTTCACGGGAACATTAAATTTCTTTACCTATCTCCCGAAAGGTTAGAAACAGAGATTGTGAAAGTTCGTCTGCAAAAAATGAAAATAAATTTAATTGCAATTGATGAAGCACATTGTATTTCACAATGGGGTTACGATTTCAGACCGAGTTATTTAAAGATTGAAATGTTGCGTGAATTGCTTCCGAAGATTCCTGTATTGGCGTTAACGGCAACAGCAACAACCGAAGTGGTTAAAGATATTCAACAAAAACTTTGCTTTAAAAAATCAACTGTTTTTCAAAAAAGTTTTGAACGAAAAAACCTTTGTTATATCGTTTTACATGAAGAAGATAAATTGGCAAGGCTTGTTAAAATAGCAAATAATTTAAAAGGTTCGGGAATAGTTTATGTTCGCAACCGCAGAAAAACGCATGACGTAGCCAACTATTTGATGAGCAATAATATTTCAGCCGATTTTTATCATGCAGGTTTAAATCCGCCAATACGCGACCAAAAACAAAGTAACTGGATGCAAAACAAAACAAGAATAATTGTTTGCACCAATGCTTTTGGAATGGGCATCGATAAGCATGATGTACGTTTTGTAGTACACATCGATCTACCCGACTCATTAGAGGCTTACTTTCAGGAAGCAGGTCGCGCAGGTCGCGATGAAAAAAAAGCGTTCTCGATCTTGCTATCTAATAAAAGTGATGAGATAGAACTTGAACGCAACGTTATTAGCAGTTTTCCAAGCATTGAAGAGATACAAAAAACATATCAGGCACTGGCAAATTATTATCAATTGGCAACAGGAGCAGGTTTAGGATCTACATTCAATTTCGATATAGCGGCTTTTTGCGATACCTATAAATTGCAGGCAATAATGGTATTTAACTGTTTGAAATTTATTGAACGAGAAGGCTATATCTCCACGACCGATGCAACCCATCAACCCTCGAGAATTAAATTAGAACTCAACCGCGATGAACTATATAAATTTCAAATTGCATCACCAACCTTCGATACATTTATAAAATTATTATTGCGATCTCATTCCGGACTCTTCGATAATTTCGTAAAAATAAATGAAACTGATCTTGCAAAAAAAACAAACACATCCCGTGACGACATCATCAAAAAAATAAATTATTTGCAACAACATAAATTGTTGACCTACATTCCGCAAACCGAAGCTGCCCAACTAACATTCGAACAAGAAAGAGTAGATGCAAAAAAGCTGAGTATCTCCAAAGAGAATTTTGCTCTTTTAAAACAGCGAGCAGTAGAACGAATGAAAGCTGTGATCCATTATGCAGATAGTGATCACAAATGCCGTAGTCAGATCTTACTCGCATACTTTGGTGAAACCAACACGTCAAGGTGTAATCAGTGTGATGTCTGTTTAGAAGAAAATAAAAAAACATTACACACAGATGAATTTGAAAACATCAGTATTCAGATAAAAGAATTACTTTCCATGCACCCGATGCAACTTATTAATTTGGTAAATGCCTTAACAGAGGGAAACGAAGACAAAAGGCTTCGTACCATTCAATGGCTGGTAGATAACGATCAATTGAAGTACAACCAAGAAAATTTGTTGTTTTTAAATATTTAATTTTTGAAATACTTTTTAAAGCCTGTTTAAATTTTATACTTTTTAATACAGGTCGCTCCTACGGAGCTAAATTCGTTATGTAATATTCTTTTCTACAAACAGGACGCTCCTCTGGAGCTTTCAAAATTCCGTAGGAATGTCCTGTTTGTAGTAATTGGAAAATGAAGAGTTTATATAAGCTCCGTAGGAGCGACCTGTATTAAAAAGTATAAAATTTAAACAGACTCTAAAAGTATCAATAAATTTTTTAAAACATTTTTTTAGAAATGTCAAAATTATCCAAAGATTTTTATTTACGTAATGATGTCGTGCAAATCAGTAAAGATCTATTAGGAAAATATTTATTTACAAAAATTGATAATAAGATCACTGCCGGAATTATTACAGAAACCGAAGCATACGCGGGCGCTTCTGATAAGGCATCACACGCATACAAAAACCGTAGAACTGATCGTACTGAAATTATGTTTGCTGAAGGTGGAGTTAGTTATGTTTATCTATGTTACGGAATTCATCATTTATTTAACATCGTTACAAATGTGAAAGATATTCCACATGCTGTGCTTGTAAGGGCAATTAAACCCATTGAAGGAATTGATCTGATCTTAAAACGAAGAAAGGCAACTAAGGTCCATAACAAAATTACTAACGGACCGGGAACTGTTTCGCAGGCATTAGGAATACTCACCAAATACAGCGGACTGGATCTAACAGGTAATAAAATTTGGATAGAAGATAAAGGAATTAAGATTTTGAAAAAAGATATTATTTCAAGTCCAAGGATTGGTGTGGATTACGCGGAGGAAGATGCAAAATTGCTTTATCGATTTAATGTAAATTTGTAATCTGAATCTGCTCAAAACTTATTCGTAAATTCGCAATAAAAATAGAACGCAGATTTTTATGATTCTTAAGATAAAATAAGATTTTTATTTATGTTTCATAAAAGTAAAATGATTCATTAGGTTTTTTATCTTAAATAGATATAAAAATTAAATCAATATAAATCATAAGAATCATAAAAATCTGCGTTCCATTATTATCCTAAATATATGATCAAAGTAACATTAACCAGCGGGAAAGATCACAGTTTACACCGTTTTCATCCCTGGGTATTTTCAGGAGCAATAAAAAAATTCAGCGACGATGTTAAAGAAGGAGATATTGTAGAAGTATATTCAGCACAAAATGAATTTCTTGGAATGGGGCATTTTCAAATTGGCTCCATTGCAGTACGAATGTTTTCATTTACACAAGTTACACCCGATTACAATTTCTGGAAAAGTAAGATACAGGCTGCGTACAATTTTCGTAAACAATTAAATTTAGTAGATAATCCTTCCACGAATTGTTATCGTTTATTTTTTGCTGAAGGTGATGGTTTACCCGGATTTATTATTGATTTTTATAACGGAACCGCTGTATTTCAATCATACTCCATCGGAATGCATTTAATAAAAGATCAATTTGTAAAAGCATTAAAAGAAATAATGGGCGATACACTCACAGCTGTATTTGATAAAAGCGAAGAAACAATGCCCAAGCAAGCGCCAGTGAAAGCAACAAATGGCTATTTGTATAAAAAAGACGAATCAAATACTATCAATACAATTGCATTAGAAAACAATAATAAATTTTATGTTGATTGGGAAGGTGGTCAAAAAACAGGGTTCTTTATTGATCAGCGCGAAAATCGTAAATTACTTGCGACATACTCGAAAGATAAAGTAGTATTGAATACATTTTGTTATACAGGCGGATTCTCTGTTTATTCAGCCAATGCAGGCGCTAAAGAAGTTCATTCAACAGATATTTCAAAAAAAGCAATTGAACTTACCGATAGAAATATTGAATTAAATAATATCAAAAATCATCAATCTTTTGCAGTAGATACCTTTGAATTTTTAAAGCATAAAGAAAATACTTATGACATCATCGTGCTTGACCCGCCCGCATTCGCAAAACATCAAAATGTAAAACACAATGCCATTATGGGTTACAAACGATTAAACTACGAAGCTATCAAACAAATAAAACCGGGCGGATTGTTATTTACGTTTTCCTGTTCTCAGGTGGTTGATAATAACACATTTAACAGTACTATTATGGCTGCTGCCATCGAAGCAGGCAGAAACGTTCGTGTGCTTCATCATCTTTCTCAACCTCCGGATCACTGTGTAAATATTTTTCATCCGGAAGGTGAATATTTAAAAGGTTTGGTTGTTCATGTAGAATAAAACATTAGTTTAAAGTTTGAAAGTTTAAAGTTCAAGAAAAACAAAATGAGTAAATCAAATACAAAGCAGACCAAAGTTCAACAAGCAAAAAAAAATGTTGCTTCTAAAAAAACAATTTACCCCATTCACTTTGCCTGGGGACTCGTTATTGCAGCTATCGCTTTTTGCTTATATGCAAATACTATTGGGCACGATTATGCATTAGATGATTCAGGAGCCATCACCGAAAACCGTTATGTACATGAAGGTTTTCATGGTATTCCTAAATTGTTGAAAGTAGATTTCTGGCATTTCTCGAACGTACATTTAGGTTATTATCGCCCCCTGTCACTTATTACTTTTGCAATTGAATATCATTTTGTTCAGGACAATCCGCATGTTAGTCATTTCATAAATATTTTGATTTTTGCATTATCCGGATTCATGCTTTTTATAGTTCTCAACAAGGTATTTAATTCATTCAACCCAATATTTTCATTCCTAATTGCTTTGCTATTTGTTTCACATCCCATTCATACCGAAATTGTAGCGAACATAAAAGGAAGAGATGAATTACTAAGTTTTTTAAATGTAATGACCATGTTGTGGTTTGCATTAAAATTTATCGACACAAAAAAAATTGTTCATCTCGTATTAGGCATCATTAGCTGTTATCTAGCCATGTTATCTAAAGAAACAGCGATTACAGGAGTTCTCCTGTTACCTGTTTTCATTTATTATTATACCGATCTAAATATAACCGACTGCCTGAAAAAAAGCATCCCCTATGTATTGGTAGCCATAATATTTTTCATACAAAAAAAACAATTATTAGGAACATTGAGCGGCATTATTCCGGATGATATTGTGAATTATCCTTATGTAAAAAGTAACATAAAACTACCTACTACTTTTATGTTATTTGCATTTTGTATACGACTTTTAATTTTGCCAAATCCTCTCCGTTACGACTACTCCTTCAATCAAATGCCGGCTATAACCATAGCCAACGGGTGGGCTTGGTTGGGAATTATTTTATTTTTTGCCGGAGCAATTATTGCTTATAAACAAACATTAAAAAAAACTGTTTGGGGCTTTGCTCTAAGTATATTTTACATTACACTCATTCCTTCCCTTACATTTACAATATTAAGAGGAGGTATTTTTGCCGAACGTTTTTTATTTTTTCCTTCTTTAGGATTCTGCCTGGCATTGGTTTATGGAATTGCATTGGTTATTAAAACAGATGTTTCTCCAACAGCCGATTCTGTCGTAAACTGGCTAAGATCAAATACCAAATTCGTGCTTCCTTTATGCATCGTGTTTATTTTATATTCATTTAAAACAGTAGATAGAAACAAAGCGTGGAAAGATAATTTTACCTTGTTCAGTACAGATATCAAAACAGGAAAAAACAGCGCACAAAATCAAAGACATCTGGGTAACCAATATATTTACCTGGCATCAAATGAAAAAGATCCTGTAAAAAAGAAACTATATTGTGAGGAAGGTATTGCCGCATTAAAACAATCCTTAAGGATCTACCCTAAGTTTGGAGAGAGCTATTATCAAATAGCATTTGCCTATCAAATAATTACGCCAAATACCGATTCTGCTATTTATTATTATAATCAAGCAATTAAAACCGCGCCTGGTTATGCATACAGTTATTATAACCTCGGAATAGTTTACCAAACCATGGGGAAAAATAATGAGGCATCCTACTTCTATAACGAAGCTATAAAATACAATCCTGAATATTTGGAGCCGAAGCAGGCAGCAGAAAATTTAAAAGCTGCCGGTATTGATGTACATGTAAACCCACTTACATCAATGATTGATACAACAGTAGCAAATAAAGATTCAAAATATTATTATGGACTTGGAAATTATTATGCTTCACAAAGCGATTATAATAAGGCCGCACAAAGCTTTGCAAAAGCTGTTGAATTGGATCAAAGAAATGAAGGTGCGTATATTAATCTTTCAAACTGTTATGGAATGTTGAAACAATACGATAAATCTCTTGCTGTTTCTAACCAATTACTTTCTATTAACAAAAATAATACTGTGGCTTTAAAAAACATTGCCGTTATGTATAACCTTATGGGAGATACAAAGAAATCAGAAGAATACTTACAAAAAATGAATGAGTTACTTGGCAATTAAAAACTGTAAAGAAATTTAATTTTTTATACATTTACTTATCAAAGCAATTGTAATCGAGTATAAAACCTGCATCTAAGGTGGAAATAAACGCAACTAAGTTGCGTTTAGCGAAATGTTACCAGCAAGCGTAAAAGAACCATGAGTGACAAAGAACTAGTAGAATATATAAAGGTGCATAAGGAATATCCGAGAAATTTCTATGACTATTTGAACTATTCTATATTTATGATCCCTTTGTTTTTTGCAGTAATGAGCTTGACAATTATTAAATTTGGTAAAGAACCAGTTGAATTATTTGTCGGGATTTTATTGTTACTTTTTGCCATCTTAGTTTCGATCCTTTTCCAAAAAAAACTAACAACATCAAGAAGATTTCACTCTATAAACCCTAAGTCTGATTTAACATTGGACAAAGCACATGAATTAATTAAGAGTAATTTTAAACTCCTCCGTTCAACTGTCGATTATGAACTATATAAAATTGACGCCAGTGAACCAATGACTTTCTTTTCTTATGGTTCAGAAATTACATTACTTTTCGATAGGGATATAATATTAGTTAATGTGAGGGTTGTACCATCTTTTCAGCCTTTTACTTTATTTCGGGACAGAAGAAACTTACAAAAAATAATCAAGTTGCTAACATAAACGTCAGCTGGTAACAGCGCCTTAAAAAAATGCGGAGTTCGTGCAAGTTGCAAGCGCATTTTTTCAGCGGCAGAAAGTGTTAGCGCTTGCGATGAACTTCGGAAATATTTATATTTTTATGTGCGGTTAGACTGTATTATGAAATTATAAAAGTAGAATAAGTCTGACCATCAATAAAATTAGTATACAAACAACTTGGCATGATGAATACCTAAGATGAAAGAAAAATTAAAAATTATACCTACTGATTTACTCGAGCAATATATCTCGCATATAAATAAAGATTTATCTTCTGCATTTGATAAATTGCAGGATGCTGAAATATCTACAAAGACTTTTAGTTTTTATGCTTCGGTATCTGCTATTGCATCTTCCAGAATTGAAGGCGAACAAATGGAAGTAGATAGTTACATTAAGCATAAAATGCTCAATATTGCATACCTACCCGATTTAGTTCAAAAACCCAATGATTTATATAAGGCATATTTGTTTGCACAAAAAAACGAACTAACTAATGCTAATTTTTTAAAAGCACATATATTGCTTGCCAAGCATTTATTACCAAAAACAAAGCTAGGAGTTTTCCGAAAAGGCAATATGGTTGTAATGGAGCATAAAACGGGTCGAATACAGTACGAAGCAGCTAATGTTAAGGAAGTAAAAAAAATGATGGATTTACTTTGGAAAGATATTGAGCAATTAAAAAAACAAAAATTGACGCACCAAGAAGTATTTTATTTTGCTTCGTTTATTCATATTGTATTTGTAAATATTCACCCATTTGAAGATGGGAACGGAAGATCGGGACGATTACTAGAAAAATGGTTTATTGCCGAAAAACTAGGTAAAAAGGCTTGGTATTTACAAAGTGAATTAAATTATTACAGCAACGTAAATAACTATTACAAAAACCTAAACAGGTTAGGTATGTTTTATGAGCAACTAGATTACACCAAGGCAATGCCTTTTTTATTAATGCTCCCCAATTCATTTATTATTAAGTAGAAGAACCCCTTTAAGCGTAGCGTCTCGCTACGCTTTGTTTAACAGGACGTCCCGCCTTAATTAACCCAATAACGTTTTTTCTACTGCTTTTAATATCGCAAAAGCCTTTTCAGTTGTTTCTGCTTCTGCATAATTGCGCAACACGGGTTCGGTGCCGTGTAACCCCTCATTGTGAAATTACACAATGACTACACTCACTCGAAAATTTCTTAAAATATACTTTGCTAATGTTCCATTATTAGTTAACTTTGTATAATGGAAAAAATACGACAAATTATTTATTATAAACATTACTTTGACGAATTCTTTAACCAACAGACCGAAAAAGCAAAGAGTAAAATAGATGAAGTGCTTTTTCTTATTAGCATAGTTGAAAGAGTCCCTAAAAAATTCCTAGACCATATGACAGGAACGACAGGTTTGTATGAAATACGAATTGAATTAGGAAGTAATATTTACCGTATTTTCTGCTGTTTTGACGAGGGACGCGTAGTGGTATTATTTAATGGGTTTCAAAAGAAAACACAAAAGACACCGAAATCGGAAATTGAAAAAGCAGAGAAATTAAAAGCAGAGTATTTTAAACAAAAAAATAAATAGACCGAAAATGAAAGCAAAAAACAAAGCAGACAAAAACATAACGACTTTTGAGGAACACCTTGACAAGCGTTATGGAAAATCAGGTTCAACCAAACGGACTGAATTTGAAATTAAAGCGAAAGCATTTGCAATCGGTGAAATTATCAGAGAAGAAAGACATTTAGCCCATCTGACCCAAGAACAACTTGCAGAAAAAACGGGGACTAAAAAAAGTTTTATTTCGAGAATTGAAAACGGGCACAGCGACATTCAGCTTTCTACACTTTACCGACTATTAGAAATCGGACTTGGACGCAAGTTATCATTTACAATTGTATAGTCGAAAAAAAACAACGAACCGCTAACGCTACCTAAGTTAAGCATAGCGTCCCACTATGTTTTGTTTAACAAGGCGTCCCGTCTTAATTAGCCCAATAACGTTTTTTCAACAGCCTTTAAAATTGCAAAAGCCTTTTCAGTTGTTTCCGCTTCTGCATAATTGCGCAACACCGGTTCGGTGCCGGAAGCGCGTATCATCATCCATTCATCGTTGTCAAAGAAATATTTCCAACCGTCAATTGTTTCAATGCGTTTCACTTTATAAGGACCAAAAGAAGTGTATTTATTATTTTTGCAGTTTTCTACAATAGCTTGTTTAACCTCTTCTTTTAAGTGCATATCGCTACGTTCAAATTTAAACGCACCAACAATTTTATATACTTCTTCAATTAACGCATCCAGTGATTTTCCCGACTTCACCATATATTCCCATATAACCAAACCCATCCAAATACCATCACGTTCAGGAATATGACCTTTTATGGCTATGCCTCCACTCTCTTCACCACCTAATAAAACATCTTCAGAGATCATGATGCCTGCAATGTATTTGAATCCGATTTTTACTACCTGGTACTCCAAACCATAATGCTCACACATTTTTTTAACACGAGGTGTTACCGAAAATGCATTCACCACTTTTCCACTCATTTTTTTCTCTTTAACAAGATAGCTTATCAACAATAAAATAATATGATGTGAATCCACAAAGTTCCCTTTGCTATCGTATAACCCAATTCTATCTGCATCTCCATCAGTTGCTAAACCGCAATCTATATCACCGCTTTCAGAGATCATGGTAGAAAATGGAATTAAATTTTTATGGATCGGTTCCGGTGCTTGCCCGTCAAATCCGGGATTATAATCGCAATGCATAAAAGTAATATCGGGTAATAACCTGCGCATCACATTTTGCCCGGCACCATACATAGCATCGTAAGCAAAATTCATTTTCGTATTTCGTATGGCATTCATGTCGAAATTTTTCTCTACATGGTCTACATACATTGTTTCCAGATCAATGTATTCAATTAATCCGGATTTCACAAAATCAGCGATCGATAGGTTTTCAATGTCCACTGAATTAGTGTCAGGAATAATATCTTCTATCTCCTGAATTTTATCCGGCAACAATGGGCCACCATAACTTCCTTTAAGTTTATAACCATTATAAGATGGGGGATTATGAGATGCCGTAATTACAATTCCTAAAGATGCTCCTTTATTTTTTGTACCCAAGGAGATCATCGGTGTGGAAATAAAATTTTCCTGCCCGAACGAGTGCCCTCGTTCAGTCGGGCGGGTTGCAAGAAATACTTTAATACCATTTACAGCAAATACCTTAGCGCTTGTTTCAGCGAACAATTCACCTGCAAACCTACAATCATGACCAACAACTACACTTGGATTTTTAAAGTTTTTCTTTAACCATTCTGCCGTAGCAATGGTAACTCTCGCAACATTGTCTACCGTAAAATCTTTTGCTATTATAGCTCTCCAGCCATCAGTACCAAATTTAATTTTTGTCATATCCATTAATTTAGGTGGCAAATATAAGAAAAGCTTACAAAAAACAAGATGCGTCCTTCGTCAGCATGACAAAGCTCTGTGATCTTGAGCCCTCCGACTTCGCTCAGGGCAGGCTCCGCGAAGGATCTAATTTAATAGATCCCTAATGAATCCCTCTTCTATCCATTGCTTCCCTGTATTTATTTGCATTCATACAATGCTGGTCGTATTCTCTTGCAAAATTGTGTTTGCTCGACAAATCTTCTTTTGCACACATATAGATATAATCATTTTTGTAATAATTAAGAACTGCATCAATGGATGATTCTATTGCAAAACCAATTGGTCCGGGAGGTAATCCTTTATGAACATAAGTATTATAAGGCAAGTCCATTTGCGTTTGCTCATAGGAAACACGTTGAATAGAAAAATCATTTAATGCAAAAATTACTGTAGGATCAGATTGTAACAGCATATTTTGCTTTAAGCGATTAATATATAAACCGGCGATGATCTTCTTTTCCTCTTTATCGCAACACTGCTCTGCCTGAACAATAGAAGCCAAAATAGCAACATCCGTTTGTGAAAACCCAATTGCTTTTGCTTTCTTTTTTCTGGCAACTGTCCAAAAGGTTTTGTATTCTTTGGCCATCCGTTCAAAAAATTCATTCACCGAAGTGTTCCAATAAAATTGATAGGTATTAGGGATAAACAGTGCCTGAACATTGTCCGAATTAAAACCGTATTTTTTTAAATAACCATTATCATTCATCGCGTGCATCAATGAAAGAGAATCAGCTTCAATGCGTCTGCACAATCGGGAAACAAGTTGAGTTTTTGTTCTTATTCCATTAAAATTAAGTTCAACGGGCTCTTGAATTCCGGCCCTTAACAGATTGATCAACGCATTGTTGTTCATCTTCGCCAATATGCGGTACTTACCGGGCCTTACAGCATTTATATATTTCTTTTTTTCTGCCAGAAATTCAAAACTTGCACGATCTTTTAAGATATTATTTTCACTTAAAATACGTATCACGTCAGTAAAGTTGGAGCCGGTAGGAATGTAAATTATTTGAGATTTTTTATCACCTAAATTCACGTTAGCCTGATAAATGGCTTTGTAAGCAAAATACCCTCCTATTCCACACGAAATAATCAGAATAAGGATTATGGAAGTAATTACTTTTTTAGAAAATGTGGTTGTCGGTTTTGCCATACAATACTTCTAACTAACCTGTTGGTTGAAGGTTTTAAAATTTACAATTTATCTCATCTTTTGCAAAAACAATTCATCTTTAAACTTAGCTCCCTCCCTTATCCATTGTCTTTTAATTCCTGCAACCTGGAAACCATGCTGCTGAAACAACAAAACACTTGGTTCATTATCTACAGTTATGTTACAATACAATTGATGTAAATTCAAAGAGGTAAAACAATACTCAATTAATATTTTCAATGCTTCGGAAGCGTAACCATGTCTTCTGTCTCCATTTTCAGCAATCAAAATTCCGACACCGGCACGTTGATGATTGGCATCAAAATCAAAAAGATCGATGCAACCAATCGCTCTGTTTCCTTCTTCATTTGAAGATGGATTAGGTAAAAGGTCAATCATTAATCTTAATTGTTTAGCAGAATAAATATCCTGATGTGCACTTATTATATACTCTTCCAGAACAAATTGTGAAAAGGGAGTTTGAGTATTACTTATTTTCCATGTCTCGGTATTGTTTTCCCAATTGTACAAAACATCAATATCAGAAGGCTCTAGCGCCCGAAGTAAAATATGTTGCCCGTTGAGTTTCATATTAAAAAAGAAGTTAGAAGACAGAAGTTAGAATATAGAAGGCTTCGTTTTGAAATTTTCTTTATCATATCTAATAGTCTCTTTAAATTATAAATTAATTATTTATTCTGAGTAATAATTCTTCTTCTTCTTTTCTGTCTTCTACCTTCTGCCTTCTATTTTAATTCAATATCTCCTTTAAATACAAATGTTGCAGGACCTTCCAACCAAACATCTGTAAATGAATTATCGGATTGTTTATTGAATTTAACTTTTAAATTTCCACCCAATGTTTTTATATTGCAATAATTTTTTTCTGTTGATACATTTTTAATAGCGGCCACCAAAGCTGCCGCTGTCACTCCTGTTCCACATGAATACGTTTCACCTTCCACACCACGTTCATAGGTTCGTACAAACAGATCACTATTTATTTTTTCAATGAAATTTACATTGGTACCTTCAACTTTAAAGCGATCATTATTGCGTATTTTTTTACCTTCTTCAAATACATTGTAAGTGGCTACATTATCCACAAATGCAACATAATGCGGAGAACCTGTATTTAAAAAAGAAAAATCGGAATGCAATTCGATGTCATTAACATCTTTCATTTTAAGAGTAATAAAACCAGGTTTTACCAAAGCTTCGTGCTCTCCATCAATAGCAATAAAGTGAGCTTTCTCATTCACCAAACCCAATGTGCGTGCAAACTCTACAATACAACGTCCGCCATTACCACACATACTGCTTTCATTACCATCAGAATTATAATATACCATTTCAAAATCGTATCCGGCTTTCGTTTGCAACAACATCAATCCATCAGCGCCAATTCCAAAACGTCGGTCACATAATTTTGCCACCAACTTATTGTCTGCACGATTAAATTTTAGATCGCGATTATCAATGATAATAAAATCATTTCCTGTTCCCTGATATTTGTAGAAGTTCAAAGTCGAAAGTTTAAAGTTTAAAGTCAAAAGTCAACAAATATTCTTCTGACTTTTTTCTCTTTTGAATTTTATTTTAATTTATTAATGATTGATGCATCACTAATACTTTGATAAGGTTTAAAATCGCTCGATTGCTCCAATTTATAAACAGAGGATGCATTTTTTAAATATATACCATCATCAATTTTATATACTTTGATAGCATCAACAGAAGCTATGCCATACAGTACTATTTTGTATTTACTCATTTTGTAACCTCTATAATTCAGAGGTGATTGCCACAATTCAATATTAAAAAATTGTTTTGAACTATTTCTATCATCTCTAATTCCACTTACCTTCTGAAGCAATGAATCTGCATAATTAGTGAGACTTACAACGGGATTCAAATTTATAACTTCCATTGTTTTATTGGACAGCAATTCATCCTTTCTCACCACAATATCTTCCGAAGCATTATTAACAAATGATGCTGAATCCTTTGCCAAATGGCTATTTAAAGTATCCGCGTTTAAAACAAAATTTGCTGCTCTGTTTTTTGAATGTATTGAATCAGCATTTGATGCTGATCTTTTTTTTGTTGTAATTTTATCTGATTTTATTTTTTCTACTTGTTCTGTATTTTCTGATTTTACAATAGATTCTGTATTTTTAGAATGCAAATAAAATGTTTTTGCAACATTTTTATAAAAATTTAATTCTGTAAAATAATCATCTAATTTCAAAATGAAAAAGCCGCCGGCAATTATTAATCCTACCATTACACCCATAATAAATACTTGCGACTTCTCTTTAAAATTGATCATTATTAGTGATAGGTTTATTTTAATTTTATTAAATCCAGTGTAAAGTTAAGCAACCTTTGCAAATGCGTGTTAATTTATGTTAAAAATATGTGTTAACAACAATAGAGGTATAAGTTTTGCGTGTAAACATACAGATTTTAAAAATGGATAAAGTGTTTATTTGTTTAATCAAAAAAATATAAAATGAAAAAAATTGCAAGTGCTTTCTTTATAGCAATCATTGGTGGAATAACTGCATTGGGTTTTAATCATTTGATTCAAAAACCTGTTAGTAATAATTCACAATTAACTTATCAGCCACCGGTAAAATATGTAAATATGACTGCTGCAATGCCTGAAAACGCAATGGATTTTACAGCTGCAGCTGAGATGTCAGTACATTCTGTGGTGAATGTAAAAACTACTTATGCCCAAAAAAATCAATATATATATGATCCTTTCCGTGATTTTTTCGGGCAACGCTCACCGGAACAAAATCAAGCGCCTTCTGCCAGCGGTTCAGGAGTAATTATTTCGCAGGATGGATATATTGTAACTAACAACCACGTTGTTGATCAGGCAGAAAAAATAGAAATTACTCTCAACGATAAACGCACTTTCACTGCAGAAGTAATAGGCAAAGACCCAACAACCGATCTTGCTCTTTTAAAAATAAAAGAAAACAATTTATCATTTATGACCTATGGGAATTCAGACAATGTAAAAGTTGGTGAATGGGTTCTGGCAGTGGGCAATCCGTTTAACCTGACTTCAACAGTTACCGCAGGTATAATAAGTGCAAAAGCAAGAAATATTAATATTTTAGAAAATGATCCTTCGAAAGGTATTAATCCAATTGAATCGTACCTGCAAACTGATGCAGCTGTTAATCCTGGAAATAGCGGCGGAGCCCTTGTAAATACAAAAGGTGAGTTAGTAGGAATTAACTCTGCAATAGCATCTAATACGGGCTCGTACACCGGTTATTCATTTGCAATCCCGGTAAATATGGCGCGTAAAGTTGTAGCCGATCTATTGGAATTTGGTGAAGTTCAACGTGCTTTCATTGGGGTTAGCATTCGCGACTTGGATGCAAAACTGGCGCAAGAAAAAAATATTTCTGAAATAAAAGGTGTTTATGTAAATGGCTTGACCGATGGCGGTTCAGGAGAAGAAGCGGGAATTAAAGAAGGTGATATTATTACAAACATTGGTGAAACAAGTGTTAACAACGTACCCGAATTACAGGAACAGATCAGCCGTTATCGCCCCGGTGATAAAATAAATGTTACTTTAAAAAGAAATAATAAAGCACAGATATTGACGTTAGTTCTTAAAAATAAAAATGGAAATACCGATGTTGTTAAAAAACCAAAAGAGGAAATTGTGTCAGCATTGGGCGCTACATTCGAATCGGTAAATGTGTCAGATATGAAAAAAATGAGTATTCAAAATGGTCTGCGGATTCGTAAATTAAATGCAGGTAAATTATTGAGTGCCGGAATACAGGAAGGTTTTATAATTACCAGTATCGACAAAAAGAAAATCTCCACCATAGAAGATCTGAAAACAGCCCTCGAAAATAAAAAGGGTGGTGTACTTATCGAAGGGATTTATCCAAACGGAATGAGAGCATATTATGGATTCGGGATGTAACAAATAAACTATTTTGGTAAAAAATAAATGACCAACTGCATTTAATTCCAATGAAATAAATTCATTTTATTAAATTCTCGGCTTGAAATTTGTGTAAGAATATTTAATTTTTTGGTTTTTTATCGGCAAAATATACTGTTTTATGGTACAGTTTTAATTGTTGATGTAACTATCTAATAATCATTTAATTAAGCCTTGTGATTTTAATGTTAATTAATTCTTAAAATATTTGTAAATACGTTATAGTTAAAGTACATTTGCATTCCAAATAATTACCGTTTTAATATCTAAATAAAAAATGAGACAACTCAAAATAACCAAATCAATTACCAATCGTGAAAGTGCTTCTTTGGATAAATACCTTCAAGAAATTGGCCGCGAGGATTTGATCACGGCAGACGAAGAAGTTATATTAGCGAAGAAGATTAGAGATGGGGATCAGGCTGCTTTAGAAAAATTAACAAAAGCCAATTTACGTTTCGTAGTTTCTGTTGCAAAACAATATCAAAACCAAGGATTAAGTTTACCCGATCTAATTAATGAAGGTAATTTGGGTTTAATTAAAGCAGCAAAACGCTTTGATGAAACACGTGGATTCAAATTTATATCCTACGCAGTTTGGTGGATCCGTCAATCTATTTTACAAGCTTTAGCAGAACAATCCCGTATTGTACGTTTGCCTTTAAATCAGGTAGGTTCATTAAATAAAATCAACAAAGCCTTCTCTAAATTAGAACAAGAATTTGAGCGTGAACCAAGTGCTGAAGAGTTGTCCATTGTACTTGAACTTCCTCAAGATAAAGTTGCTGACACTATGCGTGTTTCAGGTCGCCATGTATCCATGGATGCACCATTCGTTAATGGTGAAGAAAACAGTTTGCTAGATGTTTTGGTAAATCATGATTCACCACGTGCTGATAATGAATTGATGAACGAATCATTACAAAGAGAAATTGAACGCTCGCTTTCTACCTTAACGGATAGAGAACGTGATGTGGTAAGATTATTCTTCGGTATTGGCATTAACCATGGGTTAACATTGGAAGAAATTGGTGCTAAATTCGATCTAACCCGCGAACGTGTTCGCCAGATAAAAGAAAAAGCTATACGTAGATTACGTCATAATTCACGTAGCAAATTATTAAAAACATATTTGGGCTAATTCACATAAAGTCTAAACAGCAATGATAACCGCATCAACATCCTTGAAAACAGTAAAAACTTTCTCCGATGTTAATGCGGTTTCTTTTTTTATTTAGAATGAATAATTCAACCATTAACATATAATTTATTTTTAAACTATGACACTCGACACTTTGGAACCTACAAGAGGAAAAGCGAAAGGCTCTTATGAAGCGGAGCTAAACGATTGGATCGAACACGAAAAAGCGGCCATTGATCTGATTGGCATTATTGGAAAACTTTGGTTCGAAAAATCAATTGAATTAATTCTTTTTAGAAATAAACTGGTTGACAGAAGTGCGAGCGAAATAATGAATTTACATTTGTATTCTAAAGATATCGTCAGAAAACCAATTAATGTAATGGATTCTGTGATGCTGGCAAAAGAAGTATTGAAAGCAGATGTTTGCCCTTCACGCGTTGATATCGGGAAATTAGTATTCGAATGGTATCAGGAAAAAGATAATTTTAAAACAGCATCTGATTTTATAGCAAATAAATTAAAGGATCTGATTGGTTTGGAACACAACATCATGCCTAAAGATATTGTATTATATGGCTTTGGACGTATCGGACGTTTAGCTGCACGCGAACTTATCGCACAAGCTGGTAAAGGTGAACAACTTCGATTAAGGGCAATTGTTACACGTGGAAACAGCGACAAAGAAATTGTAAAACGCGCCGACTTGTTACGCACCGATTCTGTTCACGGCTCATTTCCCGGAACTATTATTGAAGATTTTGAGAAAAAAGCATTGATCATAAATGGACATACCGTATTTATGATCGATTCAAAAAACCCTGAGGATATTGATTATACAACCTATGGGATCAACAATGCGCTTGTGATCGACAATACCGGTATTTTCAGGAACAGGGAAGAATTAAGCCGACATTTAAAAGCAAAAGGAATTGCTAAAGTATTATTAACCGCACCCGCCTCAGGTGATATATCCAACGTAGTACATGGAGTGAACCACGAAACGGTGGACGTTACAAAAGACACGATTTTCTCAGCAGCATCGTGTACTACCAACGCCATTATGCCAATTTTACAAGTAGTTCATTCTAAATTAGGAATTGCTCGCGGACATATTGAAACGGTGCACTCGTATACCAACGATCAAAATTTATTGGATAATTATCATCCGAAATATCGTAGAGGACGTTCAGCAGCACTGAACATGGTAATTACAGAAACAGGTGCTGAAAGCGCTTTGAAAAAAGTATTGCCACAATTATCAGGAAAATTCACGGCCAACTCAGTTCGTGTTCCTACACCAAATGTTTCATTAGCTATCCTTAGTATGACCATCGATAAGGAAGTTACAAGAGAAGAAGTAAATGAAATAATGAAAGATGCTGCTTTAAATGGCAATTTGGTAGAACAAATTCAGTATGTTAATTCAAACGAATTTGTTTCAACAGATGCGATCGGAAACCCTTGTCCATCGGTATTTGATAGCCAGGCAACCATTGTTGGTCCAGACAAAAAAAACATAGTATTGTATGTTTGGTATGATAACGAATATGGATATACACGCCAGGTAATTCGCTTTTCAAAATACATTGCAGAGGTAAGAAGAATGGTGTATTACTAAACTAACAGGCGTAAAATAAATTTCATAAATAAATTATGATCGTACTTAACGTCCTGCTTTATTATTTAGTTATAATTCCTATTTCTTTACTTCCGTTTCCTATATTATATGGACTTTCGGATTTTCTTTACATTCTATTTTATTATGTGATAGGTTATCGAAAGAAAATTGTTTTTCAAAATATCAGTAATTCTTTTCCTGAAAAATCGGAAAAAGAACGCATAGAAATTTGTAAGAAATTTTACCGTCATTTTTGTGATCTAGTTGTTGAAAGCCTGAAAACCTTTACTATCTCTGAAAAAGAAGTACTTAAACGGGTTGTATGTAAAAATCCGGAAGGCGTAAATAAATATTTTGAGCAAGGACGAAGTGTTATCATTGCCGGTGGGCATTACAATAATTGGGAAATTTTTGCGGTAGCTGTTGATGCTCTCATTAAACACAAAACAGTTGGTATCTACACACCCCTCAGCAATAAATACTTTGATGAAAAGATGCGTTCAACACGGAGTAAATATGGCTTGTTCATGATCTCCACAAAAAAAGTAAAACGTTATTTAGATAATAATAAAAATGTTCCAACAGCCACTATTTTCGGATTTGATCAATCGCCTTCTAACCCGAAAAGTGCATATTGGATGACCTTTTTAAATCAGGATACCGGAATGCAATTCGGTGCAGAAAAATTTGCGAAAGAATATAATATACCTGTAGTTTATGGAAGAATCAATAAAGAAAAAAGAGGACACTACAGTTTTGAATTTTATGATGTAACAGACACGCCAAAAGAAACAGCGAATGGCTTTATTACTGAAAGCATCAACAGACATTTGGAAAAAGACATTCGAGCCTTACCCCAATATTGGCTGTGGACTCACCGAAGATGGAAACACAAGAGGCCGGAAGGGAAATAGCGAATAGGAAATAGTTAATAGCGAATAGAAAATTGTTAATCGTAAATCTTAAAATATAAAATAATGAAAAAAATAATAATTACTTCTGCCATTATTGCTTCCATTTTAGTAGCATGTAAAAGCAAAAAGGAAACTGTTGCAACTGCACCTGTTGCACCTTTAGATTGTTCAAACAAAGTATTAACTTACAACACAGACATTAAATCAATTATTGAAACTAACTGTTCGCGTTGTCATAATACCAACGAAAAGGCGGGATACAATTTCTTAAAAATTGAATTCGTAAAAAAAGCAGCACTCAATGGTAAATTATTAGGTACCATCAAACATCAAGAAGGATTTTCTAAGATGCCTAAAATGGCAAATAAATTAGATAACATATCTATTGATAAAATAGAATGCTGGATCAAAAACGGCATGAAAGAATAATAATGCAAAACCAAACTCCTCTTGCCGAAAGAATGCGTCCAACAAGTTTGGAAAACTACATTGGTCAAAAACACATTGTAGGCGAAGGAGCCATTTTACGTTCTGCCATTGAATCTAATCTGTTGCCTTCCATTATCCTATGGGGTCCACCGGGTGTTGGTAAAACAACTCTTGCTAATATTATTGCTCATCAATTAAAGCGTCCGTTTTACGCTTTGAGTGCCATTAACTCAGGCGTTAAGGATATACGCGATGTTATTGACAAAGCTAAAAGCAATACACTTTTCTCACAAAATAATCCGATTTTATTCATTGATGAGATCCACCGTTTCAGCAAATCACAGCAAGATTCTCTGTTGGGTGCTGTTGAAAAAGGAACGATCACATTAATTGGCGCAACTACTGAGAACCCTTCATTTGAAGTGATTTCAGCACTTTTATCTCGCTGCCAGATTTATATTTTAAAACCTTTGGATAAAGATGATCTTCTTTCAATGCTCGATCTGGCAATGAAAACAGATAACATTTTAAAAAAAAAAAATATTCATATCGTTGAATATGAAGCACTGTTGCGACTTTCAGGAGGTGACGGAAGAAAATTATTAAATGTTTTTGAGTTGGTAATTAACACCATCGGTGGTGACAAAATAGAAATAACCAACGAAAAGGTTACTAAGATTGTTCAGCAAAACATTGCTACTTATGATAAAGCAGGCGAAAATCATTATGATATCATTTCCGCTTTTATTAAATCTATCAGGGGCAGTGACCCCAATGCCGCAGTATACTGGCTTGCCCGAATGATCGAAGGTGGTGAAGACCCTTTATTTATTGCTAGAAGATTAGTAATACTGGCATCTGAAGACATTGGAAATGCTAACCCAACGGCACTCGTTATTGCAAACAATTGTTTTCAGGCAGTTAATGTCATTGGTTTTCCCGAATCCCGAATTATTTTATCCCAGGCAGTGACTTATTTAGCAGCATCTGCAAAAAGCAATGCTGCTTATATGGCTATCAACAGTGCGATTGAAACTGTAAAAAATAGCGGCGATCTGCCTGTTCCGCTTCATTTACGCAATGCTCCAACTAAATTGATGAAGGAAATTGGTTATGGAAAAGACTATCAATATTCACACGGTTACGAATCCAATTTTTCAAATCAGGAATATTTGCCGGAGAATATTAGTGGAACAAAATTTTATGAACCAGGTAATAATGCCAGAGAAAAAGAAATAAGAGAACATCTAAAAAAATTGTGGGGAGAGAAATATAATTATTAGTAGGTAGTATTAAAATTTTCACAAAATAATTGCTATTTTTAATCTGATCAAAATATTTAGCAAAGAATTAAAAATGCGACGAATACTTTTATTTATTTCTCTATTATCATTATTCGTGCTGTTATTTTCATGCAGGAAAGGAATGGAAAAACCATCTTGGGATACACAAGATCTGGCACCTTTAGTTAAGACTTCTCTTAACATTAATAATCTCCTTCCCGACTCTATCTTACAAGCCAATCCTGATAGTTCAATGAAAATTGTTTACCAAAACGACATCTTTCATTTTTCAATGGATACACTTTTTAAAATACCCGACACCAGCCTTATACAAGCATACACAATCCCCATTGCTGTTACTCTTCAACCCGGGCAAACCGTAGTAAGTAATAACCTGTCAGAAACAACTTATAGTTTGCAGGGAGCGCAGTTACGAACGATTGTTATAAAATCGGGGTTTATAAATTACAACGTAAAAAGTTTTATCCATGAAGTAACAAATTTTGTTTATGGCCTGCCATGTGCAACTCTGAATGGTGTGCCATTTACTGTTAATATTTCAGTACCTGCCGCCGTTGGAAACACACCCGGAATTTACAATCAAACGTATAATTTGTCGGGTTATGTCCTCGACTTAACGGGAATAAATAAAAATAAAATCAACACCATTTATACCTCTTTAACTGCATTGGTAAGTCCTTTGGGGCATGCCGTTCTGGTTAATCCAACAGATAGTTTAGTGATTAAAAATACATTTCAAAAATTTATACCCTATTATGCAAAGGGGTATTTTGGTCAAAGTACTTTTAAAGTAGGGCCTTCCGAAACTGAATTTTCAATGTTTAAAAGCATTGTTGATGGAACAATTCAACTGGAAGATGTTAATTTTAATCTTAGCATTGAAAATCCAATTGGCTTGGATGCACAAATTTTTATCAATAATTTAAACTCCATTAATTCACATAAAGGAACCAACATCGGTCTTGCTAATTCTATAATTGGATCACCAATCAATATTAACCGTGCTGCAGAAAGTGGAGGAAATGTATTTTCAACCTATAAAAACTTTCCACTAAATACAAGCAATTCCAACATTAAACAAATGCTTGAAAACTTACCCGACAAATTTGGTTATTCAATGCAAATGATTACCAATCCTCTTGGAAATGTATCAGGTTCGAATGATTTTATTTATTCTGATAAATTATTAAAAGTGAAAATGGATATGGAAATTCCGCTATCATTGGTAGCCAATAATTTAACTTTAGTTGACACATTACCTTTAAACATAGGTGGCAATAATGGATCAGGAAATATTAATAGTGGAAAAATAACTTTGATAGCTGATAATGGTTTCCCCTTTAACGCAGCCCTTCAAATTTATCTATTGAATAATAATAATATAGCTTTTGACTCATTATTCATTGGTGCGAATACTATTGGTGCAGCCCCTATAAATTCGAACCTTCGCGCAATTGATAAAAAAACGACAACAATTGTCATTCCTTTGAGTGAAGCCAAAATGAATTTATTATACAATACAAAAAAAACAATATTTAAAATTAAATTCAACACAAGTGCCCAACCGCAATACATAAAAATTTATAGTAATTATAGTATTGACTTTACATTAATTGGCGACATAAATTATAAGATTCAATTAAAATAAACAAAGAACATATTCGTGAAGAAGTTATTTACTATTTTATTTATTTCATTTTTTATATCTAATTCCAAAGCACAAATTGCAAAAATTTTTGCCAACGAATTTCCAGATTCTGCCAGTTCCCGTTTTGGAATTACCGGCGATTACGATATCAATTCGAATGCAATAACCAATGCCTTTACAAACAAATTTTATACCGGTGGGTATATTGATGATAACTTGAAAAATTCTGTATTAAATCGCGTTAAAAACGACAATCGCTTAGGAGGAAATGCTAACGCGGGCATTTATGCTGCATTCAAATTAGCATCATTTTGCAATAAAAAAAACATGAGTATTTTTTTTAGCGTCCGCGATAGAGTGCATCTCGATGCACGTTTTTCAAAAGATTTATTCAACGTTGGTTTTTATGGGAATGCGCAATACGCCGGTACAACAGCAGATTTAAGTAATTTCAATTTGAATTTAATCCATTACCAGCAAATACAAGTTGGAATATTTTCTTCGAAATCAACTAATAGTGTACGTTGGGGACTTGGTATTTCATTTTTAAATGGTCAACAGGATTTATCCATCTTAGCAAAAAAAGCAGAATTGTTTACCAGTGCAGATGGGCAGTATATGAATTTAAACACACAACTTTCGGCAGCTAAATCAGATACTGCCAATAAAGGTACGGGAGCATTTAATGGTTATGGAGCAAGCATTGATTTATTTTTCGAAGCCCCCATTCAAACACGTTTTGGCAATTCTAAAATAACAGTATCTGCATCCGACATTGGTGCAATTCGTTTCAATAAACAATCCATGACATTAAATCAGGATTCTACTTTGCAATATTCAGGAATTAAAATCAACAACATTTCTGATATTCAGAATTCAGCTTTTGGAAGCAATGCCAAAGACAGCGTTATAAATTCCGTTGCTCCGTTTAAAAAACATGCCTACACAGTAACTATACCTTCTGTTTTTAATATCGCTTTTGAAACTCAGTTTAGTAATTATTTTCATTTAACGGAAGGTGTACGTTATGTCTTTAACGGAAATTACAATCTGTTAATGTATTTGAGTGGAAATTTTTATCTCAATTCAAAACTTATTCTTTCAAGTACATTTGGCTATGGCGGATATGGAACATTTAATTACGGAATGGGGATATCTGCTAAGCTAGGTAAAAATTTTGTGGTTCATGCAGGAAGTAATAACATTGAAGGATTTATTGTTCCAAAAAAAACAACCGGACAAGGAGCTTATGTTTCATTAGTTAAAAAATTCAAATAAACACCTCAACCCTTAATCCCATCTCCAAAGGAGAGGGGCGATAGGTGTAAAAACGAAAATAGTTAGTTGCAAATAAAAAACAGATCGTTGAGAATGAAAAAACACAAAGTACTTCACACACAGTCTCCCCTCTCCTTTGGAGAGGGGCTGGGGGTGAGGCTTAACAATCAAAATAAAAAATCATGTCATTAAAAAACATTCCCAATCTTAAGCATTTAGATACTAACAATTTTTTTTTAATTGCCGGACCTTGTGCAGTTGAAACAGAAGAAATATGTTTTGAGATTGCCGAAAAAGTAAAATCTGTTACTGATAAATTAGGCATTCCTTATATTTTTAAAGCATCGTTCCGAAAAGCAAATCGGTCGCGTTTAGATTCTTTCACAGGTATTGGTGATGAAAAGGGATTAGAAATTATTCGAAAAGTTGGGAAGCATTTTAAAGTTCCAACACTTACCGATATCCATACAAACCAAGATGCAGCAATGGCTGCACAATATGTAGATATATTACAAATACCCGCTTTCCTTTGCCGTCAAACAGAATTACTGATAGCAGCTGCAGAAACCGGCAAACATGTGAACATTAAAAAGGGACAGTTTTTATCTGCCGAATCAATGAAATTTGCAGTAGATAAAGTACGTGAATCGGGTAATTCAAATATTATGCTTACCGAGCGCGGTACATTTTTAGGCTATCAGGATCTGGTGGTTGATTATAGAGGAATCCCGGAAATGCAAAAAAACAATGTGCCTGTTGTGATGGATATTACGCACTCACTTCAACAACCGAATCAAACAAGTGGTGTTACCGGTGGCAAACCCGAATTGATTGGAACCATAGCCAAAGCGGCTATTGCTGTGGGTGTTGATGGATTGTTTTTAGAAACACATCCCAATCCTGCTAAAGCAAAATCAGATGGCGCAAATATGCTTCACCTTGATCATTTTGAAAAATTAATGAACGATTTAGTAAAGATCCGAAAAGCTGTTATTTCAATCTAAATGGATAAATATTTAAAATTAATATTGATTTTAGTTTTGTTCGCTGCAAAAATTTCAGTTGCACAAATTATAGAATTTGAACACGTATATGGTGGATCCGGCTATGATTATGGTTATTCAGTTACGCAAACGTATGACAAAGGATATGCTGTAGCCGGCTCCACAAGCAGCTCAGGAAGTGGAAGTACGGATGCCTATTTACTAAAAACCGATTCGATGGGTATTATGCAATGGCAAAAAACATTCGGAGGAATCAATATTGATCAGGCATATTCAATTCAGGAAACGAAAGATACAGGTTTTGTAATTGCCGGTTTTACGAACAGTTTTGGACAAGGTGGTTATGACCTATATGTCATCAGAACTAACCGATACGGTGATACCATCTGGACAAAAACTTACGGTGGAAGTAACTGGGATTTTGCATATTCTATTCAACAAACAATCGACAGCGGTTTTATCATTACAGGTGGAACCTATAGTTTTGGAAAGGGTTATGAAGATATGTATTTAGTAAAAATAAATTCAATTGGTGATACCATCTGGACAAAAACATACGGAGGAATAAAGGATGATGAAGCAAAATCTGTTAAACAAACCAAAGATGGCGGTTATATTATAACCGGATTCACTAAAAGTTTTGGCGATGCTAATGGCGATTTTTATACCGTTAAAACAAACAATGTTGGAGATACCCTTTGGACAAATAAATATGGAGGAATTCAAGAAGATGATGGGTATGATGTAATTGAAAAATATTCAGGAGGATATTTTATTGTAGGGAAAACAAAAAGCAGTGGCGCAGGTAATTTCGACGGATTATTAATAAATATGTCCACAACAGGTTTATTTATTTGGAGCAATCTTTATGGTGGAACTGATGATGACGGGATAAATTCCGTCAAACAGTCTCCAGGAGGTCGTTGGGGAATGGCTGGATATACCTACTCATACGGATTTGCAGGAGGAGCTTCTGATTTTGCGCTTTATATAGAAAATGCAGGACTTCATTCAACAACCTTTGGTGGAACCAATATGGAAAAAGCGTATTCGATAAACAACACGAAAGACAATGGCTATATCATCTGCGGCTATTCTTCATCGTATAGCAATCTGGACCATATATTTTTAGTTAAAACCGATAGCAATGGCGTTTCGCCGGCAACTCCTCAGGTAACCCTCATTACAAGTATTACTTCAAACATTAAACCGAATACTACTTTTAAAATATTTCCCAATCCTGCCGATGGAAATGTTTATTTGAACTTTAATAGTAAAGGATTGTCAAATAACAATTCAGTAACCATAAGTATTATTGATATGATAGGTCGTAAGTACTATTATCAAAAAATCAATAATATGAATACTTTGGAGCAAATTGAAATTAATACGAGTAACTTAAATACTGGAATTTATATTATAAATATTGAAGGTGATAATTATTCAGTAAATCAAAAATTAATTATTGAACACTAATATTTTTTTATTACCATTGAACCAATTAAAAAAAACAAAAGATTTTTTTAAATCATTAAATTTACATTGCAAAAAAATATTTATCATTCTTAATTTATTATTT
Source organism: Bacteroidota bacterium (assembly GCA_003151815.1). Classification (GTDB taxonomy): domain Bacteria; phylum Bacteroidota; class Bacteroidia; order 2-12-FULL-35-15; family 2-12-FULL-35-15; genus 2-12-FULL-35-15. The sequence goes on along the minus strand of PLYN01000033.1, from coordinate 4,341 downwards.
CATCATGGGACGCGTATTTGAAAAACGAAAATATAAAATGTTTGCCCGCTATGATAAAATGGCGAAAGGCTTTACCCGTATGGGAAAAGAGATTGCAATTGCAATCAAATTGGGTGGAGGAGATCCTGCAGGTAATTCGCGCTTACGGGTAGCTATTCAAAACGCAAAAGGCTTGAACATGCCTAAAGATCGTATTGATGCAGCAATCAAACGTGCTACGTCAAAAGACGAATCTAATTTAGAAGAAGTTGTATACGAAGGCAAAGGTCCTTTCGGAGTTGCCATTTTAATTGAATGCGCTACCGATAATCCCACACGCACTGTTGCAAATGTGCGTATGAATTTCAATCGTAATGGAGGCGAATTAGGTAAAACAGGTTCTTTGGATTATTTATTTGAACGCAAAGGTGTTTTCCGAATTAAAAATGAAAATATTAATTTGGAAGAATTGGAAATGGAATTGATCGATTTTGGTGCGGATGAAATTGAAAGTGATGAAGAAGAGATCGTTGTATACACTGCTTTCACCGACTTTGGCACCATGCAAAAAGCGTTGGAAGCAAAAAAATTAAATATTATCAGTTCTGAATTAGAACGTATTCCTTCAACAACAGTTGAACTAACAGATGCGCAAGTTGAAGAAGTGATGACCTTGGTTGGAAAATTCGAAGAAGATGATGATGTACAAACGGTGTATCATAATTTGAAATAATACCTCACCCCCTGCCCCTCTCCAATTGGAGAGGGGAGAACCCGCTTTTAAGTGCATCGGATATTTTTTCTATTACCGATTGAATATTGTTAAGAACATCTTCATTGGTAAAACGAATAACAGCTATATTATATTCATTAATAATCTGAGTTCTCAATTCATCGTATGAATTTTGTTCTTTTTCGTTATGATAACCACCATCAATTTCGATTACTAATTTCTTTTCGTAACAATAAAAATCAGCTATAAATCTACCGATAGGATGCTGCCTTCTGAATTTACAATTTTCTACTTTTTTATTTCTTAATGCTTCCCACAATATTTTCTCTGCTTTTGTTGTGTCAACTAGTCTTAGTTTATGAGCATTTTCAAAAAGTGTTGGCGAAGCACCTTTAAATAGATTTTCAACACTATCTCCTTTATCCCCCTCTCCAATTGGAGAGGGGCTAGGGGTGAGGTGATAAAGCGTTAACCCTGCAATCGGCGTTTCAATTATTTTGTCAATAGTAACACCCTTTTTAATTGCAACTGCACGTAATATATTGCTGTAATAAAAAGCAACGGAACCAACGCAACTCAACTTTAATTTCCCCTCTCCAGTTGGAGAGGGGTTAGGGGTGAGGTCATATTTACAAATATGCTTATCGAAAAATTGCTCAAAACAATTTGCTACCAGATCAATCACAAACTGCTCCTTTAAATTTTGATAAATAAATTTACTGAATGATGCCAAAAATCTGTTTGGCATTGGCTTTTTATACACAGCATCTAAAATATCTCCCAAACTTAATTTAGTTCTTTCGTAAAACCGTTTAGATAGATCCTCAGGCATTTCTTTGTTCAAATAGGCTTGAATAAATGTTTTTCCAATATGCGCTCCACTACCTTCGTCACCTAAAATATATCCCAAAGAAGCTATATTTTCTAGACTCCTATTTCCATCGTAATAACAGGTATTGGAACCTGTTCCCAGAATAGCTGCTACTCCGGGATTTGAGCCACACATCGCTCGGGCTGCACCTATCATGTCTGAATTAACTTCAATGATTGACACCGGAAAAACATTAAATAATGCAGCTCTAATAATTTCCTTTTTTGAACCGGACTCACAACCTGCACCATAAAAAAAGATCTCGTTTTTTGAATTTGTCACACTGAGCGAAGCCGAAGTGTCGGATTTAAACTGTGGTACCAACTCCGTTTGGAGTATAAGAACAATTTCTTCTTTGCTCTGAAAGTATGGATTTAAACCTTGTGTAGCAAATTGATGAATTTTTTTATTATCATCAATCAAACGCCAATCCGTTTTAGTAGAACCGCTATCTGCTATTAAAATCATTTAATTACTTGAAGAAAACAAGAAATGATTAGGGCTCACAAGATTTTCGCGTACAGCAAATAAAACTAATCCGGCGGTGTTGTTTACTCCTAATTTATTCATTATGTTTTTACGGTGAGTGGTAATAGTATGTGTACTTAAAAATAATTTATCTGCTACCTCTTTGTTAGAATAACCTTCAGCAATTAAAGTGATGATCTCCATTTCGCGCTCGCTGATATTCATCCCTGAGCAAGTATATTCATCACTATTAACAGACTTTTCCTGTAAAATAGCGTTGGTAATTTTCCCGCACATAAACTTTTCACCTTTCGCTGTTTTGTAAATCGCTTCTATTATTTCATCCTGATCACAATCTTTTAATAGATGGCTGGTAATTCCTATTTTTAATCCTTTTGCAATAATTTCATTGCTCTGCAATTCAGTAATAGCAAGAATTTTTGTCTTGGGATATTTTTTTACGATTTGCTGTATGCCTTCTAAAGTATAATTTGCGGAAGTATAATCAATGATGATTAAATCAGGTTTATAAAACTTAGATTGATTTATTAAATCAGCATTGCTTATTGCTTCAGACAATAGGATAAAATCACTATTTTCTTTCAATAACACCGACAAACCTTTGCGGCTTAAAAAATGACTGTCGGCTATGGTAATCCTGATTTTTTCCAAAATAAATTATTTAGACTGATTTTAAATAGCGGACAAAAATACGTATTAATTGGATTTATACAATGTTATTTGAGAAAATAAATTTAGTCGGGCAAAATTAAAAATTATCAAATGAAAATTATCAATTTTCAAACTCTAATCTAGTGCTTTCCCCTTCCACAGCAAGTATGGTGTTTTTAAAAACGCTCTTTGCCTCGTCCAGCAATGGTTGCAAATCTTTGTAACGGGCAGAATAATGGCCAATCATCAATGTTTTAACTTCCGCCTTCTGCGCTATAGTAGCAGCTTGTAAAGCTGTGGAATGAAAAGTTTCCTTTGCACGCAATAACATTTCGTCCATAAAAGTTGCCTCATGATAAAGTAAAGTCGCCCCTTTAATAAATTCGATTATCCTTTCATCATAGCAGGTATCCGAGCAATATGCATAACTGCGAGGCTTCATTCTATTTGTTACTAATTGTTTATTTTGTATTATTTCACCCTTGTCCGTTGTAAAATCAGCGCCTTTCTTTATTGCCAATATTTGTTCGAACGGTATTTGATACTTTTCCAGTTTTTCCTTTAGAATATGGGCTAATATTGGTTTTTCTGTGAAAATAAAACCACAACATGGAATACGATGATTCAACACTATCGTCCGTATTTCCACTTTTTCATCTTCAAAAATGATATCATTATTCACATAGTTATGATAATGATAAATAATATTATATTTTAAATAGGTTTGAGAATACGTGAATTGCACGTCAATTATTTCTTTTAATTCCGGAGGGCAATATATATGCAAATCAACTGTTCTACCCAACAAATGCATGCTGGATAGCAATCCTATTAAACCCAGGTAATGATCGCCATGCAGGTGACTAATAAAAATATGATTTATACGCTGAAATTTGAGTTTAAATTTCCTAAGTTGTATTTGAGTGGCTTCTCCGCAATCAATTAAAAAAAACCGCTCAGCTACATTTAATAGCTGAGCGGTTGGATTACGTTGTGATGTTGGCGTTGCACTACTGCAACCTAAAATGGTCAATTCGAAATTTTGCATCATTTACCTGATAAGACCATTCTATTTGTAGAATGTATTTTCCACTAAAGATTGATACGCATAGGTTTTAATTAAACCTAAACAGAAAACATTACAGCAGCTTCCGGTAGTGTATTTGTAATGGTTAATATTGTGTCTAATTGAGATATAGAAATTAATTTTTTCACAGAATCTTGCAAACCTGTTAATACAAATACTCCCTGACTATTTTTACATAAACGATTAGCCACCAAAATAGCGCTTAATCCCGATGAATCGCAATAGCGTGTTTCTGTTAAATCAATAATAATATTTTTTACACCGTCCGAACTCAACACCACCAATTCCGATTTTAGTGAAGGAGCTAAATTACTATCCAGCTTTTCGGATTGTAATTTTACAACAGTATATTTATCGGTTCTTTCTATTTGAAAACTCATAAAAATTATATTTTAACAAATGTAGGCAAAATATATGAAAAGCAAAAAAGCAATTTTTCATTGATTTCATTCCTGTCTGCCTCACTATTTTGGTTAAAAATAAATAGATGCTTTTTTAAACAGCTTAACACAAGAGCCCGTTCTTCATGAA
>PLYN01000005.1 GCA_003151815.1 Bacteroidota bacterium | reverse complement strand
GTAATTTTAGAGTCGGTAAAATTCATCGTTCGTTTGATTTTTTTGTTCAAACTAAACTTAAATGAACTTTGAGTTTTGCCGATTTTTTATTTCATAACTTATTAAATAATAATTGTTTATTAATCGAACTCAGGTTACTACCTGCGACTATTTAATCTGTTATCGAATATATTAAACCTAAATGATTGCCTCTTTAGAAAATGTTTTTAGTTTGATTTGAAATTTGGTTTAAAAAATCAAGATGTGTTATTAATAAATGAGAAATAAAAGTTAATGTATTAAAAAAATATAGGGTTTGTTTATTTAAAAATAATAAATAATTAAAATATATGTAAAAATAATGGGGGTGTAAGTAAAATAATGTATTAAATTTGTTTCATAATGCTAAAATTTAATATTATGAGGATAGTAATTATTGGAAATGGGATGGTTGGTTATAAGTTTTGTGAAAAACTAATATCCAAAAAGGGAGATGCGGATTTGAAAATTACAGTATTTGGCGAAGAGTACCTTCCTGCATACGATAGGGTACATCTAAGTGAATTTTTCAGCGGCAAAACCGCTGAAGATCTGTCAATGGCGCCAATTAGCTGGTATGCCGAAAATGGCATTGAGCTTCGTCTTGGTGAATTGATATCCGACATCGACCCGATCAATAAAACAGTTAGCTCACACAAGGGCAATATAGTTGCCTATGATAAATTAATATTTGCAACCGGTTCAGCACCCTTTGTTCCTTCTATTGATGGTGTTAACAAAGAAGGTGTTTTTGTTTACAGAACAATTGAAGATCTGGAAGCTATAACCGCGTATGCGAAAAAAGCTAAAAGAGGAGCAGTAATAGGTGGAGGTTTATTAGGCTTGGAGGCTGCTAAAGCTTTGCTCGACCTTAATCTGGAAACAGAGGTAATAGAATTTGCTCATAAATTAATGCCTCGTCAATTGGATGAGCAGGGTTCTGAGATCCTGCAAAATAAAATTGAAGAATTAAATTTAAAGGTATATCTCAAAGCCAACACTTCCCTTATTGCAGGCGATCATAAGGTGGAGAAAATGATCTTTGAAGATGGCAGGGAAATACAGGTAGACATGGTGGTGATCTCTGCGGGGATAAAACCTCGTGATGAACTGGCTAAAATAATCGGGCTGAAAACCGGCATAAGAGGTGGTATTGTTGTAGACGATCTGCTTCAAACATCAAATCCGGATATGTATGCGATCGGAGAAGTTGCTCTGCATGATGGAATGATATACGGACTTGTTGCTCCCGGCTATGAAATGGCAGACGTTGTTGCAACCAATTTGTTGGGTGGCAACAAAACATTTTCCGCTTACGACATGTCCACCAAATTAAAATTGATAGGGGTGGAGGTGGCTAGTTTTGGGGATGCTTTCGGCACATCCGACAAATGTCGCAGCATCATGTTTGAAGATAAAATAAAAAGAATTTATAAAAGAATAAACGTTTCCGAAGATGGCAAACGTTTGCTGGGCGGGATTTTGGTTGGTGAAGCAGATAGCTATAACATGTTGCTGCAAATAACAAAAAATGCAATGACATTGCCTCCCAACATCGAAGATCTGATCTTAGGAGCAAGAGGTGGTGCTTCCGATAGCGGTACAGGTGTATTACAGTTGCCTGATGATGCGATCATTTGTTCTTGCGAAAGCATTATCAAAGGTGATTTGTGTTCAGCAATAAAAGAGCACGACTTGGATGGAGTGCCTGCTATAAAAGCCTGTACTAAAGCCGGAACAGGTTGTGGTGGATGCGTTCCGATGTTGGGCGATCTGTTCAACGCAACGATGAAGGCGGAAGGCAAAGTGGTGAGAAGCCTCATCTGTGAACATTTTAATTATACGCGTCAGGAGCTTTACGGCTTGATAAAAATAGACGAGATAAAAACTTTTCAGAACTTAGTTGCGAAACATGGTAAAGGGCATGGCTGTGAAGTATGCAAGCCTGCTGTAGCATCTATGATGGCAAGTATCTGGAATGAAATGATCTTGAAACAAGATACCATCCAGGATACCAACGACCGCTTTTTAGCCAATATCCAAAAAGGAGGAACATACTCTGTGATACCCCGTATAGCAGGTGGAGAGATCACTGCCGATAAATTAATTGCCATTGGTGTGATCGCTAAAAAATATGATCTGTATTGTAAAATTACCGGCGGACAACGAATAGATCTGTTAGGTGCAAGGGTTGATCAATTGCCTGTTATTTGGGAAGAATTAATTGAGGCAGGATTTGAAAGCGGACATGCATACGGAAAGGCCTTAAGGACTGTGAAGAGTTGCGTTGGTTCTACTTGGTGCCGTTTTGGAGTTCAGGATTCTGCAACTTTTGCCATTGAGATAGAAGAACGTTACAAAGGTTTTAGAGCGCCTCATAAATTAAAATCGGCTGTATCGGGCTGTATCCGCGAATGTGCCGAAGCACGCTCTAAAGATTTTGGGATCATCGCAACTGAAAAAGGATGGAATCTTTATGTATGTGGCAATGGCGGTGCTAAACCCGCGCATGCTGAATTACTTGCTTCCGACATTGATAAAGAAACATGTGTGAAATATATCGACAGGTTATTAATGTTTTATACCGCTACCGCTAATCCGTTAACGCGCACTTCTGCTTGGTTAAATAATCTGGAAGGCGGGATTGGGCATGTGAAAGAGGTGGTCATAAATGATATTTTAGGTAAATGCGAAGAATGGGAAAAAGAAATGCAATATCAGGTGGATACCTATAAATGCGAATGGAACGAAGTGGTCATCGATCCTGAAAAGAGAAAAAGATTTAACCCTTTTATAAACTCCGAAGAATCGGATCCAAGTGTTAAATTTAAATATGTCAGAGAACAAATAAATCCATTAACAAGTTGGTAAATAGTGGTTAGTGATCAGTTGTTAGTGGTTAAGTATTACGATTCATTAAACATTTACAACTAAGACTAAAGACTAAGGACTAAAGACTAATAATAAATATGAAAGAAGGTTGGTTGAAAGTTGGAAAAGTAACAGATATTCCAGAGAATGGAGGTTCGTGTATAAAATACAAAGACACTCAAATTGCAGTTTTTAATTATACAGTAAAAAACGAATTTTACGCTACGCAAAATGAATGTCCTCACCGTCATGAGATGACGCTTTCACGCGGTATGATTGGTGATAAAGCCGGTGAACCCAAAGTAGCTTGTCCTTTTCACAAACGTAATTTCTCTCTTCAATCCGGTAAATGCCTTAGTGGTGATGATTATACAATTAAAACATATCCAACAAAAGTGGAAGATGGATATGTGTACGTTAAAGTTGAGGAATAGCTTTTTCTTTTTTTTATATTTGTATATTATTCATTATTTGTTAATTAACCACTAACAAAAACCACTAACAATTAATATACCCTTGAGAGATATAACAAACAAACAAATTTCCTTACGCAAAGCCAAAGCGGTCGGCTTTGTGATCTGTTCCGAAGCTACTTTAAATTTAATTAAAAACAATGCCTTGCCAAAAGGTAATTTATTTGATGTTGCCCGTGCAGCAGGCTTTTTGGCTGCTAAAAATACTCAGAATCTTATTCCTCATTGTCATCCTGTTTCCATTGATGGATTATCCATTGACTTCGAAATTACAACTCCTTCAACAGTTTCAGAATTTTTACCGTCCAATACTAAGTTCGGAGTTTTAATTATTGTTGAAGGTAAATCAATCGGTAGGACCGGTATTGAGATGGAAGCACTTACAGCAGTTTCTATTTGTGGCCTTACAATTTACGATCTTTTGAAACCTCTTAAAGATACTGAATTAGAAATATCTTCTATCCGGTTAATACAAAAAACAGGCGGCAAAACAGATAAACTTAAATTTGTAAAGAACAGGCAAAAGGCTGCTATATTGGTTTGTTCGGATTCTACCTTTGCAGGAAAAAGAGAAGATACTTCCGGCAAGATTATTCAGGAAATGTTAAGCAATTACAATACAGAAGTAGTTGAATATAAAATTTTACCGGATGAGCCGGAACAAATAAAAAAACAAATATTAGATTGGGTTGCACAAGATGTACCTTTTATATTTACTACCGGTGGTACAGGTCTTGGGCCACGTGACAGAACAGTAGAAGCCGTGAAATCAATTATAGACAGGGATGCTGATGGTATCTCTGAAGCGATGAGGGTATACGGACAAATGCGTACACCTTTGGCGATGATGTCAAGGTCGGTAGCAGGTTCTATCAAGCATACATTAATTGTTACGTTACCCGGAAGTTCTAATGGTGTAAGAGAATCCTTAGAAGCAATTTTGCCTGCTGTATTTCATGCCAGAAGTATGCTAAAAGGTGGCGATCATTAGGAAAGTTTAAAGTTTTTAGTTCAAAGTTCAAAGTTGAATCGCTAATCTATAATGTGTGGGTGGGTCATTCTGAACTTGATTCAGAATCTGCGTGTGAGACTCATCAATTCTTAATTTTATTTTTCAATGCATTCAATTCAACAAGCACTCGATCTGATATTGTCTTCTTCAAAAAGTTTTAGAACTGAGGAAGTATCTATTCACGATGCTTTCAATAGAGTCTTAGCCGAAAATATCTATGCCGATAGGGATTACCCTCCCTTTAACCGTTCTGCGATGGATGGTTATGCGGTGCTTGCAAGCGATTTTACGAATTCAAATACAGAACTAAAACTCATCGAAACATTATTGGCGGGTGGTGTAGCAAACCAAAAAGTTACATCGGGTACATGTATAAAAATAATGACCGGCGCTCCGGTTCCCGAAGGTGCAGATGCAGTGGTACGTGTAGAAGATACTGTTGAAAAAGATAACATCGTTACATTTAATGTTAATGCAGTTAAGTACAAACAAAATATTGCTACACAAGCAGAAGATGCTCATAAAGGGGATCTCATTATAAAAAAAGATGTTGCTCTGGATGCCACCGCAATTTCTGTTTTGGCGGTAACAGGTAAATCGAAAGTGTTAGTGCATAAGCTTCCGGAAATATCTATTGTATCAACGGGTAATGAAATTGTTTCTATTGATAGTCTTATACTTCCTCACCAAATAAGAGATTCAAATTCATATTCACTAAAAAGTTTCTTAAAAACCTATTCTATTTCTTCAGTAAATACTATCCACGTGGCGGATGATAAAGTAAAATTGACAGAGGTAATAAAAAATAATTTGAACAAGAACATTTTAATTCTTTCCGGTGGGGTTTCTAAAGGCGATGCTGATTATGTTCCGGAAGTATTAATTTCATTAGGTGTTAAGGAAGTCTTTCATCGTGTAAAAATTAAGCCTGGAGCTCCGTTATGGTTTGGCATTATGCCGGGTGGAGGTGTTGTTTTTGGTTTACCGGGTAATCCTGTTTCTGTTCAGATAGCTTTTAAAGTTTTTATAGAACCCTTTATTCGCAGGTGTTTTAATATGGAAGCGATTCAACCGATGTACCTTCCACTGTTCAATGAAAAATTTAAAAAAACAAAATTTACTGAGTATTTTCCTTGTAAGTTGGTGAATAAAAATAAAGTTACAGGTATTGCATCAACAAAAATGAATGGTAGTGGAGACATTTCTGCTACCTTGGGATCGCATGGTATTGCTGTTCATCGGGAGGAGATGGACATTATTAAAGAGAATGATGTAGTGGAGTTTTATTTTTGGAATGAATGTAAATAATGGATAAAAAATAACCACGAAGGCACAGAAAGCATGGAGGAACACGAAAAAAATTTCTCTGTGAAATTCTGTGTTCTCTGTGCCTCCGTGGTAAAGAAAATCTAAATGTAAAAACAATAATATTTTTCCTTAAATTCGAATTGCGTTAGAATAGTAAATATGATTATATCAAAATTAACAATTGTTGGTGCCGGTCCCGGAGATCCTGAATTAATTACCCTGAAAGGATTAAAGGCCATAGAAAATGCAGATGTTATTTTGTACGATGCTTTGGTAAATCCTCTTTTACTAGAATATTCTAAAGTCGGGACTCCTAAAATATTTGTTGGTAAAAGAAAAGGTATTCACACCTTCACTCAAGATCAGATCAACGACCTGATCGTAGAAAATGCAACAAAATATGGAAATGTTATTCGCCTGAAAGGTGGCGATCCATTTGTGTTTGGAAGAGGATTTGAGGAAATTCAATATGCAGGAAAATTTAATATTTCAACAGAATATATCCCCGGAATTTCAAGTTCAATAAGTGTTCTCGGCTTGCAAGGTATCCCTGTTACACATCGCGGAAGCAGTGAAAGTTTTTGGGTGGTTACTGCAACAACGAGTAATGGTGAGCTTTCGGGCGATATACAAATAGCGGCACAATCAACGGCGACTATTGTTATTTTAATGGGTTTAACAAAATTAGAAGAGATCACAAAAATATTTATCTCACAAGGAAAACAAGATACAGCAATAGCGATCATTCAGAAAGGCTCTTTGCCGGATGAAAACATAGCTATAGGAACGATGTCCACTATTTTAGATATTGTTTCTGAAAAGCACATTGCACCTCCGGCAGTGATCGTAATAGGTAATGTGGTGAAGCTACATCCCGGTTTTTTTTCGGATTCAAGAGATTAGTATTAGATCATATTTATATAAATGGAAAAAGAAAATTTAGTTACAGGGATCATTTTAGCCGGGGGCAAAAGCTCCAGGATGGGCTTCGATAAAGGTTTAGCAATTGTAAGTGGTAAAAAAATAATCGAACATTTGTATGAATCGCTCTTGCAGGTGGTTGATGAGGTGATCATCATTGCCAACACTAATTCGTATGATTATTTAAAACTGCCCGTATTTGAGGACATATATAAAGAGAAGGGCCCGGTAGGTGGTATCTATACGGGTTTATTCCATTCCACTACAGAAAAAAATTTAATCGTTGCTTGTGATATGCCATTTGTTACTCCTCAATTGTTAACGTATCTGTTAGAACACAGTGGCAGCAATCAAATAGTTGTACCAACCGTGAATGATAATCTGGAGCCCCTTTGCGGATATTATAAAAAAGAAATACTGGAGCAATTAAAAGAATTAATTGAAATGGACGTATTGCCGGTGCATAAGGTAATAGAGTTTTTCGACCATCTTGCTTTAAAAATAAATGACGAAGAGGTTAGCGCCTCAACTATTTTTACGAATATTAATAAACCGGAAGATATCCAACAGATAGAAAAGTCAGAACATTGGAAAACGGAACTAGAGAAAAATAAAGCGATCAACAGTTCAAAACTGAAATCATAAAAATGAAGCTCAACCTATTATTTTTTGGGAGTTTAGTTGATGCAACCGGAATACAAAAAAGGGAATTATCGACGGATAGTTTGATCGATGTATCATTGTTAAATGAATACCTGCAATCTGTATTTCCATTATTGAAAAAACATAAATATAAAATAGCTGTTAATCAAAAGATGGTTGAGAATGAACAGGAGTTACAAGATGGTGATGAAGTGGCTTTCCTTCCTCCATTTGCGGGAGGATAAAATTAGTTCAAAGTTAGAAAGTTCAAAGTTAAAAAGTCAGGATTTAATTTCATTTGTAAATTTATTTCAAACCACCTTAGAGGACAAAAAAATAGTCTTAAGGTTATCCCAACTTTAAACTTTCTAACTTTAAATTTTAAACTTTTTTGAAATGAAAAAAAAACATACTGTATTAATTGAAGGACCAATAACACCGGCATTTATTGCTGATTCTATTGCCAAGCACAGCAGCAAAACAGATATTGGTGCTCATGCTATTTTCTTGGGACAGATACGGAAAGACATTAAAGATAACCGCGTTGTAAAAAATATTGAATACACTGCCCACAATGTAATGGCAGAACAGGTGTTCGAAACAATTCGTGAAAGCGCATTTGAAAAATATGAGATTGTTTGTATGCACATTTATCACAGTCTTGGTTGCGTGAAAGTAGGGGAGAACTCCTTGTTTGTTTTTATTTCCTGCAAACATCGTACTCAATCTTTTCATGCGTTAGAATATCTTGTTGAAGAAATAAAAGCAAAAGCTCCTATCTGGAAAAAAGAAAATTATGAAGATAAAACATATACTTGGGTTGGATCTGAGGGGAATTAAAAGTTTTCTTTCAATCACTCAACTTTCAAACTTTGAACTTTGAACTTTGAACTTTTTTACCCCCCAATATGCAGCATCGATAATTCGCTTCCTGAAAATTTAGTTTTCTTTTGTGCAAGTGCTTGTATCAATCTTTCTTTTACCTGAAGCTCATCATCAATACAATCCGAAATATTTATTGGATTATTGTCGCTGAGGCAACCATAAATATTTCCATAACTATCAAGACGCAGGCGGTTACAATCGTTACAGAAAGGATCTGAAACATTAGATATGATCCCGAATTTGTAATCAGTGTTTATTGTCCAGTAATTAGCTGTTGCACTGGGGTTGCGTGGCAATGCTATTAATTGGTAATGATTAGAAATTGTTTTTAATATTTCTTCTTCTGAAAAAAAGAGTTGTTCAAAATTATGATAGAGATGTCCCATCTGCATCAATTCCAAAAAACGAATAATGATATTTCTTTCTTTAGAATAATTTATTAAACTTAAAATTTGATGGTCATTCATGCCCTTCATCACCACACAATTTATTTTGACCTGAATACCTGCTTCAATTGATTTGTCAATCCCGTCCAATATCTTTTGAAGTTTTGCACGTTGGTTGATGCTGAATGAAACATCAGGGTCAATGGCATCTAAGGAAATATTGATGGAAGTTAATCCGGCGCTTTGTAAGTCCTTTGCTTTGCCTGCAAGCAAGGTAGCATTGGATGTCATTTTAATTTCTGAAATACCTAACTCTTTTATACCCTTCACCAAAGGCACAAGTTGTTTGTATAATAAGGGTTCTCCGCCTGTTAAACGTATAGTGTCAAACTCTAATATATCGTTCAAGGCTGCAATGATCTTAATGTATTGTTCGTTTGATAAAGCTGTTTTTTTATTGGCCAGCCCCATTGGCAAGGCAGAATCGGGTAGAGGAGTTTTGTTATTTGATGCAGCAGGGTCAATACAATAGGTGCATGCTAAATTGCAGGTATTGGTTAAACTTACGCGTAAGGTTTTAAATGTCCTTCCGAAGATATCAGTTATTTTTATCTTTTCAACTTCCGTGATCTGTCTCTCAAGTATCATTTTAAAATATTTGGATTAAACACCTTGGTATTTTAACATCCTAATTTTTCAATCTTCTAATCTGCAATTTTTCAATCAGGCTTACACGAAACTTATATCATCAACCATCGGTTCGAAATCAGCTTTGGGTGCATCGCAAACAGGGCATCTGAATGAGTCAGGCAAAAGGCCAAACGATGTTCCCGGATTAATACAATTGGTACTGTCACCATATTGTTGATCGTAAGTAGTAAAGCAATTTTTACATTGATAGATAACGTATTTTTCTTTTTTTAATTCTAACTTTTGCAATGAATCCGCTTTGCTAGGCTGATTTTTATGCTCGTAAAATTTCTTCGTTAACTGTTGTAATAATTGAGGCAATGAACTATATGCTACATCTTTCGAATAGGCAACATATTCTGTAGTGTTCGGCTCAAAGCCAACTGTATGAAAGATGTTGTAATTGCCTAATGATTGTTTTGTTTTAAACATGGATTTAACCGGTATCTTATCAATCACGACAATGGCATCGAGGTCTGTTTTTGCGTCACGTATTGCAAATGTTAATCCGTAATTACGGATATCCATTTTATCGAATTCATTTACAAGGTACATTTTCAATTCCAAGGCAGAAGTATCAAAATCGGGTACCCTCCAGTTCATTTCAACAGATGAGTGGCGGATATTAATGCTATACAATCCAAGCAAATTAACCCATGCCTGCCATTGTTCTTCCTTTATGTCTTTGATTAAAATGGATCTCCAGGGTGTGATACAAATTTTATTTAAGTGATGCTGATAACATAGATCACAAAGAGCTTCCAGGAAATCAACAGGAAATAAATAGGTGCGCTTGTATATTCCTAACCAATATTTATCGCCTATTTTATTGAATCCTTCGTAATAAGGCAAACGGTGTGGGATCAATTTTAATTCCTGTTCAACGCGTCTGTTATTACCGTGCAAAATATCATTGATATGAGCGAAAAGATCTTCTAATGAAATTTTAACTTTTGAATTATATATATCTTCAATTGTTTTTGCCACTTTAGAAATATCGTCCGAATAAATTAATCCGGGCCATGATGTAAGGTTGGGAAACCACAATGGCAGATCCATATTCAGGTACCAGTAATTATTTGTTTTCGAAGCAATAAAATTTAAGTTGCCGGTCAGTAATGGAACCAGCCCTTGATTAGGATCCACAATGTTTACCCTTAGTTTCGGCTTGTAATCGAAAAGATCCAAAATATCTAAATAGGTGCCTTCCGTTAGCCAGCTTTCAGAAGCGAATATGGTATTGGCAACATAACTGGTTACAATGTTTCTACCAGATCTGCTATCAAATTCATAATCAAAATTTAAGTTATTAAGATACAATTTAATATCCTCGATGAAATGTCTTTCAATAGGAATATTAATGTCCTGTCTAAGTCCAAACTGAATGGTTCGCACGCGAAATTTTTTGGCAAGTTTAACCACATCCATCAATTCATCATGACTTAGTATACCGCCAGGCATATAAATTCTTAAAAATGCATGTGTGCTCATAAAAAAGTTTAAAGTTAGAAAGTTTAAAGTTGTAGTTCTAAGCTACAATCCGCATTCAAAAATCCGAAATCCGCAATTAAGCCAATCCCTCTACCAACATATTGCTCAATATTGCTTTTACTTCCGGTTTGCAGCTTCCGCAGCCCATTCCCGCGCCGGTCAACTGACAGATCTCTGCAACAGAAGTACATCCTTCTTCAATTTTACGAATAATATTGCC
This sequence comes from Bacteroidota bacterium, assembly GCA_003151815.1. GTDB lineage: Bacteria > Bacteroidota > Bacteroidia > 2-12-FULL-35-15 > 2-12-FULL-35-15 > 2-12-FULL-35-15. The sequence goes on along the minus strand of PLYN01000005.1, from coordinate 49,899 downwards.
TTCACCAACATTGTTACAACTGCAAACCATTTTACCGATCATAGGTTCTTTGGATGTATTTGCTGAAAGTAATAATTGAAGACGTTTATCTGCAAGTTCAGTTTTGTTTTGTATCAGTTCTTTAAATTCAATAAATTCTGATTTGTCGCCTATCAGTATGGCTCCAACCAATTTGTCCTGATAGATGATACATTTTTTATAATATCTTTTTGCTTTGTCAAGATACGTTATTTCCTGATAATTTTTATCTCCAATTACCGATTCTATTTCACCGATGGAGCATAAGTTCAGTCCTTCCATTTTAAATATACTCATCAATAAGGAACCGTTATAATAGCTGCAAAGGTCGCCATTCAAGTATCTTACAAGAATACTTGCCTGCTCTTCAGCGGCAGCAGTAATGCCAAATAGTTTAGAATTATGTTCAGCAATTTCACCAATAGCAAAGATCCGAGGATCGCTTGTTTGCAAATAATCATTTACAATAACACCACGATTACAAGGTAAACCGGTTTCTTTTGCAAGCTCAATGTTAGGTTCAATACCAATGGCGTATACAATTGCATCGCAATCAACAACGCGACCGCTGGCCAAACGTATGCTCTTCAGTTGGTCTTTACCGATCAAGCTTTTTACCTCATCATTGTAGATCACGGTAATTCCTCTTTCTTCAATTTCTTCTCCTAACAATTCGCTGCCAATAACATCTAATTGTCGTTCCATCAATCTCGAAATACGTTGAACAACGGTTACTTCAATATTGATCTCTCTCAATGAAGAAGCCAATTCCAATCCCAATAAACCACCACCAACAACAACAACGTGGGCATCGGATTTTATATGAGCCAATAATCCATCCGCATCTCCACGGCTGCGCATGGTAAATACTCCCGGTAAATCCCTTGGTACATCTCTTGGAACGAATGATCTACTGCCTGTTGCCATTATCAATAGGTCGTATGAATGGACTCTATCAAGTGAATCTATGATCTCGCGTTTTTCCTGATTTATTTTTGTGACACTTATACCTTTATAAAGTTGAACATGTAAGGCTTTTAATTCTTCTTCCTGAATTTTTACTAAGCGTTCCCATTCTTGTTTTCCGCTCACATATTCAGGAAGCATAACGCGATTATAAAAAGGATAAAGTTCCTTGCAAAACACCTGGATGTCATCAGTAGTATTCAACTCTCTGTAATCATTGATGAATCTGAAAGCTGCGGCTCCAGCTCCAATTACAAGTATTTTCTGTCTTTCTTTTACGAATTTTTTTACCTGAACAGCAGAGAATTTAAAATCAGGTTCTTTTGACCGCGAATCAATTAAATTGCTTGTTAAATTGTTCGCGCGACCGAAACTTTTATTTAAAATTTTACCCCAGTGCATCGGTAAAAACACAACACCTTTTTTTATGTCTTCTGAATATTTAACGGTAACTCTTACAGAACCCCTTTCATTAAATATTTCTATCGGTTCATTGTCTTTAATGCTACGGCTTAATGCATCGGCAGGGTTAATTTCCAGGTAAGGTTTACTAATGTGTTGATTTAGTTTTTGTACCTTACCTGTTTTTGTCATGGTATGCCACTGGTCTCTGATACGTCCTGTAGTAAGTATTAAGGGATATACCGGAGAAACTTTTTCCGAAGCATTTTCAGTTGGTACTGCATGAATTTTTGCTCTTTTATTGGGAGTATAAAATTGATGATCCGTAAATAATCTTGCTGTTCCTTTGTGCTCTGAATCAGGCACGGGCCATTGAAAAGAACCTTCGTTCTTTAACCGTTCGTGATTCAATCCGCTAATATCAATGCTGGTTCCTTTGGTAAGATGAGCATGTTCTAAATAAATATCCGCACTTTTTTTATAGTTGAAAGCATCACCGAAGCCCATTTTTTCAGCAAATCTCGTTATTATTTCAGCATCCGGAAGTGCTTCACCGGGTGCATCTACCACTTTATTTAAATAGCTGATCCTTCTTTCTGAATTGGTCATGGTACCATCTTTCTCCAGCCATGCAGCTGCGGGAAGCACCAGGTCGGCATATTTAACAGTATCCGAACGGTTGGAAATATCCTGAACAATTACAAATTTAGCTTTGCTTAATGCTTCTTCTATCAGGTTAGAATCCGGCAAACTCACCAAAGGGTTGGTGCATAGGATCCAAACAGCTTTCATTTTTCCATCTCTCAATGCCTGAAACATTTCTGTAGCTGATAATCCGGGTTGTTCCGGTACGGAGTCCACATTCCAAAAATCAGCTATTTCTTTTCTGTGTTCAGGATCGTTCAAGTTTCTGTGTGCAGATGCAAGGTTGGCCATTCCACCAACTTCTCTGCCACCCATCGCATTGGGCTGTCCGGTAAGGGATAGCGGTCCTGAGCCGGGCTTTCCTATTTTTCCTGTTATCAAAGAAAGGTTAAGAAGTGATAGATTTTTATTCACTCCGATCACACTTTGATTCAGTCCCATCGCCCACATGCTGATAAAACCTTTGGCATTGCCGATATAGCTGGCAGCCAAGGTTATTTCTTCTATGGTAACATCACATGTTGCAGCCATTTCAGCCAATGACGTTTTTTCTACTTCAGCTTTTAACAGATCAAATCCATCCGTAGATTTTTCAATAAACTGTTGGTCGATCATTCCTTTTTCGATCAATATTTTTGCTATTGCATTGTAAAGAACAATATCTGTACCCGGTGTAATCTGTAAGTGGAGATCGGCAATAGAGCATGATTGTGTTTTGCGTGGATCGACAACAATTATTTTAACATCAGGATTTTCTTGTTTGTGTGCTTCTAATCGGCGAAACAAAATAGGATGGCACCATGCAGGGTTGGCGCCGGCAATAAAAAAACAATCGGCAAGTTCAATATCTGCGTATGATACAGGAACAGAATCTTCACCTAAGGCTAATTTATATCCAACAACAGCCGAACTCATACATAAACGTGAATTGGTATCGAGGTTATTAGTGCCGATAAATCCTTTTACTAATTTATTAAGTACATAATATTCTTCGGTAAGGAATTGCCCTGAGCCATAGAAACCAACTGCGTCCGGTCCATATTTATTGATGATGGTCTTGAAAACCGCGGCGGCGCGATCCAAAGCCGTATCCCATGTTACACGTTGCAGCGGCTGGCTTCTGCTGGAGCGCATTTGCGGGTATAACAATCTGTCGGATTTATCCGTTACGGTATAATGCAAATTCATTCCTTTGGAGCAAAGCATTCCCATATTTACAGGACTATCTTTATCTCCCTCTAAACTTAAATTTCCCCGGCTGTCTTTTGTGATGGCAATGCCACAGCCAACTCCACAATAGGAGCAAGTAGTCTTAAACGTTTTTTTTATTGATAGAGACATTTATATCTTTTTATCAAATTTAATTCAAGTTCCCGTAAAAAAATCTACTGTTTCGCACAAAAAAATCCGCCTTTTTCCGTTTCAATGCAAAGATAAAATAATATTGTGGTATTAATAATAATAATGTTCTGTTTTTAGTATAAATGACATATTTTTTAATAGGAACGTAAAAAAATATGGGTATGATTTAAAATAAGTTATGTATTTTTATAAAAGAGTTAATTATTTTAACATATAAATATAATATTTATATATTATTTTTAATTATCGTAAAATATAGTAGTTGTATAATTTTAATATTTATATAATTTTTTAAGATATACCCATTAAAAATATTAATTTATTAAAAAAACATAGATATTTATATAAATATATTAAAAAATGATAAGAGTATTCCGTAAAATAGCTTATTAATAAAAAAAATATCAAAAAAGTACTCTTTTAGATAAGTTTATAACAAAAAAAAGCTCTCTGAATAATCAGAGAGCTTTTCAATATAAACATAACTTATAAAAATAATTATTTTAAGTTACTATTAAAAATACAGGTCCTTCCCAATCACTTGTAGTACCTGCTACTATTTGTTTATGAAAAAAAGCATATTTGGTTCCGCTCACAAGGCTATGTACATCGGTATGTGCTGTGGTGGTAGAATCAACAGCTATGCGGTTTGTCAAGCCGGTTACATCGGCAGTGTATTGCCATTCGTGCGCTCCTCTGCCAATGCCTTCGGCTATTAAGCGTACAGTGCCTGAAAGTTTTGTGTTTCTTGCTTCGAAATGATGTTTTTGATGAGCAGTTTGCGCCTTCACCAACATACCTGCGCTCACTACAATCAATTCGCGTTTGTCATCAGTTATCGTTGGGTCATTTGCGGTGTCCTCTACATAATGACTAAGTTTGGTTACCAACGTATCATACACATGGCGTTTCTGATGCAGTATTTGTGTAGTACCGGTGCCTGTTTTTTGAGCCGCGGCAAGGGCAGTTTCCAAATCATTGATGGCTGTAGTTATTGCGGCAAGTGTAGGATTAATAAGGTTGCCAACCTGATTAAAATTTGCGTTGCCGGTCATTTTAAGCACAATTTGTTTGCCGTCAATAATTTCCTGCGCATCGCTTTTACCATTTAAGCTAAGATTTACTTTTACTTTCATAAAGTTTTTAATTGTTTAGGTTTTGCCCCCACCCTACGAGGGAGCTTATTTATTTATTCCACCCTTTAGGGAAGGGGCGAATTTTTTATTTTTACTCTGTTTTTGCAAATAACACCACCCCTGTCCGGTTTAACATCAAATCAGTCCGGTTTGGAACCAAACCCGACGGGTTTGGTCTTTCATTGAACCGGTTTAACATCTGATTACTACTGTTTGAAACCAAACCGGATGGGTTTGGTTTTTCATTGAGCCGGTTTGATATCTGATCACTATTGTTTGAAACCAAACACGACGGGTTTAGTCTTTCATTAAGCCTGTTTGACATTACATTGGTAGTATTTGAAACCAAACCAGTTTGGTTTTGTTTTTCATTAAACCGGTTTAAGATCAAATCGGTACTGATATGCCCCCGACCCCTAAAGGGGAGCCATTGTTTGCTCGCTTTAGGGTTGGGGAACCTTACTATTTACTAATCACTATTTTTTTATTTGCTGTGCCTTGTTCGGTTTTTACTATTACTGTATAAATACCGTTTGCGTAGTTTTCAATATTAATAGTTTTTGTTTTTGAAGTAATAGTTTGGTTATATACTGTTTCACCTAAAACATTAACGATTGCTATGTTTGCACTTCCTGCCATTTCAGGTAAAGTAATCGTAATTGATGTTGTTGCAGGATTAGGATAAATAGTTATTGTGGTTTCAAAACTATTTTCAACAATACCTGTAGCGGTAAGCCCTTTTATGTTAGATCGAGTTGTACTTACAGAACGACTTGGGGTACAACTTATGCTCCATACTGCCTCTACATAATAACGCGCATTTGGAAATGAAGCAGAATTTACATCTGTATATGTTGTATTGGTTCCAGGGATTGTAGCGCTTATTGGCAGAAAATTTCCTGTACCATTATCATCACGATAAAGTTTGTAATAAGTTACAGGATTACTTTGGTTTTCTATTTCATAAAGTGTCCATTGAAAATTACCACCACCTAAAGTTTGCAAATGAATAGTATTGTGATAATCACTCAATGCACTTTCATTACCACATGAATCAATTACAGTCATTTTATATTTATAGGAAGTGGCGTTTGGATTTGCTGAAATATCTATATACTCACTCAATGAATCACGGGGTATAGTGGATATTTTGGAATAAACTCCTGTGGTTACTTCTTTATAAACAGCAAAACTGTCAATAGCAGTTGTTAAAGTTTTTTCCCAAATAATTATATTATGTGTTGATGAAGGATCAACAGTTACAAGGCATATAGGTGTTGGTGTCAATGGACGACTATTATTTATAACAAAAGAAGTGTCATAAGCGCATATAAAACTACCTGGACTGTTTATTGTTACTGTAACGGAATAGCTTCCAGCAGTCAAGTTATTTATACCAGTAGCAGTACTACCGGTTGACCATTGATAAGTATAAATATATGAATAATTTTTATATGCAGGCCCGCTAGCACTACCATCATTTATATTACAAGTTGCTTGAGTAAAACTTATTGGAACATTTCTTTGATAACTACTACATGGAGTTATTGGAGTTATTGGAGTTATTGGAGTTATACCTGTACCAATTTTCAAATAAGAAATGGAAGGAGCAGGAGATGAAAAGTTTAAACCAACAGGAGATGCCCCATTAAGTAATGGAGTCATTGTTGCCGTAACGTATTTGTTACCGGCATTTGCAGGTATAACCCCAGAAAGAGTAATGCATGCAGTGTTACCGGATACTATCATATTATTGGGCCAATTAGTGGTAACTGTATATGTTGCTCCTGTTATTGCCGGGCTAAACGTAAATTCAGTATTCGATATTCTAACACTGTCAATTCTCACGCTTATAGGGCTAGTAATGTTTTTCGGTATATAAACAGTCCAAGAACGAGTGTATGTAGTACCAGGATTAATTTGTAAAGTATCACCTGATGCTGGTAATTGGGCAAATCCTCCTGTTTTTACGATAGCTGGGTTAGGACATTGCGCGAAGCCATTAGAAGCTATACACAATACGGAAATAAATAAGATTGATTTTTTCATAATTTTTGATTTTAAAATTAAGTTAAATGTGTTAGTGTGATTCTATGCCTTCGTGCTTCTTCGATTTTAGTTGTCATTCGATATTATTCTCAAGAAAATTTCAGCATCTTTTTGTATCTTAATAATCATTTGAGGGTCTTTATCACTCTCTTTTAAAGCCCAATACTTGTTTTCGTTCCAAAGAAAATTTCTGTTGTCACCTGAACCATATTGTGTAATGAAGCCCCAAAACCATAGGTCGTCCCACACTTCGATTTCCTGGTTATTATATTTTGTTTTTAAAATCTCATTTACATTGTTAAAATTCCATTTTGTTTTTTTGTCAAGTTTTCTGAAAATGAATTTTATTACTTCATCAACTGGCAAATAAAAAACGTCATTGCCTGCAATTGAATTTGGAACGTCATCCCATATTCTTAATTGATTTGCATATTGTCCATTATGCAAATGATAAATACTTTTGGTAAATAAAGCTGCTGTCTTATCGCCCCAACCGTCTTGGCATTTCATTCCATTAAAAAGGTTGGCATAATTAATTACAACTGGTCGTTGTAAATTTATTTTTTCCACAAAATTTGTAAATGAACTAAAACAATTATTGTCGGGAATTATACTTTTATAAGTGTTTGCAAGTGCGTCAATTTTGGGCTTGCTTTGGGAGTTAGCAAAGTGATAAAGAAGTGATATTACTTTGTCTTTGGTGTCTTCATAAGGCATAACCACCGATTTGTAAATCCGTTCTTGCAAATTATGGTTGTATAGTCTATTTGATATTAGAAAACCAAATATTTCGTTTAATTTATTGTCCATTGTTATCGTCTTTTAATTTGTTATTTAATTGATTAATTATTGTGTGAAGTTTAGGTTAATAAAAACAAAAAAGCCCCGTAATGCAAACGCATTACAGAGCTTATGTTAAGTGTAAATCTATTTTGGAAACTTTTGTTTACTAAAGAGAGATGTGCGCTACAATGCCCTATAAATGGGGGGGTAGAGATTTGCTCCAACCCTAAAGGGTGAAAAAATAAACAAACAAACTCCCTTTAGGGTTGGGGCAATAGTTTTATTAATCATTTATTTGGTGTTGCGGGCAAAGGTATAATAATAAATGGGAGTTTAAAATTTATTTTATAATGTTGCTGCCAGAAAAAGATTTGATTTTTTATTGTGCTTATTTTTTAAAAGGATGAAAAGATTTCATCTTTAGAATTCCCCCCCTAATCATCAATTTCAATTATTAACTTGGTGTTTTTTCCCTTTATTAAATGGAACAATTGCTATAATAATACCAACAATTACTACCGCAAAACCAATATAAGAAAATGCCTGACCATAAGTAATGTTTTCGGATTTAAACAAAAACCCCATTAATAAGCCACCAACGTTACCACCTGCACCCACAATACCACTTACACTGCCTACCGCTTTTTTGTTTACAAAAGGCACAATGGAAAAGGTAGTACCATTTGCCATTTTTAAGAACATTGCAAAACCAAGCATGGTGATGATGGCTGTCCAGATATCTTGTGTTCTGGAAAATGCAACAATTCCAAACCCTTCGAAAATTAAAAAGCAGGCTAATAGCAATCCTTTGCCTTTTAATCCGTATTTGCCGCCTACAGCATCAGCTACAATACCACCAACGGCACGGGCAAAAAGATTCATTAAGCCAAAAATACCGGCTAACATTCCTGCCCATTTTAATACATCGGTTTTTTCAGTTGATCCGATAAATTGGGTCAAACTCTCACCTAGATTTTCTGAAAAATAAAGAGATGCAATATTGTCAAACGTAATTTCCATTCCAAAACAAGCTCCATAAGCTAAAAATAATGCCCAGGTACGGATGTCCATCAAGGCATCTTTAAACGATCCTTTTTCTACTTCAGTTTTTTCATGTTTAATATCTTCAAAATTTCCTTCGGGAGTATCCTGCGTATACTTATAATACACATAAGCGAGGATCAATAATATTACGCCGGGTACGATCATTGCCAATCGCCAGGATTGTTGACTGGTATAGCCCATCCACATAATGGCGCCGAATACCAAAGGCATCACCATATTGGTAACCCCGCCACCTAAATTACCCCAACCGCCTGCTATTGCATTAGCTGAACCAACCACATTGGGTGCAAACATAGCCGAAGTATGGTATTGTGTTATAACAAACGAGGCACCGATAATACCGATAGCTAATCGGAATACCAAAAAACTTTGGTATGTAGTAGCGAGACCTACTAAGATCACAGGGATGGCACCCACTAATAAAAGTATCGTATATGTTTTTCTTGCACCTATTTTATCGCAAAGCCAACCCATTAACAACCGTGCAAAAATGGTTGCTGAAATAGAGGCAATAATGATATTACCTATTTGAGGTTTTGTTAAATGTAGATCGTCTTTTATCACTTTCATCATGGGTGCGAGACCAAACCACGCGAAGAAACAAAAGAAAAATGTGATCCACGTGATGTGGAAGGTTCGCATTTGGGGTGCTTTAAAACTTAATAAGTTAATTTTTTGGGCTTTGCCGGTTGTAATCTTTGTCATGACTTTTTGGGTTTAGGTAATATAGAATTTGGAGTAGGTAATTCTATATTTAGTTATAGTTTTTTAGATATATTTTATTTTGATTAAATGTTCGAAACAAAAGTAGACGACAATAAACATTTATTATCTGGAAAATAACAGTTTAAAATACGTTTTTACTACGAATTTAATCTGTTATATAGCAGGATAAAATCTGCTAAAAAGCAGTAAAGAGGTATTAACTATTTATAATTTTTGAAGGAATTGTTTTTTCGAATAGAAATTTATTTAATTCTGTTAAACCAAAAAACTGTGAAAAGTCAGATATTTATTGCCCTAAAAACAGTTTAGAATATGTGATAAATCATAAAATGCTAGTGAGAGTGGATATATGACCNNCTAGTGAGAGTGGATATATCTTTGTTTCTTTAATAAGAAAGACATTCATTAAATAATAAATTATGGACACAAAAAAAGCAAATTGCCAAACCTGTATCAATCAAAATTGTTTAATCAAAATAAATTTCAAGTCTTTGAAATTGTTGGGGTATCTAGAGTCAAAAAGAACTATCGCCTGTGGGAAATCGCAAAGTTTTATTTTGGAGGGGTCGCCGGTACACGGACTGTTTTTTATATATGATGGTAAGGCTAAAGTATATAGTAGAGGTATTCAAGGTAAGGATCAAATTATTAGATTTGCTGGTAATGGCGACATTGTTGGTCATCGCGGTTTTCTGACTTTTGAAAGTTACAGAATAAGTGCCACTGCAGTTGAGGATAGTATTTTATGTCATTTCAGCAGTGAGGTGTTATTAGAAATGTTACATTCAATACCAAACCTCAGTTTTGATCTAATGAAATTTTATGCTGAAGAATTGCAAAGAAGTGAAGATAAGGTAAAGAAATTTTCCCAAATGAATGTTAGAGAGCGGGTAATAGATGCACTTATGTACATAATTAAAAAATTTGGGACGACTAAGGGTTTTATTAATTTAAAAGTAAGTAGAAGGGAAATTGCTGATTTTGCCGGTACTACTGAAGATCAAGTAACAAGAGTNNCTATCCAAATTAAACCAAGAAAAACTAATTCATTTAGAAAAAAAATTGATTCAAATTGTAAACATGGAAATGTTACAGGAAGAGCTCAGTTCATAGATCAGTCAATTTGTTTTGATGATTTTATAGAAGAATAAATAGACACGCAAAAAGGAGTTATATAGGTAAGGATAATTTTGAGTGTATTTCTATTTGTATATTTTCCCTCCCAAAAAACATCATAACTATTTATTAAATTAAGTAAACTTCCAATTAGGATGGCAATGATAACAGCTCTTGATATGTTCTTTTTGTTCATAGAAATTACTTTTAGTCCATTTGTAAATTTATTATAGTCTAATATTTCAAAGCTAACACACTTTCTCGACTACGCTCGAAATGACAGCGCACTGGTCATTTCGAGCGTAGTCGAGAAACGAGCGCGGTAATCAAACCTAATTTTTATATTTTATTCCAAGATCTTCAATGGAAAATTTATCTGTTAACAGATGTAAAAGTCTGTCGCGAATTGCCCTGTATTCAGGTGAATTAACAATATCCAATTTGTTTCTTGGTCGTGGAATGCGAACATTTTCTATTTCTCTGATGGTGGCTGAAGGTCCGTCATTCATTACGATGATTCTATCAGAAAGAAAAATAGCTTCTTCAATATCATGCGTTACCATGATAATTGTTTTTTCCCTGTTATCAAGATTCCATAATTTCAAAAGTTCCAGATGCATTGTTCCTTTTGTCAATGCATCTAATGCTCCAAAGGGTTCATCCAGCAAAAGAACACTTGGGTTTATAGCGAAGGCTCTAGCAATGGCGACTCTTTGTTTCATCCCACCTGATAATTGTCCTGGTAATTTATCTTTATGAATATAGAGGTTTACCATTTTAAGGTTGTTCTCAACGATCTCATGTTTATCAAATTTTGAACAGGTCATAACTGCATCAACAGCCTGAAAGATATTTTGATAAACGGTAAGCCAAGGTAGAAGCGAATAATTCTGGAACACAATGCCTCTATCGGGTCCGGGGGCTTTTATTTTTTTATCGTTTAGAAAAACAGTGCCTCCGGTTGGAATGATCATTCCTCCAATGGCATTCATGATTGTTGATTTTCCGCAGCCGGAGTGTCCGATAATGGAAACAATTTCTCCTTTAGCAATAGATAAGTTGATATCTTTTACTGCAATATATTTTCCTTTTGGTGTTGGAAATGAAATTTCCATGTCCTTGATTTCAAGGTAGCCCATGTTTATATTTTTTTATTAGTCTTTAGTCGAAAGTCATTAGTCGTTAGCTAGGAGTCTTCGTATATTATAACTAATGACTATGGATTAATGACTAATTACTATTTATTTATAAGAAACTTTGTTTTCAATAATTGTAAATATTTTGTCAAAAATTAAACCTACTGTACCTATTATAAGGATTGCTGACATTACTTTTTCCAAGCTCAATGCATTCCAGCTATCCCACACAAAAAAACCAATGCCTGTTCCACCTGACAACATTTCTCCGGCTACGATCACTAACCAGGCAACACCAATACTTAAGCGTAATCCGGTAATGATGTGAGGTAAACTGTATGGAATTAAAATTTTTGTCAGGTACCGCATTTTAGAAAATCCAAAAGCTTTCGCTACATTCTTGTGATCTTGCGGAATTGTACTAACACCAAATGCTGTATTAATAAGGGTTGACCATAATGATGTAATAAAAACAATAAAGACAGTTGCCATTCCGGTATCTTTAAAAACAACCAATCCAATAGGAAACCAAGCTAAAGGCGATACGGGTTTTAGTAATTGAACTATCGGATAAAATAATAATCTGTATATATTACTTGCACCCATTAATATACCAATTGGAATCGCAACAATGGATCCTAATAAAAAGCCTTTTAAAACAGTGGTCAAGGACACCATTAATTGCAGGCCAATTCCTTTGTCGTTTGGTCCATAATCATAAAAGGGGTCTCTTAACATTTCAAATAAAACTGTTAAAGTAGCTTTGGGTCCAGGTAGATCACCTTTAGTAAATGAGGTGATAAAACTCCAAAACAATAAAAACAATGACAATCCAAGTATTGTAAATAGTAAGGATTTACCTTTTTCAATTAGTTTAGAAATGAATATTTTCTTTTTATAATCATCAGGTTCACGTTGAGATTCTTTTGGAACTACTTTCATTTTGATCTCCACCAATTTTAGTTCATCTGTTTCTGATATTTCTTTCATACTTGTTTTCATTTATAGAAGATGTTTTTTATTCACATTGAATAAATTCCCTTATTATTCTGGTTCAGCAAAGTCAAGGTGATCTATCAACTACGCATTTTCAGGCGCAGTTAACAAGATCACAAACAATATCGGGTCTAAACCAAAAACCTTTTATTGCTATATTTTTAAGGTCAAAAAAGTAAATTATTTCATTTATTTTTTAACTGCTTTTAAATATTCTGCCGGATTTAAAGGATTGAAAACAGTTTTATCCATTGTTAAAGAGAATGGTTTCATATCATCATCCGGTATTTTCACTTTCATTTCTGTTGCCACTTCTTTATATAGATCCTGCATGATCAATTTATCTGCAATGGCTTTATAGTCGGGCTCTTCTTTTAAATATCCAAATCTTACATATTGTGCCATTGCCCAGATAGCATATGATTTTCGTGGAAAATTCACCATTCCTTTTTTATGAAAAAGCATATAATCGTCGGTATATATCTGCATCCCCTGATCGCAACCTAATTCATAATTACCCATCAATCGCGCTTCGATCACATCTGCAGGAGCATTCACGTAAGGAGCTTTACCAATTATACCGGCAGCTTTTTTACGATTCGCCGGATTGTCAAGCCAGATGCAAGCTTCTAAAATAGCTTTCATTACATTTTTAAGATCATCTCTGCGTGTTTCGCTAAATTTTTTATTCACTACCAATGCTTTTTCCGGATGATCTTTCCAGAGATCTTGTGAAGCAATTTGCGTAAAGCCGATACCTTGTTTAACAGCTACACCGCCCCAAGGTTCACCAACACAGTATCCATCCATGTTTCCAACTTTCATATTGGCAACCATTTGTGGTGGAGGTATGGTAATTATTTTGGAGGTTTGTTGGCTTACTCCTGCAATCGCCATCCAGTTGCGTAACCACAGATCATGGGTTCCGCCGGGGAATGTCATGGCAAAGGTGACTTCTTTTTCTGCTTTTAATTTAGCCGCCACAACAGGTGCTACTTTGGTCATTTGCCTGAATTTCACTTTGCCACAAAAATCTTTGGAAAGTGTAATTGCTTGTCCGTTTACATTCAGCATCATCGCTATTTTCATTTCATCGCCCGCTTTACCACCAACACCGGTATATACAGAGAAGGGCATGGTGTATAAACAATGCGCACCATCCAATTCGCCGGTTAAAATTTTATCGCGAACGTTTGCCCATGACGTTTCTTTTGTTACTATTACTTCAACTCCGTATTTGGCAAATAAACCCAACTCCTTTGCCATGACTATCGGTGAGCAATCTGTTAATGGAATAAAACCTAATTTGACGGGTTCTTTAGGTATAGGTTTAAAAGAATAAAACATTAGAATTACCATTGCGATGCATGCATTGACAATGATCGATTTTAAGATTACAGTTTTTTTCATCTTTTTTTATATTAAGAATTATTTTAAATTTTTTATTCAAATAACCCGCCGCAGTTCCTATGCGCATGGTAGGTTTTCGTAATGTTAATTTTTGCATACCTCGTCAACTCTGCTGTGAAGACACGGGAAAGAAAAACTAATCTTGTTTTATTTTAGCCATAAAGTTTGGCTTTATTGAGATCATTACATAAGCCCACTGAGGCATAAGTTGGGCATTTTTAACATTTTTTTCCGCAGTAGATGCCATTGAATTCGTTGCTTGCATTATTGAATATCCGGCTTCCAGATTGATGATTTTAGTCATGCTATAGTTAACGGTCAAATCGCCTTCAGTTCCTAAATAAGAATCCACAGTTCCTCCACTTCCATTAGATATTTTGTTGGCAGCTGCAAATGCATGAACATCCAATGCTATCGTTAAGTTGTCTTTTGGTTTATATTTTACTTTGAACATATAATTTATTAAACCTTGTTTCCCGAAACCATTTGCTGCATAGAAATAATCCATATATCCATAAAATTTATGTGGTGTTCCATATAAGGGATCAAATGTTTGATTTTTAGAATCCGAATTAACCGCTTTGGTTCCATCAGTTCCAGATAAATAATCAACAGCAGGTCCCAATGTTATTTTTCTTCCTAATTGATAAGACAATAATAGGGAGGCAAAGTTTGCATTCAGAGTCATTCCCGTTTTATCCTTTCCGCTTTGATTATAAGCACTCGCAATAACAGTTAATTTTTTAAGAATTACAGCATTGATATATGCGCCGGTTGTAATACGACTCCAAACCCCTCTTGCGAGAGATGTTGATACAACATTATATTTATTAAAGTCGTCTTTAAAACATAATAAAGAGGCATTTCCAAAATAAAATTTTCTTCCTAAATAAAGGTATTGAAACGATTTATACATTGTCCCGATACCGTTTGTTCCTGCCGTATAGGGAGCTGTGGGCGTAACGGTGCCGCTGGTTACAGTTGCAACTAAAGGAGGCGTACCCTGATAAAGATTATTGGTGTTCAACATAGAATTTTGGTTATAAGCAGCTCCCAAGTCAGCGATCCATCCTTTATTTGAAAATTTCAAAATTGCGGCATCATGTCTTCTCGCTTGTTGCAGCCAATCTAAATTGCCCAATATTCGTTGGTCATCATAAGCAATTTCCTGACGTCCTATTTTTAATGAAAAATTTTCAATTTTAGAAATAGTGTCGTTGAAATTTATTTCCGCCCAGGCTTCATGCAACATTAAACCATTTAATCCACTAGTAGTAGTGCTATTAATAGTTGAAGCATCTTGCCCCCAAACTCTCACATCCTGTATTGCAGTAAAAACTTTTATTCTGTAACCGGTGTATCCAAAATTTAATCTTGATCTTTGAGAGGTAAAAAATGCGGGCACATCACCTTTTTGCTGCAAAGTTCCTTGTCCGGCTCTTAATTCAGATCTGGTTCGTAGTTGACCTGTTAAAGTGAATTGAGCTTTTGCGGAACTGAAATTTAATAATAACAAAGCCAATCCATAAAAGACTTTTTTCATAAGATTTTTTTTCATAATTTCTTTTTTTAAGTGAATACTGATTCTTGATTTCGTTTGTTTATTTTTTTTCTATTATCAATTTGTTGAAACAAAAGTATAGGATGCTATCTAGCTATTATATGGGATAGCGCGGTTTTAACTAATCTTTTACTACGAAATTTTAAGTAAGAAACTCAGGATAAAATCCGTCAAAACGCAGGAATTTATTTAAATGCATTGTTTTTAAAGGCAGTTGAAGATCAATCGATTTGAAGAGACGGTTGGCTTTTTCAGAAAAAATTTAAAAAAATATTTTAGGAATTTGATTCAATGGTCATTTTTGGACAGAGTCAGAATCGGTAATAAGGATATAAAAATTTTAGTTGGTTATTTTTGGGAAGGAATAAATGTAAATAATGAATATGGTTCTAAGTGATACCGAATGTTGTATCGCTTTTAAATTTATTCGAATTAACTATTTAAATAAATATTTGTGTTCCAGAATTTCTTTCTGTAATTTTTCGACTTTAAGTATCCCTAATTGTTTCCCTTTTGCTTTTATCAATGCATCTTTTTTTAAACTTGAAATCACCCGAATAACTTGTTCTTCTGTAGTTCCTGCAAAGTCTGATATTTCTTTTCTGGATAGTTCAATGTTTAAATAACCGTCAGTTTGACCAAATTTTCGCAAAATATATAGTAAGGTATCAATTACTCGTTCTCTAACTGACATGTGAGCAATTTTTCTAACATTGTTTTCACTTTTATTTAATTCTTCTGCATAAAACAGCATCAAATCAAATGTAATTTCAGGTATGTTCTGAAGCATTTTCATTAATGTTTCAGTACTGAAATTGCATAAAATAGACTCCTCTATCGCGTAAGCGCCAATAAGATATTTTTTGCTGGTTCCAAAGCCTCTGAATCCAATGGCATCACCATTTTTTGTAAGACGTACAATTTGTTCTCTTCCATTTATTCCTGTTTTAACAATTTTAGCTTTTCCTTTATATATAAAGTATAGTCCATGAACCGGGGCTCCTTCAATAATAAACTGTTGAGATTTTTTACAAAGAATGGTATGCTTCTGTTCAATATAATTTTTCATTTCAGCATTGTGAATGTGTTTTTTGATAAAACAATTTTCGTTGACACATTTTTCGCATTCTGCTTTTTCTTTTCTCATGTCTGGAATTATTCGATAATTTTTAAACTTTAATATCAATCTTAAAGGTAGTCAAAATTATGATTTTATTTTCTTTAATAAAAGATTCAATAATGGTATTGTTCTAATTGGTATAATTTTTTGTTAGTTTCAAATAAAAAAAAGCCCCGCTCTATCTTTTAGAACGGGGCTTTAGCACGTGTTGAGTTTTTTAGTTTTGTATTATAATTTTTTTTGTGATTCTGTCATTTGTCTTAGTATCTGTTATTTCAATAATATATAATCCTGTGGGAATGTTTTTTACATCAACCGTTATTTTATCATTGAATGTTTCAGTATTTAAAATAGTTTGTCCGGTAATATTGAAGATGCGACCTTTGTATGTTGATGTTTTTGAGAGATAAATACTCACATTATCGGAAGCAGGATTTGGATAAATAAAAGATTGAATGGAAGGTGCATTTATCTCTTTTATTCCAACTTTAAGTAAAGTATCATTTTCAATCATTGATTTTATATCAATATATTCATCTCCGGGCTGGTAGTCGAGGTATAGGAATGCATCAAAAAGCATTTCATCTGTTGTTTTTTGTCCCCAAGAGGTATTGACAGGTGCACCGCCTAGATGCGTATTGGAAACTGTATTGTTATAAATATGTTCTGCTTCTAGCGTGTATCCTGCAGGGACTTTTATAAGGTTAGGGAAAAAATAATTCCCTTCCCAATTAAAATCCCAGTTTGGTATGTTGATCAAAGGAATAGTATCGGTACCCGAATATGCATAATTTTTGATTTTTGTACACACTTTATGTGAGTGCGGACTAACCGAAAACACTGAGAAATCAGTGGTAGGTTGTACCGGATGTGCTACAAGCGGTGAAGTTGCCGATGTTGCTTTAAATGTTGTAATGCTACCTGCCGTCATTGCTGTAGGACCATAACCCGGTACATACGGACCCCAGTCTTGTAAAAGTGTATTTGCCATCATAGTTCGGATTCCTGTTTCGTTTTCCGGATAAAAGAACAGGCGTATTTTTGTGCTGTCTATTAAACCACCGCTTCCGGGAGCATAATGCAATTGTAATATGAAACTGGAGCCTTTCGGAATGCGGATACCTGTTTTAAGGGGTGCCTGACTTGGAAAAATAACCGGTGGTGTACCCGGTGTCCATCCGCCTACTCCAAATTGTCCCCCTTGGCTCGCACAATTTCCTGAGGTGTCAGTTGCACGGGTGTTTGTGCTATCAACACTCACCACAACGTGATGTACTGCTTTTAAATTTCCGGGAACAATTTCGAAAGCACGTAGCCATCTATCTTGTGTTAAGTTGGTTGGGATATTAAAACAATCGTATGGATTTGTAAGGCTTGGGCTGGAATTGCTGTGAAATGTAGGAATGCTAAGTATCAAATCCGGTTTTCCATTTAACTTAAAGGTCATGTTACCATAGCGAGGAGCCGTCGGAACCTGTGTTGTATCACCTTCTAAAACACCATCTGTAATCCATTTCAGAATCGCATTTTTTTCAACAAGAGTTAGAGTATTCTCATGCAACATGTGTGGAACTTTATGTCCGCTGGTAGTATAAGCTGTATCAGCATGCCATGGCGGCATAATTCCCGTACTTACTGCAGATTGTATGGATGAGGACATACTTGAAGTTTCACTGAAATTCATCAGGGAAAATGGAGCAACACCTCCATCATGATGGCATGATGTGCAATGGGTGTAAAAAATACTCGCAACATTGTTGTAATTAGTTTGCGCTTTGGCTTGCGGATTGAAATACATTCCTGCTAAAAGGAATAGTGTGTAAACTTTTTTCATGTTCTTTGTTTTTATTAATAGTTATATTTTAAACTAAGCCTTTCCAAATAAATCCTTACAAGAATAAAAACGCAATTGAGAAATAAAAGGTTGGGTTTAGATTATTGTTTTTTATATGATTAAAATCATATATCGATCATTTGTTTATTTCGTTTTTTTTTAATAATGAAGAAGGTGTTTAATTTAGTTCAAATGTGTTTCTTTTATATAAAACTATTAGCTTTACACCTTCAAATGAGAGATGTTTTTTATACCCTTTTAGTAGTATGGATTATTTGGCGGGTGCTGAATAGTATAAGTGCATATGGGACTAAACGCAGCAATAATGTCAATGATTTCAACCCAAATAAGATGCATTCGGATGGTGAAACTTCCATTGAATATGCTCCTCCTGTTAAAAAGAAAATTAGTGATGATGAAGGCGAGTATGTTGATTACGAAGAGATGAAGTAGACACAGTTAATAGCGAATAGGTAATAGTTAACCCCAAATATTAAAATTGAAAAACAAAACACTAAATTCTAAATACCACTACCTATTAACTATTCGCCATTAACTATTAACTAAATAAAAATGAAAAACATCAATTTTAAAAAAAGTATTCCGATTATTTCTGCAATAGCAATTTTTGTTGCCCTTACATATGGGTACTTTACCCCAATGCTGAAAGGGAAAGTGATTTTACAAAGTGATATGGTTTCGGTTCAGGGGATGGGCAAGGAGGTGAATGATTTCAGAGATAAATATCATGAAGAGCCTTTATGGACAAACTCCATGTTTGGTGGTATGCCTGCATACTTAATTTCTATTCGTTCTCCCGGTTCACTTATTGTTTATGTTAAAATATTATTGTCTCTTGGAATGACTTCTGTAGCTATGCTTGTGTTCAATTATATGCTCGGTTTTTTTATCCTATTGTTAGTCTTGCGGATTAATCCCTGGTTAAGTATTATAGGTGCTATAGCTTTTGCTTTTTCCTCATATAATTTTATAATCATTGATGCAGGGCATATTACAAAAGCGTTGGCGATTGGATATATGGCACCTGTTTTTGCAGGTGTTATCCTGGTTTGCCGTAAAAAATATTTATTGGGTGGATCAATATTGGCTTTGTTTATGGCACTTGAACTATATTCTAACCATGTTCAAATAACTTATTATTTAATAATGTTTTTGGCTGTTTATGTTGTATTTGAATTTGTTGAATTCATTAAAGAAAAGCAATATAAAACAATAGGAGAAATTATGCTGGTGTTTTCTTTAGCGGCAGTTTTAGCTTTTGGATGTAATGCATCCAATTTATTAAACACTATTGATTATGTAAAATATACCATCCGTGGTGAATCCGAACTTTCAGATGATGCACACAATAAAACATCCGGTTTAGATAGGGATTATGTGGTACAGTGGAGTATCGGTAAGGCCGAAACAATGTCCTTAATGATTCCGGGTTTCAAAGGTCGTTCATCATCTATCAGAATGAATGAAAATAAAAGCGCATTAAAAAATGTGGACAATGAAATGAAAGAAAGTATTGGTGGAATGTCGCAATACTGGGGAGATCAGCCATTCACTACTTCCAGATATTCGGGTGCTATTATTATATTTTTATTTGTATTTGGATTGTTTATAGTTGAAGGACGAATAAAATGGGCAATTTTAATTTCCGTCATCCTTTCAATCTTGCTATCCTGGGGTAAAAATTTTATGCCTGTAACCAATTTTTTTCTTGATTATTTACCGGGTTACAACAAATTCAGAGCCGTATCCATGATATTGGTTCTTGCTGAATTTGCAATACCTATTTTAGCAATTTTGGCTGTTGATAAACTGTTTAAGAATCCTGATATTTTTAAACAAAAAATAAAAATCGCTTTTACTAAAACAGAAATATCAATCCAAAATGCTTTCTTTATTTCATTTGGTTTAACGGGAGGTTTGTCCTTAATTTACTTTTTTATTCCGGATCTAACAAGTTTTGTTGGCGCAGGCGATGAGGGAATTTTTGAACAAATTTCGAAAAGCAATGGAGCTGAAATTGCTCAACGATTTATGGATAACGTTGAAGTTGCCCGTGTCGCTTTGTTTAAAGCTGACGCGATACGTAGTTTCTTTTTTATACTGTTGGCGGCCATACCAGTATGGCTATATTTGAAATCAAAAATTAATAACGTCGTTCTGGTTTCCGCTTTAGGTATTTTTATTTTGATTGATTTATGGTTAGTAGATAAAAGTTATTTGAACGATAATAATTTTGTAAGCAAGCAGGAGGCTAAAATCCCTTTTCCTGAAACTGTTGCAGATAAAGCGATTTTAGAAGATAAAGACCCCGATTACAGAGTTTTAAATATTGCAGTAAACACCTTTAACGACGCAAGCACTTCTTACCGGCATAAATCAGTTGGAGGATATCATGCTGCTAAATTGAGACGTTATCAGGATCTGATCGATCATCAGATTAACAGGGAAATTCAAGATGTGATGTCGACCTTACGTTCAAATCCTAGTGATTCTTCATTGCGAGTGACTTTTGCAAAAGAAGGGGTTTTAAATATGATGAATACACGTTACATCATTTATAATCCCGGAGCAGCCCCATTGCAAAATCGTTATGCATTGGGTAATGCTTGGTTTGTAAAGGATTATAAATGGGTGAAAAATCCAGATGAAGAAATTGCAGTTGTGGGCGAAATAAATCCGGCAACAACGGCTGTAATTGATGAACGTTATAAAAATGAATTGGATGGTTATATGAATAGTGTTGATTATACCGCCACTATAAAATTGACAGATTATAAGCCAAACCATCTTATTTATGAATCCAATTCAAAATCCGAACAGTTGGCTGTGTTTTCTGAAATTTATTATAAAGATGGTTGGAATGCCTATATAGACGGTATTTTGAAACCTCATTTTGGTGTAGATTATGTGCTCCGTGGAATGCGGGTATCAGCGGGAGATCATAAAATTGAATTTAAGTTTGAGCCGGAAAAATTTTATACCCGTCAAAAAATTACACTTATATCCAGTTTATTATTGTTTGGTTTCGTTTCGGTATCATTGTTTATGTCTTTAAAAAGGAAAGAGTAATTGGGGCTTTAGTATAGATCGATTGTCCTAAATTCTAAACGAAATAATAATGGAAGAATATTTAAGTGGAAGTAAACTTTACGGAGATAATTTTTCTCCTGAAGAAATTGAAAAGTGGTATCGGGAAGAAGAGGAAGCTTATGCTGACTTGGGAAGTAAAGACAAAGGACAAAATAGTTACGGATATCACGAATTTAATATTGTGCATGGTTTTAATAAATTAAAGCATATTCCGTCTTTTAAAAATGTGCTGGGTTTGGGTTCTGCATGGGGATTTGAATACGAACCGATAATAGATAAGATCAAAAAAATTACCATCATTGAACCATCCGATAATTTAAGATCTGAGAAAATCGGAAATATTATACCTGCTTATGTAAAACCTACCATTACGGGACAATTGCCATTTAATGACAATCAGTTCGACTTAATAACCTGCTTCGGAACATTGCATCATATTCCGAATGTAACGTATACTATTGGTGAACTGATAAGAGTATTAAATTATAATGGATTTTTACTTATCAGGGAACCTATAATGTCAATGGGAGATTGGAGACAACCACGAAAAGGACTTACTAAAAATGAAAGAGGTATTCCTAAAGAGGTATTCGAAAGTATATTTGCTAAAAATAAAGTTGAAGTAGTGAGTAAAGAATATTGTTTCACTATGACATCTTATTTTCAAAGGCTTTTAGGGAAATTGTTCCCCAAGCCAATTTATTCTTACAACAGTTATGTCCTATTAGATAAATACCTTTCAAAAATACTAACATCGAATATTCATTACCATCCTAAAAGTAAAATTGAAAGGCTTTCTCCTCAGAGCGTGTTTTATGTGATAAAAAAATTACCGCAAAATGTTTAAAGAGTAAGGCGAATCATTTTCTGAATTTATTTCAGTACAACAACTTTTTGATGTGTTGTTTGATTATCATTAAATCCAACAACAAAATAAATACCATTACTTAGGTTTTCAATATTCACGGAATACTTATTTGTGCTATTTAATTTGAATACCTGAATTGTTTGTCCCATCTCATTTATGATTGAATAAATACCTTCATTTGCCGATCGAATAGTAAACGTACCATTGCTTGGGTTTGGATAAATAGAAATGTAAGAAGTTTCATGCGTTTCTATATCTGTGAGGCTTTTGTTAATATATAATTTATCAATGCCTTTTGCACTTCCAGAAGCGCGATTCGTACAAAATAAATCAAGTACAAAAGTGTAAAGTCCCGGTAAAAAATATTCGTATTTTGCATTTTGAGTTTTAAACGTATTTCCTTGATAAATTTTCCAGGCTATGTTTACACTATCTAATCCAATAAACCCGTAATTGAATATTCCAATAGAATCAATAGCATTATAATTGATGGAACAATTTGGAATTGCGTTTGTAACTAAGGTATCTTTAGCAGTAGAATCTTTATAAACAGGATTTACAAAAGGGTATGTAGTCACAGGAGAGCCTATCACAAAGGTAAATGAAGTGGTGTTTGATTTGGCATCCGATGCATTCACGGTATAAAATCCGGAACATAAATTATTGAGGAAGTCAACAGAATCATTAACAGTGCTACCTGCAAAGTAAATATTATATGGAGGAGTACCACCTGAAACAGTTGCTGTGGCATAACCATTACATAAAGCACTATTACTTGCATTAGTTGAAGAAACAGAAATAGTTAAAGGATTAAGATTTGTGGAAGGCACATTGTTTTTACCAATATGGGCTTGCGCCATAACAGAGCAACCTACCGAGTCGGTCACTGTAACGCTGTAATTGCCTCCACACATATTATTTCTGTATTGTGAATTGATAGTGTTATCATTCCAATGGTATGTATAAGGTGCTATACCTTTAGCTACGGCTTCTAAATAGCCATCACACGTATTTAAAGAAGATTCGTTTGTAGAGAGTGTTTTAACCTCAAGACTCTTGTTTGTATATAAAGTGTTTATTTCACAATTCGTTAAAGTGCGATTGTATATATTTATATCATCAATTTTTCCATTGAAAAAAAATTGAGAAAGGTGATCTCTATTTCCAATAAGTGCACTTGGTGAACTTCCATAATCTGGTTTATTTCCTCCCGTACTTGTATTATAATTGCCATAAGAAACTATATTTTGATTTAATATCCCATTGACGTATAGTCTGATAGAAGAACTATCCCTCATATATACAAGGTGTACCCATTCATTTAGATTTGGTAGAATGCCTGTAGCTACTAATGAAAGTGTTGGAGTTCCAATATTTGAAGCGCCTCCGCTCCATCCATTCATTGAATTATTGGTTAAGCTCACATTTTGCCCTGCACTATTACCAATTGCAAAAGGATAAGTATATAAACCAGAACCGGGTATTGATGTTGGATTTACCCAAATGGAATACGAGTATTCATTATTTAACAATGCATTTATTGGAATTTCTATATATGCGTTCGTTCCATTAAAACTATAAGCAGCATTAGGATTTCCAAAACGATCGGCAGTGGCTAAAGCGCCATAAACAACACCATTGCCATTAATGCTTTTATCGTTTGCATTCCCTGTAAATGAGTAGCTGGCAACCAGTCCGGATGTTGGCACTTGTGCCAATATAGTTGTCGTAATAAAAAAACTCCCAATTAGTCCTAAAAATAGATCTTTTGATTTCATTTTGCTTGTTTTAATTAATACAAAGGAAAGGTAATCATTTTTCAATAGCTTTTACCAATAAGTTGAAATACAGGTATACCAAGATAAAAAAAATCGAAATTATTAGTAAGTATTTGTACTTTTGCCATTGTAGAATAAAAAAAACAAATTAGGCTTTTTTGAGGCAGATTTTAAAATTTATTGCAATATGTTATCATCGTGTTGAAAGCAAAAAATGATATGATGGAAAACAACAGAGAGCCAGGCGATTTACGCATTTATCCGAAAATATATCACCCTCGATATTATTATTTACGCCAATTACGCAAGGCGATTGAAACGATTATTGTAAAACATGTTCAAGGTAAAAAGTATCAAAAATTAATTGATTATGGGTGTGGCAATGTACCTTACAAACAATTTTTTGAAAAGCATGTTGTTGAATATATTGGTGCCGACTTGGGAGTAAATACAAATGCTAAAATCCAACTTAAGCCCGAAGGTCAAATACCTTTAGAAAACGAGTCGGTTGATCTAGTGCTTTCAACGCAAGTGTTAGAACATGTTGATAATCCACATTTATATTTGACGGAAGCTGCACGTGTTTTGAAGGCTGATGGAAGATTGATAATTACAACTCATGGCTATTGGATGTATCATCCCGATCCTCAGGATTTTTGGCGATGGACATCAGCAGGATTAAAAAAAATAATAACTGAAGCAGGTTTTGAAGTAGTTGATTTTACGGGAGTAATAGGACGAAGCGCCATGGGCTTGCAATTATTTCAAGATGGATTAATGTTTAAACTTCCTAAGTTTTTACGACCCTTGCTTTATCTTAAAATGCAATTATGGATTATGGTATTTGATAAGATCTCATCGCAAACTAGTAGAAACAGCGATGCTTGTACTTTTATCGTAGTTGCAAAACCTACTAAGAAATGAAACTTTGTATAGCAACACCTAATAAGTTTTCATATTCGGAAACGTTTATTAGAAATCATATTGAGAAATTAAAGCCTGAATTTGTTGTAAATAATAACTGGTGGCCACTTTCGGTTTCGAATGGCGAAATGATTTTTAAAGGTTTAATGGGAATTGATCCAATAAGAATCGCTATTAAAAATATAACACCTTCGCTTTATCAGAAACTTTATACCAATGCATTTTATAAATTTCTTGTTTCTCATAATATTGACACAGTTCTTGCTGAATATGGACTAATTGGTGCGAACATAATGGATGCTTGCAAAAGGGCGAATTGCAGATTAGTAGTTCACTTTCTTGGTTTTGATGCATTTGATAAAAAAACATTACTCGAATATTCGGAAAAATATAATGAATTGTTTCAAAAAGCTTACAGTTTAATTACGGTTTCAATAGATATGCGAGATCAACTAATAAAATTAGGCGCACCTGAAAATAAGACGTTTGTTATTAGTTGCGGTGCGGACATAAAAAAGTTTTCACGAATAAACGAATTACCAAAAGATCCAATTGTTATTGCTGTCGGTCGTTTTGCACCTAAGAAATCTCCTCAAAGTACTATCAAAGCTTTTTCTAAGGTATTGCAAAAAGTACCTTTAGCAAAGCTTATAATGATTGGTGATGGAGTGCTTTTTGAAGATTCAAAAAAGCTTGCATCCGAACTAAATATTGCTGATAGTATTGATTTTAAAGGAGCTTTGACCCCGGAGAAAATTATTGAAGAAATGCATAAAGCAAGAATCTTTGTTCAACATTCGGTTGTGGCACCTGGTGGTGATTCAGAAGGCTTGCCATTGGCACTAATAGAGGCGGCCTCCGTTGGTTTGCCCATTGTAAGCACATTTCACGCAGGTATCCCTGAGGCTGTAAAGGATAAGGTTACCGGTTTTTTGGTAAAAGAACATGATATAGATGGTATGGCAAACTATATGATTGAGTTATTGGTAAACGATGAATTGGCAAATACCATGAGCAAGGCAGCTCGTAAACATATTGAAGATAATTACGATTTAGAAAAGCAAATAGTATCTTTACGTAACATATTAATTTCAAATTAATGATAAAAAAAGGAATTTTAGGTGTTATAAAAAAAATGGGTTATGAAGTATACAAACCCAATCCGCTTTATAATGAAAAAGGTTACCCTGTTGATTTAGATAAAGATTTCATTCATCTTTATGAACAGACAAAGTCATATACTATGACTAGCATAGAGCGAATGAATTCTGCATTCAACGCTGTAGAATATATTCTAAAGGCGAATGTTATAGGTGATATTGTGGAATGCGGTGTTTGGCGTGGGGGTAGTTCTATGATAATGGCTTTGCAATTAATGCGTTTTAAAAATAGCGAGCGCAACATGTTTTTATATGACACATTTGAAGGGATGTCTGTTCCGATTGAAGGTGAAAAGTCTTTGTTTGGAAAGGATGCCATGGAGGAATGGAAAAAAACACAGACAGAAAGTGTAAATGAATGGTGTTATGCACCAATAGAAGACGTTCAAAAAAATCTTTACTCAACGGGATATCCAAAGGACAAATTTCATTTTATAAAAGGAAAAGTAGAAGACACAATTCCTGAAAATTTACCAAAAGCAATTTCTATTTTGAGATTAGATACTGATTGGTATGAATCTACTTATCACGAACTCGTACATTTATTTCCTTTATTAAGCAAAAATGGAGTGTTAATTATCGATGATTATGGTCATTGGGAAGGTGCAAGAGGTGCGGTTGATAAATATATCAAGGAAAATAACATCCACATTTTATTAAACCGTATTGATTATACCGGTCGTATCGGTATTAAAATTTAAAAAAATAAATGGGTGTAGTTATTCGTCAAAGCTTTAAAGCAACGATTGTAACATACGTCGGATTCGTATTTGGATATGTTAATTTGGTGTTTTTATATCCGCTTTGTTTAACACCCGAAATTTATGGATTAACACGTGTTGTTATAGAAGCTGCTACAATTTTAGCTTTTTTTTCACAAATGGGTATTTCAAATGCTATTATAAGATTCTTTCCACTTTTTAACAATATTGAGAAAAGACATCATGGATTTTTATTTTACGCAACAATAGTTCCAATTGTTGGTTTCGTTATTTTTAGTTTAGTTTATGTATTTTTTAAGGATACAATTGTGGCTTATTTCAACAAAAATTCACAATTGTTTTTTACATACTACTACTATATTTTGCCCCTCGCATTTTTTATCATGTACACAACTATTTCAGAAGCATATTCTTCTGTATTAATGAGAATAGTTGTTCCAAAAATTTCCAAAGAAGTGTTGCTTAGAATTGCTTTAATTTTTGTGGTGATTGCGTATTATTTTAAAGCATTGAATCTTGACGGTTTAATTGCTGGATTTGTTGTTTCTTATGGTTTTGCAATGTTGGTAAATATTTTTTATATTTTAAAAATTCAGAGTAGTTCTTTTGTTGCCGATAAAACAATTCTTACGAAGGATAATAAAAAAGAAATATCCACTTTTTTGATATATATGCTGGTTGCAGGTATGGGTGCAAACGTAGTAAACAAAATTGACACGTTTATGATTTCATCAAAACTAAATTTTACTGAAACAGGCGTATTTAGTTTGGCATTTTTTATAGCTACTGTAATAGAAATGCCGTCTCGATCTTTACTTCAAATATTATCGCCAATTGCTTCAAAAGCTATAGCTGATAATGATATTCCACAATTAGATGGATTGTATAAAAAGAGTTCTGTTAATCAAATGCTTTTTGCAAGTATTATCTTTGTTTTTATCTGGATTAATATTGCTGATATTTTTGAAATAATGCCTAATGGGAATGTCTATAAAGGAGGAGTTTGGGTTATATTTTTTATCGGACTCAGTAAAATATTTGATGCAGCAACAGGAATTAATTTTGTAATTATTGGCAATTCAAAGTATTATTATTTTGGTTTATTTTTTATTTTCTTTTTGGCAGGAATAGCCATTTTTTTGAACAATCAATTAATACCAATTTATGGAATTACAGGAGCTGCAATTGCTACGGCTACTTCTATTTTCCTTTATAATTCGATATTTGTTTTTTTTGTTTGGTTACGCTTTAAAATTATGCCTTTTACAAGTGCCACTTTAAAAACAATAATGTTATTTGTATTCGTACTTTTTATTAATAATTACTTACTGCCTCATTTTGATAATGCATTTATAGATGGTTTGGTTCGAAGTTTAATAATTGGTTTGATAATGTTCCCAATCATCTATTTTTGGAAAATATCTCCCGATTTCAATGATGTATTAAGAAAGTTGTTAAAAATGCGTTCCATTAAACATATTCAAAAGTTATGAGATCCTTTGTATTTTTATTGCTTTTTAATGATCTGATTAATTATAAAATCGAATGAAAGTATTATTTATTTTTGGTGGGCTAACTCATTACTATAATAAAATTTTAAACAAGCTGAATGACGAAGCAGGTTTAGAGATATCGGTTTTAGTTCCTTCCAATAAAGATTCAAAAGCATTAGGTAAAGGAGTATACCAAACAAGTAAGGACATCGAATTTAAGGTGTTTCAATTGTCAGAATATCAAACGATATTCGGCAAACCTTTTTTTAAAGGTTTTAATAAATTTTTAAAGGATCACAAGCCGGATGTAATTGTGTTAGGTTGGCCATATATATTGTCGTTTGCCTTTAACCCTTTTTTAAGATTCTTATGTTATAAATTAAATATTAAACTGATATGTAAAGACATTCCTTTTCAAGTCCCTAAATACGATGAGGCTAAAATGTTTTATTGGAATTATGATGAATTGAATGAGGAAATGTTACCTTCCAATAAAAATAAATGGATCAAAAGATTGAAATATTTTATACTTACCGAGGCTCGGAAAGTATTTTATACAATGGTGGATGCCCATGTTGATTATATTGATGAAGCGTATGAAATATTAGGTAGTTATGGTGTAAAAAATGAAAGTGTTTTTATTATCTATAATTCGCCTGACACTGATTTGCTTTTTGAAACGAAATCAAAAATTGAGAAGAGTGCTAATATTCTTGACGAAAATAAATATAGGATCATTCATGTTGGCAGGTTGGTTAAATGGAAGCGTGTTGATCTGTTGATCGATGCGATCGCAATATTAAAGAAAAAATATCCCGAAGTGGAGCTTGTAGTGATTGGTACAGGGCCTGAAAAAGAGAATTTGGTGAATCAATCTAAAGACCTTAATGTTTTTAATAATGTTAAGTTTGTTGGTGGCGTTTATGAAAACGAAATTTTAGGGAAGTATCTGTTGGAATCATCAATTTATGTTTTAGCGGGGATGGGTGGATTATCAATTAATGACGCGATGTGCTTTGGCAAACCCGTTATTTGTTCTGTTTGTGATGGGACGGAAAAAAAATTAGTCAGAGATAATATCAATGGTTTTATATTTAAAAATGGCAATCTGGATGATCTTGTAAGCAAGATAGATATACTTTTTAGTAATCCGGAATTGCAAAAAAAAATGGGAGAAATGTCAATTTCTATTATTAAAAATGAGGTGAATATGGATGTTGTTATTCGTAATTACTTAAAAGCTTTTAAATACGTGCAAGCATTGGAATGATTAGTTTAGTTAAATTTAGAAAAATGAAAAAACATAATTTAGCAAACACAAAGGGAATGAAACATTTTTAGACACTAATTACACTAATTTAATTTGTGAAATTAGTGTCAAATTTATTTACAAATGAAAAAAATTATCATTGTTGTCGGGACACGCCCCAATTTTATAAAGATCACCCAATTCAGGAGAATTGCAAGTAATTATAAAAACATTGAAGTAAAAATTGTTCATACCGGACAACATTACGACGATAAAATGGCAAACATATTTTTCGAACAATTTAATATGTTCCCAGACTTTTATTTAAACACTGCTGCTGCTTCATCCAATTCTCAGATCGCAAAGACGATGATCGAATTGGAGTTGCTTTTTAGTGATTACAAACCTGATTATGTGGTGGTTGTTGGTGATGTAAACTCTACGTTAGCAGCCTCCATTACTGCAAATAAAATGGGGTTGAAGCTGATGCATATTGAAAGTGGTTTGAGAAGCGGAGATTACACAATGCCCGAAGAGATCAACAGGATCATTACGGATAAAATTTCAGACTACTGTTTTGTTACAGAAAAAAGCGGGATCGAGAATCTGAAAATTGAGAATAAAAAAGATGAGCAGGTATTTATGGTGGGCAATACTATGATCGATACGATGGTTGCCTATGAAAAAGAAATAGATGCTTCTGATATTTTGCAAAAGAGTAATTTACAAAGCAACGATTTTGTTCTTATGACGATGCACAGGCCCGCCAATGTGGATACGAAGGATGGCATATCAAAAATTGTTTCGATAATTGAGCTGTTAATTCAGAAAGGTTACAAAATTTTATTTCCAATTCATCCTCGAACTTATAAAGTAATTGAAAGTTTAGGAATGTTATCGTCATTTAAAAATGCTAATATTGTTATCACTGAACCCCTCGACTATTTTGCTTTTCAGAAATTAATAAGAGAATGTAAATTTATTATTACCGATAGTGGTGGAATTCAGGAGGAATCAACCTTTCGGTTAAAACCTTGTCTTACTTTCAGATCCAATACTGAAAGACCTGTTACGATTGATGAAGGAACAAATGTACTGCTTGAATTTGATTTAAAATTACTTGAAAAATATTTTAATTTGATAGAAAGCGGTTCATTTAAAAAAGGGGCGATCCCAAAGTATTGGGATGGAAAGGCTACAGATAGAATATTAAAAGTTATATCGAGTTTGAAATAAAAAAGTGTTGTGTAAAAAAACAAAGATGAGTCTATCAACTATTATAAAAAAAATTGCATCGGCTGAGGTTATTAAATCAAATCCTCCCGTATTGATCGATATAGGCGCCTCCGGGAAGCTTAATTCAATTTGGGCTACCATTGCTCCGTTTTCTATTTGCATCGCTTTTGATGCAGATAAAAGAGAGTTTGATTATATCGAAAAAAGTGATACTGTTTTTAAAAAGCAATTCGTCTTTAATAAAATTGTAGTTGAGTCGTCCGATAAGGCAAAACAATCTTTTTATTTAACTCAAAACCCTTTTTGTTCCAGCTTATTGAAGCCGGATGCCGAATCCTTGAAACAATTTCATTATTCGGACTCGTTTGCAATTAAAGAAACGGTTGAAATTGATGTGATTGAACTCAAGGATGTATTGGCTAAATTAAATATCAATTCCATAGATTGGTTTAAAACAGACACTCAAGGAACTGATTTAAGATTATATAAATCCTTGAATGAAACGATCCAAAATAAAATGTTGGTGTTGGAATTTGAACCTGGTTTTATGGATGCGTATTTAGGTGAAGACAAGATTTCGGATGTGATGACTTATATGGAAAAGAAACCTTTTTTTCTTACCAACTTCACAATAAAAGGGGCTTTGCGAATGCCCAAAGATGCATTTGAAAGAATTTACAAATCGAATCTAGCGAGGAAAATAGCCGACCATACTTTGAAAAAAGCACCGGGCTGGTCGGAAATGATCTATATGAATACCTTAAACGATTCTCATTTTACTTCCAGAGAATTTATGCTTGCCTGGTTATTTGCAACACTTCAGGATCATCACGATATAGCTTTCGTTTATGCTAAAAGAGCCAATGAAAAGTTTGGAGGTGATTTTTTTGTTGATCTGCAAAAGCATTCAGAGCAAACATTACAGAAGAAGATCTATTCGATCGGGAGCCTGTTCAAATTAATTAACATTTTTATCGGAAAATACATAACAAAAACGTTTTGATTCAAAACACTAATTAGGATTAAAAAATTCAGACACGAACGACATTAATCTTGTAGTTTTTAATTCTTGAAATTCATGTCAAAATTATTTTTAAATGAAAATTTTATTGATAAATACTAATTATGGAGGAGGAGCAGCAATTGCTTGTCGGCGCCAACATAAGGCGTTGCTGGCGAATGGTTATGATTCCAGTTTATTAGTGCTCGATAAAGTTGGATATCCCGGAGAGAAAAATGTGTATTCGATCGAGGAGCTTGTTTCTAAAAAATACGGTGTCTGGTTTTTTACCATCTTAAAGTTTCTCAATAAAGTCAACAATAGTTTTCCCCTATTTTTTAATAAGAAAGCGTATATCAATGGTCCGGCATCTTTGTTTAGAATTGATACATTAGATATTTACAGAGATGCTGATATTGTCCATTTTCATTGGGTTCCTAAAATTGTTTCTTATAAGCATGTTTTTGCAGATAAAACAAAAACTTTTTTTTGGACATTGCACGATATGAATCCATTTACAGGAGGGAATCATTATACCAAAGATTTTGATTATAGTATCTATGATAAATTACTTAAAAAAAATATCGCGAACAAGAAAAAATACCTGAAAGGTGCGAACCTTACCATTATTACGCCTTCTGTTTGGCTTGGTGATCTGGCTGAGAATAGTGAAGTTTTTAAAGGTTTCAGCGTAAATGTAATTCCCAATTGCCTGGATCTGAATATTTTTTCTCCGAAGGATAAGATACAAGCGCGTAAAAAAAGTAATGTGGGCGAGTCAGACAAAAAATATATTCTATTTGTTGCCGAAGACCCTAACGATAAACGAAAAGGGATGCATTTACTTTTATCAGCACTCGATAAAATAAAAAACAAATCCAGAATTTGTGTTTTGATAATGGGTAAAAAAATGGAGAATGTAACGTTTGATTTTCCATTTATTCAGTTGGGTTTTAAAAATAAAGAAGTTGATATTGCAGATTGTTATAACGCGGCCGATTTCTTTGTTATCCCATCGATAGAAGATAATTTGCCTAACACCGTTTTGGAGTCGTTGGCCTGCGGTACTCCGGTTCTTGGTTTTAATATCGGTGGCATACCTGATATGGTCATCAATAATGAGTCGGGTTTGTTATGCGATATAAATGACGAACAAGGTTTTATTCGCAACATTGAGTTGTTTGTTGACATTGATGATTATACTTCTTTTTCAACTGAGGCAAGAAGAACGGTTGAAAGTAAATTTTCAGAAGAAATTGTTATCAAACAGTTATCGGCTTTATATACTTCTAAATTCAAGAAAAATAATTAATGGGATCCCAACCTAAAATAAGTATTATAACTGTTGTGTTTAATGGTAGCTCATTAATTGAACGGACTATCAACAGTGTGCTTGTTCAAACCTATCCCAATATTGAATACATTATTATTGATGGCGCTTCCACTGATGGTACGCTTGATGTTATTGAAAAATACAGGACTAAAATTCAAACGATCATTTCTGAAAAAGATAAAGGTATTTATTATGCAATGAACAAAGGCCTGGCTGTGGCTACCGGAGACTATGTTCTTTTTTTGAATGCCGGTGATGAATTGTATTCCGGGTCAACTATAAAAGATGTTTTTGCAGGTTCACCCGATGCTGATGTATACTATGGAAACACAGCAGTGGTTGATGAACAAAGAAATATATTAGGCGACAGAAGATTGAGTCCTCCGGAAAATTTAACCTGGAAAAGTTTTAAATTTGGTATGACTGTTTCACACCAATCGTTTATTGCAAGGCGGTCTTTTTGCGAACCATATAGTTTGGAATATCGTTTGGCTTCTGATATTGATTGGATAATTAAAATTCTTAAAAAGTCGACTAAAATTGTGAATACTCACATTTATACCTCTAAATTTTTAGAAGGAGGGATTACCAGTAAACAAACAAAATTGGCATGGTCAGAGCGTTTTAAAGTATTAGCAAAACACTATGGTTTTTTTCAAGCGGTATGGAATCATTTTTACATTTTTTTTCGTTTTCTGATCCATAAATTCACTCATAAATCAATGACCTGATTTTTGTTTTATTTTAATCATAAATTAATATATCAATTGGGATCGATACAAAAGCAAGGAATTAGAAATGCCCTTATCACTTATACAGGAGTGGTGATCGGTTTTGTAAGTTTATTGTTTATTCAGCCCAACTTGCTTAAGCCGGAAGAGCTTGGTTTAACCCGTATATTAATTGCTGCAGCAAGTTTAATTGCAACAATCCTTCCGTTAGGCGTTACTAGCATAACAGCCAAATTTTTTCCTTACTTCAGAAACGAAACAAAAAGTCATCACGGCTATTTTGGCTTCATGTTGCTTTTCCCTTTGTTTGGCTCCTTCTTGTGTGGAATTTTAATTTACACATTCAAAAATGCAATTATCAACCAGTATGTTACACAGTCACTTTTGTTTACTCGTTTCTTCGATCTGCTTTTACCTTTTGCCATTATTATAAGTTTAAATATGGCATTAAATGCTTATTCAGCTTCACTTTTTAAAACTACACTCACCATGTTGTTTGAAGGTATTATTGCTAGGATCCTTTTTATTTTTCTGTTGATCATCTATTATTTTCATTGGATCGATCTGCCACAATTCATGTATTTGTTTGTTGTGATCTATTTGTTACAGGCCATTTCAATGGTGATCTATATTTATAATATTGACAAGCCTTCTTTGAAAATTGATACAACTCATTTAAAATCCATCGGGGTTGGAAAACTTGTGAAATTTGGTTTGTTAATGACTCTTGCGGGTTTTTCCTCTATCAGTTTAAAACATTTAGATACCCTCTTTATTGGTAAATATATGAGTTTGGAGTATGTCGGAGTTTTTGCAGTATCTGCTTATATCTCATTAGTTATTGAAATTCCTCTTACTTCGTTAGAACGTATTACCCATTTTAAAGTATCGCAGGCATGGGCAAATAAAGATATTGAGAGCATCAAAAAAATTTATTATCAATCGGTAAAATATTTAATGTTGATTGGAGGATTGTTATTAATTGGTATTACAACAAACATTCATGAACTGCTTAGTTTACTTCCTGAAATTTATCAAAAAGGCGCTATAGTCTCTATTATTGCATGTGTTGGAGGATTCTTAAATATTGCTACCGGTGTAAATACATCCATTCTCTTTACTTCGAAAAAATATATTTATGGAACTTATTTATTATTTTTTTTATTCGTACTTGCCTTTGTTTTAAATATTATTTTAATTCCTCTTTATGGAATTGAAGGAGCAGCAATGGCAACAGCATTGTCATCTTTAATTTATAATGCTGTAAAATATTTTATAATTTGGAAAAACTTTAAAATGCAACCCTACGATAGTTCAAGTTTAAAAATACTTTTTGTGATTGTATTTGTATTTATGATCTGTTATTTTTTGCCTTTGGTTGATAACGCGATAGTATCAATGCTGCTAAGATCAACAGTTATTACCGTGATGTATCTGGGCTTAACATATTTATTAAACATTGTTCCTGAGTTTCATAAGTATATTCCTTTCGTTAAGAAATAAAATGACTATTGTAATTTCTTTAAAAGTGCTTCGCAATCTTTTTTAGCTTTCACATCGTCATCATTCGAAGGTACTATTGTTAAAGCTTTTTGAGCCCATAATTTAGCTTCTACTTTTTTGTCCATATCATAATATGTTTTAGCGAGTTCATATTGATGGCTCATGTATTTCGGTTCAATACTGATGGCTGTCATAAATGATTTTACAGCATCATCATAAGTACCTCCGCATGGAACACCTCCGAAAAATGAATTGATCATCGCTTTTTCAATAGCATTAAATCCGGCAATGGTTCTGTTCCAACGTCCCAGAATATGATATGCTCCGGCTAATTTTGGATTTAATGCAATTGCCCTGTCCACTTGAGTTTTTATCAGTTTTGAATTTGCCACTTTTTGTTTTGAACTTGCATTTTCGTTAATTCTCCCTAAAGCCATCGCATACACATAATGTGCATCAGCACTTGCTTCGTTTACTTTAATAGCTTTTTTTGCAAGGAATTCCGCTGTTTTGTAATAGTTCATTTTTTCAGATTCGGGAACATAAAAAAAGCCATATTTCGAATAACAATAACTTGCATATTGTAAGTAGTTGTAATTGTTTGAATCTGACTTTACCAATGACTGAAAAATTGGAAATGCTTCTTTGTATTTGTATTCCGATTTTAACTTAAATGCCTTTGCATATTGCTCTTCATTGGTTTGAGCGGAGCAGTTTAGAGTTCCAAGTTTTAGGTTGAAAGTTATTAAACTTAAAATAATAAAAGGGATTTTTGTATTTTCATAATTTAGTTTAAAGTTTCAAAGTTTAAAGTTTATTGTATGCAATCCCCTATTAACTATTCGCTATTTCCTATTCGCTTTTATGCGATCAAAACGCTCTGCTTATCCCGACAACAAAACGATATTGAACAAATCCTTTATCTGTTGCAGGAGGTTTATTAAGGAATAAAGGCATATCAAAACGGATTGTTAAAGGATTTACAGTTTGAAGCACTCCAAACTTTTTAATCGTTAACGCTCCGCCCAATCCGGCATCAATACGTATATCGCTCATTTTTAAAACAGGATCATTCACCGCATTGTAATTGATACTTCCTGCATCACCGAATAAATAAGTTGTTAATTTGAATGTATTCGTAAACCAATTTTGTTTTTTTATTTTTACCAATCCGCTAAATTCTAATTCAGCATTTACAGCTGCACCGGTTTGTCCTTTGTAGGTGAGTGCAATTGTTCCATCACTTTGTACTTGTGGTGCAAGGTAACCGGAGTAGCCTCTTAAATTTAGTCCGCCACCATATTGGAAGTTATTTGTTGTACTGCCTATGTTTGCCCACGTAGGATTAATAAAACCTTGAGAACGGGTATATTTATTATCCATCATTTCTTCCGGATTAGCACCTCCTAAAAACAATGAAGATTCCTTTGCCCAATTCGTACCCGTTCCGTATTGACAGTATATCCTGGTATTCAGCACTAATTTTCTAAAACGTGTTTTGTTAATTACATTCAAATGAATTAATTGATAATCATAATCACTCAAAATTGCTGAAGAGCGCATTCCTAAATTAATATTTCCTGTTCCCATACTGTAATTGTAAGTATGCTCTATTCCTATATTAATAGTATTATTAAGTTTGTTGGGAATCCATTCTTTTGGTAATATTAAATAAGTAAGATCGTTAGAATCTTTCCGGTACATTGATTTTAAGTACATGTAGATTCTGTTTTTTCCTGAAATATCTTTCCTGTCGAATCCTAACGTGTAAGCTCTTAAACCATCTAATGATTTTGCGGAAGCATAAACTGATGAGCCTTTCATGAATTTATCTGTTGCTGTACGATAATTAATTCTGTAGCTAATTGTGTTGTATGCCAATTTTGAGGTTGAGCTATCCAGGTAATTTTGATCGATACCCATATTAAACCAAACAGTTGCATCAAACACATGTTTATATTTCATATAATTGCCATTCATGTTTAATCCTAATTTTAGTCCATCGTAGCCATTATACCAAATATCTGGACGAGCATTTATTTCATATTGTTTCCAGTTGGATGGGTTATAAATTTTTGAATCGAATCGATATTGAATTGGAAGTTTTTTACTGTTGTTTAGCATATATACATCTGCCAGGCGATTGCTCGTATCAATTACAACATTCTTTATCCCTGCAGGGATGATTACTTTAGCGCTATAAGTCGGTTTTAATTTGTCCCAGCCTATCCATCGAGGTAACACAGTAGCTGTGGTTTTTTTTACAAACCAATTGTTTGGAATATGATAATTATATATGCTATCATTTTTATCAATTACTGAAAAATCAATTGGCATTTGCATCCCTTTTCTTTGGAATGTAATTTTATATTCATCTTTTTCATTGCTCTTTTTTACTGATTTTACTTTATAATCAATTGTTTTAGAAGTTTCGATCCATTCATCAAAAAACCAGTTTAAATCAACTTTTGTATATTCTATTATTGAATTTCGGAAATCTTCAAGATACGGGTGTGCAAATTTCCATTGATTTACATAATGCTTCATTGCCATTAAGAATAGCGAATCGCCGAGTGTATATTGCAAATTATAAAGCATGGTAGCTGTTTTGAAATAGACCTGTCTGTATCCGCCACCATGTCGTAAAGCACCACCGTATCCATCAGAGTGAATATTTATATTTGTTTCGGCACCTTTAACGGCATCTTCCATATATCCATTATAGACTTCACTGTTCCTGATATAATCAGGCTCCATAAAACGCTGAACATATTTTGATTTAGGTGGGTTTGAAATTCTCAACTTACCATCAATTCGTTCGTATGTCCAGGCGGTTAAAAATTGTGTAAAGCCTTCGTCAAGAGCTGCTCTGTATGTTTCGTTGCTGCCGACCATTCCAAAAAACCAGTTATGACTTATTTCATGAGCCAACAGATCACGATAGTCTGGATCGTAGCCTCCGTCCAACGTTAGCATGGGATATTCCATACCATCTTGAGCATCCGCAACAATCATTTTTGGGTAGCCATACATTCCAAAATCTTCAGAATTTATTTTGATGACCTTAGAAGTGTATTCAGCTGCATTTTGCCATCTGGATGCATGTGGCTCCTGCACCAATGAAATACATTTTATTCCATTCCACTCAGCTTCACCAATACGATAAGTGGGATCTGTTGTGAGTGCAAAATCATGAACATTTTCTGCATGATATTTCCATGTTTTAGTTGTTCCGTTGGGTTCAATAATTATTGAGGGTTTTTCATTCCACGGTTTATCTTTAAAATTTCTGATATCTAATTTCGACATCAGATCTGCAGATAATACTTCCTCTTTATTTAATAATGTTCCGGTTGCATCAGCAATGTAATTATTCGGCAATGTGAAAGCAACATCATACGTTCCAAAATCGCCATAAAATTCATGATCAAGATGTTGGTCGGTGTCCCATCCAAACTTGCGATCATAAACGGATATGCGCGGGTACCAGTGCACCACATCGTAATGTTTAAATCCGGATGAATTAAATAATTTCATACGGTTGCGAATTGTTCCATTATCAAAATATGTTTTAAAATCAATTTTAAAAGTTATGCTTTCGTTTGATTTTAAAGGTTTTGGAAGAAACACTTTTAAGATGGTATTATCTAGTTCTGTTTTTAGCTCAATACCGTTTAATGTAATTTTTGAAACGTTGGTTCCAAGACCTTGTGTTTCATATTTTCCGTATTTTAATTTCACGCCATTGTTTTGATACAAATCGGATAAATAAGAACCTTTTGCCTGAGCATTGCTATACAAATGAAAAAAAACAAAAGGCAATTCATCGGGCGAATTATTGGTATAGGTTAATTCCAAGGAGCCGGTAATAATATCTGTGCTGTCATCAATAGCGGCATTTATTTTATAATAAATATCCTGTTGCCAGTAGCCATCGTAGGGTTTTCTGTTTTTCCAGTAATATTGGTTGGATGCGCTTTGATACTTATTTGCAGGGAATTGCGCGAATGTATTGAATGTAAACGCTGTCAATAAAAGAATAGTAAGTTTTAATTTCATAGGAAAATTGAAGGATTAATTGCAATGTAAATCTATGAATTTTAAAGGAATTAGTATATGTTATCAAATAAAAAAAACATCCTTTTTGGGGGGATGTTTTTTGAAATCTAATTTATTATTCGGACATTAATAAACTTCGTCATGTGTTCCAATGTCAACAAAAACAGCTTTTTTAGGTTTATCTTTCGTAAAATAAAATACAACTCGCAAATTATACTCAATAGAAAAACTCCACAAATCTTTTAATTTACCCGATAATTTATGCGTTTTTAATTTGGGTTCAAATGGAGTTCTTATAAAAATATCCAGTCTATCCCAAAACTCTTTTTCAATTTCTGTATTCTTAATTCTTTTTTTGAAAGCCTTTTTGAATGAATCGCTAAATGAAATCTCCATTATACGTTTCTTTTAAGTTCTTGAATATTGGAGGAGAATTTTAATTTTTTTGACTTTAATTCTTCTTGAGCCTTTTTAAAATTTAAAACTATTTCATCTCTTCGAGAATCAGCAATGTTATGTTCTAATAAACTTTTTAACTCTACCTTATCCTCAAGGGGCAGATTGTAGATTGTATCAACAACACTGCTAAATTTAATTGTTTGCGTTTTCATCGTTTTGTTTTTTACAAAGATACAGCCTTTTTCTTTTTCTTAAACAAAAATTATTGATGATTTAATCCACTATCAACTTTTTAAATACCTTATTTCCATTGATATTTACTACCATAGTATAAACACCTTTTGCGAAGTTTTCAATATTAATGGTTGTTGTTTTCGAAGTAATAATTTGACTATATACCGTTTCACTTAAAACATTTATTATTGTTAAATCAGTCTTGCTAAGTATTTCCGGTAAAGTTATATTAACCTTTGTGGATGCAGGGTTAGGATAAATAACAATTCCATTTTCAAATTCATTTTGAGATACAATACCTGTAGTGTTTAAACTTTTTGTATTAGAACGAGTGGTGCTTACAGAACGACTTGGCGTACAACTTATACTCCATACTGCCTCCATATAATAACGTGCATTTGGAAATGAAGCAGAATTCACATCAGTATATGTTGTGTTGGTTCCGGGGATGGTAGCGCTTATTGGCAAAAAGTTACCTGTACCATTATCATCACGATTAAGTTTGTAATAGGTTACCGGATTACTTTGGTTTTCTATTTCATAAAGTGTCCATTGAAAATTACCATTTCCCAAACTTTGTAAATTAATAGTGCTATGATAAGCACTCATCGCACTTTCATTGCCGCAGGTATCAATTACTGTCATTTTATATGTATATGCCGTTACATTGGGATTAGCTGATAAATCATTATACTCACTTAATGAGTCATAAGGTATAGTGGCAATTTTGGAATAACCCCCAGTTGTAACTTCTCTATAAATTGCGAAGCTATCAGTAACTGTGGTTATTGGCTTTTCCCAAATTATGATGTTATGTGTTGAAGAAGAATCAACAGTTACAAGGCATATAGGTATTATTGTTGGAGGTTTACTATTGTCTATGACAAAAGACTTAGTAATATAACAACCTCCTTTAAATGTTAAAGTTAAAGAATATGTACCTATAGATAGATTAATAGCTGGATTAGTCGTTTCTCCATTAGACCATGAATATTTAGAATAAGTAGCTACTCCATTTCCAACACTTGCACTGCCATTATTAGTAGTACACTGAGCGTCAATAACATTTACTAATACTGGAGTTGGTAGAGGAGTATTAACTGGAGTTGGGGA
This sequence comes from Bacteroidota bacterium, assembly GCA_003151815.1. Taxonomy (GTDB): domain Bacteria; phylum Bacteroidota; class Bacteroidia; order 2-12-FULL-35-15; family 2-12-FULL-35-15; genus 2-12-FULL-35-15. The sequence continues at coordinate 8,661 of PLYN01000005.1, read as the reverse complement.
TGGGAGTGGATTAGAATAAATTCTTACACTATCATAAAAAATGCATCCATTTGTTCCAGTAACAGAATAAGAGGTATTAATTATAGGAGAAACAGTTATAGAATTTGTAGTAGATCCAGTTGACCATAAATATGTACTGCTTCCGGAAGCAATTAATGTTATTGAATTTCCTACACATATTCTATTACCTGTAGGAAAACTTGGACTTGGTTTTCTAGTAATAGTTCCATTAGCAGAGCCAGAGCATCCAGGAATGGTAACTGTAAATGTTATTACTCCGCTTGTAATTGAAGGGAAAAAACCATTAAAATCAATTTGATTACCTGATGGACCAAAACTATTCATATTATTATTAGGAAGTCCTTCTGCTGAAGATATGTAATATGTCGAACCACCAGAAGCTGTTATAACTTGAGGGTAGCTAGAACATGTAGTAAGAGAATTAACAGTAACATTACATTGTGCCATTAATCTAGGAATTAATATCATAGAAATAGCGATTAAATTTAATTTTTTCATTTTGTTTAGATTTTAATGAATGATTTGTGGTTGAAAAAGTTTGTCGATGATTTCCTTTTGAACAAAAGGTAAATACTCCTCATAGAATGTCGCTGCTCTAACATTTGTCAATTTCCCTTCATTGTTAGGAATGACGATAGGGAATTCATCTTTAATAATCCACTTTATTTTTATATAAAAACTGTTCCAGTCGACAAGAGCTTCTTTTGTAAGCCCTTTTTCAATTAAACAATGAACAAAAGATTGAGTAACTACGCCTATCCCTTTTACTCGTATTCTCCGTGAACCAGCTTGATTAGCTTTTAAATAAACGATGTCTCCTGCTTTCAATAATGAAACTGCATCATACAAGTCCTTTGCATTTGGATAGTCCCAGCCAATAACAAATTTTTCATTGTTAAAAAAATTGTCTTTTTCTTCTCCTTTCCATTTTGAACCTGCTCCAAATATTGCCATAGTGTTTTGTTTTAAATTGTTTCCCTATTCATTAGGTTTTTCAGGTTCCGCCCAGTTTTCTATTTCCTGAATTCAACTCACAAATTCAATTTTTAGATTTGACAAATATATAAATATTTTCCACTTGCTATCTAATCAGATAGCACATTTATTTATCAAAATACCGCTATTTGATTTGTCAAAAAGTGGTATAATGGATGAAAAGGAAAAAGAAAGAAAGGAAAGATTGCAACTTCAAAAAAAGTTTGGGGAACACCTTATTATGCTCAGAAAATCAATAGGCATAACTCCTGCCGAATTAGCGAGAAGGTGTTATATGGAACGCTCAAACATTGCCAGATTAGAAACAGGAAGAAGTAATCCTTCATTATATGTATTGAAAAAACTATCTATTGGAATGGATATTAAATTAGAAGAGCTTTTGAAGGGATTTAATTAATTCAGTGAAAACACTAATAAAAATTTGTAAATTATTAGATATAACATCGGAGCAATTTTTTGAAGGTATTGATATTCCAAAAGTGAGTAAGAAAAAGAAGAAATAATTTAAAATAGAAACTGAACATTGTAAAAATGAAAATGTTTATCGAAAAGACTATTTAGTTTGTTTTGCCGCAGATTGCACAAATTCGCACAGATTTTTTTCACAGATTTTTTAAGTTAATATAACGCGTTTAAATGTAAGCGAATCTTCCCCAAAATTTACTATCAAGCCAAGGGTTAATTTTGAGCAAGCCAAATAATTAATAGTTTGTTTAACATCTTCATCATAAATCCCTGACTGGGCTTTAACTTCCAGAATTAAGTTGCCATAAACTACAAAATCCGCATTGTACTTTCTTTTCAGGAATCGTCCTTTATATTCAATGCTGAAAGGCTTTTCCCTTTCGTAAAGAATTAAATTATCCGTAAACTCTATTTCAAGTGCATCCTTATAAACAATTTCTAAAAACCCTTTACCAATAACTCTATGAACTTCCATTGCCAAACCTATAATTTTATAAGTTTCTTCACGCATTGGAAAATTTTCTTTTTTCGAGTAAAACATTTCCGGTTCTTCAACTATCACCATATTTTTTATTTTAATCTGAGAATTTAATCTGTGCGAATTTGTGCAATCTGTGGCAAAATCGACCCCTGTGAGTAGTACAAAATTTAATTCCCACCCAACATCCTCCAACATTTCCAAACGATGTTCAGATCATTTTCAATTTTATAATCTTTCGAATAAGCCAAATGCAGCCTTGCGCGGGTATTATGTGGCATTAAATATTTATAAAAATATTTTCGATATCAGACAATAATTTGTCTATGTCATTTTGAATTATTGTCCAAACAATTTTATAGTCTATTCCCATATAGTCATGAACGATACGATTACGGAAACCTATAATTCTAAACCAATCAACCGTTTGATATTTTTCTTTAAACTCGTCGGGAAGTTTATTCGCAGCTTCTCCGATAATTTCAAAGTTACGAATAACAGCATCTAAAGTCTTCGAGTCTTCCATGAACGTATTGTAAGTAAGTCCTTCGGTGTATTTTTTTATTTTTTCAACTGCGTCCGAAATGTCGGCAAGAAGAAGTTTCGGATTACGCTTAGACATAGTTTAGATCTTGTTCGATGTGTTTTAAATATTGAGGTTTCACTCCATTTTTTGAAACAAGGTCCACCTTGATTTTTAAAAGTTTTTCAAGTTCATTAGCCAAGTCAATGAATTCTATTCCTATGGGTCTCTGAAAATCAACTAAAATATCAACATCGCTGTTTTCAGTTTGTTGTCCGCGACAATAAGACCCAAAAATAGCCATAAGGCTCAAGCCGTACTTATCAGTCAGCCTTTGCTTGTTGCTTTTTAAAATGCGTTTTATGTCATCCAAATTTGTCATAATACAAAAATATGAAATTAAAACGAAATATTTTTTAATTCCCACCCAACATCCTCCAACATTTCCAAACGATGTTCAGATCATTCTCAATTTTATAATCTTTTGAATAGGCCAAATGTAGCCGTGCACGGGTATCGGAAGTAATGTTGTTATTTTTAATGGCATCGGCAGGCGAAAGAACAGAGGTTTTTAATTTTGGTAAATGTTCGTGTTCATCATTGCCATATCCCACCCATGATCTAAAATTAAACAGAACAGAAAAAATGTTTTTGAGAAAGCCGATCTTGTTTTTTTGAAATAAAATTAAAATGGGCGAAAGCATTATAAATAAAAGACTTGAAAGCACATCGAACAAACGTTTGTTGCGTTTGTTTTTCGGTTTGCTGATCGAATTTACATCAATAATATACAGATCTCCGGCAGTATCTATCGAGTTGCTTCCTATGATAGACATACTTTCCGGAGGCGCGATCTTAAAATCCACATCAGCCGAAATAAGTGTATGCATATAATCAATAATGCCTTGCGATGAAATATCTCTCGAGCAAAATATCACCTCATTAATTTTATGAATTTTGATCACTTCTTCTATTTGATTGATCGTTCCAACATAATTAACGTTGCTGTTCCCTGCATCATCAGCACTTATAAAACCAAGAAAGCTTGAGTTAATGTTTGTCTGTTTGAGCAATTCGTGTACGCGTTCAAACTCTTCTTGTTTGCCAATGATCGCAATTCGTTTACTTTTATCAGGATTCAGGTTGAAAGATTTTAAACCAACAAGGTGAAGTGTTAATCGCGAAATTAAATAGGATAGTATTACCCATGCTGTCCCAAATAAAATAAGGGCTCTGGAGAAACGATATACTTCGGGTAATAAGGAATATCCAATTAAAATGATCCCTGTTCCAATTAGCACACCTCTCAAAATGCGGAATAGGCGAACCGGCTTATCATAGCCACCACTAAGGTAAACGGTGTATATCCAAATAAGTGTATAGGTGGTAAATGCAATGGCGACAAGTGAATCGGAGTAGGAGCCGCCTTCAATGAATTTAATATTTTTTTCATATTGATTTTTTATGATCATCAATCCGAATAGTATTAATCCAAAATCGAATGCCGGCAAAGCGATAGATCTTATGAACTGTATTGTTATGGCAACACCGGCACGCAGGTAGATCGCTATATTTATTAGAATGGAAAATAGTTTCGCATTGTTTTGCGAAAAGTGTTTTTGAGCAAAAATGACCATCGCTCTGTAAAAAACAAACACATAATTTACACTGCTTTTTTTTGTGCTTTCGCCTTTATAATGAATGATCCTGCTTTCGGGGAAATAATAATTTTTATATCCACCTAAATTAATCCGGTACGATAGATCAATGTCTTCTCCGTACATAAAAAAAGTTTCGTCGAGCAAACCGATCTTATCGAGAACAGTTTTACGAAGTAACATAAAAGCGCCGGCAAGTATTTCTACTTCATTCGTTTTATTTTCATCCAAAAAACCAAGATGATATTTTCCAAATGTTTTTGATTTAGGAAAAAGGGCGGAGAGTCCAAACATTTTATAAAATGCAACTGCAGGAGTTGGTAATCCTCGTTTCGATTCCGGTAAAAAATTTCCTTTGCCGTCCAGCATTTTCACTCCTAAACCTCCTGCATCAGGGTGGGAATCCATAAATGCGACAATCTTTTCAAAGGTATCTTCTTCAACAACTGTGTCGGGATTTAATAATAAAATATATTCCCCTTTTGAAATTTTTATTGCCTGATTATTAGCGTATGAAAATCCGGTGTTTTTTTTATTTTCAATGATTTGTACTTCAGGGAATTTGGCTTTCACCATTGTTATCGAGCCATCCACCGAATTATTATCAACAACAAATATTTCCGTGCTAATATTTTTTGCCGCCTTTCGAACAGAATGCAGGCACTGCTCTAAAAAGTGCTGTACGTTGTAGTTGACGATAATGACGGATAGTTTCATTTAATTTATTTGCAAATAAGCAGTCCATATATTTCGACAAGCTCAATATGACAAGCGCGCAAGTCAGTCTGAGCTTGTCGAAGACTTTGGGTTAAGGAAAAGTGTCGAATTATCATTTGGTGGAAAGAGTATTTTCATAAAGCGTACGATTAACAATAGAACGACCAAGAGTAACTTCATCTGCAAATTCCAATTCATCACCAATAGCTATTCCTCGTGCGATTGTACTGATGGTTATGTTAAATTCTTTTAATCGTTTATAGATATAAAAATTAGTAGTGTCCCCCTCCATCGTTGTACTCAATGCCATTATAACTTCTTTGATCTCACCTGCAGACGCTTTTTTTACAAGTGTTTCGATGTTCAGATCACTCGGGCCAATTCCGTCCATTGGTGAAATAATGCCGCCTAAAACATGGTAAGAGCCTCTGTATTGTTGAGTGTTTTCAATCGCCATAAAATCACGAATATCTTCAACAACGCAAACAGTGGAATGATCACGGTGCGGGTTGGCGCATACTTCACACAATATTTTATCGGATACATTATGGCATTTTTCGCAATAGCGTAATTCAGAACGTAGTTTTATAAATGCGTTCCCAAATTGATCTACTTCATTTTTGTTTTGCTTCATCAAATGCAGCACAAAACGCAAAGCAGTGCGCTTGCCAACACCTGGCAGCTTGCTAAATTCGTTTACCGCTTCTTCAATTAATTTTGATGAAAAATTCATAAGATCAAAAATACAATTTTTTACCGAAGTTTAAATGGGTCGGGTAAAACAAGTATTATGTATTTTTGCACATTCACAATTCATTTATGAAGATCCATCGAACCCTTGTACAAGCTGTAATAGAAACCCTTCAACAAATTTTTATTGGTGGTGTTTATGCTGATAAAGCGGTGGAGCAAGTGCTGAAACAAAATCCTCGTTGGGGTTCGCGTGACAGGCGTTTTATTGCTGAAACTACATACGAAATGGTTCGTTGGTGGCGAAGCCTCACCCTAACCCTCTCCAAAGGAGAGGGGACTAGTGCATCCCATTATTACAAATTGTTTGCTGTTTGGCAAATTCTGAAAGGTGTCGAGTTGCCCGATTGGGAGGAGTTTTCCAATATCGATAAGGAACAGATTTTAAAAAGATCAGAGGAAGTAAAATTGATCCGCAAGTATCGTGAATCTATTCCTGATTGGTTGGATGAGATCGGCAGCAAGGAGTTGGGAGAAGTTGTTTGGGAAAAAGAATTACATGAGTTAAACAAAGAAGCACAAGTTGTGTTAAGAGTGAATACTTTAAAAACGACTTCTGAAAAGTTATATCAATTATTGATTGCAAAGGATATTGTTGTTGAACAGTTTACTAACACCTCTCCATTGTGGGGAGAGATAAAGAGAGGGGTACTTGTTCTCTTAAAGCGTCAAAACCTTCAGCAGCTTGATGAATACAAACAAGGTTTATTTGAGATACAAGATGCTTCTTCACAATTGATCGCTCCATTTTTGCAACTGAACGAAGGAATGACAGTGATAGACGCTTGTGCAGGTGCAGGTGGTAAATCATTGCACATTGCTGCAATGATGAAAAATACGGGAAAAATTATTTCGATGGATGTGGAAGAAAGAAAACTTACGGAACTTAAAAGACGTGCAGATAGGGCAGGGGCAAGCATTATACAAACGCAGGTCATAAAGGAAAATACAATTCATAAATACAAAAATACTGCCGATAGATTATTGTTGGATGTGCCCTGTTCCGGATTGGGCGTTATTCGTAGAAATCCGGATGCTAAATGGAAATTGACACTTGATTTTATCAATCAAATAAAACAAACACAGCAAAAAATAATCTCCGAATATTCAGAAATGCTGAAGCCCGGAGGAATAGTGGTATATGCTACTTGCAGCATTCTGCCAAGCGAGAATCAGGATCAGGTGGCGCTGTTTTTAAAGGAACGTGAAAAGGAGTTTGAATTGATAAGTGATCGAAAAGTATTACCATCAGAAGGTTTCGATGGGTTTTATATGGCTGCGATAAGAAAGAAATAATTTTTTTATTTTATAGATATCTTAAACCTTAAACCTTAAACCTTAAACCTTACACGTTCTCGACTCCGCTCGAACTGACAGCGCACGGAGTCAGTTCGAGCGGAGTCGAGAACATGTAAAAGCATTTTTTTGAATGAAAGTAATAGATTTTCAAAAAAGTAACCGAAGTTAATTTTCTTTTAAGAAATATCATCTAATATTGTCATACATAAACTAAAATTACCAATCATGGATCACGAAGTAGTAATAATCGGAGCAGGGATCAGTGGCATAGGAGCCGCAATAATGCTGAATAAAAATGGTATGGACGACCTCATTGTTCTTGAAAGAAGCAATGATATCGGTGGTACTTGGCGTGATAATAAATACCCCGGTATTGCTGTTGATATACCTTCTTTTGTTTATCAATATTCTTTTGAACCCAATCCGCGTTGGACAAGGATGTTTGCGCAGGGGCATGAGATCCACCAATACATACATCATTGCGCGAAAAAATATGATGTGAATAAATACATCCGTTTTAATTCTACAGTCGACAAGGTTGTATTTAACAAAAACAATAATACATGGACGACTTATTTGGCAGATAACACGCAATTAGTATCCAGATATGTTATTGCCGCTACTGGGATTTTATATAATCCAATCGTTCCGCAAATAAAAGGGCAGGAAACTTTCAAAGGTGAAAGCAGACATACCATCAAATGGGATGATACCTTTGATATAAAAAACAAAAATGTAGGGATTATAGGTACAGGCGCCACAGCAGTACAAGTGGTACCCGCTATTGCGCCTGACGTGAAGCACCTTTCCGTATTTCAAAGAACTCCTATCTGGCTTTCGCCTAAAAATGATTATGTTTTTAACAAAGCAAAATTAGACGAGTGGGAAGCAAATCCATTAAAGTATAAACGTAAACAGTTGAGAGCTGCACTGTGGATCCAGGGTGCGACTTGGGCCATTCAGAATTATAAAAGATTAGGAGGCAACTATCGGAAATTCGCAGAAAAGGCTCCGATGCACAATCTCCTGAAACAGGTTCAGGATCCTGAATTGAGAAAAAAATTGACACCTAATTATGCAATGGGCTGTAAACGACCTGCTATTTCAAGTGATTATTTTAAAACACTGACCCGCGATAATGTTAGTCTTGTTACCGAAGGTATTGATAGGATTACTGAAACCGGGATATTGACGAAGGATGGAAAAGAAATTCCATTGGATGTGATCATTTATAGCACCGGCTTCAAAACCACTGAGAAAGGCAATTTTCCGAATTTTAAAGTTATAGGAACAGGTAAAGATGAGTTGAGTGAATTTTGGGATAAAAATAAATACCAATCCTATCAGGGTGTTTCGGTGCCCGACTTCCCTAATTTTTTCCTGACCAGTGGTCCATTTACATTCGGATTAAATTGGTTTTCGATGTTGGAAGATAATTTGCATTTCATTATCAGAGTGATGAAAAAAGCGAAACAGGACGGTGCCAGCTTGGTTGATGTAAATCAGAAAGCACATGAAAAGCATTATAAGATGTTGCAGAAAAGAGCAAAAAATGCAGTTCAGTTATCACCTTCATGTTCTACATCCAATAGTTATTATATTGATAGGAACGGGGAGTTTGCTCTTGGTGCGGTTTTTACACCTTTTTATCGTTGGATAAAAGTTAGATTGGTGGGTTTAGGAGCTTATAATTTTAAAAAATAATTTTTAGATTTACTTTTTATACATAGAAGTTGTTTAAAGTTGGCGTAATA
>PLYN01000029.1 GCA_003151815.1 Bacteroidota bacterium | reverse complement strand
CGCCAACTTTAAACAACTTCAATAATTGAATCATCTTGACTATTAAGATTGTCAACATATTTTAATTTAATATAATCCCATTTTCTTATTAACGAAAAATCTTCATAGGAACCTCTTTCAACAATTAATCTGTCTACAATTGATTTTTTTGAAGTCTTTTTATCAATTGAAATTATTATTGGATATACTGAAGCATCGGGAAATACATTAACATTAGAGTAGTCAATAATTTTTTCAAACGAATAGTTCTTATTAATTAATTCTAAAATTGATGTTGAGTATTTTGCTATCAAAAATTTATTTGGGATAATAAAAGATAGTAATCCTTGTTCTTTTAAAATTTTTAATCCTTGTTCAACGAATAATATATATAAATCATAATTGCCTGAATTTGCCGATTTAAATGTTTTATTCCAAAATTCTATTTGATTTTGCATTCCATTCTTGTGCATTTCCTTTGTAGAAACATAAGGAGGATTGCCTATAACCACATCAAAACCGGATTTTTCAAAACCTTTACTATCTGGTTTATACGAATATGGCGAAGGAGGTTCAGCTAATCCTATAATATAGTTTTCAGTTTCATCACTATCACTATTTATATTTTTAGACGTATTTTTATTTTTATATCTCGGAAACACTTGTGGAAATTCAGCAAACCAATCAAATGCTTTTTCTCCTGCTACTGAAACATCATCTATTAAAGAGTTTCCACATTTGATATTATTATTTAGGTTGTTTAGTTTGCGGTCTTTTCGGGCGGTGCGAAGCCAAAGGGAAAGTTTTGCAATCTCTACTGATTCTTCATTTATATCCACTCCGAAAAGATTGTTTTCAAGAATGGAATTTTCAATGTCGGAATATTGTATGGATGCGCCTAAAAGTTTTGCTGTTAGTTCGTCAATGTAAGCGTGTTCTTTTATTAAAAACTCTAATGCCTGATTGAGAAATGCACCTGAACCACAAGCTGGGTCGCAAATGGTAATGCTTAAAAGCCATTCACGATATTGTTTTAATTTATTATCTAATGCTTTTAATGTTTCTTTTTTTCTGTTCTTTCTTTCTTTGGCAAATTCTTCTTCTATGATTCCAAATTCTATTTTCTTTTCTGTGCAAAGTTTTCCGACTGTGTTTTCAACAATGTATTTTGTAATGTATTTGGGTGTGTAAAATACACCGTCTTTTTTGCGTTTGGATTTTGTTGTATCTATTGCCTTACCTTCAATTTCGGCAATAATTTCTTCAATTTGATTTAATGAGTTTTCAAAAATATGTCCTAAAATATTTACATCTATTTCGAATTGAAAATCATATTCAGAAATTATTTTTGTATGCCTGTAAAGTATTGCATCGTCAATTTTTACATTGTCTAATATTTCATCGGCTATAAATAAACCACCGTTGTAAGCGTATATATCGTGTTGTTTGCCTTTGTATCCTGTATTCATATAACCGAAATATTTAAGGTAACGCGAATAGAGGGAAACATAATTATCTAATTCTTTGAGTTGTTCCCATTGTGTAAGTATGGAACGAATGGAGTTTGGGGGCAATAGCAATCTATCTTCTGCAAAAAAGATAAAAAGGAAACGGTCTAAAAGTTTTTGTGTTTTTTTGAATAATAATAGTTTGTCAAATTGCTTATTATTTGCAACCAGATTATTAAAAAGTTCTTCTTTAAATGTTGAATAATCTTTGTAGAGTTGCTTTGTAATGGTGTCCTCTTTGGAGAGTGATTGTTCTTTTATTTTCTTGGGAACATTGTTTTGTATGTTGTTTAATTCTAAACAAAGCCAAAGCAAATTAAATTCTTCGGCTGTAAGTGTGAAGAGATTAAATTCTAAATATTCAGTTGTGTTGTCAATGTAAAAACGAAGTTTTTCAAAGTTGGATGTAATAATATATGTGCAATCGGGTTGGTTGTTTTTATATCCGAACGCTTGTGTTTCTATTTTGTCAAAGTCGGTGGTTTCTGTTCCTTTTAATTCTATAACTGCAATTGCTTTGTTGTTGATTATTATTGCTCCGTCTGCTTTCTTGCTGTTGGTGGTGTTTTTGAGTTCGGTTGTTAGATTGAAATTCGGGTTTGGATTTATTGTGTAGCCAAGTATTTTACAAAACAATTCAGTTAAAAAACCTTCCTGAAATTGTTCTTCTTTAGCATTTATAATGTTTTCCTGTATGGTTGCATTGTGAAAATATGCTTTGAATTTTGTGTAAGCGTCCTGTACTTTTTGTTTGTCAAGGTCTGCGGTGTATTTATTTATTACGGACTTTTGAAATAATGACATTTAGCGTTTTGTTATTTATTTAGGTCGTCCCTTAAAATACCCTACATCTCCTATGTTTATGCAACCTAATTCCTTAAAATTTAACCTTTGAATTAGTTTATGATTGAGTTTTTATAAATCACATCGCTTCCGCAACAACTTCTTTCACATCAGGAATCATTTTTTTAAGCAGCGCTTCAATACCCGCTTTTAACGTAATCGTGGAAGAAGGGCAACCGCTGCAAGAACCACGCAACTGAACAGTTACAATGCCATCGTTAAAGTTTTTAAAAGTAATGCTTCCTCCATCGCTTTCTACAGCCGGACGAATATATTGTTCAAGGATCTCAACAATTTTTACTTCAATTTCATTGGAAGGCGTTTTGTGTTCCATAAAAACTTCTTCCCTTTTATCAAAAGTATTATCAACAGGCATTTCTGTAGTTGGTAGTTCAGAAATTATTGCATTACCTTCACTGATGTAAATCCGCAAAAAATCGCGCAGCTCAAGAGTGATGTCTTCCCATTGCAGCGCATCAATTTTTGTTATGGTAATAAAATTGGCCGTCATAAAAACAGCTTTCACAAAAGG
>PLYN01000022.1 GCA_003151815.1 Bacteroidota bacterium | reverse complement strand
CTGTTGCCGGAGTATAACTGAAGGTCGCATCGTCTTTTGGTTTAACAGTTACATTAACTATATCGGTGGATGAACATCCCGCAGGTGAAGTAGTAACTGTATATGTTGAAATTACAGGGCTTGCTGTTACATTGGTTAAGGTAACGGTAGGATTAGCGTCTGTACTGCTGCTTAAGCCTGTTGTTGGTGACCAGATATAAACATAACCTGCCGTTAAGGGAGCACCAATGTTGCCTGTTGCTCCCGAACAAATGGTTATGTCTGAACCCGCATTGGAAGATGGCAATGCACTGATTGTTACTGCCGATTGTGCAGAACCAACACAGCCGTTCAAAGTACCGGTAACAATGTAATTAATAGCCACAGTTGTATTGGATGTAACGCTCGTTCCGGTGGTAGCAGAAAGGTTAGTGCCTGGAGTCCAGCTATAAGTGGATGCTCCACTCGCTGTAAGAGTTGCTATCTGGCCTGTACAAATATCTACAGCATTAACAGTTACAACTGGCATTGGGTTCACTGTAACAGTTGTTACAGCCGTGCCGGTGCAACCTGTTGTTGTTCCAGTAACAGTATAAGTTGTGGTTACTGTTGGGGTGGCTATTACTGTGGCTCCTATCGAAGTGTTTAATCCTGTTGTTGATGCCCATGAATAAGAAGCCGCACCACTTGCTGTAAGGCTCGTTGATGCACCTATACAAATAGTGGAAGTAGTTGGAGTAACGGTAACAGGAACACCTGCTCCTCCAGCTACAGTAATGGTATTAGTTGCAACAGCTTTAGCGCAGGATGCATCGATAACGGTTACAGTATATGTTCCTGCACTTAAATTAGTTGCTGTTGCCGTAGTTTGAACCGGCGAAGTATTCCATGAATAGGTGTAAGAAGGGGTACCCCCTGTTACAGCAACTGTTGCCGAACTGGTTCCCGAGCATGCTCCGGTAGATGACATAGCTAAGGTCATTACATTGTTAGCGCAATGAGTTGCAGCAAGTGCTTGGACAAAGCCTGCTCCGGAGGCATACAAGGTATCGCCTTTCCCTATTTTTAAATCAAAAACATTTCCGGAAGTTGTTGCTATTGAACCTTGATCGACAAAACTAGCATCAATATGGTGAATCGTTGTATTAAAACCAACATAAACATTATCACAACGATCCACGGTAACGCCTCCATACTTATAATTAGGCGTCGAAGCCCCTCCAATAACTAGGCTTTTAGTTATAGCTCCAGAGCCCATGTTTCTTTGTTGAAGAGTCATGCCATCATATGTATACAAAAAGTTGGGACTAACTGCCATACCGTTATAAGCGCTGGTAGATTCTGTTACATAGTTATTTGTTGTGTATTCATTAAGAGTCAGTCCGCTTGATATTTGCCAAATATTTGCCAAAGCCGGTACAGAAGCTTTAGCCATAGAATTATCTAAATTACTGCAAAAACAAAATTGAGATTTGGCCGTTAACATATACGTTCCTCCATAATCATCTACGGCAAGTAATCCAATATCATGGTAAGGCTCTGTTGCGCTAAATAAGTTTACTGGAGTTACTGAACTGACGTTGGTATCGAGCATGGCAGCCTGAAAAAAACTGGGAGAATTGGTAGATGCCCCGCCAATAACAGTTTTACCCAAGCAAGGATTGTATTCCATTCTCCACATTTCAGTGAATTTTGAATCACCAGCAAAAATAGCTGTTTGAGAAGCTGATGCTCCTGTTCCTCTTACCTTTCTTACCTGAGCTCCTGAAGTTAGATTAACGCTTTCACAGATATAAATTGATTGGGTTTTTTGATCAACCGCAAAATCTCCATAGGAGCCTGTTCCATTAAAATTAGCTTGAAATGCCCATTGTTGCACTCCTGTGTTATTGAATTTTATAACTTGGTAATTAGCTGGTCCGCCATAAGTATATGCATTGCCGGCATCGTCAAAATTAACATCGTAGGCATTGTTATTAGCAGCACCGGGTGTTGAAGTCCAAGGGTCGATCACCACCGTTTTTGAGTGATCGTAATTACTTAAGAGAAAAGATACTGTATTATCATTTAAAGCAAATTGAGATTGAATGGTTGAGCCATCTTTGTAAAAAGTAAATGGAGCATGGTCTACTAAATCGCCAATATCGAACTTCATGACAATATTACCTTCTCTATCCAACTTCAATTTTTTTGATTCTGTATATTTCATTTTTATCACTGACGGATCAGCTCCTGGATGAAGTATGATCGTATACTTGAATCCCCCTTTCTCTTCAGGCATCATGGTATACTCAACATCAATATTATTGTAAAGATTTTTATAGGTTATTTTTTCAAAACCCTTTGCAATGAACGTTTCTTTCCCTTTATATCCTTCGATCGCATCGGGAGGATAACAAAAGTGATCAGGAGCCTCCTTCTCTGTTTCAATTTGCACGTCAGGATTAGAACCCAACCATTGCATATTTACAATGGTTGTAAAAACCTTTTGCATTGCCTGAATAGCAAGTTGTTTATTTGTTTCATCCTTTGCGTGTTCTACCATCTCCATATCCTCTTCCGTTAATTTACGGTGTTCGTCATGACGATAAGTAAGTCCGTTTGGAGAGAAATACAACCAGGTTTCAAGATCACAAACTCCATATTTAATCTTTGTTTCCGGAATATTGTTTTTACCATTAAACTGCCCTACGTTCTCAAGGAACAATCTCCTATTGAAAGGATTTTTAGCAACCCAAAAAGTTTGTCCGGCTTTCGATTCACTTAATGTTTTTGTTGCGGGTAATTTTTCCAGAGAAGCTGTTTGTGGAAATACAACTAAGGGGGATGATAAAAGGATTAATAGACTGAAAAAACTTAAAGTAGCTAATTTAATCATGATAATATATTAAGAATTTTATGACATGTAAATCTGACGCTACAAAGTTAGGATTCAATTCTGATAATATCATGCAATTTATGTTGCATCATGACACTATCGTATGGTAAATAAACTATGTTTTATGGTATATTGTTATTCCGCTATACTACTTTCATTTAAATATACCCTATAGTATAACGAGATGCAATTTTCAGGTGAAAAGTTGCAGGGGTATAAAAATATTGTAATTAAAAATGACTATGGTGCAAGTTATGGTATAATATCCTTTCAAAGAACAAACATAGGATAACATATTATTTTTTTTCTAAATCCCCTCCAATTTTTGCATTAGCAACCTTTTCAAATGTTTCATGATATTTTTCGTGATTGGTACCCATTAATTTATCCCAAAAATTAAAGTATAACCCATAATTATAATTAAATAAACTATGATGCATATTATGATGCGTTGAGGTGTTATTCCAGGCCAACCATTTATTTTTTGTAAAACCTGACGGATATATTTCAAATCCAAGATGACCCAAAACATTCATAAATGTCATAAAAAAGAAAAATAGCGCAATAGTTAAAACATGCGTTGGAATGATCATTACCATGATTGGGACAATAGCCGCTTCAATAATTCCCTCCAATGGATGAAAGGTAAAAGATGCCCAAGGAGTTGGATTTATAGAATGATGATGTACCTGATGAACTAACGGGTATACTTTTTTAAGATGCATAAAACGATGTCCCCAATAAAAATAGGTATCGTGTATTAATATCATTACAATTAGGCTGAAGATCAAATAAGGCCAACCATAATCGGAAATATTAGGATATATTTTTGTCCAGCCCTTACTTTCTGCCCAAGCAATAAATCCTGCTGTAAAACCAAAAATCATCGTACTTAGAAGAGAATATTTTATTTCATACCATAAATAGGGATTGGTTGGAATTTTTTTTTGAATTTTTTTTGCGATCCACTTTTCTTTCATCAGTACATAAAAGAGGATAAAAGCAAATCCGCCTATTCCATAATATAAAAAATTGATTCCTACAAACTCCTGAATGCCTTCTAGCATAGGGCTGCTACTAATAATACTTTGTGGAGTTGCCATGATTATATTTTTAATTCATTTTTGTTCTCTTCAAAAGGTAAGGCATTAATACTTGTTCAAAGCCAAGATTAATATCTGCTTCCACAAAATCAATTTTATACTGACCACATTTAAGCATTAACTCCTTTTTAAAATCGACCATTGATGTTTGATAGGTTTTCTTTATTTCATTGGGATGCAATTTTACTTCTTCACCTGTTTCCATATCAATAAAGCGATAAGGACGGTTATCAAAATCAAAATCAATTTCTTTTTTTTTGTCAACAACATGAAATAAAATTACTTCATGTTTTTTATGTTTTAAATGCTGTAATGCAGAAAATAGTTCTTCCGATTTATCGCTTGATTCCATCATATCACTGAAGATGATAACAAGAGAGCGTTTGTGAATTGCTTCAGATATTTGATGAAGGGCTTCAATGGCAGATGTTTTTTTATGCACGCTTACATCGTAAGGTTGTAACAATTTTTCTAATTGATGAAACAACATCTGAATGTGTAATGAACTTAATTTTGCTGCTGCATGAAATTCTATCTTATCGGAAAACAAACTCATTCCAACGGCATCGCGTTGACGCTTAAAAAGCTCAATTAATGCCGCTGCACAATACGCGGAAAAGGTGATTTTGTTGACCTCACCCCCAACCCCTCTCCAATTGGAGATGGGAGATGGTATGGCTGGAAAATACATTGACGATGAATTATCAATGATTATATGACAACGTAAATTAGTTTCTTCTTCATAACGTTTAATAAATAATTTATCAGTTCGTCCGAAAAGTTTCCAATCAATATGTTTGGTAGATTCTCCTTTGTTATACAAACGGTGTTCGGCAAACTCCACGCTAAAGCCATGATAAGGGCTTTTATGAAGGCCGGTAATAAAACCTTCTACCACTTGCCTGGCAATTAACTCAAGATTAGTTGAAAAGTTAGGAAGTTCAAAGTTCAAAGTTCAAAGTTTTTGGATAGAAAAAAACAGGTTGATAATGGACAATTGCAGGAATTAAGTTAAAAGTAAAACAGTAGGTTATAACCACCTTATGTTAACTTTAAACTTTCCAACTTTAAACTTTGAACTATAATAAAGCTTTCAACTTCGCGTCCAATACTGATTTTGGAACAGCACCCACTTGTTTGTCAACCACTACTCCACCTTTAAAAAATAATATTGTTGGGATATTTCTAACACCAAACTTAGCGGAAACTTCTGCATTAAAGTCGACATTTACTTTTCCAACCACCGCTTTTCCTTCATAATCTTTTGACAATTCATCTACAACAGGACCTACCATTCGGCATGGTCCACACCATTCTGCCCAAAAGTCAAGTAAAACAGGTTTGTCTGATTTTTCGACTAACTCAATGAAGTTTGCGTCTGTAATTTCTAATGCCATAGCTTTAAAATTTTTAAAATGAATACTGATTTAAACAAGAACGATAAAGATAAAAATTGTATTTCATCATTTCAAATCATTTGCCAAATTGTTTTTTGTGACAGGTTGTCACACATCCAGGAAATTGCATTGATATAGTCTGAACAAGTCTTTAACATTGGTTTTTTGAAATTAGATAGTGTATTTAAAAAAAATAAAAACACTCAAAAATTTATTTATCCAAATAATTGCAAGATAATTGCGTTGCATTGTGTTATTTTATCGAAAATAGTGATTTGGATCTCATTAGAAAAATACAATTGTTTGAAGAAAAAAAATCATATCTATTATTTGTTATTTCTTAGCATATTAGCCTATTCACCTATACGGGCGCAGTTCAGGGTTGATGGAATGGTTAAGCATAACGGAAAATCTTTAGCCGGAGCTATTGTTAGTATTTACAATGATTCCGGTAAGGAGAAAGAAGTTCTGACAAATGGGTCAGGAGAATATTCATTCAGTTTAAAACCCAACGAAGAGTATAGCATTTTTTATTCAAAACCTGGATTTACAAAATCTGAAATTGTAATTTCTACCATTGGATTTACAGAAGACGATGCCAAAAAAATTAAAGGAATAACAAATCCTGAAATTGAAATATTTGAATTACCGCAAGATGCGGACGCTGTTTCAAAAATAAATGAAATTTTGAGTACTCCTTTAATGAGTTATTATTACGACTCCGATAAGAACGCTATGGTTTCTGATGAAACACTTGACCAATCATCACTTGATGATATGGAAAAAATTCAAAAAATAGTTGATGACGGAAATAAAAAAGTAAATCCATCCGCTGAAATAGAAAGAAAATATAAAATTGAAATTGTTGAAGGAGACAAATTTTTCAAAGCTAAAAAGTATGATATGGCAACGCTATCTTATAATCAGGCGGCGGCTTTAAAATCATCTGAAACGTATCCTAAATCCCGTTTGGAAGAAATAGATAAATTAATTGCTGATGCAAATGCAAAAGAATTGGCAAATGCTGCCGAGAAAGAACGTATCACTAAAGAAAAAGAATTGGCAAATGCAAAGGAAATGGAACGTATTGCAAATGCAAAGGGAATAGCAGATGCAGCTGAAAAAGAACGAGTAGTTAAAGAAAAAGTTTTAGCAGATGCACTTGCGGAAAAAGATCGTATTGCTAAAGAAAAAATATTAGCGGATGCTGCCGAGAAAGGGCGTATAATAAAAGAAAAGGAATTAGCGAATATGGCTGAAAAAGAACGATTAGCTAAAGAAAAAGAAATAGCTGATGTTGCAGAAAAAGAACGATTAGCTAAAGAAAAAGAAATAGCTGATGTTGCCGAGAAAGCAAGGCTTGCTAAAATAAAAGAAATAGCGGAAGCTTCGGAGAAAGAGCGTATAGCTAAAGAAAAAGAATTGGCAGATGCTGCTGAAAAAACTCGACTTATCAAAGAAAAAGAATTAGCTGATGCTGGAGAACAGGAAAGAATTGCTAAAGAAAAAGCAATGGCAGACGCTTCGGAGAAAGAGCGTATAGCTAAAGAAAAAGCAGTAGCAGATGCTGCCGAGAATGAACGAATTGCCAAAGAAAAAGCAATAGCGGATGCTGCAGAAAAAGAGCGTATAGCTAAAGAAAAAGCAATAGTAGATGCAATTGAACAAGAACGACTGGCTAAAGAAGAGGAGGCTCGTGTTTTAAAGAAAAAATATACGCTTTCTATCAATAGTGGTGATTCGGCTCTGCTTGCAAAAAATTATTCCGTTGCAAAAGCAGCATATAATAGGGCATTAACTTTAAAACCAACAGAAAGTTATCCTAAAGATAAAATTGCTCAAATAGAACTTGAAATTTCAAAAACGGGTGAATTTAAAAACGATTTGGCAAAAAAATATCCGGAAGGTATAACCGAAGAAATAGTGAAGGATGGAAATGCTACCGATACCAGACGAATAGTTGTAATAGGTAACAAAGGTGTTTTATACATTATGAGACGAACTAGTTTTGGTGCCATTTATTATTTTAAAGATGGGGCAACTATTACAGAAAATGAATTTAGAAAAAACACCGAAATTAAATAGGAAACAGAGTTTTGTTTTTGTCATCCTGAGTGCCGCGAAAAATTTTTCTTTTAGATAGCAGATGCTGCTCATCGTTCTGAATGATATTGCAACAAATAGATTATCTTCGGTAAAAAAATAATCATTCCAATTGCAACAGCTATAATGGCTGCCATTAAAACCGCTCCTGCGGCAACGTCTTTTACTTTTTTTGCTTGAATATGAATATCTGGAGAGGCGAGATCAGTTAAAAATTCAATTGCTGTATTTAACATTTCTGTAATAAATACCAATGAAATAGCGGTAATTAAGAAACACCATTCAATAACATTTACTTCCAACACAAAACCGAATATAATTACCACTATGGCTGCTATGGCCTGAAGAAAAGCATTGTGCTGTGTTTTAAAAAATAACACGATGCCTTCTAAGGCATAACCAAGACTTTTTATCCGTGCGGAAAAACTGAAATGTTTGTTGTTATTCATGATTTTTTAAAAAGGCTCTCGCAGAGTTCCGCAGAGTTTTTCGCGGAATTTTGCAGAAAAAAATATTTCAGATCAAACTCATAAAAATAAAAAAGCAAGCCTGTAAGCCGGGTTCTGTCTAGCTCCAATTTTCACCGGAACAGATTCTATCATTTATCTAGCCCTTTCGTCACCGAAAGGATCAAGCAACCTACCCTCCGAATTGAGCGAGCAGCTCTTATGCTTCGGTTTATTTGGTCTTTCAACTCCCAAGGTTTACCCGAAATAATTGTCGCCAACTATTTCCGTGAGCTCTTACCTCACATTTTCACCATCACCTTTCCGCGAGCGGAAGGGCTGTATTTTTCTGTGGCACTTGCTGTCTCGCGCATTACTGCGAAAGCCTTCCTGTTAGGAAGTGGGATGCTCTGTGTTGCCCGGACTTTCCTCTCTCCCGAAAATGTCGGGACAGCGATAGAACGGCTTGCGGTAACAAAGGTAGGTATTTTAGTGATTAATTAAGAATTGGCTATTAGTACAAGTTTAAATTTATTCGAAAAACAAAACTAACCTTTCACACGTTCTCGATGTGTCTGCTTCAACGCAGAATGCTCAAACTGACAGCGCATGCAAACAGTCCATTTCAAGCCATTCTTCTCAACTCATGATATCAAAATTTCTGTGGCGCCAAATCCATATTTAGCATAAGAGCCATCGTAAAAACGAACATTCTTGTAGGTGGAAAGTATGTTGCGAACTTCTTGTTTTAAACGTCCGTTACCAACGCCATGTATTACAATTAGCTTTCTGTAATGACCATTTATAGCTTTGTCCAAGGTATTTTTAAAATTATTTAATTGTATTTGTACAATTTCAAAATTACTCATACCAGTAAAATTATCAATCAATTCTTCGATGTGGAGATCAATTTCCATTTCACTATTGGGATTATTAGTAGCATGCGGCTTGGATTGTTTGGAGGTATTGGAAGGTGATTGTTTTTGAAATAATATTTTTGCCATATCTACTTTTTGGCTTGATGGAATCCCTTCATTAAAATCATCTAAATAAGAAACACACATTAACAGCGACTTTTCAGGGATAAAATTGTTTTCACAAAAAGCGTTTTCTTTATACAGTTTTATGGGTTTTAATTTTACTAATTCACTAATTGGCATTTGATGTTCGTGATCTTTTTCATCATAAAATAAAACATCAATTTTAAAATTTGAAAAATCGTGAAGTATCTTCCTATCTATGGTTTCTATTAATTGCGGTTCATACGCGGCTACGGAACCTGTCTCAATGGTTTTGAAACTTGCATTTTGTAAAATGGAATACGTAAACAGTATTTTATATTCGGTATAATTAATTAACCAAACATTGATATCGGAATTAGGAATATCATTTATTTTTTCGGGAGCAAAAGCAACATAAATTCCTTTTCTTTCTTGTTTGGTGTACTTAATTTTTTGTTTGACTTCTTCTTGAATCAACGGTATAATAATAGGTTGAGACTTCTCTTTTGCTTTTGTTTCGTCAAACACCAATACTAATTCCGAGATCAGATAAGGAATCTCGAAACCATCCGAAATAGTAACAGCAACAGTAGTTTTATTAATTATTTTACTTACCGTCCCCTCCCCTTTTTCATTTAAGAAACGAACAATATCACCTGTTTTTAATTTCATTTGGCAAATTTAACTAAAATATAGCGTGATGAACTTAAAGTCATCGCGCTTTCTCGACTCCGCTCGAACAATG
>PLYN01000007.1 GCA_003151815.1 Bacteroidota bacterium | reverse complement strand
ATGGGACTTTAAACAACTTCATTAATAAAATAGAAACATCTCAAAATCTTGTAAATTTAAATTTAACTTTTGAACCTGGAATTAATGGATTTCAGTTTACCAACTATGCTGCTTGTGTAAGTGAAGGAAAAATTTCCGAATTATCTAAAAAGCTTACTGTAACAGGCAATATAGACCCTTATATTTTTTTAAATAATTCAACTAGGTATAAGAAAGTTGATTATGAAGAACCTTATATTAGGTATGAAAAAGAAATAATTTCAGAAGGAAAATGGGAGTTATTTTGTAAGCCTAAAATTATGATAGCTGGTATGACAAAAAGAATCGAAGCGAGTTTAGATCTTTATGGAGATTACGCCCCTTCCGTAAGTGTTTACAGTATTTGTGGAGAAGTTAAGCTTCTGAAAAATATTCTTTTATTACTAAATTCTAAATTGATTAATTGGTATTTTTTACATAAATTTTCTGACAAGCATTTAGCAGGTGGATATATTAGTATTAATAACTTAATGCTAAAACAAATTCCATTCAAGAAGGTTCTTGAGGAAAATGATTTTGCATTGGAAGCAAATAAATTTAGGTTGGAATTACAAGAACTTTCCAATAAATTCCAAAGAACATTAGAACGTAAATTTGAATTAAAAAAATTATCAACCAAACTTCAAGAATGGTATTTATTAAGCTATTCAGAGTTTATAAAAGAGTTAGCAAAAAAGAAAATTAAACTTTCTCTATCTGATGAATCAGAATGGGAAACATATTTTTTTCAAGAATCTAAAAAAGCACAAGAGTTAAAAACAAAAATTGAAACCACCGACAAAGCAATAGATACAATGGTTTACAAACTTTATAACTTAACACCCGAAGAAATAATAATTGTAGAAGGGAAGTAAAAATGGATGGAGTGCCAATCAACCTAGGGAATTTTTTTTATAAAAAATGATGCTCTGCAATGGGAAGATATATCAACATTATTCCTTCTCCACCCAATCGCCATTCTTCTTTATCAGTTCGACTAAAGCGTCCACCGCTTTTTCAGAATTTACATTTCGTTCTACCACCTCTCTGCCTTTATACAAGGTAATCTTACCAATACCTGTCCCTACATATCCATAATCAGCATCCGCCATTTCGCCTGGCCCGTTTACGATACAGCCCATAATGCCAATTTTTAAACCTTTTAAATGATCCGTGCGATTTCTTATTTTTTGAGTGGTTTCTTGCAGATCAAATAATGTTCTGCCACAGGAAGGACAAGAAATATATTCTGTTTTTGAGATACGTGAACGTGTTGCTTGTAATATCCCGAATGCCGTTGCATTCGTATTTTTAGGTGATGAACAATTAGTTTGTTTTATCCAGATGCCATCACCCAATCCATCTAAAAATAATGCACCTATATCGGTTGCTGAATGCAATTGAAATTTTTCTTCCGGCAAATTATTATAATTACGTTTGATAATAACAGGGGCACTACAATTATTTTGTATCAACTCAATAAACATTCTACGTTGCTCTGCCATACCATGTTCATTGGATGTTTCAAAAATTAATACAACGGTTTTATCAGATTTTAAAATTGGGAAATTAAAAAATTGGGAAATTAAAAAGTCAATGTCTATTGTTACAAAATTAATTTCTGCCGATTTATTTTTCGCCTCCAAAAATTCCTTTGCTCTAAACAATGGATAACATCTGGTCTTGTTTTTTAATCCTTCCCAAGCAGCCGAATTGTATATCATTCCTAATGTTCCGGGAATTTGAAAATCTACTTTATTGTCACCAACAAATATATAATCGCATGCCAGATCAGTTAGATTCCATTTGTCGAGTGGTACAGAGTAATTATATCCAACAGCAAAAAATGTAGAAGGTGTAATAGTTAATTTATCACTAAAATCAGCAATTATGCGAGGAACGTTATGTCCTCCGATATTTACAATTTCCTTTGTAACACGCTTTTTAAATTCAAAAGGATTATAGGGTAGTTCAAAGTTGGAAAATTTAAAGTTCAAAGTTGGGATGTTCGGCAATTGATTATCAAGTTCTTCAACTTCGAACTTTGAACTTTGAACTTCAGGAATGGCTTTATGCGAAGCCCTATTCGAATAACGTTCTACGAGACTTTTAGCAATAGGTATTTCAAATTCCGGTTCTTCCGTTAATGAAACCCGCACGGTATCACCAATGCCATCTTCCAGCAAAGCACCGATGCCGACAGCGGATTTTATTCTACCGTCTTCGCCTTCACCGGCCTCGGTTACACCAAGGTGCAGAGGATAATTCATACCGGATAATTTCATTTTCTGAATCAACAAACGATAGGCTTGCACCATGACCAGTGTGTTGCTGGCTTTCATGGAAAGTACAATGTTGTAATAATTGTTGTCTTCGCAGATGCGTAAAAACTCCAACGCACTCTCTACCATACCTTGCGGAGTATCGCCATAGCGACTCAAAATGCGATCACTCAAAGAACCGTGGTTAGTTCCAATGCGCATGGCAGTGCCATATTCCTTGCAAATTTTTACCAATGGAGTAAAACGTTTACGAATGCGTTCCAATTCTACTTCATAAGCAACATCAGTATAATCAATTGATTCAAACTTTTTCTTATCAGCATAATTTCCGGGATTTACCCTTACTTTTTCTACAATACGGGCGGCAAGTTCAGCGGCATTCGGAGTAAAATGTATGTCGGCAATGATGGGAGTGGTATATCCACGCGCTTTCAGTTCTTTTTTTATTTTCTCTAAATTTTGAGCTTCGGTAATACTTGGTGCAGTTATCCGAACATACTCGCAACCGGCATCGATCATCCGAATACTTTGTTCTACCGTAGCAATGGTATCCATCGTGTCGGTTGTGGTCATCGATTGCAGCCTGATAGGATTATCACCTCCCAAAGGAACATCACCGATATTTACTACACGGGTTTTGTATCTTGAATATTGAGTTAAGCTATTGCAATAAATTGGGTTCATTGTTTTTGTTAAAATAAAAAGCAAATTTAAAAATTTAGTTAAGAGCTACAACCCGTTGTCCTTAACAATCAAAACCTCAACCCGAATGTTTTTTTCAATTGCGTCCAGCGTTTTTGGATTCAAAACGATCATCTTTTCTCCCCCAAAACCTTTGGTATTTATATTTTGTTTACTAACACCTTTTTGGACTAAATATTTTTTAATTGCTTCCGAACGGCGCAACGAAAGTTTTTTAGCGCTGCCGCTAAAATTCCATTCAGGTCCTTTATTCTTATAAGCCTTATTTTTTTTACATCTGTTATCACCGTTGGTATATCCTTGCAATTCAATTTTAACTTCAGGATTGTTGGTCAGATAATTAAGTAAATAAGTGAGTTCATTTTCAGAGCCTTTCCTTAATGCATAGGTATTCGGATAAAAATAAATATTGTTCATTACAAAGTTATCACCTGCCTTCAAAGGTTTTAAAAAAACATCAAAAATATTACTATCCGGATTTATGTATTCACTAATTACAATGCTATGGTCAAAATTTTTATAACCCACTGCGGAACATTCAACGTTATAACTTTTCCCTTTCTCTATCGCCAATTTATAAGTGTTTTTTCCTGCCGGCAATATCTTGATTTCATTTCCTGTGAGTTCATCTTTTATTTTTAAATCAGCATCTATTTTTTTGCTTTTAATGCTTTCTTCTCTTGTGTTAACAGAAATAGTATCTAATTTGATTTTTTGTTCAGGATGGGGAACTACCGCTATTTTTTTTTGCGGAACTTTTTTTGCAATTGGTTTTAGTTCTATATCCTCATCCGAACAAGGAAAATGAATTGCTTTAATATTCATGGTGTCTTTTCCCTCTATCAATTGCATGGAATGCCCACAATTGGAAGGAGAAGTATTGAGAACGCAAAAATAATACGCTTCATTCTTTTTAACTTTCAATTTAATTTCCGATAATTCAAAAGCTTCGTTTTCATCATTTTTATTTTTATAAAAATCCGAAGACTTTATTGGTTTCATTTTTCCATAAAAAACTTTATTGCAAAAATCATCCTTACTATATTTATAAATATAAAGAACATAACTATCATTCGCGTTAATAGGGCTTATTCTACATTCAATCAACCGGTCATCGGTAACAACTAATTTATACCAATATGAAAATTGATCCCGATGTTCGTAAAAAACAATTTGGTTGATTGCTGTGGTCGGTTTATTATTTAATGTCTTCGCGGATACAGAAAAAGGTATAGCAATTAGTTTAGATTGGCTGCACTCAAAATTGCTGTATTCGTTAAATACATTTTGTGCGTATCCGACTGACGATATCAGCCATATAGCGCATAATATATAAACTTTTTTATGGATGGGAGAGAAGAGCATTGTTCGGAATAAATATTTACAAATGTATTTAAAATAAATAAAATAGAACGCTGATGACGCAGATAGTTATGATTTTTGTGATAAAAATTTAGTTAAAAATCGCTTTAAAACTTTACATATAAAAATCATACTTTTATCATACCTTTCTGCGTCATCAGCGTTCCATAATACTTGGTTTATTTTTCATAATGCCTTGTACACACTATCAATATTATTTATATTTTTGCACGCAAATGGCAAATCAAGAAGATCTTTTCAAAAACATTATTTCCCACTCAAAAGAGTATGGATTTATTTTTCAAAGCAGCGAAATCTACGATGGCTTAAGTGCTGTTTACGATTACGGACAAATGGGTGTGGAACTTAAAAAGAATTTGCGCAACTACTGGTGGAAAGCAATGGTGCAAATGCATGAAAACATTGTTGGTATAGACGCTTCAATATTTATGCACCCAACCACATGGAAAGCATCCGGACACGTTGATGCGTTTAACGATCCATTAATTGATAATAAAGACAGTAAAAAACGTTATCGTGCCGATGTATTGATAGAAGAACACGTTGCAAAAATAGAAGGGAAAATTCAGAAAGAAGTAGATAAAGCGAAAGAGCGTTTTGGAGAATCTTTTAATGAAGAAACTTTTCGTGCTACCAATGCACGCGTGTTGGAAAATCAAACAAAAATTGATGCGATTTTAAACCGTTTTAAAGATGCTTTAGAAAAAAATGATTTAGCAGAAGTCCGACAAATAATTATTGATTGCGAAATTGTTTGTCCGGTTTCAGGTTCAAAAAACTGGACGGAAGTACGTCAGTTTAATTTAATGTTCAGTACTGCAATGGGCTCTGTGAGCGAAGATGCAAGTGTTATTTATCTTCGTCCTGAAACGGCACAAGGTATTTTTGTAAATTTTTTAAATGTGCAAAAATCAGGCAGGATGAAAATTCCGTTTGGCATTGCACAAACCGGAAAAGCATTTCGTAATGAAATTGTAGCACGTCAGTTTATTTTCCGTATGCGGGAATTTGAACAAATGGAAATGCAATTTTTTGTTCGCCCGGGTACCGAAATGGAATGGTATAATTACTGGAAAGATGCGCGTATGAAATGGCATAACTCTTTAGGATTGGGAGAAACAAATTATCGTTTTCACGATCATTTAAAATTGGCGCATTATGCAAATGCAGCTTGCGATATTGAATTTAACTTTCCATTCGGATTTAAAGAATTAGAAGGCATTCACAGCCGTACCGATTTTGATTTAAAAGCACACGAACAACATTCCGGAAAAAAATTGCAATATTTTGATCCGGAACTCAACCAAAATTATGTGCCTTATGTGGTAGAAACTTCAGTAGGTTTAGATAGATTATTTTTATCCGTACTTTCAAAATCCTATACAGAAGAAAAGTTAGAAGATGGAACCACACGAATAGTTCTTAATATTCCTGCTTTTCTTGCCCCAATAAAAGTAGCCATTTTACCTTTGTTGAAAAAAGATGGACTGCCTGAAAAAGCCCGTGAAATAATGGATGTATTAAAGTTCGATCACGCCTGCACGTTTGATGAAAAAGACACCATTGGTAAACGTTACCGACGACAAGATGCTATTGGTACACCATTTTGCATAACCATTGACCATCAATCATTGGAAGACAATACTGTAACTATACGTTACCGTGATACCATGTTGCAAGAGCGGGTTGCCATTGAAAAATTACAACAAATTGTTGATGAAAAGGTAAGCTTCAAAAAAGCTTTGAAAAGCATCAGCTAAATCTCCGAACAAGGCGCTAATTACCAGCCTAATAGCATATAAAATAAATAACAAAAATAAAACCTAAAACTTCATGTGTTTTTAAAATATAATTATATCTTTGCTACCTTTTTCAAGATAAAAACCGTAAATAGCCTGATTAAAGGAGCTTTATAAGCTTTTAAAATTATCAATCATGAATACAAACTACTCTAAAATTATTCGTTTTGCATTTATTAATCCGTTTTCAATAAAATGCAACATGGAGAAAAATTCAATAAAACAAAATGCCATTGCTGCTAAATCCATTATTAGCAAGTCTTTTCAACTAATATTTAATTGTTTTTTGTTCGCTTTGGCTTTGATTCCAATGCAAATGCATGGACAGAGCACTACAACTACGTTCGATTCTGCCGCTATATATACATGGACGGCACCTGCTGGTATAACCTCTATCACTGTTCAGGCTTGGGGTGGTGGCGGTGGCGGTGCTTCTACTGGCGCTGCCAATGGCAGTGGTGGTGGTGGCGGAGGGGCTTATACAACTTCAATCATGTCGGTTATTCCGGGAACAACATATACATTACAAGTAGGCGCAGGTGGCGCAAAGGGTTCTGGAACTTGTACGGCTCCTACTAATGGGGCAGATGGAACAAATTCTTGGTTTAATACTCCAGCAACTCTATTTGCAAATGCCGGAAAAGGCGGAAAAGCTCCTGTTGGGATTGGAGCTGCAGGTATTGGAGGTATTGGTGGCGCAGCTTCCACAGGTAGTGGAATTACTTCCTACAATGGTGGCGATGGCTCTGTTGGCGGAGTAAGTATTGTTCTTAGCCCGGGTGGTGGTGGTGGTGGTGGATCAGCAGCAGGAACAGGTGCAGCGGGGGTTAATGGTGATCCTGCTGTGGCAGCATCAGGTCAAACTCTTGGTGGTGGCGGTGGTATAGCGCCTTCTGGCGGTGGATATGGCGGTCAGGGGGGTGGATATAACAACATGAATGGGCTACTTAGTGGTGTTGACGGTTTTGCTCCGGGTGGCGGCGGCGGTGGTGCCGGAAACGGAAGTAATCCTTCTTGTATCGGCGGATTAACTACGATTGGAGGAAATGGTGCTCATGGAAGAATTATTATCATAACCGGACAAGCAATATTTAATCAAACAAGTTCGTGGACAGCACCCGCTTGTATTACTTCAGTAATTGTTGAAGCCTGGGGTGGTGGCGGTGCAGGTGGTGGCAATGAAACTACCGAAGATGGTGGCGGCGGCGGCGGTGGTGGCGCATACAGTAAATCTGTAATATCTGTAACTCCCGGACAAACATATGCAGTAACAGTAGGAACCGGCGGTGCAGGATTAATTGGAGGGACAGGAGCAACAGGTGGAGATTCATGGTTCATTAATGCTACTACCATTCTTGCAAAAGGTGGTACCGGTGGTAATCCTCCGGTGGCAGGCGCAGCAGGTATAGCCGGATTGGGAGGATTAGCTTCTGCCGGAATTGGAACTACTAAATTTAGTGGCGGTGATGGCGGTAATGGAAATAATGCCACTGTTGGTTTCGGTGGTGGTGGCGGATCCTCAGCAGGATATGGAGCTAATGGAACAGTTGGTGGTGATGCGGGTGCTCTTGCTACTGTTATTATTCCGGCTCCAGGTGGTATAGCGCCTAATGGCGGCGGTAATGGTGGTGATGGTCAAAATACACTTCTTAGTGGTAACGGACAATCTGGTTTTACTCCCGGTGGCGGAGGCGGTGGAAGCAGTGATATTGAAACCGGAAGCGGTGTTAGCGGTGGACAAGGTGCCAACGGACAGATTATCCTAAGCTATCCCAACCCAACTTTAATTATAGGTGATAATCCGGTGCCGGCAGCTAATGTCTGCGCAAATACTTTAAATGTTCCCATTCACGGTTTTACATTAACAGGTGCTAATGGCTGTGATACAGAAACGGATATACGTTTTGTGACAACCGGAACTTATACAGCCTCTGAAATTTTAGATTATAAAATCTATTATACTACTACCAATACATTCGCAACAACTAATTATTTAACTACCATTTCTACTTCTACAGGAGTGGGAACACATTCATTTCCTTCAATTTCTAGGCTTACAGGAAATACCTATTATTATTGGATTACAATGGATGTTGCACCTGTTGTTATTGATGGACATACCATCGGAGTAAATGCAACACTTCCGGCTAACATAACGGCTATTCCGTCAGCTACAGGTTCGGGTGCTGCCAGCGGCATTCAAACTTTGAAAGCGGCACCGGTATTAAATAGCACACTTACACCTCCTGCAATTTGCAGTGGTACAACTTTCACGTATACTCCAACAAGCATAACTTCACCGACCACCTTCACCTGGTCTCGTGCAACGATAATAGGTATAACTCCAGTAGGGACATCCAATAGCGGAAATGTAAACGAGGTGCTTAGCAATTCAACTCCAGACTCTATAAATGTTATTTACGTTTATAAGACAACTTCAAGTAGCACCAATTGTACTAGTGCCGGTGAAAATGTAATCGTTAAAGTAAATCCTAAGCCTCAAGGAAGTGTCACCGGGAACAGCAGATGTGGAGCGGATCCAACTTCTTTGGGTCGATTAACATGGATTTCAACTGCCGGAGTTGGTCCTTATACTTTAGTTTATAACCCTGGACTTGTAACTGAACCAAGTGTTGTAAGCGCTACATCGTTTTCGGTAACTCCTAATCCGGCAGCTACAACTACTTACACTATTACTTCAGTTACAGATGTTAACGGATGTGTTAGCACTACAAATTTTACAAGAGATACTGCATCAATTACAGTTACCAGTGCTCCAATAGTGATTAACACAAATCCAAAAGACACTACTGTATGTGCCGGTGTAGGTGCAGCTTTTACAATATCAGCAAGCGGAGTATTTTCTTATGGATGGGAAGTAAGTACAAATCATGGAGGTACCTGGACAAATGTTACAATTGCAACGGGTCATCAACCTACCTATTCAAATGCTACAACATCTACTCTTAATTTATCTGCAACAGATACTACACACAACGGTTATGTGTATCGTGCACTTTTAAGTGCCGCCTGCGGTGCCGCTATTACCACAAGTGGTACGGCTACATTAACAGTGAACCCTATTCCGGTATTAAGTAGTTCTGTAACGCCAACAACAATTTGTAGTGGAACAACCTTTTCTTACACGCCAAATAGCGCAACTGTTGGTGCAACTTTTAGCTGGAGCCGAGCAACAATAGCAGGGATAACAGAACCGGGGACAACCGGCTTTCCGAATATACACGAAAGCCTGACCAATACAACAAATGCACCTATTGATGTTACTTATGTTATCATCACAACAGCTAGCAGTTGTAGTAATACCCCTGGTGAAAATATTATTGCAACTATCAACCCATCACCGGTTTTAAGCAGTTCATTAAAACCTGCCGCTATATGTAGTGGCACTACTTTCACGTATTCACCAACCAGCGTAACTCCCGACTCGGCTTTTACATGGGTGCGAGCAACGATACCAGGTATATCAGAACCCGGAACATCCGGACCAAATAATATAAGCGAACCACTTACCAATATAACTTCTGCACCTATTGCTGTGAAATATGTTTACACAACAACTTCGGGCAATTGCAGTGTTGGTGGTGCCGGTGACAGTGTGATTGTAAATGTAAATCCTGATGGAAACATTAGTTTGACATCACCGGTAGGAACAGACTCTCAAAGCGTATGTATAAATAATGCGATAAATACCATTACCTATAACATTGGTGGAAGTGGTATAAATGCTTCATCAACAGGACTGCCTCCCGGTGTTATCGGGACTTTTAACGCAGGAGTATTTACTTTAAGCGGAACGCCTAATTCAGCAGGTGTGTATAGTTATACTGTTAACACAATTGGGAACTGTACTCAAACTTCAGCAACCGGAACTGTTACAGTTGGCATTAGCTTAATATCCTCTATTGGAGCAGACGATCAAAGTGTATGTTTAAATACACCAATCAATGATATTGAATATGCCGTTGGCGGGGCAGGAGAGGGAGCCGGTATTGTAGGATTGCCTGCAGGAATAACATCCGGATTTAACGCAGTAACAGGGATATTCACCATTACCGGTACACCAACAGTTGCTGGAGAGTTTGATTATACAGTAACCACAACAGGTTCATGTTCAGCCAGCACTATAACTGGTACTATAACAGTTGGTATATCACTAATTTCAGTTATCGGTACCGATTCACAAAGCGTTTGTTTAGGTTCACCTATCACCAATATTACATACAAAATTGTTGGTGGAGACACTCCGGTTGCAGCAGTTGAAGGCTTGCCACCAGGTGTTACAGGTTCCTTAACAAGCCCGGGAGTATTCACTATCATTGGAACACCCACAGTTGAAGGTTTATTTAATTATACTGTTTATGCAAATGGAAGCTGTGCTTTCAAAGCAAGTTTAACAGGGAAAATATTAGTTAGCATTGGCAGAGTATCCCTTGTAGGTACTGATTCACAAAAAGTTTGTAAAAATACTTCAATAATACCTATTGTTTATTCTATTGTTGGTGGTGCAAGTCCAACGTATTCCGGATTACCTGCTGGTGTTTCAGGTAGCTTATCGAGTCCGGGCAAGTTCACCATTAGTGGTTTACCTTCCATAGCAGGAGCATTCACGTATACGATTTCAGCACTGGGAACCTGCGCTTTACCTGCTCATTTAACAGGCAGAATAATAGTTGGCGTTGGATTGATATCAGCTATAGGAACTGATTCCCAGCATGTGTGTAAAAATGCACCAATCGATTCTATCCATTATTCTATTGTTGGCGGTGATTCACCTGCTCCAACAGTTTTAGGCTTACCGGCAGGCTTTACAGCAGCATTTACCAGTCCGGGTATATTTACAATTACGGGTACACCAACTATAGCAGGTCTAATCAGTTATACACTATCCACAAATGGAAGTTGTTCTGCTCAAAGTACCCTCACAGGTAAAATTACTGTTGGTATTGGTTTAACTTCAGCTACCGGAACTGACAATACCCAAATAGTATGTAAAAATACACCCATCACTAAAATTACATATTCTGTTGTAGGTGGTGGTATAACAACAGTAGACGGATTGCCAGCCGGATTGACAGGAGCAACTACAACTCCCGGAGATCCTGCTATATTCACCATCAGCGGCATGCCAGATGTTGCAGGAACATTTAATTATTTAGTAAGTACCACAGGCGGAACATGCTCTCCAAGTGCTGTTGCGGGGGTTATTAAAGTGAATGATGCAACTGTTAGTCCTACATCAAACACATTAAGCACCACTCAGACTATATGTGCCAATACACCAATAAAAAATATAACTTATAATATTGGAGGAACAGCAACCGGTGCAACTCTTTCACCAAATAACTTAGGTTTAACCGGTCAGTTTGCCGCAGGCGTATTCACAATTAATGGAACACCTGATGGTCAACTTCAGCCAGGCCCTTATAGTTTTACCATAACTACAACTGGTGGCGTATGCGCTCAAAATTCGTCTGTATTTACTATTATCATTTTGAATCCTATCGCTAACTTCACTGCAGATACCTTAATCGGTAATGCACCATTGTTAGTCGATTTTATTAATGAAAGTCAAAATTCGAATACTTATAGTTGGACTTTAGGAGATGGCGCTCAAAGTGGTGTTGAAAATACAAGTAATGGATATATTACCCCTGGAACTTATACTGTTATTTTAACTGCAAGTAAAGATTCATTGTGCCCAGATACAGCAAGTGCGTTGGTAATTATCAGAGAAGGTTTTTCCGTTATCATTCCTAATATATTTACTCCTAATGGTGATAATGTAAATGATATATATTCCATTATAGCAGTCGATATAGAGAAACTGGACGTGGAAATATATGATCGTTGGGGTTTAAAGTTATTTGAATGGCACACTAATTATGGTGGATGGGATGGACGCAGTGCAAAAAGTGGTGTTGAATGCACGGCTGGTGTATATTATTATATCGTTTATGCGAAAGGAAATAATGGTAAAGAAGTTAATAAGACCGGCTTTTTCAATTTAATAAGATAAAGAACGATATTCAGCTGTTATTGGTTAACAGGTTTGAGAAAATAATAACCAGCATTTTTCTACTATACTCTTTACGAAAAGTAGAAAAATGCTGGTTTTTTAATTTTTTGCCAAAAGATTATGTTTTTGGTTTAATAATTTGAAAGATAAAAAGAATTATTTATTTTCACTTATAAATTGAAAAATCATGAGTAATAAACTTGAACGAAGGAGTTTTATAGGAAGATTAACATTTGGCTTAGCCGCTATCATAGCCACGCCCATCAAAGGCATTGCAAAATCATTAAAGATAGAAGACGAAATAAATATAAAACCTATGAAAGAAGAGATAGATCCAATCATTAAAATTAAACCCTTGGGTTTTCAATGGGAAACTGCGGATCCTTTTTTATTTTGTGTACATCACGAAGATAAATTTCCTAAAGGCAATGATGAGATGGGTCCGGCCTGTTCGCTTGATGGACGACACATTGGAGATGATTTTATAATTAAAGACGGATGGAGAATGTATCATGGAAAATCAATACCCGGCTTTCCGGGTCATCCGCACAGAGGCTTCGAAACAATAACGATTGTTCGTGAAGGCATAGTAGATCATGCTGATTCAATGGGTGCTGCCGGGAGATATGGCGATGGTGATGTGCAATGGATGACTGCAGGAAAAGGGGTACAACATTCCGAAATGTTTCCTTTGATCTATAAAGACAAGGAAAACCCAATGGAGCTTTTTCAGATCTGGTTGAATCTTCCGAAAAAAAATAAAATGGTGGATTCCCATTTTAAAATGCTTTGGGCTGATACAATTCCAAGATACATTCACAAGGATGATAAAGGAAAAATTACTGAAGTAGAAGTAATTGCAGGCAAACTAAAAAATAAGGTTGCTCCTTCGCCTCCACCTAATTCATGGGCTTCCGACCCTGCAAATGAGTTGGCTATTTGGAATATTAAATTAGAAGCAGGGGCAAGTTATACAATTCCAAAAGCATCCAAGGGAATTAACCGTACTATCTATTTTTATATTGGAGATACAATTATTATAGCAAACAAATCCATTCCAAAATACCATGCTGTTGAAGTGAATCCTGAATTTGAAATAGCGATACAAAACGGTGAAACAGAATCAAGATTATTGGTTTTACAAGGCAAACCAATTGGCGAACCCGTAATTCAATACGGACCTTTTGTTATGAATACGAAAGAAGAAATTCATCAGGCATTCGAAGATTATCATAAAACAGCTTTCGGTGGTTGGCCCTGGCCGAATACTGCTCAGGTCCATGATCGTAAAGAAGGCAGGTTTGCTCTACATGCCGATGGAACAAAAGAAACAAGATCATAGTTTTATGGCTTTTCTATGAATAAAAACAGAATTACTTCGTTTCAACTTATTCTAATGAAGAGCCTTCTATCAGACAAATATTTTTTTAAAATAATTGCTTTCAGCAATATCATTTTTATTATCCTGTATAGTGTCTTGTCATACTATAACAGAATAGCTGTTGATGATTTTTATTTTTTAGCTTTTTTAAAGGAACACGGCATTTTGGGAGGTGCGATTGAAACATATAATACATGGAGTGGGAGGTGGGTTTCTTCATTACTCAATGCATTCGTAATTTCTTTTTATCCTTTTAAGTATTTTTTATTTGTTTATGGATTACTTGTCTTTGCTTTATTTATCTATTCCGTAAAAAGATGTATTCATAATTTAAAGGATAACTTTCAGTGGGATAATCTCAGCTTTTGGAAGGAATTACACATCGCTATTTTTATTGTATCAGCTTTTTTTTATTCGACCATTAAAATTGATGAAACCTGGTTTTGGTTGTGTTCTACTTGCGTTTTTTTATTGAGTATGATATTGTTTTTTTTGGGAACGTCTGCACTCATTTCATGCAAAAAAGGAGTTGTAAATACACTGTTAATTATTATCCCTTTCACACTCATAGGAGGCTCTAGCGAACCATTTGCATTAATAGTTCTATTGCTTTTATTACTTTTTGGTCTCGCAAATTTTTTCGATCTCATTATTTTAAATTTGCCTAAGACAGATGTGACTAAAAGATTTTCCATTGCTTTTATTTGCTGCTTCACATCTTTCGTTTTTTTATATTCAGCCGAAGGCAATAGAGTAAGAGAGTCTTTTTTTGATGATATTAGTATATGGGAATCATTTTTCTTAAATATTAAAACAACAGGAATGATCATCCTTTTAAGATTGCCATTAATAATTCCTTTTGTTATTCTTTTCAGCATTCCTGCTTATTATCTTGGTTGTTTAAAGTCGGTTGAAAACATAAATAAGAAAACAATCAGATTACGAATTTCTTTTATTCTTATATTTTATTTTGCAGCATTGTATATTTATCAACTTCCTATTACATACATAACACAGGATATTGGTGCTTACCGGGCATTATTTCCGGTAACGCTGTTTTCTTTAGTTGCAGGTTTTTCAATTTTCTACAACATTGGATTAGCCGGAAATTTAAAATCCTCGAGAGTTCATTTTATAATTCTTTTTTCATTGGTAACTATAGTTAGTCTTAATATATATTCATTAATTTCTCAGTTAATAATTTTACCTAAATACGCTGAAGCGTATGATAACAGGATTGTTTACCTAAAAAAAAACAAAGAAAATATGCATCCAATTATTGTGGAGCCACTTCCGGAATCGGGTTTATTATTTTCAGCTGAAATTTCAACCGATACTTCCAATTATATTAATCAGCATCTTAAAAAAGGTTTAGAACTTAAATCTGCTATAATGGTGTCGCATGATATGAATAAAAAATAAAAAGCAGTATTTATCCTGTTCAATTTAAAAATAAAACGAACCTCCGATAGGAATAAATTGTTGTTTTTTTGTCTCCCCATTTTGCGCTTTGCTCTCTTGTTTTTCTACCTTTGTTAAAACCATCTATGAAAACAAAAATAATCCTCATTTTTATTCTGATCATTGTATTAGCGGACTTTACAGGCTGCAGCAATAAAAAGATAGACATGCGGTATGCGATGGATCGGAATGTTTGCAGACGCCTTTCCGGAGAAACTCTTTTATTTGTTATTTTTGTGGATACCAAAACTACAAAACCATGGACAGGGTTTGATATCAGGAGCACATTAGATTCAATTCATTTGGCCACCAACTGGATTCAGAATCAAGCCAAACTGAATGATAAGTCTGCTAAATTTATCGTGGAATATTTCCACCACGATGAAACATATACGATCTCTAAAGATCTGCCAAAAAAAATGTTATACGAGTCTGTAAAGGCATTTACAGATAAAATAGGGACGAAAAAAATAAATACCTGGGCGGACAACATTTCTAAAAAAGCATTGGTCTCTTTTCCGGAAACTAAAAATTTTTACAAATTATTAACTACTGCCAATAGTGACCCCAAAAAAAAGTTGAAGCCATGCGATACCGAAAAATTGATAATTGCTCTCAAAGAAAAATACAAGACTGATAATATTGCTGTTTGCTTCATGCTCAATAATTACTATAAAAACGACATATCTCTTAATATGAATATGTTGAGCAATTTAACGCCTGAATATTTTATAAATAGTTATAAAAATCCAACATTGATCACACAACAGATTCTAAATTTATTTGGCGCTTTAAATTTTTATAAATCTCCAAAGGATGAAAAAAAGATGGCTACAAATGATGAATTGATCGAAAAAGATTTCCCGAAGGAAGTGATGTTGATGCAGGAAAACAAGCATCTTTCAGGACTTGTTATCAGTCCGGTAACTCAATATTTGTTGGGATGGACCAATAACATCGAGCATAAATACAATAAGGTATTTAAACGTGATTTTGCAATTGAAAATTAACATGAAACAATTTTTATATTTTGTAGTTGTGTTTTTTACTGTTATTATCTGCAGTTGTGCCGGATCATCTAAAATAGTTGATCATAGCTTAAGCCGCAATAAAAATGTTTGTAAAAAACTTTGCGGAAAAGTATTGATTTACGTTGTTTTTGTAGATACCAAAGCTGGTCCAAAATGGAATGATACCGCCATTCGTTCAACGCTTGATTTGTATAAAGATGCTGCCAATTGGATTGAAGGGCAGGCTTCCAAAAACGATGTCAAATTAACCATTCAAATTAAATCTCCTAGTCCAAATAAAGCGGTAGAAAGCGATTTCCCTATAAAAAATGTTTCGGCAATAACGATTTTTGAGAATAAAAACTTTAAAAAATTAAACGAATGGACCGATGGTATAGTAAAAAAAATTGCAGTGAATATGACTGATAAAAATGAGAATGACAGCCTTCCATCAGTTATTAATCCTAAAGATGCTGAACGTTTGATCGCACGACTCAGAAACCAGTACAATACAGAAAGTGTTGCTTTGTTTTTCGCTACCAATCACACAGATGCTAATGAAATTTCATTACAGCTGAATACCACTAACAACGAAGACATTGAGCGGGTGATCAACAGCTATAAAAATTCAAGCATAATTGCATATGAATTATTGTCGCTTTTCGGGGCTGAAAAATTATTTTATTCCAAATACGGACACTCCAAAAAATACGCTGAATTTGCCGCAAAAGAATTTCCGGAAGATTTGATGATCGACCCTTTTCGTGATCTGAAAGGGGCTAATATCAGTCAGTTTACACAATACCTTATCGGATGGAGAAATGAAATCGACAAACAATATTTCCGTTTATTCAAGTATTAATAGGGTTTAGGGATAGGAGGGTTATGATTGAATTTCTTAAACAACTTACAGATCCGGAATCCATCATTCATTATGGCGGTTTAACGTTATTGCTTTTTGTGGTATTCGCGGAAACAGGCTTGCTTGTTGGCTTTTTTCTTCCCGGCGATTCACTTATTTTTATTGCCGGAATGATCTGTGTTTCGCACAACGATTTATTGGGAGTTAATATTTTTGTTTTGGTTATTTTATTATCTATCGCAGCTATCCTTGGGAATATCACAGGTTATTGGTTTGGAAAAAAAGTGGGAACTTCCTTATTCAACAGAAAAGATTCCATCCTGTTTAAAAAAAAATATTTAGAAATTACCCGGGATTTTTACGAAAAAAATGGAGGAAAGACCCTTATTCTGGGACGTTTTTTACCAATTATTCGCACCTTTGCCCCTATTTTAGCGGGAGTGATAAGTGTTGATTTGAAAAAATTCATGATCTATAACATTTTGGGTGCTTTTTCCTGGATTACTTTATTAGCAGGCGGAGGGTATTATCTGGGGACGAATAGGTGGGTACAAAATAATTTGGGATCCATTGTTATCGGATTTATCATCATTACTTTAATCCCACTAATGATGACCTATTTGAAAAAGAATAAAAGCAGCTATAAGCAATAAAAGCGAACTTTTAATGTTATCAAATAATTAACATCAATTATAATTTTTCCCTTTTTAAAATAGATTTGCTATTTTTGGTCACTTTTAAAAAAATGCTTAAAAAAAACATCCAACTTCGTAAATTTTTCACCTTTAAAAAATTATAAATTATAAATTAAAACTAAATTAAAATGAGTAATCAAAAATCAACATCGGGTGGCTTTAACTTTATGACCGCGCTTATAGCTATTGTAATTTCAATTGTAATCGGAATCGGAATTTATGTGTTTGTGTTGGGTGCTTCAGGCAATTTTGATGCTGAAGGTCATCCAAAGCAAGGTAATTATTTAGGAATGATGCATTCAGGTGGTTTTATTGTACCCATCCTGATGGCTATTTTTATTATTATCGTTACGTTTTCTGTAGAACGTTTAATGACGATCTCGAAAGCAAAAGGTAAAGGATCGGCAGCTGCGTTTTTGCGTAACATCAAATCATTGATCAGTAACAATCAATTCGATGAAGCCATTGCAGCTTGTGATCAACAAGAAGGTTCGTTAGCAAATGTTGTTCGTTCGGGAGTTGAAAAATTAAAAAATGTTAATGGCGATAACTCTTTGAATAATGAAGCGAAGATTGCTGCAGTTCAAAAAGATTTAGAAGAGGCCACTTCTTTGGAGTTACCCATGTTATCTAAAAATTTATCTATTATTTCAACCAATGCTACGATCGCAACACTATGGGGTTTGATTGGAACAGTATTGGGGATGATTCGTTCATTTGCCGCTATGTCAGCAGCCGGTTCTCCGGATACAGCAGCTCTTGCAACAGGTATTTCTGAAGCACTTATTAATACTGCCTTAGGTATTAGTGGTTCCGTAGTTGGTATCATTATGTACAACTATTTTACCAGTCGTGTGGATGCCATTACACATAGCATGGACGAAGCCGGATATAGCATTTTACATTCATTAAAAGCTGCTAAATAATTTTATTATTCGGTTGTTATCTTGACACGAATTGCACAAATTAAAATCAAGACCAAATCCCCCTTTGAAGGGGGTAGGGGGATTAAAAATAAAATAAAAGTAGAATTCGTTTCAAAACCGAAAAACAAATAATTCTCAAATTAAAGTAAAACATGGCTAAAATTAAGATGCCCAAAAGCAATCCGTCATTAGATATGACGCCCATGGTGGATTTGGCTTTCCTTTTGGTTACCTTCTTTATGCTTACCGCTACTTCAAGAGTTACCGAGCCTGTTATTGTGGATACTCCTTCCTCTTTTTCAGATAAATTATTGCCGGAA
The DNA here is from genome assembly GCA_003151815.1 of Bacteroidota bacterium. Lineage (GTDB taxonomy): Bacteria > Bacteroidota > Bacteroidia > 2-12-FULL-35-15 > 2-12-FULL-35-15 > 2-12-FULL-35-15. The sequence continues at coordinate 59,482 of PLYN01000007.1, read as the reverse complement.
AATGTAATGTTGATTTCAATAGACGATAAAGGAAGACCTTTTTATAACATTAACAATTCGGATGTTCGTGAGCAAACACTTGCAAAAATGGGACAACAATATAAAATTAATTTTACCGATGCAGAGAAAAAACGTTTTGCCGGTATGACCAGCTTTGGAGTTCCTATCGCTCAACTGAAAGAATATATTAACATGGATGATCCGCATCGCATATTGGTGAAATCACCGGGAATACCGCATGATTCGCTTCATAATGAATTAGGCGATTGGATTCAGTTTGGACGTATTGAAGCAGCAAAACAAGCCAAAACACAAAAGGAGAGAGCTGAAAAGTTAGGAAGGGATTTTAAATATGAACCCTTGCGTTTTGCTATCAAAGCCGATGCAAAAACAAATTATATTGCTGTAAAGGATATTATTAAAGTATTTACTGATAAAGATATTTATCGATTTAATTTAATAACATCCCTTGAACAGGGAGAAGTAAAAAAATAGAGATATATTGAAATAGAGAAGGGGAGAATTAATTCTCTATTTCTCCAAATCATAAATTTAATAAAATGGCAGAAGTAAATACAGATGATGGTGGCGGGCATGGCAAACATGATAAGAAACGCGCAAAAAAATCATCTACCAAAATAGATATGACGCCAATGGTAGATTTGGCGTTCCTTCTTCTTACGTTTTTCGTACTTACTTCAACATTTAGTAAGCCTAAAACAATGGAGATAAATTTTCCGGCAGATCCGAAAGATAAAAAGGATGAAACCAAAGTAAATAATGCCATTACTTTTTTGATGACTAAAGACGATGGAATTTATTATTACAATGGAGAGTTCTATCCTGAAAAAAATATAAAAGGTCAACCTCCAACCCAATTAACAAAAACGGATTTTTCAGCAAATGGATTGCACAAATTATTATTGGACAGGAATAAACCGACAACGCTTGCTATCAAACTGTTGGAAGAACGCCTGATGAAAAGAGAAATTGCTGATACAACATACAAACGTTTAGTGAATAGAGAGAAGGGATTAAAAGAAGCATTAACTGTTCTTGTTAAAGCAGATGAAAAGGCGATTTACAAAAATGTAATCGATGTGATTGATGAATTGAATATTTGTAATGTTGGAAAATATGCGATTGTTGATATGGGGCAAAAAGAATTAGAATTGTTAAACGCGGCAAACAATAAGTAAAATGGCTCAGGAATCATTATTCAATAATTGGGACAATGTTGTTGCACCTGTGCGTAACGATATTGTTTTTGAAGAAAGAAATAAAAAATATGGTGCTTATGCATTGCGTAAAAATCATAACCGTACTGTTGCATTGGCTTTGTTAATTACCGGTTCCAGCTTTTTATTGCTTGTAAGTTTACCGGCTATCATCGATTGGATTAACAACAAAATGGAGGAGGTGGTTATTCCCGTAGAAATTACTGCGGTAGATTTAACTGCACCGCCACCACTCGATGAAACAGAACCACCCCCGCCCCCGCCACCTCCACCACCCGTAATGGAAACTGTTAAGTTCACTCCGCCGGTAGTTACAGATGAAGAAGTGGTGGATGAGCCACCACCAGTACAGGCAGAAGAAACACCCCAAATAAGCACGGTAACGCAAGAAGGTACTGAAGATGCAATCATTATTCCTCAGGAAGCAACAGGAGTTGTAGAGCCGGCCAGCGATGCTCCTCTCGCTATTGTTGAACAAATGCCAACATTCCCAGGTGGTGAAACGGAGATGATGAAATTCATTCAAAAAAATGTGCAGTATCCGCAAATGGAAAAAGAAGCAGGAATTTCAGGTACNNTGTTACATAACATTCGTAGTAGAGAAAGATGGCAGCATCACCGGAGTAGATAAATTGAGAGGTGTTTCCGGAGGACCCGGTTGTGATAAGGAGGCGATTCGAGTTGTAAAATTAATGCCTGCATGGAATGTTGGTAAACAAAATGGAAGAGCGGTTCGTGTACAATTTAATTTACCTATCAAGTTTTCATTAAGATAATCTACTAGAACAGATTTTCAATCTGTTTTTTTTAATTCATACAATATTGCATTCCGACAGTAATTCATTGTTCAATAAAATACGCTATTATTCTAATTTTTTGATGATAGCAATGTATTTCGTGATAGGATTACTGTTTTTATTTTCCGATTTTGGCATTTTATTTTTTCAGGTTTACCGAAATATTTTTGGCGGAATATTAATTGCTTACTCTTCGTATAGGTTGTATTCAGCTTATAATAAGTATAAAACGGAATAAAATGAGTTTAAGATTAAAGATAAAACACCTATGGAATAAATTGCTTTTGCAACTTAGTTTGTTTGTATTAGCGTTTTATTTAACCATTGGTTTCTTGTTTTTGTTTTCAGATATGTGGATAGATATTGTACCCAAAGGAAGAGAGATTATCGGATCATCGCTTATTGTGTTTGGCTGCTTGAGGTTTTATATTGCTTATCGCAGATTTAAAACAAAACGCGATAAAATTCATGCTCTAAGAATGGCGCATAAAAAATTACTTGAAGAATCACAAAATGTCAACGTTCAGTAAAGTTTTTACCACAGAGGCACAGAGAACACAGAGTTTCATAGAGAAGTTTTTCGTGTTTCTTTTAATTCTATGCGGCTCTGTGTTTCTTTATGGTTGCGCGAACGAAAAAAAAGAACCCACTGATACACCAACAAGCGGGGAAGTAAACATCATTGTTGATGAATCATTTCAGCAGTTATTTGATAACCAGATTTACACCTTCGAATCCTTGTATCCGAATGCGAGGATACATGCCAAATTTCTTCCTGAAAATGAAGCTATTTTAAGATTAATAAACGATTCCTGCAAAGTGGTGGTGATGTGCCGTGACCTGACAAGTGCAGAACACAAACAATTTGAATCAAGGAATATTTTTCCGATATCTACAAAAATTGCCGAAGATGCAATTGCTTTTGTTGTTAATAATCAAAACACAGACACTGTATTTACAGTAGAAAAAATAAAATCTATTTTGCTTGGCAATGATACGTTATGGAGCCAAATCAATAAACAATCACAACTTAAAAAAATAAACATTGTATTTGATAATAAAGGTTCTGCAAATACAAGCTACATGAAAGATACATTGCTCCAAGGAAAAGAATTTTCTAAAAATGCTTTCGCTGTTAACTCCAACCCGGAAGTAATTGAATATGTTAGTAAAAATAAAAATGCGATTGGCGTTTTAAGTGTTAACTGGATCAGCGATAGCGATGATTCACTGACAATTAATTTTTTACAAAAAATAAAAGTTGTTGCGGTTTCGCAAGGTGACGGAAGTGATGTGGGATTACCCAAGGCATCAGAGGTATATACTATTCCAAAGGCTTTCAAGCCTTATCAGGCATATATTAAAACGAGAGATTATCCTTTTACAAGAAGTGTTTATATGATCAACCGACAAACGCGTGCCGGTCTTGGTATGGGATTTGTTTCTTTCGTGGCCGGAGATAAAGGTCAGATGATGATTTTAAAAGCCGGATTAATTCCTGCCATCGCTCCGGTAAGGCTTATAGAAATAAAAAGATAGTTCAAAGTTTCAAAGTTTAAAGTTAGAAAGTTGGGGTATCATTTATTGAATTAGCCTTTACACAGAACTTTAAACTTTGTAACTTTGAACTTTAAACTAACCAATAACTTTGAACTAAATATGAAGCGTAATTTATTTTTTTTGACATTGACATTTTTATCAACAGGTATATTTTCCCAAACATTACCTGACGCGATTAAACTAACCGACAACGAACAATTTGAAACTGCTGAAATTAGTTTTAAAAATCTAATCGAATCGCAACCAAACAATGGTGAAAATTATTTTTATTTTGGTGAAAATTATTTTAAAAATGATAACCTTGAGATGGCAAATGCAACCTACCAAAAAGGTGTTGATGCTAACGCTACTAACCCGTTGTGTTATGTGGGCTTAGGTAAAGTACAATGGTATCAAAATAAATCAACTGAAGCGAAGGCAAATTTTTACAAAGCCACAACTCTGGCTGCAGGAAAAAATGCAATTGTTTTAATGAAAATTGCGGAAGCATACATTAAGGCAGAAACAAAAGATATTAATGAAGCCATTAAATTGCTCGACATGGCAATTAAACTGGAACCTAAAAAACCTGAAGTATATATATTAAAAGGCGATGCATTTTTAGAGCAAAATGATGGCACCAAAGCAATTGAAAATTATGAAAAAGCGGGAGCTCTTGACCCTAAATCTGTTACTGCTATTTTACGTCAGGGACAATTATGGTTCAGAGCAAAAAATTACGATTTGGCATTAGAATTATATAAAAAAGCAAGCCTGATTGACTCTTCATTTGCGCCTGCTTATCGCGAAAAAGCAGAAATTTATTTTCTTGCCGGTCGATACGCAAATGCTGTCGCACAATATAAACGTTATTTACAATTGAACAACAATTGCAGTGCACGCGGGCGTTATGCAGGATTTTTAAATCAGGCAAAACAATACAAGGAATCTATTGAAGCTGCTTCAGAAGCAATAAAATGCAATCCTTCCAATCCATATTTGTATCGTTACAAAGGTTATTCTCAATTTGAAACAGGTGATTATGTGAATGGTCTACAAACCATGAATACATTTTTTGATATGGCATCAAAGAACGCTAAGGTGAAAATTATTTCAGAAGATTATGAATACAGAGCGCGTTTGTATTCAAAAGATACAAAAGATTCCACATCATTCATGTCAGCAATTGCAGATTATAAAAAGGCTTTGGAATTGGATCCTGCAAAAAATGAAATGAATGCGGATATTGCAAATACGTATATTAAAATGAAAAAATACCCCGAAGCAATTTCAGCGTATAAATCTAAAATGGAAAAAGGCAAACCAACTGCGAATGATTATTTCGGAATAGGTCGGGCATATTATTATTCAAAAGATTTTGTGAATGCCGATTCATCTTTTGTTCAAATTATCAGATCACAACCTGATTTACCTTTGGGTTATTTGTGGAGAGCAAAAACAAATGTGCAATTGGATCCTAAAAATGAAACCTGGTTGGCAAAGCCTTTCTATGAACAATACATCGCTAAAGTGAAACCAACGGATACAGAAAAAAATAAAAAAGATCTGGTAGATGCCAATACTTATTTGGGTGTTTATTATATGAATAATAAGGACAATTGCATGGCAAAAACATTCTTCAAAAAAATTAATGAATTAGATGCGGCAAATGCAAACTCTAAAAAGTTTTTAGACAGTGCGGAAGCAAAAAAATGTCCGTAATTATTTAATACGTTTCATGTGAAGTTCTTTCGGTGGCGTAATAATTAATGGAACAGTTTCTACTGTAACAGAGCTGGTATCTAATCCAAAAGCTTTTTCTTCAGATAAACTGAAATGCTTTAAGGCACCATAAAGATCTAAAATTAATTTTTCATAAAAAGGTAATTCGTTTTCGTACGATAGAAATTTTTCAATTACAATAAATCTAAAGTCGCCAATAATATTATTTTTATTTAGTGATTTATAGCGGCTTGTAATATCCACTTCTTTGTTACGAACCATATCTTCCACTACTTTTCGGAACATCAGATTTACTTTTGGTGCCACACGGAAACCTAAAAGGAAATCAATACGAATAACATCATCATGAATAAATTCACACACCTTATATTCCATTCGATATGGTTCATCAACAGTATCAACGTGTACAAACCAATAAATATCGGCACGTTTTGGTTGTTTTTGCATGATGGAATAAATAATTTTTGATTCTATTTCGTCTTTGTTATCGGCACTGGTCAGATAAACAAGGTGTGTAGCATATTTTGGAACAGTTAAGTCGCGACTCAGATCTTCAAGTATCGGTAAATGGTCGGTTAGTTTTACAAACTCCACATAACGGTTTCTGATCTTGCGTGCATAATACCAAACCAGCATTACTAAAATAAGAAAACTTGCGATCAATATGGTGATCCAGCCACCATGGGTAAATTTGTTCAGATTTGCAATCAGGAAGGATGTTTCAATGGTGAGGTAAGTTATCAGACATAAAAAAATAAATATTCTATTATAGCGCTTAATAAACATGTAATAGGTGAGCAAGGTGGTGGTCATTAACATGGTAAGGACAATGGCTAATCCGTAGGCAGCTTCCATTCCGGCCGATTCTTGAAAATAAAGTACGATGGTGATACATCCCGCCAATAGCAACCAGTTGATCGATGGAATATAAAGTTGTCCTTTTAGATCGGTAGGATATTTCACTTTCACTTTTGGCCAAAAGTGTAATCGCATTGCTTCATTAATAAGTGTGAACGATCCGCTTATTAATGCCTGACTGGCAACGATGGCTGCTAATGTTGCTATCATGATGCCCGCAGGAACAAACCAATGTGGCATAATGCTGAAAAACGGATTCGAATCATTTAACTTTTGTCCTTCATGGGCAATTAACCATGCTCCTTGTCCAAAATAATTTAATACAAGCGCAGTTTTAACAAATATCCAACTGATGCGAATATTTTCTCTCCCACAATGCCCCAAGTCGGAGTATAACGCTTCTGCACCTGTAGTACAAAGGAACACAGCACCCAAAACCAAAAAGCCCTGAGGATGAAGAAAGAGTAATTTATAAGCATAATAAGGGTTTATGGCACTAAATACACTCATATTGGTTAACAACTGAGAAATGCCTAAAATGCTCAGCATTAAAAACCATACTAACATCGCCGGACCAAAAAACTTTCCAATAAATTTTGTTCCAAATTGTTGAATTGTAAATAATGCTGTAAGAATAACGATGATAATAGGTATAGTACGAATGTCAGGATTAATTACTCGTAAACCTTCTACGGCAGAGGCTACAGAAATCGGAGGAGTGATAATACCGTCAGCTAAAAGAGTACTTCCACCAATGATTGCAGGGTACATCAGCCATTTGATCTTAGCTCTTCGAACAAGTGCATATAAGGAGAAAATACCGCCTTCACCATTGTTATCAGCTCTTAAGGTAAGGATAACATATTTTACGGTAGTTTGTAAGGTCAGCGTCCAGAAGATACAAGAAAGTCCTCCTAAGATTGTTTCGGCATCAATAGGCTTATCGCCAACTATTGCTTTCAAAACATAAAGTGGTGATGTTCCAATATCGCCAAAAATAATACCTAGTGTTACAAGCAGTGCGCCTGCTGATACTTTATGAACGAAATGCTGGTCTTTACCCATAGGAGGTTTTTAAATAAAAAAAGCGTACAAAATTACAAAATAAAAAAGCATTCAGGGAAATTAAATAAATAATTAAATGAAGCAATAGTCGCAGATTTAAGCAATCCGAATGACGCTATCGTTCAATACAAATTCTTCAATTTAATATTGCAAATAAATGCATACTATTGTAATCAAATATTTTAGGCGAAAGCTAATGAAAACAAATACTTGCGCAATCTTATTTTTACTGATCGTAAATTTTTTCGGCTTTGCCCAAGTTGTTCTTCCAACATCTTGGAGTTTTGCAACAGCAAATCTTCCTTTAGGCTGGACTCAAAGCGGAACTGGATTTTACAATGCATCAGGCAATACTCCTCCTGCTTGTAAATTTGATGATACCGGCGATAACTTGACGATTCATTTTGCAAATGCTCCCGGAGATCTCACATATTATTTAGCAGGAAACAGTTTTGCAAACGGAACATTTTTAGTGGAAGAATCTACTGATGGAATTGGTTGGACAACACTGCATTCGCATACTGCAGCAGTTACTTCTAATTATATTTTATATACAGATGTACCATTAAGTACAAGTCGATATATCCGTTTTAATTATTTCAGTAAAGTTTCCGGAAATATAGGATTGGATGATGTTAATATCGATACTGTTTCGTCGAATAATAATTCGTTTGCAACAGAACCAGTTGCACAAGCTGTTAATCTAATATTTTCAAACATCAAATCGTACCGTATCTCGGCTGCGTTCACAGCTGCATCACCGGCTCCTGATGGTTACATTTTTTTGCGTAAAACAGGATCGGCAATAACAGACATTCCATTAGATGGTAATGTATACCAACGTGGCGATATGATCGGCGGATCAAAAGTGGTATTCAGTGGTAACAATTTGGCATTTATACCAAACGGTATTATTGCAAATACAAGTTATTGTTTTGCAATATTTGCATACAATGGTTCGGGAACGGTTCGTAATTATTTAACATCAAATCCTTTGATAGGAATTGTTACCAGCCAAGGCTCTATGCAACCATTAACTTATTATAGTTCCATATCAACTGCAAGTACAACATTTGTTACCGATCTGCACAATAAAATAAATCCGCATACCATCCAATCATATAGCAATTACGGAGCTAAATTTATTTCCCATTTTATTGCACGCGATACTATCGGCGGTCAACGTGCGATTACATGTGTGTATAGCGGAGAAAATAAAATTTATTCGGAACCTTGGGATTGGACCACGAATGGATTTAGTCGTGAGCATACATATTGTCAAAGTTGGATGCCTACAGTGAACAATGCAAATTTTCAAACCTTACCTGAATATAGCGATTACCACCAACTATTTCCTGTTAATCAAAATAATGCAAATGCGGTACGCAGTAATTTTCCTTTGGGTGAAGTTGTAAATATAATATCTACTTACTTGGATTCTAAGTTTGGAACTAACAGGTATGGTCAGCAAGTGTATGAACCACGCGACATACAAAAGGGGGATGCTGCAAGAGCGTTGATGTATCAGGCAGTTTGTTATAACGGTGTTGGTGGTTTTGATTGGAGATTTCCGAATCCGATAAGCAGTACAATACCATACGGACAAGATCAATCCATTTTAAAAAAGTGGCATTATCAGGATCCGCCCGACAATTATGAAATTGCGCGAAATGATTTTATAGATTCTTTACAACATAACCGTAATCCCTTTATTGATAATCCTTTGTATGCTTGTTACATTGATTTTAGTAACATGACGCATATCGCATCGCCGGATATTCCTTGTAATATTGTTGGTATTGCTGAAAATAAAATGAGTGATAATTTATTTACACTTGCACCCAATCCAAGTAATGGTAATTTTATAGTGAATTGTACATCTGCAAAAAATCAGAACATACATATAAAAATAGTTGATACGATGTGTCGCATTGTATATAGCACGGAGCAAAAAATAAATACAGGAATTAATTCAATTGAAATGCGTGTACAAAATTTAAATAAAGGAATTTATATTTTAGAATTGTTATTTGAGAATGAAAAACAAACAAAGAAGTTGGTGATCGATTAGACTTAAACTAAAAGAAAAAAATGAATAAAAACTCACCACAGAGGCAGGGAGAACACAAAGAAACACGGAGAGTTTTCTGTGAAACTTTGTGTTCTCCGTGCCTCTGTGGTAAAAGATCTACAGTAATTTTAATCAACTTTCTAAATTAAAAACAAACACATGGAAAAATTTTCAGTCGAAGGAACTGCTCAAACTCCAACCATAAAATGGGATCCTTATAAGGGAATTTTAGAGATCAATGGAAGTTCAATAATGGAGAATGCTATTAATTTTTATAAACCATTAATGGATTTTTTAGAAAATTATATATCAGATCCAAAGGCTGAAACAACTGTAAATATTCAGTTTGATTATTTTGATATTGACTCATCGAAATGTATTTTAGCGGTATTCAAAAAACTGGAATCGATCAAAAAATTTGGTGGTAAGGTGCTGATCAATTGGTTTTATAAAGATGAAGATATGTTAGAGGCTGGCGAAGATTACAAGATAATTATTGATCTGCCATTTAAAATGATCGCCAAATAAAATTTGAAGTATGAGCGATAACGCAATATCTTTGTAAAAATAGAATTTAAAAAATAATACTCCTTTTCAAAGGATAATGCATTCCCCCTTTCAAAGGGGGCAGGGGGATTAAAAGCAGGTTAGGGGGATTACTAAACATGAAAGAAGAAACGGATTTTAAAATGATCGCCAAAACCATTTTCGGTTTAGAAGAGGTATTGTCTACCGAGCTTCAAAGGCTTGGTGCGCGCAATGTTGAAGTACTTAATCGGGCAGTTAGTTTTACCGGCGACAAAGGTTTTATGTACAAAGCAAATTTATGTTTGCGTACCGCTTTGCGTATCCTGGTGCCCATTGAAACATTTAAGGTGAGTGATGAAAAATCACTTTACGAAGGAATTCAATCTATCAATTGGGAAAATTATTTAGATGTTACCGACACATTAGCCATCGATACTGTTTTGAGTTCCGATCTGTTCACACACTCTCAATACCTTTCCCAAAAGGCGAAAGATGCCATTGTAGATCAGTTTAGAGCCAAGCATGGTGAGCGTCCTTCTGTAGATCTGGATAATCCGACATTGAGAATTCATTTGCATGTTTTTGCAGATACGTGTACTGTTGCTTTTGATAGTTCAGGTGAATCGTTGCACAAACGTGGTTACCGCGATAAAACAAATCTTGCACCGCTGAATGAAGTTTTGGCAGCCGGCATGATATTGCTTTCCGGTTGGGATAAACGAAGTACATTCATTGATCCGATGTGTGGCTCAGGAACACTTTTAATTGAAGCTGCAATGATCGCCAATAATATTCCTCCTGGTTATTACCGCGAAGAATATGGTTTTGAAAAATGGAAAAAGTTCATGGCCTTCGATCAGGAATTATTCAACATGATCTTTGATTCAGCCATCAATAAAATTACCAATCACGAACAAAAAATTATTGGTTGCGATATTTCCAGGAACGTCGCAAAAAAAGCAAAAGAAAATGTGAAACTTGCAAAGGTGGATGATATTGTAACTATTCAAACATGTGCCATGCAGGATATGGAAGTGCCTGCCGGACGTGGTGTTGTAGTTATGAATCCGCCTTACGGTGAACGTATGGTAAAAGATAATATCGAAGAACTTTATAAAAGTATTGGTGATACGTTCAAGAAAAACTTTTCCGGTTTTGATTGTTGGGTAATTAGTTCCAACATGGAAGCCTTTAAACACGTTGGTTTGCGACCATCACGAAAAATTGCTTTGTTCAATGGTCCGTTGGAATGTAGATTTATGAAATATGAAATGTACCAGGGAACAAAGAAAACGCATAAGTTGGAAGGAAGAGCAGAGAATGGAGAACGGAATTAGTAGGTTACGAATAAACGAATTAAAACGAATTTACGAAATATAGTATTTAAATATTGTAAATCTAAAATGAAATCTGTTACCAAATACATAGCTGTGCTGTTTGTTTTATGTTCGTGTAATAATTCTAATAATTCTGAATTGCCTACCCTAAATAAGGATACAGTTTTAGTTTATAAGCACGATACAATAAATTACAGTTTACCTTACGCCTGCGTTGCAGGAGTTAATAATGGGAAATCTACTAAAGGCGAATTGGTGAATTGTGGAGGAATGATTTTGAAAAACAATAGTAGCGATTATAAGGTAGTATCATTTGTGTGTCGCGATATTTTGAATGATATAAATTATAAACAAGATAATCAAGTAAAAAACATTGGGCCGATTTTTAATAAAAACGTCATTAAATTATTTCAACAATTTGATTGTGATGCGAAATTTTGTTTTGAAAACATTAAAGTAGTTGGTTTAAGAAATGATACGGTTGTTTTAAACCCAGTAATAATAGATGTAACGTGCGAAGAGGTTAAATAATATTTATTTGTAAACACACAGATTCGTAAATTTGCTTTAATTCGTTTATTAGTAACCATTGAAATTAAATTTATGAAAAAAATAGCTGTATTTACTTCAGGAGGCGACTCGCCCGGCATGAACGCCTGCATACGTGCGGTAGTGCGTACTGCCATCTTTCATAACATGGAGATAATGGGTATCAAACATGGCTACGATGGATTGATAAATAATGAATTCATTCCTTTAGATGCAATGTCTGTTGCAAATATTATTCAGCGTGGCGGAACGATCTTAAAAACTGCCCGCAGTAAAGAATTTTTAACACTCGAAGGACGCAAAAAAGCATTAGAGAATTTAATCAAACACAACATTGATGGTATTGTGGCTATCGGTGGAGATGGCACATTTAAAGGGGCTTTGGAGTTTTCCGAAATATGTAATATTCCTTTTATCGGCTGTCCGGGTACCATTGATAATGATTTAATGGGCACCGATTTTACAATTGGTTACGATACCGCTATCAATACGGTTGTAGAAGCGGTTGATAAAATTCGCGATACCGCTGAAAGTCATGATCGTTTATTTTTTGTGGAGGTGATGGGGCGCGACGCCGGCTTGATTGCTTTGCGCTCCGGTATTGGTGTGGGTGCTGAATCTATTTTAATGCCCGAAACAAAAACAGATATTGAAGATCTGATAAAGCGTTTAGAAAGTGGACGAAAAAGTAAATCTTCAAAAATTATTATTGTTGCCGAAGGTGATGAAGCAGGTGGAGCATTCACCATTGCGGAACAAGTAAAAAAACGTTTACCGGATTATGATACACGTGTTACTATTCTTGGTCATATACAACGTGGCGGTAATCCTTCGGCGATGGACAGAGTAAACAGCAGCCGTATGGGCTTTGCAGCCGTTGAAGCATTGATAGCCGGGAAACAAGGAGAAATGGTTGGTATAGTTGACAAAAAAATTGTTTATACTCCATTCAAAAATGCTGTGAAACATACTCAATGTCTTGATAAAGATTTATTACGGATGTTGAAAATTTTATCTATATGAAGAGGATAACACTTTTTGATTATTTTTATATTATCATATGAAAGAAAATACGCAGTTGAATATTGATGGTATTATTACAAATGAGCAATCTGTTGCCATTGACATTTATGAAAAAGAAAAACCACTTTCAGTTCATTGGGAACTACGCACAATACTTTATATAGGTATTCTTTTATTTACAACAGGTATTAGCATTTTAGTTTATAAAAATATTGACACTATTGGGCATCAGGTTATACTTACAATAATTGCAGCATTATGTATTGGTTGTTTTTATTATGGATATAAACATCGGTTACCCTATTCACAAGAAGAAACAAAACAACCATCTCCTTTTTTTGATTATATTGTTTTGTTAGGATGTTTGCTTTTCGGAATATTCATAGGGTATTTACAGGTTCAGTATAGTTTATTTGGTTTACATTATGGCATTGCAATTTTTTTTCCAACAATTATTTTTTTCTTTTGTGGTTATATTTTTGACCATAAAGGTATTTTGAATCTTGGAATCACTGGTCTTGCAGCTTGGGCAGGACTTACAGTTACTCCACTTGACCTCTTGAAAAAAAATGATTTTTCAGATACAACCATTATTTATACATCCATTATATTGGGATTACTAATCTTAGGCTTTTCAAAATACTGCGACAATAAAAATATTAAAAAACACTTTGGGTTCAGTTATAATACATTTGCTGCCAACATTCTTTTCATTGCCACATTAGCAGCATTATTTGACCAACCTTTTAAATGGTTGAGTATTCTGTTTTTAACAGGAATTTGTTATTACTATATTAAATACGCAATAGCGCAACATTCCTTTTTATTTTTACTTTTATCTGTTGTATATGGTTACATTGGATTAAGCTATTGTGTTTTTAAAATTTTAGTATCACTAAATGGCGACATTGCTGTTACTATAGTCTCCTTCTATATTGCAGCTTCTTGTGGTGGAGTCGTAGCCTTCTTTATTAATTACAAAAAAATACTCCAAATCAAATAATGATTGCCTATAATCATACTCTTATTAGGAATATATCCATTGTAAAGAAATCTAAACAATGGTTCAGCAAACAGCTTATCTCAACTGAGCAACTGAGCATTGTTTTAAAAAAATATAAAACCGAATTTTATTCACCAAATCTTTTTATAAAAATAGGTTTGTTTATTTTTACATTGTTTGCAATCTTTTCCGCCTACGGATTTTATATCTCGATGTTTATAATTGGACAATATATAGCTGGATATTTTGCTTTTTCTTGTTTTTTATTTTCGGTGATATGTGTTTGTGCTTTAGAGTTTTTTATCAAGAATAATAATCTATATAATGCAGGAGTTGACGAATGCATTTTATATTCGGCATTGGGATTTTCATTTGTAGGCATTGGAATTATGATTAAATACGATTTCAATTTATTTGATAATAAAACTTTGTTTTTATCCATTCTAACGGTACCCTTTTTTATTGCATCCATTGTGCGTTATGCAGACAAGCTCGTTACTTTGGCATTAGGTATTTGTTTCTACTTTATTTTTTTTCTAACACTTTTAAAACTGGGAGATGTTGCCAAATTGATTATGCCATTCGCATTAATGATTGTATCAGTGCTTGTTTATTTAGCATCAAAAAAATATAAACAACTGGAAAGTTTTCATTACTTAAATAAATGTTTCATAGTGATTGAATGTATTGCATTGGTCGTATTTTATTTAGCAGGGAATTATTATGTTATCAGAGAATCAAGCATAGCTTACTTTGGTTTGAAATTAAATAAGGGAGAAGACATTCCGTTGGCTTTTTTATTCTACATCCTTACCGCAATCGTTCCTTTAGTTTATGTTTATTATGGTTTAAAAAATAAAGACAAACTGCTTTTGTGGATTGGATTAATATTAATTGTTATAGCAGCACTGACTTTTAAAAATTATTTTAGTCTGGGGCATCCTGAAATTATACTTACTTTATCAGGTTTTATAATGATTGTCATTGCTTATGTTAGTATCAGAATTCTTAAAACACCTAAGTATGGAATTACCTTTGAAGAGGAACCTGATGAAGATAATTTCTTAAAATCAAATGCAGAAGCTATGATGATTGCTCAAAATTTCGGTCAGAACGAACAGACTTCATCCGATACAAAATTTGGTGGTGGCAATTTTGGCGGTGCAGGTTCTGGCGGAAATTTTTAATTTTTTTTCAGAGAATCATTACAAACTTAAAAAAAAGAAATAATTATATTTGTACTATGAAATGTTTTTGGGCAATATTCAGTATCTATATTTTTGTACTTTCCACCATGCCTTGTGGAGATGAAAAAAATTGCAATGAATTTTCTGAAACACATACAAACATTATCTCTAATAATAGTCAAAATAATTCTCATCAAGAAGAAGATTGTTCTCCATTTTGCATCTGTTCTTGCTGTGGTTGTCAGGGTTTTAATGTAACATCTTTTCCTGTTGTTACAATTGTTTTTAGTCAATCTTCCGAAAGAAAAGTTACTCCTTACCAATCACAATTTCTTTCTAATTACACAGCCAACATTTGGCAACCTCCTAAAATTGCTTAATACTTTTTATCAAAGACCATTTCGGTCAAATTGTAGTATTAATCAACATATTTTTATGACACATATATTAATAAGCTTTTCTGAAAGGAATAAGCTATTTGCGATAATAATCGTTGCCGCAATATTCCATTGTAAAGGTTATGCACAGGATATAACAGACAGCACAAAAAAACTTCCTTTTATTATTGCGAATGAAAAAAAATTATCTCCCGAAGATTTAGCAAATAAAAAAGAAGGCACTTATGTAACAGCAGTGCCACAATTAAGTTCCGATCCTGTAAATGGCTTTGGATACGGGGCTGAAGGTATGTTATTTTTTAACGGTAAAAGAACCGACCCTTTATTTGATTACAGTCCTTATCGTGCGAAATTATCTCTCTTGGCGTTTAATACCACAAAATCTCAAAACGAAATTGTTCTTGGTTTGGATTTGCCTTATATTTTTAAAAGCAAGTGGCGTGTCAGAATGGAAGGTACGTATGAGAATGACCCGAACATGGTTTATTTCGGTATAACAGAAAAAAGTTTGGCAACCTTAGTTAATCAGCAAACAGGGCTTAGTTATAATAATTATAATAATTATAACAATTCATTATCTGAAAATTATAAAAATTATAATCGTTATACTGAAAAGAATAACGTGATGTTGGATGTTAGTGCCGAGCGTTCTTTTTTTAAAAGTAAAATGCGTGGCTTATTCGGATTAAGATATGCCAATATGGGGATTTTTTCCTTTGGTGGTAATTCTCTTTTACAAAATGATTTTAATAGCGGAAATATACTTGGTCTTGGAAGAACTACCGTTACTATGATTCAGACAGGATTGGTTTATGATACCCGCGATTTAGAGAGCGACCCCAATAAAGGTATTTTTGCCGAAGTAACGAATGAGTTATCATTAAAAGCTTTGGGTTCGGGTTATACCTTTAATAAAACATTTGCGCAGGTTAAGTTTTATCAACGCTTGTTTCCTTCGGTATTTAAAAAATTGGTGTTTGCCATACGTGGTGGTATTGCTGGAATTAGCGGAAATGCGCCCGTATATGAATACATGGAAGAATGGAGTTCCGAAGGAGGAGTGTATGATGTGGTTGGCGGAAGATTTACATTACGAGGCTATAAACAATCTCGTTTTGTTGCCAATTATTTAGATTTTATTAATACCGAATTGCGCGCACGTTTTGCACAATTTAGTTTATTAAAACAACATCTGGCTTTAAGTGCTGTTCCGTTTTTTGATATTGGCGGAGTGGGAAATAATTTTTCTCATCTTGGTAACATCGGTAATTACAGGTATGCTGAAGGATTGGGATTACGAATAGCTTGGAATGTAAATACAGTCCTTCGTTTTGATTATGCTGTTTCAAAAGAAGACCAGCAATTTTTCTTTAGTTTTGGACATGTTTTTTAAATCACGCCAATTAAAATCAATTGCCGAAATTTATACTTTATTGATGTGTAAAAATTAATTTAATTCATGATGACAGATTCTCACGAACATCACCATTCTTCCCAACTCACCAATGTGAGCAGGGCATTTACAATTGGCATTATTTTAAATACAGCTTTTGTTGTCATAGAATTTATAACAGGTTTTTATTCTAATTCATTGGCTTTACTTTCAGATGCAGGGCATAATTTAAGTGATGTAGCTACATTGGGTTTGTCGCTTTTTGCTTTTCAAATGACAAAACGAAAGGCAAATAAAAAATACACTTACGGTTTCCATAAAAGTACTATTCTGGTTTCGCTTGTTAATGCTGTTGTTTTATTAATCGTGGTTGGAGGTATTGGCTGGGAAGCGATACAGCGTTTCATTCACCCCGAAGTAACTCAGGGAAAAGTAATAAGTATTGTTGCCGGAATCGGAATTATAATCAATTCAGCTTCCGCATTTTTATTTTTTCGTGATAAGGACAAAGACCTTAACGTAAAAGGGGCATATCTTCATTTAGCACTTGATGCTTTAGTTTCGGTAGGTGTAGTGATAGCAGGAATTATTATTTTTTATACAGGTATAAAATGGATCGATCCACTCATCAGTTTAATTATAATGACAGTGGTAATATACAGCACCTGGGGATTACTAACAGAAAGTTTAAGACTATCATTAGACGCAGTGCCATCAACCATTGATGTGGAAATAATTAAAACTGAAATCCTGAAAACCGAAGGCGTAAATGATATTCACCATATACATATTTGGGCAATGAGTACCTCCAAAAATGCAATGACAGCACACCTTATTTTAGAAAAAAATTTAAATGAAAAACAAATCGCAGAAATTAAACAGAAATTAAAACACCAGCTGGAACATTTGAATATTCAGCATACTACGTTAGAAACTGAAAGTGTATTTTGTAAAGACGGGGAATGTTAATTGGTCAATAATTTTGTTAAACTAAACTGTTTGTATATTTGTTGTTCATGAGCCGTACCACTTATTTTGTTGATGTTATTTTGCCGCTTGCAGTTCCTAATCTGTATACCTATCGTGTGCCTTATGATTGGAATGATGAAAATGCTTTTGTAAGTTCATCAAGATTGTTTAAATTTGATTAAATATTTTGAATCATGTACTTAGATAAATACACAAATGAGATTAATAATTTGTGCCTTAAAAATAAGGTGAAATCATTGTATGTTTTTGGTTCAGTATTAACGGATAATTTTTCGGACAAAAGCGATATAGATTTGGTTGTAGATATAGATTCTAATGACCCTTTTGATTATGCAGATAATTATTTTAATTTAAAATTTGCTTTACAAGATCTTTTTAGCCGACCGATTGATCTGCTTGAAAATAAAGCAATAAAAAATCCGTATATCCGTAAAAATATAGACCAGTCAAAATCATTGATTTATGCAAAAGGATAGACAAAACGATATTAAAGCTTGTTTAAAAGATATTGAGCAATCTATTATAGAAATAAATGAATTTTTACCTGTTGAAAGAAATTATTTCGAATTTCAAAAAGACTTGAAAACAAGAAAGGCTGTAGAAAGAAATATTGAAATAATAGGAGAAGCAATGGATAGGATATTAAAAATTGACCCTAATTTTCAAATCACCGATTCCAGAAAGATTGTTGATACAAGGAACAGGATCATTCATGGATACGATAGTGTTTCTGATGATATTATCTGGCTCATAATAAATCGTTACTTGCCTTCCCTGCAAAAAGAGGTTCAAGAATTATTAAAATAAATGAGCCGCACCACTTATTTTGTTGATGTTATATTGCCGCTTGCAGTTCCTAATCTGTATACCTATCGTGTGCCTTATAATTGGAATGATGATATTGCTTTGGGCAAAAGAGTAGTGGTTCAATTCGGAAGAGGTAAATTATATTCCGCCCTAGTGCGCAACATTCATGAAACTCCACCGAAACAATATGTTGCTAAATACATTGATTCTATTTTAGATGAACAACCAATTGTAAACTTAAAGCAGTTCGAGTTGTGGGATTGGATGAGTCAATATTACATGTGCTATATTGGTGAAGTGATGGTAGCCGCATTGCCCGGTGGCCTACGACTGGCAAGCGAAACAAAGATCGTTCTGAATCCTGAATATGACAAAGAGCAATCAAAAATACTTTCCGATAAAGAATATTTAATTATTGAAGCGCTTGAGATCAGAAATGTTTTAAGCATCAATGATGTGTCGCAAATACTGGAACAAAAAACAGTGTACCCATTAATAAAAACTCTGATTGAGAAAGGTGCAGTATTAATTCAGGAAGAGTTAAAAGAAAAATTCAAACCGAAGATCGAAAGTTTTATTCGCATCACCGAATATGCAGATGATGAAGAAAATTTAAAAAATATTTTTTCTCAGTTAGAAAAAAAAGCTCCTAAACAATTGGATGTGTTGATGGCGTATATTACGCTTTCGGAGCGATATTCCAAGATAAGTGAAGAAAGTGAAAAGTCAAAAGTCGAAAAATATTTAACTTATAAAGAAGTTAAGAAATCAGATATTTTAAAAAAGATTGCCGGTGCTGAAGCAGCATTAAAATCGATGACTCAAAAAAATATTTTTGAGATATATGAACGTGAAGTTGGCCGTTTTGCAAGCTTTGACAATGAAAATAAAATATCACAGTTAAATGAAATTCAACAAAATGTTTTAGATTCTGTTGAAGAACAGTTTGGATGGAAGGAAGTTCAAAGCCCGCCTGATCACATTCGGGCAGGTTCAAAGTTAGAATTTGAAAGTTCTGTAATCGACAATGATTCCAAATCCGCAGTCAACACTCCGCAATCCGAAATCAAAAAAGATGTTGTTCTCCTTCACGGAGTGACATCATCCGGCAAAACCGAAATTTATGTAAAGCTTATCGAACAAGCCATTGCGCAAGGTAAACAAGTTTTATATCTGTTACCTGAAATTGCGTTAACAACTCAGATCATCAATCGCTTGCGAAAATATTTCGGAGATAGTGTTGGTGTTTATCACAGTAAATTCAATGGAAATGAAAGAGTTGAAGTTTGGAATTCTGTTTTAAGTTCAAAAGAAGAAGTTCAAAGTTCAAAGTTTGAAAGTTTAAAGTTAGAAAACGATACGTCTACGAGTCCTGCAACTTTGAACTTTAAACTTAATAAAAACTTTAAACTAATTGTCGGTGCCCGTTCAGCGCTATTCCTTCCATTCAGCAATTTAGGTTTGGTGATCGTTGATGAAGAACATGATACTTCCTATAAACAATATGATCCGGCGCCACGATACAATGCCCGCGACGGTGCCATTTATCTGGCGCACATTCATAAAGCAAAAACACTATTAGGTTCTGCTACGCCAAGCCTCGAAAGTTATTACAATGCACAGGAAGGTAAATATGGTTTTGCTGAGATAACCCAACGTTTTGGCGGTGTGCAAATGCCGGAGATAATTATTGCCGATGTAAAAGAAGCGACTCGAAAAAAGCAAATGAAATCGCACTTTACACCCTTATTGTTGGATACTGTTACGCTTGCTTTGCAAAACAAAGAACAAATAATTTTGTTTCAAAACAGGCGAGGTTTTGCGCCCCAGCTGGAATGTAATATGTGTGCCTGGATCCCGCAGTGTACCAATTGCGATGTGAGTTTAACATACCATAAAGCAAGCAATCAATTACGTTGTCATTATTGCGGGTACTCTATCAAACCACCAAGTAAATGTGGTGCTTGCGGCGATGCCAATTTAAAGATGAAAGGTTTTGGAACCGAAAAAATAGAAGAGGAGTTGTCTATCTTTTATCCGAAGGCAAACATCGCACGTATGGATCTGGATACCACACGCAGTAAGTTTGCGCATCAACATATCATACAAGATTTTGAAGAAGGTAAAATTGATATATTGGTGGGAACACAAATGGTGACCAAAGGTTTGGATTTTGATAATGTGAGTATGGTCGGAATTCTAAATGCCGACAGTATGCTCAACTTCCCTGATTTCAGATCATTTGAGCGTAGTTACCAATTGATGGCACAAGTGTCGGGTAGAGCAGGAAGAAAAAGCAAGCGTGGTAAAGTAATTATCCAAACACAAAATCCTGAACACAGTATCATTCAGGATGTGATACATAATAATTTCCTTTCGATGTATACCAATCAGTTAGCGGATAGGAAAACATTTAACTACCCGCCATTTTATAGATTGATCGAGATCACTGTTATCCATAAAGATGTTGATATGGTAAATGCTTCTTCAAAATATTTAGCCGATGAATTAAAAAAACATTTTAAAAAACGTGTGCTGGGTCCTGAATTTCCTATCGTTTCACGAATAAGAAATTTGTATCACAAAAATATTTTATTAAAGATCGAACGTGAATCTTCTGTGATACAAGTTAAAAAAATACTTGCCAATTTATTGGTTCAATTTAAATCGGGGAATGATTATAAAGCGGTAAGAGTGCAGATCGATGTAGATCCGATGTAAATGCGAATAATTTTCAAATCTTCCACATCACTTAATCAACCTTAAAGCTTCATATCTGCTTAATTTTTGAAGTTCGGTTTTTTTGCAAAATTCTACTACCCACTTAGGATTTGTTTTACTGTATTCTCTCAAGATCCAACCAATGGCTTTATTGATAAAAAATTCTTTTGAGCCAAGTAGTGAATTAATAATAGAAACTAGAAGAACAGTATCTAATTTATTTTTATATTTCAACTGAAATAAGATCGCTGACCTTTGCAACCATATATTTTTAGAGGCCATCCATTTCTTCATATATTTATCTGTTTGTTTGGGATAAAGTTTAAAATATTCGCCTAATAAATTGCTTGCAATAAAATCAATGCTGTCCCACCATGATCCATGTATGATCATAAATTCAAAAAGTTCAATGTCTTTTTTTTCGAAGAGTTTAACATATTTATAGGTCAGTTCCTGAGCAAAATATTGATATTCTCTTTCCGGTTTTAGCCAAAGGGTTTTAATAATTTTTTGGATTTCTTTTTTGGAAGGTAAATATTTTTTGTCTAAAAAGGGCCTTTGAATCTCCCGTCGCAATGGTGTTTTGATCCCATAAAACTCAAATTTGTTTTTCATGTACGCTTTTTGTCCGACAGCAATTTCGGGATTTGCGTTTCTTTTAAATTCTGTTTCTAATTGTTCTATAAAATCGTTCACGCTCTTTTTTATGATCGACATCTGATCACTTTTTCAAAATTAAAAATTTGCTGTCTTTTACATTCCCTGCTAAAATAATATCTCCAAAAGATGCAGCTACTGTTGAGGCAGACATGGTATTTCCATCGTTAGTATAAATATTTTCAACCGTATAGTTGTTCTTACTTTTATAATTTATTTTAATTATTTCGGAAGGTGAAGTTTCTTTTCGGCCTTTTGCATAAGCCGAGAATCTCAATAAATTAGGATGTCCTCCAACCCATAGATTTCCATCTGTATCAAATTCTATATTATCAACACCCATACCGCATGGAATATCTTCAATGAACTCCAAAGAACCATCTTGTTTTTTGGAATAAACTTTTATCAAAAATTTGCGGGGTGAAGCAACAAAAATTAAATTACGTTTAGCATCGAAATTGATGCCATTGGCATAAGCAATGCCATTGGCAACCTCTCTGTAACTCATGCCATCAAAATACACTACATTTGAAACAGAAAGTCCAAGATACTCTTCTAAAATTTTACCAATACCTTTTGGATAACCATGATCATTGGTAAAATAAAAATGGTTTTCATCGATCATCACAATATCATTAGGACTCTTTATAGAAGCGTCAACCAACGATCTTTCAAAGATCAAACTATCATTTTTTAAAATAAAAACTTCAATTGTGTTTCCTTCAGGAGTATGATTAATTGCCATTACTTTATAACCATCATTTGTTTTTAGTAAGGATATTCCATGAGGAGCAAACGACTTCGATAAAAAAGGAGTCATGTATTTTACTTTAAGATCTCCTGTTTTTAAGTCCATCAAATACAAGCCTCCAAACTCTTCTTCTTCAGGTGGTAATGTCTTTCTTTTGGTGGATGATATCAAGGCGAAGCTATCACTCGCACTAACGGTAATATCTTCGGCACCGGCAATAGGTATTGTCTTTAGAACTTTGTATTCCGATTTATTTTCAACAGTTCTGAAAAATCCGGTGGTAATTAAAATATTAGCAACGAATCCAATAACTATCAGAAAGATGACGATTGCAATTTTTTTCATAGAATAACTTTATCGTTTTTTACTAACTCTCTAACAATTGATAATCGTCTTACGGATATACTACCTGTTACTAATGCGACTATACCTTTCATTATTATTTAAATTACAATGTTTTATTTTTTTATAAAATGGAATTTCGGTAGATTTTATTTTTTATATTTTCCTCTGTCAACATAAAATCCGGAAGTTTTTGCAATTAATTTTTTGGAAGGCGAAAATTTGGTAATAAAAGCCATGGCCTTATTTGTAAACCCTGGCATCACTGTAGCTTTGCCTTTATTCATTGCATCATAACCTGCTTTAGCAACAACGTCTGCTGTCATAAATATACTATTCAAACGCGATTGATTTTCAAGTCCTGCTGTTGTAAAAAAAGCGGTGCGCGTTGGTCCGGGAGCAAGGTGGGTACATGTAACACCAGTACCTGTTAGATCTTGTGCCAATGCTTCTGATAAACTTACTATATATGCTTTGCTTGCAGCATAGCCGGCTTCAAGTCCATGGGGTACAACATAACCTGCGATCGAACTTATATTTAAAATACGACCACTTTTGCGTTGCACCATTTCCGGCACATACAACATGGTTAATTCGGATACCGTCATTACATTTAATTGCAACATTCGCTGAAAAATTTCCGGATCATAATCCTGTAATTTAAGTCCAACAATTCCATAGCCGGCGTTGTTAACCAAATAGTCAATTTGTATTTTTTTGCTTTTGATCTCTTCATACAACTTGCGCGCTGCTCCGGAATCTGAAAGATCAAGAGTAATTGCAGTGGCATTGATACCATAATTTTTTTCTAAGGTCTTAGCCAGATCTTGAAGTTTTTTCTCGCTGCGCGGAGATGCATTTATCACCACATTGATACCATCTTTGGCAAATAAATTCGCAAATACTTCACCGAGGCCGGAAGAAGCTCCTGTAATTAATGCTGTTTTCATAGTATATCTTTATTATAAAATAAATAATTTAATGGTCCAAAGGGAAGACATATATGTCCAAATGTAAACAAAAAAATCCTCGTGAAAATATCACGAGGATTTAATTATTTATCTGAAGCCAGAGGTTCAGATAATAAAATCAGTATCAATTATTGACATGAAAAACTACCACTAATAGGATATTGTATGCTTGTTAATATATCCGTTACCATTGCATTTGGTGACAATGTAAAGTTTGTTTGGTTTACATCGATGCTTCCATTAGAAGGATGATAAAGATTGCAATTTTTTTCATGATGGCTATTTTCTTCAGTGTTTTTATTTCGATAATAATACTTCCGCAATAATATTTCTAATTCTTCTAGGCATCGAAGCTAAAGCCTTACAGAATCAAATATAAACAAAAATCCCTACGGATGATTCCGGAGGGATTTTTGTTTTAAAAATTACGATTGAATATTATTGACAAGAAATTTTCCCACTAATAGGGTATGAGGATAAAGAAAGTATATCGGTTACTTTCGAATCAGAGGATAATGTAAAAGAGGTTGAATCAACTGTAACACTTCCTGAAGATGTGAATAAAGCTGAAGCTAAACCAATTCCTGAAATTGAATTGTTTGTTATACCTGTAAAGTCAAGTACCTTTCCGATAGCATCTCCTGAGGTAAAGGATTTAGAATTCCAGTTTACAAAATTATAATTTCCATTACCTGCATGTGCATCCACTAAGAAAACAGCCATATTTTTGAAAAAGAAATTACTGTTTGTAGTATCTCCTTCAAAAGCGATTACACCACGCACATCTGTGCCATGACCACTTAATAAGTTTGCCCAAGTAGTATCATGCAATGAAGAGTTAACGCATAAAACATAGTTGTAACTAAACGTTTTGCCATTACAAGTTATTAAACCAAATCCTTTTCCACCATTTGAAGGTGTAGACAATGACGAAGAAAGCGTAAATGTGGATCCGAAAGAGTTGCTCCATTTTGTTACACTGGCATTGGGTGTGATAAATACATTAACATTTACTGCAACATTAGAAAAAGTGTTGCTTCCAGAACCCGCAATAGATATAGATGTTTGATTGGAGGCAACAGAAACATTCACAATATAATCTTTTAATGCTTTTCCAATTGCCGCATCAACTTTTGCTCCATTTTCTGAACTTGTGTTCACTGTCGTTGCAGGGCTGGGAGCGCCCATGTTATTCTCTTTTTTACATGAATCAATAGTTACTGAAACAATAAATAAAGCCACAGGAACTGCAGCTACCTTCATAAAAGGCTTTAAATTAAACTTGATATTTTTCATCGTATTTATTTTTTTTTGAAAACAGAAGAGAAAGTAGAAATGAATACCTTCTCTTCTGTTTAAAATATAATTTTTATTAATTTCCTTTCTATTGTAACACGAAAATAAAAAGTAAAAGGTTGGGTATTATTAATTCTTTAGAAAATAAATCCTAATCGAATGGCACTGTTAAAATTTGGCCCAAGATTAAATGTATTTCCTTGGTCAACATCTCTTACAGGAGAAGCGGGAGCAGGTGATGAGCTTGTTTTTACCTTGCTGTATAAAACAGTGGATAAGCCAAAACCCATTTCAGCACCTAAATATAAGTGTTTAGTAAGGTAACAATCAAATCCGGCTAATGCATTAACTCCAAAACGAAAAAAACCATTTTTACCGGCATTTCTAACTATAGTTTCAGTTATAACATCGTTTGCAGCTATGGTATGACTAACAGATTTGGACATTTGACTTGCTAAATCAAGTTCTCCACCAATGTATGGACTTAAACGATTAGTACCTTTAAAGTGCTTCTCATATCCTGGTTTAATGTTCCATCCAAATGTACTTGTTTTTGCTTTTTGACCTGTAATGAAAGTCCCGGGAGTTAAATTAGAAGGCAAAACCTCCTCAACTGAGCTTGACATTATACTTACACCAACTCCTAAACGCAGTGCTGTTGTTTCAGTTAAAAATCTTCTGTAACGGATATTAGTAATCGAAATAGGACTATTACCAAGAGGTGTAAAATTTAATTCTAAGTTATTTGCCCCGGCAGCCGGTTTGTAATCGCTTGTTGTGCTTGGCGTGCTTGGCGTGCTTGGTGCTTCTTGCGCCATAACAAATGTGCATGCAGAAAATAAGGCTGCTGTAAATAATACTTTTTTCATGGTTTAATTTTTTAGTTAGTATTTAATTTGTTTAGGGAACAAAAATAATTTTTTATTTAAGATTTCAAACTGATTAAGTTCATTCCTATATGTTAATTGCTAACACTGTTTTTTTTATAACTTTTTATTTATAGATAAGAACACCGGAAAAACTATGCCACACAGGGTTTTTACTATTTTGCAGGTTTGTATTGGCTATTTACACTGGCTTTTGTTGATGAATACGCTATGTACACAGTAAAATAAGATGATACAGGAAAAATAAAAAAGGGGATATGTTTTTATTTTATGACGAACATCATGAAATGATGAAGGGAAATAAAAGTTTTTTCTTACTTGGGAATAAGGAGAATCGATTTTTTTGTCTTGAAAATAGTTAACACATAAACTAACAAAAAATTATAATCCATTTAACAATGTTGTCAGATCAGCATCTGCTATAGATGCCATGGTAACTTCAATTTTGTCGCTGGCATTCACCGTTAATGTTTTATTAAAACTATATAATTGTCCACCGGCATCAACTGCTATTGCTAATACTTTAACAGATGAACCATCTGGGATCGAACCCGAAACAATATTGTAAACTTGCATCACCGTTTTGGTGGATGGGAAATAAATAAAAATGGCAACACTTGTTAAATTATCCGTTGAAGATGCAAATGATAAGTTGTGATTACTGTTGCTTCCGCGTTTAAACCCGCAATTTATCCAACCCATCTTTGCAATTTGCGCTAAATAGCCGGTGGTATTAGTTGAAAAAACAGGACTATCAGAGGTAGTCACACCCAGTGAAGCAGGCACATCTGTCCAGTTTACAAAGCTCGAAGAATTAAAACCATAAAATACGCGCATGTAATTTTTGGGTGCCGCATTAGGCATTGTAATTGAAAATGAACAGCCCTGTTTAAGCGTTAATTCTGTATTGTTTTTAAACGCTCGTATTCTGATCTCACCGTAGGTTTCTAATATGGTATCAGAAGCAACGGTTGGCATTTGATAATAGATCATATCCTTCGGGGTATATAACTCCACCAGTTTTACAGTGAATGGAAATGCAACTGTATCGCCATTGGGAAGCATCAAACAGTTTTTTGCCCCCATAATAGTGGTTCCTTGATTTCCCACAATAGGTCCCGAACCCGAAGTATCAATGGTAAATTCCTGCTCCGCCTGTTTTTTAGAATCTAAATAATTATTGGGAGAGTTATACTCTTTAAGTGATTTTGCTTGTATTCTATCTTTAGAACAGCTGTAGATAATTAACGAGCTTATCACAATTAATGAATACAATAAAGCAGATGATAGTTTCAGATTTTTCATGATAGTTTAAATTATATTTAATCATAAGCAGCGCAACGTCGATGCCCAAATGTTTTACTTCCAAATATTGGCTTACTCTTGTCCCTACAACCAAAGATATACAATATCCCTAAACGTAAATGGGTTTCCCGGAATTTAATATTGTACCTGTATTCTAAAAATGGCCGCAAACACCAGTTGTTGGAAACCCCTATTCCACCTTCGGCATTCCAGTTATTTTTCTGTGCTCCATTTAATGGGGATGATTCATAATTTAGCCAGGAGTTATAAGCCCCTTGAACGATGGCGTAAAAATTAATTCTTTCTTTTTTGATAAATTTATATTCTAAACCAAGTCCGGCGTAATATTCATTTATTTTATTGAAAGCAAAATAATAAGCGAATTGCGGTACGATGCTTAATCTTTTATTCGGAAAAAAATTAACTCTTCCGCCCGCTCCAATACTCTCTGTCTGGAAGTTATACATAGCATCTCCACCCACACCAATATTTTGAGATTCACTTAATAGTGGCATTAAGATCATTAATAAAACTGAAATAAAAAAAACTTGTTTCAACATTTTTTTAAACGGTAAATATAAAAAATCTTATTTTATCTTAAAAATCTGCGTTATCTGAGTTCCATTTTTTCCTTCGTATAATTCAAGATCCCCTGAAAATAAGATTCAGCAACTTGTTGCACCCGTTCGTTTTTTGTTTTATCACATTCTTTATTCAATAAAACACATTCATTTATATTGTCCTGGTACAATGTTTCGCCATACACTAAAGGGCCGTGAACATATCTTGTTAATTGTAAGTTCCGGCAATATACGCCTATTTCATTAGTAGATAAACAACCTTGAATTAAATACTTTGCATCTGAATAAGTTGCAGTTTTAACATTCAAATTTTTCTCAAAACTTTTTACCATTGCCGAACTTAATGCGATCGATCTTTCAAGATCTTCACTAACCAATAATCTTAAAAACTCAAATCTTTTTTCAGGTGATGATAGATCATTTTTCATAAAAGCACCACCAACAAAAGTCATGTTGAAATTTTTGTTAGCCGGCTTTGTCCACCCTGTATTGGTTTCGTCAACATTGTAATGAATGATGATGGTCAGGTCCGGGTGAAAATTATTAATGATCTCTGCACGTTTTTGTAATTCCAGATCTTTAAATACAAATCTGAATTTATCTCTTTTGCTTGTTTTTGGATTCAACAAAATATTTTTTTGTTTTGATGTAATTACCCCGGCAGCAAATAAACTATCGATGTGTTTTTTTTTGAGCCAGGTTTCGAAAGGCACGCCAAAAGCACTTCCTCCATCGAATTTACGGGTCATGAAAACTTCCGCCCCTTCGGCTTCTAGTTTTTTCTTTAATAGAGTTGCAGTTGCAAATGTGAGCATGCCTTCCGAAATAGCAATTGGACTCTTCAATCCTTTAAGACTATCACAATTAAATTTCAAACATTTTTGTTCAATACCTCCCGTTTCCATATCGCCTGCAGTATGTCCTGCGTCAATGGCAATTTTATAACCCTTTAGTAATTTTGTTTCAGGAATAAAAATTTGATTCACCATTGTTGAAGGAGAATTTTTTGAAGTCGAAAAAGTACCAACAAATTTTCCGGATCTATAAACTTCAAGTGCAGTGGCGGAATTAGAAGTTTTTAAAAAAACATTAAATGCTGCAACTTGGTCCCAGTTGAGATGAAATTCAGGAATGTTTTTCAATTTATTTTGAGCCGAGGCATAGATGCTGATTCCATCTGTATTGATGGCATAGTAAGGCAATAACGCATTATTTTTATCAAGATAATTTTTTACTTTTTCGGTATGATATTTTATTTTAGCTGTTGTTGCTGCGTCTTGCGGGAACGCAGAAAAGCTCATGAGCAAAAGGAATACTGTGCCGGTAAAAAATAGTTTACAAAAACGGGTCATGAAATTTTATTTGTTGACGTAAAGATAATGAATTGCGGAATGAATATGATTTATGTTTAATTTTAGATTTGAATTTCAGTAAATAGAAGGGTATAAATGGAACACAGATGAAACGAATTTAACGGATAAAAACGAATAAAATTATGAAGGCATTTCAAATGAATACTAAACCAAGAAAATAAAATCCTTTTAAATCCGTCACATCTGTGTTATCCGCGTTCTATTTTTCTAAAACGAAACAGCAATTTATGTCATGAACATCAAAGGAATAAATTTTGAAAACGAATTTAGTTTTAAAACCAGTCGCAGCAGTGGTGCTGGTGGGCAAAATGTAAATAAAGTTTCTACCAAAGTAGAACTTGATTTTGATGTGCTTGATTCTGCCTTACTTACCGTTGACCAAAAAATAACGGTTCTAAAAAAACTCGATAATAGAATTACAAAGGAAGGTATCCTGCAGATCATAGTTCAGGAAGAGCGTTCTCAGCTTGGCAATAAAGAAATTGCCATTGGCAAATTTTATGATCTGCTGAACCAATGTTTTGTTGTACAGAAAAAACGCAGACCGACCAAAGCGTCTAAAGGATCAAAAGAAAGACGATTGAAATCAAAAAAAATAAATTCGGAAATAAAAAGATCGCGTAAAGGCGATTATTGATTTAAGGAATAGAAC
Source organism: Bacteroidota bacterium (assembly GCA_003151815.1). GTDB lineage: Bacteria > Bacteroidota > Bacteroidia > 2-12-FULL-35-15 > 2-12-FULL-35-15 > 2-12-FULL-35-15. The sequence goes on along the minus strand of PLYN01000007.1, from coordinate 29,420 downwards.
GCAGATATTTATGATTTTTAAGATAGAAAGGGATAAAAAAAATCATAATAATTCTACATAAATATCACAACTAAAAATCTTATTTAATCATAAAAATCGGAATAATCTGCGTTCTATTTTACCTCGACCATCAATGTTCTATTAACCTAACCAACTCTTTTCAAAAATTCTCTCCACAAAACTTCATTCGGTGGTGGCGCAATTATAACGATCTTCTCTTGCTTTACCGGATGAATAAATTCTATTTTTCGTGCATGTAAATGAATGGATGCATCTTTGTTACCTCTGTCAAAACCATATTTTACATCACCCTTAATAGGGCATCCCATTTTTGAAAGCTGAACACGAATTTGATGATGACGGCCTGTATGTGGATTTATTTCTAAGAGATGATAATTATCCGAACTAATAATTAATTCATAATCTAATTCAGAACGAAGAGCGCCGGGTGTTTCTTTATCAAATGCCTTCGACATATTTTTGGCTTCGTTTTTTTTTAAATAATGAACGAGGTTGCCTTTTATATTCTGTGGTTTATTTTTTACAACTGCCCAATATGTTTTTTGAATTTCTTTGCTCTGAAACATTTGGTTTAAGCGTGTCAGAGCTTTGCTGGTTTTTGCAAATAATACAATGCCGCTAACGGGCCTGTCAATACGATGAACCGTGCCAATAAATACATCACCGGGTTTATTATATTTTTCTTTGATGTACTGTTTTACAAAATCACTTAAAGGGGTGTCGCCTGTTTTATCGCCTTGTACAATATCAGAAGGTCGTTTGTTAACGGCAATGATATGGTTGTCTTCGTATAATACTTCAATTTGATTCATGCTGAATATTTAGTATTATTAACCACGGAGACACAGAGAACACAGAGTAGCACGGAGAAAAATATTTAGAAAAAAATAATATAAAAATTTTTGAATGCTTCCCTCCGTGATACTCTGTGTTCTCTGTGTCTCCGTGGTTTTATTGAATTGAGATAATGTTAATACTGCTCACCTGCATTTGGGAAATCTTTCGACTTCACATCTCTGATATACGATTCAACAGCACCTTTTATGTCATCGTATAAACTTAGGTAACGTCTTAAAAATCGAGGATTAAATTCATGCGTTAAACCCACCATATCATGAAAAACAAGTACTTGCCCGTCAACACCGCCACCGGCGCCTATTCCAATCACAGGGATCTCTAATTCTTTGGCTACTTTTTCAGCTAATTTAGCAGGTATTTTTTCTACTACCAATCCAAAACAGCCGGCTTTTTCCAATACATGCGCGTCATCAATAAGACGTTGCGCCTCATCTTCTTCTTTTGCACGAACAGTGTATGTGCCAAATTTATAAATGCTTTGAGGCGTTAAGCCAAGATGTCCCATAACAGGAATTCCTGCGGTTAGAATACGTTCAACAGATTCTTTAATTTCTCTTCCACCTTCTAGTTTAACAGCATGTGCGCCACTTTCTTTCATTATTTTTATAGCAGAATTCAATGCTTCTTTTGAATTTCCCTGGTATGATCCGAATGGAAGATCTACCACAATAAGAGCACGATCAATGGCACGAACCACTGATGATGCATGATAGATCATTTGATCAAGTGTAATAGGCAAGGTAGTTTCATGGCCTGCCATAACATTGGATGCCGAATCGCCAACCAATATAATGTCGATCCCGGCATGGTCAATAATCTTCGCCATCGTGTAGTCATATGCTGTCAGCATTGATATTTTTTCTCCATGCACTTTCATTTCATGCAACACGTGCGTAGTAACTCTCTTCACTTCTTTGTGTACCGACATTTTATTTAGATTAGCCATTATCCCAATACTGTTTAATTAATTGCGCAAATTTACAAATTGTTTTGATACCAATTCGCAAAGGCAGCATGGTTGGCTGTTCTGCCTCTTTGTCATAATAATAGAACTGACAACTCTATTTACGGTAAATTTCTGCCAAATTTTCGACTCTTTCCGTCATTGGCATAATCATTGAAAAAGCAATTATGTAAAAATTAATAATCAACAAAAAACTAAATAAAATGAGTAAAATTATTGGTATAGATCTAGGAACAACGAACTCTTGCGTTTCAGTAATGGAAGGTAATGAACCTGTTGTAATTCCAAACAGTGAAGGAAAACGTACAACTCCTTCCATAGTGGCATTTGTGGAAAATGGCGAACGCAAAGTAGGTGATCCTGCAAAACGTCAGGCAATTACTAACCCAACAAAAACAGTTTATTCTATTAAACGTTTTATGGGACATACCTTTGATGAGGTAGCTAAAGAAGTATTACGTGTTCCTTACAAAGTAGTAAAAGGTGATAACAACACACCTCGCGTTCTGATAGACGATAGAAAATATACACCTCAGGAAATTTCAGCGATCATTCTTCAAAAAATGAAAAAAACTGCTGAAGATTATCTAGGACATGAAGTTACAGATGCAGTTATTACTGTTCCTGCTTATTTTAACGATGCACAACGTCAGGCTACAAAAGAAGCCGGAGAAATTGCTGGTCTTAAAGTAAAACGTATCATCAACGAGCCAACCGCTGCGGCATTGGCTTATGGCCTTGATAAAAGAGGTAAAGAAATGAAAATTGTTGTTTTCGATTGTGGTGGTGGAACGCATGACGTTTCAGTATTAGAATTAGGAGATGGTGTATTTGAAGTGAAATCTACAGATGGTGATACTCACCTTGGTGGAGACGATTTTGACCATAAAATTATTGATTGGTTGGTGGCTGAATTTAAAACAGAGAATGGTATCGATTTGTCGAAAGACCCAATGGCTTTGCAACGTTTGAAAGAGGCTGCTGAAAAAGCAAAAATCGAATTGTCAAGCACTGCAACAACAGAAATTAATTTGCCTTATATCATGCCTGTTGATGGTATACCAAAACATTTGGTACGTTCTTTAACCCGCGCTAAATTTGAGCAATTGGTGGACGATTTAATTAAACGAACCATCGAACCTTGCAAAACAGCATTGAAAAATGCAGGTTTGAGTACAACAGATATCGATGAAATTATTTTAGTGGGAGGTTCAACACGTATCCCTGCAATTGTGGACGCTGTTCAAAAATATTTCGGTAAAGCACCATCTAAAGGTGTTAACCCTGATGAGGTTGTTGCTATTGGTGCTGCCATTCAAGGTGGTGTATTGACCGGTGAAGTGAAAGATGTTTTGTTATTGGATGTTACTCCTTTATCAATGGGTATCGAAACAATGGGTGGTGTAATGACCAAACTAATTGAAGCCAACACAACAATTCCGACTAAAAAATCAGAAACATTCTCTACTGCTGCTGACAGTCAACCATCCGTACAAATTGTGGTTTATCAAGGTGAGCGTTCATTAGCGAAAGATAATCGTAAGTTAGGTGAATTTAACTTAGATGGTATTCCACCTGCTCCAAGAGGAGTGCCTCAAATTGAAGTAACTTTTGATATTGATGCAAACGGTATATTAAATGTATCAGCTAAAGATAAAGGTACCGGCAAGTCGCACAACATCCGTATCGAAGCAAAATCAGGCTTGAGCGATGAAGAGATCAAACGAATGAAAGCGGATGCAGAAGCCAATGCAGAATCAGATAAAAAAGCGAAAGAAGAAATCGAAAAAATAAATGCTGCTGATTCAATGATCTTTCAAACTGAAAAACAATTGAAAGAATATGGTGATAAGATTCCTGCTGAGAAAAAATCAGTTATCGAAAGTGCTTTCACTGAATTAAAAGCAGCTCATGCTTCACGCGATATTGCAGGAATTGATTCTTCTTTGGAAAAATTAAATACTGCATGGCAAGCCGCTTCTCAGGATATGTATAACACTGCAGGTGGTGCCGGCGAAAATGCTCAGGGAACTGATGCAGGCGCAAAGGCAGCAAATGATGGTGAAGTGACAGATGTTGATTTCGAAGAAGTAAAAGAAGAGCAAAAATAATGATAACCATCATTGTTGTTGGATAATTATAATTTGTATTTTTGTTTTATTATTAATATTTAATATTTAATTTAATGAAAACAGGAACAGTAAAATTTTTTAATTCAGCTAAAGGCTTTGGATTTATTACAGTAGATGGTACCAATCAAGAATTATTTGTTCACGCTACAGGTTTAGTGGATCAGATTCGCGATGGAGACAAAGTTAGTTTTGAAATCCAAGAAGGTAAAAAAGGTTTAAACGCAGTAAATGTGAAACAAGCATAATTGTAATAATTGCCTTAAATGAAAAAGGTTCCGTCCCGAAATTTCGGGACGGAACCTTTTTTATTTTTATAAATATTTAACCTTGATTATTACTAATCGTTTTTTACTTCTTCACCATATACCCATTTTTCCTGCCTGAGGAGTCCACCATTTTCATTATATATTTTCCAAATACCATCTTTAATATAGTCAACTTTATAAGGGTTAAATTTTAGTTGCCCTTCGGATTTGAGATTGCCATTTTCAAAATATTCTTTCTGAGAATAGATATTTTTCTTCACATTTACCAACTCAAAGATCTCTTGCGGTTTCCCATCTTCAGAATACGATTTACGTAAAATTAAATACTCCATCGTCTTCACATTTTCCATTGTATATTCAATTTGTCCGTTAGGATAATAATCCGTTGCTGCAAGCATACTGCCATTTACATAAGTGAAGTCTGATTTTATTTTTCCATCAGGATAAAACAATTGTAAAGAACTTTTATTTAAATCGGTCATTTTAAAATTACGTTCAACCACACCATTTTCGTAAAAATTTTTATAGATTTTAAGTTGCCCGTCTTCATAATACCCTTTGTGGAGCACTTTCCCGCTTTCATAAAGGTCTTGAACCCAACCCTGGCAGGCATATCCTTTTTTATTATTACGAATTGAATCGCCTCCGATCTGGAAGTTTAATTTATCGTACATCCTGATCCCATAAACCGGATCAACTACCTGATTCGCGCTGTATTTGGTAACTTCTTCGATATTACCAAATAATTGAGAAAAAGATAATTTAACAATGCAAGTAAAAATTAAAAGCAGTAAAAGTTTCTTCATTATAAAAAATAAGTAACGATTTTAAAGGTAAACAAACATTCCTTAAAACACAAGTATGATTATTGAAACTTTGATTTTAATGTCTTCATAAATTTAGTAGCATAAACAAAATCACATACCTCTTTATTTTCGGTTTGTAAAATCTCTTCTTTGCTTCCTTCCCACCATTTTTCGCCCTTATAAATAAACATTATTTTTTCACCTATTTCAATTACTGAATTCATATCATGAGTGATAACAATAGTTGTGATCATATATTCTTCAGTAATTTCCTTAATTAAATTATCAATGACGATCGCAGTTTTTGGGTCGAGTCCGGAATTGGGTTCATCGCAAAATAAATATTTGGGTTGAACAGCAATAGCCCGGGCAATGGCTACCCTTTTTTTCATTCCACCACTTAATTCAGAAGGATAAAGTTTATTCGCATTATTCAGATTTACCCGTTTTAAACAGAAGTTGGCGCGGTCGCGTTTTTCAGATTCACTTAAATTCGTGAGCATTGAAAGAGGAAACACAACATTTTGTTCAACAGTTTGAGAATCAAATAAAGCGCCTCCCTGAAAAAGCATTCCTATATCTTTTCGAATTTCTTTTTTGCCCATAAAATCCAATTCATAAAAGGCGCGCCCATCAAATAAAACATCACCTGAATCAGGGTCATTTAAGCCTACCATACATCTTATCAGGGTAGTTTTTCCCGAACCACTTTCACCAATTATCATATTGGTCTTTCCGGTTTCGAAGGTGAACGAAATATCGCTGACAATGTTACGTCCTTTAAAAGATTTCGATATATTATTTATCTGTATCAAACTAAAAGGAGTTGGGTTAAGATTAGATCGAAGGCAAGTATCAGGATGAAACTGTAAACAACTCCTTTGGTGCTGGATTGGCCAACTTCAAGTGCGCCTCCCCTTGTATAGTATCCGTGATAGGCAGGAACAGATGCCATTATGAAGGCAAATACGGCAGATTTAATCAAGGCATATGTGACATCATAAGGTATAAATTGGTAGGTGATACCATAAATGTATTCATAATCGGTAACTACACCAGCCATTAAACCAAAGATATAACCACCAAGAATCCCTAAAAACATTGAAAAAATAGTCAATATAGGATTAAAAAAAACTGCTGCTATTATTTTTGGAAGGATTAAAAATCCGGCGGAGTTGATACCCATAATTTCTAGGGCATCTATTTGCTCAGAAACACGCATGGTTCCTATTTCTGACGCAATGCTTGAGCCAATTTTTCCGGCTAATATTAAACTTACAATAGTGGGGGCAAATTCCAATATCATAGAATCACGCATAGCGACTCCAACGGCATAAATCGGAACCAAAGGATTACTAAAACTAAAGGCTGATTGAATGGTAATTACGGCTCCGATAAAAACGGAGATAATGGCTACGATACCCAATGAGCCAACACCAAGAATATACATTTCCTCAAAAACCCGGTCCCGGTATATGGAAATTTTTTCGGGCTTGCCAAAGGCTCGTTTCATTAATAAAAAATATCTGCCGAAATGAAAAAAAATGTTCATCTACTATTTTAAATTTTGTCTAAAAATAAGAAAAATTAACAAATAATCTCAATTTGATAATCCCAATCAACTATTAACACACATAAAACGCTATATTTGTAATGAATATTTTGCGATAGAAACCTATGAGACATTCTTTGTTTATAGTATTTATTTTTGCAACTATGGTGCTTTCAGGGTGTCATAAATTAGGAAAGAAACGTTGCAATGATTGTCCTAAATGGAATAAAATTGAAATTCCCAAAAAATCATTTCAACAGGTGTAAGGATAATTGAAATTAAGTTCCCGGACCGATGGTATAAAAGACTTTATCAGGATACGTTTCGGAACCTTGCCATTAAACAGAAAAGATATTTTGAATCACTCCCGATAGCTTTGATGATAGCATAAATGCATAATCAAAATACCATGTTTTGGGTATTGTTTTCATTTCTGAAAACGCTAAAAAATTCGTATATTTGTGTAAATATAAAAACAATGGCTAAAAATTTAGCGCAGTTGAAAATAGGGGAAAGTGCCATTATCGATTCATTCACTGATAAGCACATGGCGCTTAAGTTACTCGAAATGGGATGCACTCCCGGAGAAGTGGTGCAATTGGATCATATTGCTCCTATGGGCGACCCGATAGCTATTAGAGTTTCGGGTTATTTATTAAGTTTGCGAAAAGCAGAGGCTTCTACTGTTTTAGTATCATTGCTGGTCGCTAATATCTAATATTTCCGCTGGTGGAGGCGAATCAATCAATCGTAAATTTCTCGGAAAGAACATCCTTAAAAGTTGCTCTTGTTGGAAACCCCAACAGTGGTAAATCCACTCTATTCAATGCTCTTACAGGTTTAAATCAAAAAACAGGAAATTTCCCGGGAGTTACGGTTGATAAAAAATCGGGCTTCGCAAAACTGAATAGCACTATAACTGCTGAATTCATTGACTTACCTGGAACCTACAGCCTTTACCCAAAATCTCTTGATGAGCGTGTTGCATTTGATGCACTTTGCAATCCAGATAATGAAGATTATCCCGATGTTACCATCATCGTTGCGGATGCAAGTAATTTAAAACGAAATTTATTTTTAGTTTCCCAGATCATTGATTTGAAAATGCCGGTGATATTAGCATTAAATATGATGGATATGGTTGAGAAGGAAGGCGATGTTATTGATATCATACGGCTTTCTGAAAAGTTGGGGGTAAAAGTTGTTGGAGTAAGTGCACGCAACAAAGAAGGAGTGAAAGCTTTGAAGCAATTTCTGTTAGAGCCTTTGCCTGTTCCTCAATACGATTTTATAGATGTTAAAAAGCTGGCATCTGAACTGATCGATAAAATTGCTGCTGTTGTAAAAGTGAAGAGTGATTTTGAAGCTTTTCAAATTATAAGTAATTTTTCCGAAACACATTTTTTTGACAAAGATGCAGGTAAAAAAGTAATACTTTCTTCCATTTTAAGCGCTTCAACTATTGATTACGAAAAGCTTCAATCGCAGGAGGCGGTGGAGAGATATAAAATTATAAATAGAATTGTTGAAGAGTGTATCACCCATAAATCAGCAATAAAAACCGAATCGTTTACCCACAAATTAGATAGTATTTTAACACATCGGATTTGGGGTTATGTGATTTTTTTAACGGTATTGTTTTTTATTTTTCAGGCTATTTTTTTTCTTGCGGCTTATCCAATGCAGTGGATAGAAACTTCATTTGTTTTATTATCTGATTTTGCAATACAATTTTTGCCTTCAGGCGAACTTACTAATTTATTTGTAAACGGAATTTTGGCCGGATTGAGTGGCATTGTTGTATTTGTTCCGCAAATTGTTTTATTATTTACATTTATTGCTGTTCTGGAAGATACAGGTTACATGGCACGTGTAAGTTTTATTATGGATAAATTGATGCGTAAATTCGGCTTGAACGGACGGTCGGTAATTCCGCTTATGAGTGGTGTAGCATGCGCCGTTCCTGCCATTATGAGCACACGGACTATCAGCAGTTGGAAAGAAAGAATAATTACCATAATGGTAACTCCCCTGATGAGTTGCTCTGCAAGGCTTCCAGTTTATACATTATTAATTTCTTTGATAATTCCTCAAACAGCAGGTTTTTTTAACTATCAGGGATTAATTTTGATGAGCCTTTATTTAATTGGATTTATTGCAGCAATGGGCGCAGCTTTTACCATGAAGAAGATTTTAAAATCGCGCGAAAAAAGTTATTTTATTATGGAGTTACCCGTATATCGCAGTCCACAATGGCGAACTGTGGGTTTAACTATTTTTGACAAAGTAAAATTATTTTTGTTAGATGCCGGCAAGATCATACTTGCTATATCGGTTATTCTTTGGTTTTTATCCTCACACGCGCCGGGTAACCGACTGGATGTTATTGAAAAAAAATACGAATCTTCTGAAATGCTCATTAAATATAATGATACAGAACGTCAGGCAAAATCCGCATCAGAAAAACTGGAAGCTTCTTATGCCGGAATACTTGGTAAGTCGATCGAACCAGCCATTGCACCTTTAGGTTTTGATTGGAAAATTGGAATAGCATTGGTAACATCCTTTGCTGCCCGTGAAGTATTTGTCGGAACGATGGCAACAATTTATAGCGTTGGAAACACAGATAACACGCAAACTATCCGCAGCAAGATGAGTGCAGAAATAAATCCGAAAACCGGTTTGCCACAATTTTCTGTTGCTGTAGGTTTTTCACTCATGATCTTCTATGCCTTTGCGATGCAATGTATGAGCACACTTGCGGTGGTTTACAGAGAAACAAAAAGCAGAAAATGGCCCGCCATTCAATTCCTTTTTATGACTGCTTTGGCTTATTTCTCAAGTCTTTTAGTGTATCAATTGTTAAAATAGTAGACAATAAAAAATAGTAGACAATTTACAAAAATAGACAGTAGACAAAAATCAGTGATTTGTAAAAATGTTATTTAATATTAAATATATTTCTGGTCTGTCAATTACCTTTTCAAGATACAGTGCATAAATTGTCTACTGTCAATTTTTTTCCAATGAGCCAAATAGAACGCAACCAATCCATTCTTCATAAATACATCCCTGAAAAGGCTGTCCCTGTTATTTCGGAATGGATATTTAAGTTTGATTTTAAATTGCGGATCAAAAAAAGCCGTTCTTCAAAATATGGTGATTATCGTCCTCCGATAAAAGGTGAGAACCATTTGATCACGATTAATTATGACATGAATAAATATGCATTTTTAATAACGCTTGTTCATGAAATAGCACATTTATCCAACTACAATAAAAATAAAGACAGGGTGAAACCTCATGGAGAAGAGTGGAAGCTGCACTATAAATTGCTGATGCAACAATTTTTAATTCCTGAAATATTTCCACCTGATGTGATAACAGCATTAGGGAAATACATGAATAACCCGGCAGCTTCCAGTTGCTCTGATACCAATCTGTTGCGCGTATTAAAAAAATACGATGATCGGCAACATACTGTTTTGTTGGAAGAAGTTCCTGAAGGAACTACTTTTATCTACAACAAAAATCGTCGTTTTATAAAGGGTGAACAGGTTCGTAAACGATTTAAATGCAAAGAAGTGCCCGGTAGCCGCGATTATCTTTTTAATCCCCTGACCGAAGTATCGATTGTTGATGCACCATAGATTCCGAAGGTGTGCTATTATTTTAACATTATTTAGTAAACAAAAACCCTTCGTCTTTGCGGGTTTTTCTTAATTTTGATGTCTTAAGGCATACTAAATATATTTTAACAATTTTAAAATGAACACCATTACCCCTGATAAAAGCAGCGATCTAAAGCTGTCTAAACTTGCTGAAAATATTGTTGGATCTGAAATTATTAAGCTTGCAGCAGAAGTAAATGAAAAGATAAAAAAAGGGGAAAAAGTTTATAATCTTACCATCGGCGATTTTAACCCCAAAGTATTTCCAATCCCTGCCGAATTAAAACAAGCTATTATCAATGCTTATCAGGATGATCAAACGAATTACCCTGCTGCCGACGGGATGCCGGAATTACGTCAGGTAGTTTCAAATTTATTGAAAGAACGCGGAGAGTTGGATTATAAAGCGGATGAAATTGTAATTGCAGGTGGTGCCAGACCTGTTATATACGCCATATTCAGGGCTTTGGTGGATCCGGGTGACACGGTTGTTTTTCCTGTTCCTTCATGGAATAATAATCATTATGCATATTTGAATGGAGCAAACCAAGTGTTGATCGAAACAACTTCGGCCACTAATTTTATGCCCACCGCGGCTGAATTAAAACTACATATTGCTTCGGCTAATTTAATAGCATTGTGTTCACCATTAAATCCGACAGGCACTACATTCCGTAAAAAAGATCTGGAAGAAATTTGCGATCTGATTTTGGCTGAAAATCTGATCAGGATCAAGGAAGGTAAAAAACCTTTGTATCTGATGTTTGACCAAATTTATTGGGCACTTACGCTTGGAGCAACCAAGCATTACAACCCGGTAACGCTTCGTCCGGAAATGAGAAATTATACGATATTTGTTGATGGCATCTCTAAATCATTAGCTGCAACAGGTGTTCGTGTGGGTTGGTCGATGGGACCAAAAAAGATCATCGATAAAATGAAATCAATTTTAACACATATAGGTGCGTGGGCTCCTAAAGCAGAACAAGTTGCAACAAATGTGTATCTGAAGGATCTGGAGAATTACGATAAATTTTTAGTAGATATAAAAACAAAGATCAATGATCGTTTGTTGGGATTTTATAATGGATTTCAAAGTTTAAAAGCAGAAGGTTTAAAGGTGGATGCAATTGCCCCAGAGGCTGCAATTTATTTAACCGTTCAGTTTAATTTGCATGGACAAAAAACAGCCGAAGGAAGGGAATTAAAAACAACGCAAGACATTACAAAATATATTTTGGATGAAGGTAAAGTGGCATTCGTTCCGTTCAATTGTTTTGGTGCATCTCCCGATTCGAGCTGGTATCGTTTATCTGTGGGCACTTGCAAATTAGAAGATGTAAATGCGATCATTGAAAATTTAAGATCAGCACTTAAAAAATTAAAATAAATCTTCAACGAATAACGAATCTCATGAATTGCGAATTATAGCCGGTTCGTTATTCGTTGAAACAAAAATTAATATGAAAAATAATTACTGTGTAATAATGGCGGGCGGTATTGGGAGCCGTTTTTGGCCTATGAGCAGAACTGCACACCCAAAGCAGTTTATGGATATTTTAGGTACCGGTCAAACGTTGTTACAACAGACATATAGTCGTTTTTTACGTTTGTGTCCGAAAGAAAATATTTTTATTGTTACGAATAATTCGTATGTGGATTTGGTAAAAGAACAAATTCAGGGAATCGACATTAATAATATCTTGTCAGAGCCTTCACGTAAAAATACAGCACCCTGTGTGGCTTATGCTTGTTATAAAATTGCGCAAATAAATCCGGATGCAGTAATAGTAATAGCTCCATCCGATCATTTAATTTTAAAGGAAGATACTTTTGTTAAAGCCATAAAATCATGTTTTAAAAAGGCAGCAGCAGAAGATTGCCTTGTTACCTTAGGGATTCGTCCAAGCCGTCCGGATACGGGTTACGGCTATATTCAATATGTTGATTCAGATGTTGAGGAAAAGGATAATCGAATTAAAAAAGTAAAAACATTTACGGAGAAACCTGATCTTGAAATTGCCAAGTTCTTTTTGCAAAGTGGCGATTTTCTTTGGAATTCCGGTATCTTTGTTTGGAGTGTAAAAAGTGTTATTAAGGCATTTGAACTGCACTCGCCAGAAATGGATACCCTTTTTAAAGAAGGAAATGATGTTTACAATACTCCTCAGGAAACTGATTTTATCACTAAAGTGTATACGAATTGCAAAAATGTTTCTATTGATTATGCCATCATGGAAAAAGCGAAAAATGTATATGTGCGAGCTTCCGTGATTGGCTGGAGTGATCTTGGAACTTGGGGTTCATTGTATGAACACATTGCATGTGATAAAGACAAAAATGCAGTAGTCGGTAAAAATGTAATGGTATATGATTCTAAAAATTGCGTTGTAAACGTTCCCAAAGATAAACTGGTAGTGATGCAAGGGTTGGATGGTTATATTGTAGTTGAATCAGATGGTATTTTACTTATCTGCAAGAAAGAAGATGAACAGCAGATCCGCACGTTTGTGAATGATGTAAAAATGACAAAAGGGGAAAAGTTTGTTTAATTAATTAGTTGATGTGCTAATTTGGAAATGTGCTGATGTATGGATTTTTTTAAATGAATTAGTATTGATTTTTCTTTAAATTTAACAAGCCCGATAACCAATAATTATCGGGCTTGTTTTTTGTCATGTTGAACGCCTGAAACATCTTGTTTTATAAATAAGATACTTCGCTATGCTCTGGATGACAAGCTAAGTTGTAAAAGCATTAAAAACTTATTTCAAAGAGCCGCACATCTCCTCAGGCTTCACCCATTGATCAAATTGTTCATTCGTCAACAAGCCTAATTCTAAAGCAGCTTCACGCAATGTTTTATTTCCTTTATGCGCTGTCTTCGCTATTTTAGCAGCATTGTCATAACCAATATGCGTATTTAAAGCGGTTACTAACATCAATGAATTTTCAAGATGTTGTTTTAATACAGGTAAATTCGGTTCAATGCCTGCTGCGCAGTTGTCATTAAATGAAACACAGGCATCACCTATCAAACGAGCTGATTGCAGAACGTTGGCAGCAATCAGGGGTTTGAAAACGTTCAACTCAAAATGACCGTTTGAGCCACCGATAGAAACGGCAACATCATTCCCCATTACCTGAGCACATACCATTGTCAATGCTTCCGGCTGTGTTGGATTCACTTTGCCGGGCATGATGGAGGAGCCCGGTTCGTTATCAGGAATAATAATTTCACCGATTCCGCAACGAGGTCCTGAACTCAACATACGCACATCATTCGCAATCTTCATCAATGAAACTGCAGAACGTTTTAAAGCACCTGATAATTCAACCATTGCATCGTGAGCAGCTAAAGCTTCGAATTTATTTGGAGCCGTAATGAAAGGTAAACCTGTAAGTTCTGCAATTTTTTTTGCTACTAAAACATCGTATCCTTTAGGAGTATTTAACCCTGTTCCTACTGCTGTTCCTCCTAATGCCAGTTCGCGCACCACTTCTAGGGAATTTTTAATGGCACGAATGCTATTCGTAATTTGTTGGGTATAACCACTAAATTCTTGTCCAAGTGTTAATGGAGTTGCATCCATAAAATGTGTACGCCCTGTTTTTACAATATCTTTAAAGTCTGTCGATTTTTTCAGTAAGGTATTTCTTAATTTTTCCAAACCGGGAATTGTAATATCAACAACTTGTTTGTATGCGGCAATGTGCATAGCTGTTGGATAAGTATCATTAGACGATTGCGATTTATTTACATCATCATTCGGATGAATAAATACTTTACCTTCACCTAATTTATTGCCTTGCAATACGTGAGCACGATTGGATACCACTTCATTCACATTCATATTTGATTGTGTCCCTGAACCGGTTTGCCATATCACCAATGGAAATTCATGATTTAATTTACCGGCAATGATCTCATCACATGTTTTTGCGATCAGGTCTTTTTTATCGGCAGCTAATACTCCTAACTCATGGTTAGCCATAGCAGCAGCCTTTTTTAAATAACCGAACGCGTAAATTATTTCTATCGGCATTGATGCCTCTGGTCCTATTTTAAAGTTGTTACGAGAGCGTTCTGTTTGTGCACCCCAATATTTATCAGCGGGTACTTTTACTTCACCCATTGTGTCTTTTTCAATTCTGAATTCCATTTTAATTTTTATTTAGATGTTAAATTGAGTTTAAAAATAATTTGCCGTGAAATTACAATAAATCCGTTTAAATGGTACTGAATGATACGCCAAAATATTTGTAAATTATCGAATTTGATTCAGAATAATATTATTGAATAAAATTCAGAGTGATGAATGTCATTCATTTAAAAAGTCGACATTTTCAAACAAATACTAACTTCACCCCCTGAAGTCTTAAAAATTTTCAATAAAAAAATTAATTATATAACCATTTTATTTTCTATAGATTATAGTAAATAATGGTGATACAGTAGTGTCAACTTGTGGGATATTCTAAAAATAAGTTTAATTAAATGTCAAAAAAACTATTTTATTTTTCAATACAATATTATCCGAGTATAAATGCACCAGAATAAATTTTTATGACTGAGCAGTATGTAAAAAAAGTGGAAAATGATGCAGGTTTTAAAGTCCTTTTGGCGTGTGCAACCGTTGGAATATTAGTAGTTGGAGAAAAAGGAATTATTGAATTTGCGAATCCCTTCGCGGAGAAACTTTTTGGTTATGGAGATTCTGAACTTTCAGAACAACTTGTTGAATTATTAATTCCGGATAATTTTCGTCATAAACATACGCATCACCGTGATGCATTTTTTGAAAATAGAACCGCTCGACCGATGGGAAATGGAATGGATTTAAGTGCACTCAAAAAGGATGGCAGTTTATTTCCGGTAGAAATCAGTATAGTGCCATATGACTCGAACGGTGAAAAATTAGTAGTTGTTTTTATTACAGATATTACAGAACAAAAGGATGCTGAAAATGAATTAAAACAATTGCATCAGGAACTTGAAAATCGTATTAATGAAAAAACATTAACACTCACGACAGCCTTAAATAAAGAAATTGAATTAAATGAAATGAAATCGCGGTTTGTAGCGATGGCTTCTCATGAATTCAGGACACCACTAACTGCCATGTTGTCGAGTGTTTCACTTGTGGAGCAATATACACAGGAAGGGCAGGAGGAGAACAGGAAGAAACATACCAAACGGATCAAAGCATCGGTAAAGAATCTCACAGCTATTTTAAATGATTTCTTATCATTAGAAAAATTGGAACAAGGTAAAGTGGATTTTGAAAAAGAGATTGTTAACCTTATCGAATTTGTTGAAGATATCATGCAGGAAATGAATGGTATTCTCAAGAAAGGGCAGAGCATTAATCATATTCATAAAGGGAAAAAAGATATATTGCAAGATAAAAAAATATTGCGGAATGTATTACTGAACCTGCTTTCTAATGCAAGTAAGTATTCGGATGAAAATAAAGAGATACATCTTTATACGGACGTAACTAACAAATTGGTATCCATCAAAATTATAGATAATGGAATGGGTATTCCAGAGGAAGAACAGAATAATTTATTCGAGAAATTTTTTCGGGCTACGAATGCAATAAATATTCAAGGTACCGGGCTTGGATTAAATATTGTTAAGCAGTATATAGAATTAATGAAAGGCACTATTAATTTTACAAGTAAAGCAAATGAAGGAACAACCTTTATTGTAGAGTTACCTCAAAGTGTTTAGGTCCCGGTCTAAAATTATTCTAAGAGTTCCAACACTTTTTCAGGAGACCTTCCTATCACCGCTTTGTTTCCTTTAACAATGATAGGACGTTCTATTAAAATCGGATTTTCAGAAAGTATTTTTATCCATTCTGTTTCAGAATTTTTTTTGCCTGTGAATTTTTCTTTATAGAGCGGTTCTCCCTTGCGAACAATATCTTCCGCCTTCATGCCCAACATTTTTAACAATGTTTTTATTTCATTTTGAGAAGGAGGCGTTTTCAAATATTCAATTGTTTCGAAGGGAATATTTTCTTCTTGTAAAATGCTACATGCTTCGCGACTTTTTGAACAGCGGGTGTTGTGGTAAACTTTAAGCATTAGTTATTTTTATTGGAAATTAGAGTTTAATTTTTCGATAAACAAATATATTATTTATCAGGCAATTCGAAGTTAAATAATTCGGACAAAGGAATTTCAAGTGTTCGAGCGATGGTAAATATTGTACTTAAGGTAGGATTAATTCTGGAAGTTTCTATTCGGGCAATTTGACTTAATGAAAGACCAGATTCAAACGCTAATTGCCTTTGAGTATAGTCTTTACTCATTCTGATTTTTTTAAGTTGAATTGCAAATACTTCAAGCCCTTCACTATCAAAAACCTGTTTTCGCTTGTATGCCTTTTTCCTTTGTTGTTTCACAAAGGAAAATTGGTGATAATGTAAATTTTTATGATAGCACTATTGCTATCAATATAAAAATAGTTATATATTTGTTAAGGTGTTTAAAACTGTTTATCCATAAATGGTAAGCAATGAAAAAGAAGCTAACCTTATTTTCACAAATTAATAAATATAAAAATGATGGACTTCAAAGACCAAATAAAACAACTCGGGGATAGAGTTGCAAAACTAAAAGAACAAATTGCAACTGAAGAAGCAACAAAGAACGCTTTCATAATGCCTTTTTTACAAGCCTTAGGTTATGATGTTTTTAATCCACTTGAAGTCGTACCTGAATTTATATCAGATATTGGACTAAAGAAAGGCGAGAAAATAGATTACGCAATTTTGAGAGAAGGTACGCCGACTATTTTGGTTGAGTGTAAGCATTGGGCACAGAATTTAAATCTGCACGATGGACAGCTTTTACGATACTTTCACGTTTCTAAAGCGAAGTTTGGAATTTTAACAAATGGAATTGTTTATCGTTTTTACTCTGACTTAGTTGAGCCAAACAAAATGGATGAAAAACCATTTTTGGAATTTAACATTTCAGAAATAAAAGAAAATCAAATTGAAGAACTTAAAAAATTTCACAAAACAGTTTTTGACGCTGAAAGTATTGTAAATACAGCGAGCGAATTAAAATATATGAACGAATTAAAACAATTAATTCAACAAGAACTTTTAAATCCAACCCCCGACTTCGTTAAACATTTTGCTAAACAAGTTTACCCAAGCAATATTTCCGCAAAAGTTCTTGAGCAGTTTACAAACTTGACAAAAAAATCAGTTCAACAACATATTAGCGATTTAATTACTGAGCGATTAAAAACCGCACTAACAAAAGAAGATCAAGCGACTAAAGACCAAGCTGCTATTCAGGCAGAACAAGCAAAAGAAGACGTAAATAAAATTGTAACGACAGAAGAAGAGCTTGAAGGTTTTATGATTGTAAAAACAATCTTGAGACAAAAAATAAATGCAACAAGAGTTACACATAGAGATGCACAATCCTATTTTGCTATATTACTCGATGATAATAATAGAAAAACAATTTGCCGATTTTATTTAGGCGCAAAAAAATTCATCGGTATTTTTGACGAACAAAAAAAAGAAACAAAAAAAGAAATTACAACATTAGACGATATCTTTAAATTTGCAGACGAATTATTTAAGACAGTTGAGAGTTATGATAAATCAAAAGAAGCTGTATAGAAAACACCGTTTTAATATTAATCCCTTGAATATTAATCCCTTGGAGTGAGGTTCATTTAAGAATTCCCATATTTCATCAAATATGCTTTTATAAAATCGTCTAAATCATCATTTATAACAAAAAATATTTTTTGTATATTTGCTTTATGGACAAGCAAAGCATCATAGAATTAATTAAAACCGAGAAACCATATTTGCAAAAGCAATTTGGGGTAGAGGAGATTGCTTTGTTTGGTTCTTACGCACGGGGTGAGGAAAAATCGGATAGCGATGTTGATATTTTAGTGAGTTTAAAGAAACCGTCTTATAGTTTATTGATGGGGCTTTACGTTTATTTAGAGCGTAAATTAAATATGAAAATAGACATAATAAGAAAAGGACCCCACGTTTCAGAACGATTTTTGAAATACATAAATGAGGATTTAATTTATGTCTGAATTAAACGGTTAAAGCTCTCACACGTTTTCGACTCCGCTCGAACTGACAACACACGGATTATCCTTTACGAATTCCCATACTCCATCAAATATGCTTTTATAAAATCATCCAGGTCACCATCCATCACAGCCTGAACGTTCGATGTTTCGTGACCTGTACGAATATCTTTAATTAATTTATAGGGTTGGAAAACGTAATTGCGAATTTGTGAACCCCATTCAATTTTCTTTTTAGTCCCTTCTATTTTATCAATTGCATCGCGTTGTTTACGTAATTCAATTTCGAACAATTGAGATTTTAAAAGTTTGATAGCGTTCTCTTTATTTTGTAATTGTGAACGCGATTCCTGATTTTTTATGATGATGCCTGATGGCTTATGATACAGTCGTACTGCCGTTTCTACTTTGTTTACATTTTGTCCGCCGGCACCGCCTGCACGAAATGTTTCAAATTCAATATCTCCCGGATTAACATCAATCTCAATGGTATCATCAATTAAGGGATAAGCATAAACAGATGCAAATGAAGTATGGCGTTTTGCATTGGCATCGAAGGGAGAGATGCGTACCAAACGGTGTACACCGTTTTCACCTTTTAAATAACCGAAAGCATAATCACCGACAAATTCTAATGTAACCGATTTTATTCCTGCCGCATCACCGTCAGTGCGATCGGTTTCAATTATTTTATACCCGTGTTTATTGCCCCACATCATGTACATGCGCATGAGCATTTCGGCCCAATCGCAGCTTTCTGTACCACCTGCACCCGAATTGATCTGTATCACGCAACTTAAAACATCCTCTTTGCCACTGAGCATATTTTTAAATTCAATTTCTTCCAGCATTTTTAAGGTGCTCTGAAACTGTTGTTGCACATCGTCTTCGGTGGCTTCGCCCTCTTTGTAAAAATCATACAAAAGGGTAAGGTCATCCATACTGCTTGATAAAGCGGCATAAGATTTTGTCCAGTCTTTTTTGATCTTGGTTTGTTTGAGGAGCTCTTCCGCTTTTTTAGGGTTATCCCAAAAATTGGGAGCAAGTGCTTTTTCTTCTTCTTCGGCTATTTCTAGTAACTTACGATCGAGGTCAAAGATGCCCCCTTAACGCACTCATGCGCTCCCGAAGGTCTTTTAGTTGGTCAGTTGTAATCATGAGGCAAAGTTAATAATAATTGGGAATTAAAAAAATTTAACCACGGAGACACGGAGTGTACGGAGTTTCACAGAGAATTTCTCCGTGTTTCTTAGTGTTCTCTGTGCCTCTGTGGTTCTTTTTTTATACTTTTGCTTTGAAACAAAAAAAAATGCAAACAAAATATTTCAGGATTAATAAAAAAGAATATTGCCATATTACCGACGAAGATATTTTTATTATCAGTAG
The DNA here is from genome assembly GCA_003151815.1 of Bacteroidota bacterium. Classification (GTDB taxonomy): domain Bacteria; phylum Bacteroidota; class Bacteroidia; order 2-12-FULL-35-15; family 2-12-FULL-35-15; genus 2-12-FULL-35-15. Next base: position 9,675 of record PLYN01000007.1, on the reverse strand, counting down.
CAAAGAAGTTGTAAGGGTACCACCAGTCCATGAATTGGGCGAAGGCTGGGGAATAATCAGCATGTTAAATTATATCCTGTTTGCTTTTTTGTTTGTTTATGTTGCGGCTTCTGTGACCAATTCAGGGGTTAATTTTTTAAAAATGCCACTCAATTACGCTGCACTTTTTCTTTTGTTTATTTCGCTTATTCGCATTAAGGATGGTTTTTTAACAAGTAAAACACCGCGCATTGAACGTAATAAAATAAGATCAGTTTATTTTAAAACACCCAAATTTTCGTTTCCGCGATTGGTGATTTATTTTGAAGGTCCGGAGGGAAAGGTGTTGCGAAGAACTATTCCGGTTCTTTATAAGAAGGAAGCGTTGCCAGTATTGCAGGAAGAAAAATTAGTTTAAAGTTCAAAGTTTGAAAGTTTAAAGTTGAGATTCTGAAACCATTCACTCTTCTTCTATTCTCAAAACATCCCAGATCAGGTTTTGCTCAAAGCCTTTAGAAGCAATATATTGCGCAATTTTATAATTACGTATTTGTAATTTGCCCCCTTTTATTTCTTTTGATTTTTTTGCGATCAATTGTTTTATCGTTGTGATATAATCTTTATCTGGAATCTCTTCCATTGCTTTTTTGATGCAGTATTCAGAGATCTTACGTTTTTTTAATTCGATCTTTATTTTAATTTTTCCCCATTTTTTTATTCTGAATTTACCGCCGGCATAGCTTTTTGCAAAACGTTCCTCATTCAAAAAATTATTGATTATCAAGTCTGCTATTATGCTTTCGACAGCATCGGAATATAAGCCCCATTCATAGAGTTTGTCGCGTATCTCCTGTTGACAGCGCTCCTGGTAAGCGCAGGATAATTGCGCTCTTAATAAAGCTTGGGTGGGAGTAAGTTTTTTTTTTGCTTTTGGAGAATCGAAATCAGACATTTTAATTTCGTTTATCTAAACCCCATAATAGTTTGTTACGGATAGTATTAAAAAAGTTTTGATTTTGTAATTTAACAAGGTGAAGTTGAAAATCTGCTTTTTTAAGCGTAAGCTCAATAGAGGAGTCAATTACTTCGCTTCTGGAATCAATGGTTGCACGATAATGACCGCTGCGCGCTTCCACTTTAATAGTAATGATATTATTGTCGGAAATAACCAATGGACGAACATTTAAGTTGTGTGGTGCAATGGGTGTAATTACAAAGTTTTGTGAACCGGGCATTACTAATGGTCCTCCGCAACTTAAGGAATAAGCCGTAGAACCTGTTGGTGTGGCTATTATTAAGCCATCTGCAAAGTAAGAGTTAAGAAATTCTCCATTAATATACGTATGGATAGTGATCATGGAGGAGCTATCTTTTTTAAAAATAGTTAACTCATTTAAACCATAATTTACCTCACCAAATAAATTATTGGGAGCGGAAACACTTAATAATGCGCGTTTTTCAATGCTGAATTTTTTATTTAACAAGGCATCGATCGCGTTGTTAATTTCAATTTGTGCTACGTTTGCCAAAAAGCCTAAATGTCCTGTATTTACACCTAAAATAGGTATACCCGAATCTCTGACAAAGTTTAACGTTGCTAAAAAAGTTCCATCACCACCTATACTCAACATATAGTCAACATCACCATTTAGATCTGAATGTGTATTAAACGTTTTAATGGCACCGCTAATGTGTATTTTTTGTTTAAGAAAATTATAGAACGGCTCATAAATAAGCATTTCGGTTTTATATTCGTTGAGCTTATGAAATAAGCACTGAACCTGTTCTGAAATATTATTACTGGTAGGACGGCCGTAAATAGCAACTTTCATTTTAGGACCTGTTTAAATATTTATATAATTCATAAAGGAATCGAAACGTTTTTTCATATCATCTGAAAATTCATTTTGTTGGAATGACGCTTTTACGGTATAGTTATAGCGATGGAACGTTTGAAGTATTCCTGAAAGTTCTTCTTTATTGATTTTTAGTGTTACTTCAATTTTAGTAGAATCAGCAAGTGGATTCAAATAGCAACTCAAAATTTTTCCGTCGTTTCCTTCTATGATTTGTGCAATTTGTGTTAATGAATAATCGTGCTCATTCATCTCAAGCACTATTATACCCCCAGGTTCACGCGTAGCTGCAATTGTTGCAAACTGTAGCAATAAAGCTGTTAATGGTATTAATCCTACGTAATTTTCATTTTCGTCCAATACCGGTAATACAGTAAGTTTCATGTTCGAAAACATTTTGATAACATCGTATATGTGTTGACCTTGAAACACGAAGGGGCGTAATAATGATAATTTATGTTTTCCTAATTCCTCATCTGTAATATTCAAATCCAAGATATCGGTATCGCAAATAAGCCCCAAATACTCATGTTTGTTCACAATGGGAAGGTGTGATACTTTATATTCATCCATCCAGTGAATTACCATCGATCCGGTGTCGGTAGTTTTTATGGCTGGTATTTCGTCTGTTATAAGATCTTTTGCTAACATGTTTTATAATTCTAAATTCAACCTTCTGTCTTCTACCTTCTCAACACAAATATAACATCTTCTTTTTACACAATAAACATTCTAAATTTTTAACTTTACATTTTATTTTAATAATTATGAATACAAAGTTAAGTGTAAATATTAATAAAATTGCAACGCTTCGTAATTCTCGTGGTGGAAACACTCCTGATTTATTAAAGATAGCGATGGATTGTGAACGTTTTGGAACTCAGGGAATCACCGTTCATCCGCGCCCTGACGAACGCCATATCCGGTATCAGGATGTAAGGGATCTGAAATCACTTCTTACAACTGAATTTAATATTGAAGGAAATCCCAAAGAACAAAAATTTATTGAGTTGGTATTGCAGGTAAAACCTACTCAAGTTACCCTTGTTCCGGATGCTACAGGGCAACTAACATCGAATCATGGCTGGGATACGATTGCTCATAAAGATTTTTTGAAAGAGAAGATTGCAATTTTTAAGAAAGCGGGAATCAGAACGTCTGTTTTTGTGGATGCAGATCTGAAAATAATTGAAGGTGCAAAAGAAACAGGCGCTGATCGTATAGAATTGTATACCGAAGAGTATGCAAAACAATATCACATCAATCGCGAACACGCAATAAAACCTTTTGCGATGGCAGCAAAATATGCTAACGAATTGGGTTTAGGAATAAATGCCGGGCATGATCTGAGTTTAGAAAATCTCAATTATTTTGTTCAGCATGTAGAAGGATTACTGGAAGTTTCCATTGGTCATGCTTTGATCTCTGATGCATTATATTTAGGTTTAGAAAATACGATCCAATTATATTTAAGGAAATTGCTCGCAGATTCACGCAAATGAAACGCAGCGTTTCGCAGAAAAAAAAGAATAATATTATTTCTTTTCTGTGTGACTCTGCGAATAAATCTGCGAAACTCTGCAAGAAATATTTGAAAGAATAGAATTAAATATGAAACTTTTTTATAGGAAAATAGGCGAAGGACAACCGTTAATAATTCTACATGGTTTGTTCGGACAAAGTGATAATTGGAATTCATTTGGCAAACTTTTTGCAGAAAGCGGTTTTGCTGTTTATCTTGTTGACATGCGTAACCATGGACTTTCACCTCAAAGTGATGTTTTTAATTACCAGGCAATGAGTGACGATATTTTGGAATTGATAACTGATAATAATTTGTTGAAAGATGGGAAAATTATTTTGCTTGGTCATTCGATGGGTGGAAAGGCAGCGATGCAATTTGCTTTGCAACATCCGGAATTGTTGGATAAATTAATTGTTGTTGACGTTGCTCCAAAATTTTATCCTCCGCATCATCAGGATGTTATAAGTGGTTTGAATGCAATTGATTTGAGGCTATTGAAAACTCGCAAGGAGGCAGAAATAATTTTATCAAAATATATTAGTGATATTGGCACCAAACAATTTCTTTTGAAAAATCTTTATTGGAAGGAAAATGCAAATAATTCTTCTCCTTCAGATGGTAGTTTCGCATGGAGATTCAATTTAGAAGTAATTGGTAAGCAGATCAATGAAATTAGCTCAGAAATAATTAACGATTCAATTTGTACCACCCCTGCACTTTTTATCAGGGGCTCAAGATCCAGTTATATTTTAGATGAAGATATAAAATTGATAAAGAAATTTTTTCCATATAGCACCATAGAAACGATTGCCGATGCAGGGCATTGGGTTCATGTAGATAAACCAAAAGATTTTTTTGAGAGCGTTATAAGATTCATAAAATAATTGGTGTTTGAAATCTAAATTCGTTTTCCGTACCTTAGCTTAAATATATTTAATACTTGCATAAATATTGTCAAATAACTTTTACTTTTATTTTGTAAAAGAAATGTTTTAGTCGTTAAAGCGTTGCATTATGAATGAAAACGAGATCATTAAAGGTTGCTTAAAAAATAGTCGCGAAAGTCAAAAAGCTTTGTACGAACTATTTTACGGTAAAATGTTGGGTGTTTGTTTGAGATATTCGAATAGTAATATTGACGCAAAAGAAATACTGAATGAAGGATTTTTAAAAGTATTTGAAAATCTAAAAAACCTTAAAGAAGGCGATTCTATTGAGGACTGGATTAGAAAAATAATGATAAATACCTCCATTGAACATATTCGTAAGAACAAACAAAATCTTTTAATTGTAAGCACCGTCCATGTCAATAAAAACAATGTACGAACCGCGGATCAAATAAGTGATGAAGCTCTTTTTTCAAAAATTGAAAAAGAAGAAATTTTAAAAGCCGTTCAGGAACTTACTCCTGGTTACCGAACAGTATATAATTTATTTGTAATTGATGGTTACCCCCTCAAAGAAATTGCTGAAATACTTGATATTAGTGAAGAGACATCAAAATTGAATCTTTCTAAAGCAAAATTTGCATTGCGGAAAAATTTGATACAATTTTTAAATACTAATAATGGATAAAAATAATAGTAATAGTAAGCTTGACGAAACGGTTAAAAAAACATTAATTAATTTCGAAGCACCCTACAATAATGTTGACTGGATTCAAATGGAAAGTATGCTGGACGTTGCTCCAAAACAAAATCCATTAAGCAGATCTTATTCTCCTGCCATTCTTTTTGCTGTAGCAGTATTGGGTGTTGCTTTTTTACTTTACACTGTGTTAAAGCCTTCTGAAATTTCTGAAAAAACAAATAAAACGTCAACTCCACAATTAGTAAAAACTCCACCAAAAAGTTTAAAAGTGAAACCGGTCGTTACTCAATCTTTGGTTATTAATCCGGTCGCATCTTCTATAAAAAAAGAATCCAAACCATCACTAATACCCGTTACTACTCATTCCAATAATATTGTACCAAGTGTTTCACTGATTAAGAACAATGCGAAATCAACTGAAAAGAAAGTTATCACTAAAGAAACCGCTGCTAATTCCGATGTCTCAACAAATAAAAATAATAAACAACCGACTTTAAGCGATAATGAAATTAAATCTAAATTATTTTCAAAAACGCTTGAAAAAAGTGAGAAGGACTTGAAAAAGGAAAAAACCTTGAAAAAAGAAGCGCTTCTGAAAAAGGAAAAAGTTTTGAAAAAAGAAATAAAGAAGGACGCTAAACGAGAAGAAAATGATTCGGTTCATATAGATGAGGAAAATGATTCTAATAAAAACAGACAATTTTTAAAAACCGAAAAAGAGCCGATTTTACCAATTAAAACAGATACCTTGAAAGGGTTGAAAGAAAAAAACAAAGGAGAAAAAGAGACGAAAAAAGAAACAAGAAAATCAAAAAGGGAGAAAAAGAAAAATGCCAACGATTCACTTGATGGAAAAAACTCCCCTGAGAATATTATTAAAACCGAAATCATAAAAAAAAATCAAGATCAAAACAAAAAGGATACATTGAAAGCACTGAATTAGAATTTTTTATGGCTTTTATATAATAGTTTCATGCCTTAGTCTAAAAATCTATCCTATAATTAAATTTATTTATTTAGTTTTACATCCATTATGCAAATAGAAGTTTTAAAATCCAAGATACATCGTGTAACTGTTACCGAAGCCGACCTTAATTATATCGGTAGTGTAACTATTGACGAAATACTTATGAATGCCGCCAACCTTATCGAAAATGAAAGGGTGGATATTTTCAATTACAATAATGGTGAACGTTTTACCACGTATGTAATAAAGGGTGAACGCGGTTCAGGTATTATTTGTTTGAATGGTCCTGCGTCTTTTAAAGTACAAATTGGTCATCAGATCATCATTGTATCATACGCTTTGATGGATTTCGAATTAGCGAAAACACATAAGCCAACCGTTGTATTTCCTAACAGCGAAACCAATACACTACGTTAATTTTGCAAAAACAAAGTCTAAGTATTTTAAAGTTTCTGTTTTTTTTAGGAATAGGAATTTTATTGATATGGCTGGCAGTACGCAATCTCACCGAAAATGACAAAGCAAGTATTGCTGAAGCATTCAAACAAACCAACTATTTCTGGATCTTCGTCTCTTTATTATTAAGCATTTTAAGTCATGTTGCCCGAGCTATACGCTGGCGGATTTTAATACAACCTCTCGGATTTAATCCCAAACTTTCAAACACATTTTTTGCCGTAATGGTAGGTTATCTAGCCAATTTCGCTTTGCCACGTTTAGGCGAAGTTTCTCGTTGCGGGGTATTGAGTAAATATGAAAAGATCCCATTCACAGAGGCTTTTGGAACCGTTATTGCCGAACGGATTATTGATCTGATCTGTTTAATTATTATTTTTTTTGCTACCCTTATCTTTCAGTTTAACGAGTTATGGGGATTAACAAATGATAAAATTGTGCATCCTGCTTCCGTTAAATTGTCTTCACTTCTCCAAAATAATTCATTTCTGATAGTATTCGGAATGGTAATGATAGGTGTTACTGCATCATTTTTTGTTTTCAGAAAAAAGAATAATGGTGTATTATCTAAAAAAATTAAAGGGGTGCTGCACGGTTTTGTGGAAGGATTAAAATCTGTAAAAAATATCGATCGGCCTTATCTATTCATTTTTTATACCCTGTTGATTTGGTTACTGTATATTTCATCGATATTCATTGGTTTTTTATGCTTTAAAGAAACATCGCAATTAGGTATTGCTGCTGCTTTCGCTGTGCTTATTTTTAGTACTTTAGGTGTAATATTTGTTCCAGGCGGAACAGGTGCTTCCCAAGCTTTAGTAACGGAAACATTAAGTACAATATTTAAAATATCATTTACGTTTTCCTTTGCTTTTGCCTGGCTTATGTGGACATCACAGTTTGTGCTTATACTTATTCTCGGAGTAATTTCATTGATATTACTTCCTCTTTTAAATAAAGAAGCGGTATTAAAAAAGGATTGACGAACATCATCAGCTACTCTATTTCTAATTTTGATAACACATGGTTCCCAACTCAGAAAAATTAACAGCACTTGAAATTGTTCAATCAAAAATGTATACCAAGGATACATTATTGATGGCCATAGGTGAATGGCGATTCAAAGAAAATACGATTGTTTTTACAAATGGCTGTTTTGATATTCTTCATCGCGGGCATATTGATTATCTTGCAAAAGCATCCGATCTGGGCAAAAAACTCATTGTAGGAATAAATAGCGATGCTTCTGTAAAGCGCTTGGGTAAAAACAAAACACGTCCTTTACAGGATGAACAAACCCGTGCAATGATTATTGCTTCATTACATTTTGTTAGTGCAGTAATAATTTTTGATGAAGAAACTCCATTTGATCTGATCAGTTTTATTAAACCCGATGTATTGGTGAAAGGCGCTGATTACGATGCAAACGAAACAAATAAAGAAAGCAAAAAATACATTGTTGGTTCGGATATCGTAAAAAATAATGAAGGGAAAGTTCAAACAATAGCATTTTTAGAAGGATTTTCTACAACAGCTATTGAAGAAAAAATAAAGAACAAACAAAAATAATAAGTTTATAAAAGATCTTCGATTTGCTTTAATTTTGCCGCAGCTATTTGAAATAGAACCACTTTACTGTTTTTTTAGTAACATGTTTTTTCAAATTTAAAATTTCTTTAACTATCTTTGTAATACTAAATCTTAATCATTTTATTATGTATACTTCATTCCATCTTAAGGCAAACGAACTTGACGATAAAATTTTAAAAAGCATTAAAGCCCTTTTTAAAAGCAAACGCATTTCAATTATTGTAGAAGAAGAGATGGACGAAACGGAATACCTGCTTTCCACCGACGCTAATCGCAAGCATTTGGAAGATGCCATAAAAAATGTAAAACAAGGCAAAACAACTAAGGTAGATATTGATAAATATTTACGAAAATGAAAGAGGTAGAATTTGAAGATATTGCTCTTGAGCAATTTTTAAAATGGGAAAAAAAGGATAGTAAAATATTTACAAAAATTGTTAAACTTATTGATGAGTGCAGACAATCGCCTTTTAAAGGCATTGGCAAACCCGAAGCACTTAAACACAACCTAAAAGGTTATTGGAGCAGGCGTATTACTAAAGAACACCGTTTGGTTTACCAAGTTACTCAAAATACCATTCTTATTATTTCGTGTAAGTTTCATTATTAAACTGCTTAAGTAGCTTCTTCCTTACTGACAAGATTAACATACTACGACCAGTGAAATGAAAATAGAGGACTTAATAAACGAATACCAATCCTTGGATTTATCAAAGAGCATTCATTTTGATAAGTTCAATCTCTATTTTATTACACATCATTCAACAAGTTTGGAAGGTTCAACACTTACCGAAACTGAAACCAATTTATTATTAGACGAAGGATTAACTCCAAAAGGAAAACCCCTTGAACATAGCTTAATGACTACCGACCATGCTAAAGCTTTATTATATATTATTAATGAAGCAAAGCAAAAAAAAGAAATTTCCAATTCATTTATACAAAAAATTAATGCCAAAGTGATGGCAAAAACAGGAAAAATTTACAATACTGTTTTGGGAGAAGTAGATGCAACATCGGGAGCTTTCAGAAAAGGAAATGTAAGGGCAGGCAATCGCTATTTTCCCAACTATGATAAAGTAGAACCGCTGACTGAAAAATTGTGCAGCGAAATAAATAAAAAATTAAAAATATCCGCTACAGTTACCGACCAACTTCATTTATCTTTTGATTCGCATTTCGATTTGGTAAGTATTCATCCTTTTTATGATGGCAATGGAAGAACATCGCGTTTATTGATGAATTATATTTTGTCTTTTTTTCAATTGCCATTAGCAATTGTTTTTAAAGAAGACAAAGCCGAATATATTGAAGCATTAGAAAAATCAAGAACCACAGAGGATTTAACACCCTTCCGAAATTTTATGCTTCAGCAATATTCTAAATTTCTTACCCGCGAAATTCTCAATTATAAAAGCATTGATAATAAAGATAAAGGAAAAGGGTTTTCTATGATTTTTTAATATATATATGTATTCGTGAAAGGCTTTGATAATAGAATTTTTAAAAAAATTTTCGATGACAATGATAGAAGAAAAAACAAGAAATAATTAGAGCCTTTTAAAATTTTTAAAATAGTTTTTAGCAACAATATTAAGAAATGAAATATTTAAGAGCCTGTTTAAATTTTATTCAATAATAATTTTATAGCAGATAATTTCACCATGTTTTCAGAAGATTCAAACAACAATTCGTAATTTCTGCAAAGCCTT